>NZ_JBIRLM010000024.1:24220-127536 GCF_044330565.1 Streptomyces sp. NPDC017448 | reverse complement strand
GCCGCCATGCCCCCCAAGAGGGTCACCCCCACGCTGTCCGCGGGGGCCGGGCGGCACGACCCCCGGCTCTGCCCGTGGCCCGCCGCCCTTACCAGTTAAACCGGGGGGGGGGGGGTCGGGCACCCCCCCCCCCCCCCCGCCCTGTCGTGGGCACGGCCCGCGCGGTCAGTTGGTGCCGATCTTCGCCAGCAGGTCGACGATCCGCGACTGGACCTCGTCACTGGTGGACCGCTCCGCGAGGAAGAGGACGGTTTCCCCCGAGGCGAGCCGCGACAGCTCCATCTGGTCCATCCCGGCCGAGGTGTAGACGACCAGCGGGGTGCGGTTCAACTGCCCGTTGGCCCGCAGCCAGTCGATGATCCCGGCGCGCCGACGACGTACCTGCATCAGGTCCATCACCACGAGGTTCGGCCGCATCCGGCCCGCCAGGTCGACGGCCTCGCTGTCCGTCGCCGCCCGGGCCACCTGCATCCCCCGCCGCTCCAGGGTCTGCGTCAGGGCCACCGCGATCTCCTCGTGCTCCTCGATCAGGAGGACGCGCGGAGGATGCTGTTCGCTGTCGCGCGGAGCCAGCGCCTTGAGGAGGACGGCCGGGTCGGCCCCGTACGCCGCTTCCCGGGTCGCCTGGCCGAGACCGGCGGTGACCAGCACGGGGACCTCGGCCGCCACGGCCGCCTGGCGCAGCGACTGCAGGGCGGTACGGGTGATGGGACCGGTCAGCGGGTCGACGAAGAGCGCGGCGGGGAACGCGGCGATCTGGGCGTCGACCTCCTCACGGGAGTTGACGATCACCGGACGGTAGCCGCGGTCGCTGAGCGCCTGCTGCGTCGGTACGTCGGGGGCGGGCCAGACCAGCAGACGGCGCGGGTTGTCCAGCGGCTCGGGCGGCAACTCGTCGTCCATCGGCCGCGGGTGCGGCCGGTTGGCCACCTCGACCGCGCCTCCGGGCCCGTCCAGCGGCTCGGGCCCCTCGGCCCCCTCGTCGGGCGCCCCTATGGCGTACGCGCGCCCCTCCGCGACGGGCGCCGCGATGAGCTGCCCTTCGCCGTAGGCGATACCGGCGCCGGGCCCCTGGCCGGACGGGTCCTGGCCGGAGGGGTCCTGGCCCGGTCCCGGTCGGGAGGGACGGTCCGACGGGTCCGGCTGAGCGGGCCCCTGGGCCGGGGGCTGGTTCCGGCCGGGGTTCTGGCTCCGGGGCTGGGGCGGGCCGGGCTGGGCGCCGGGCGGGGGGACGGGCACGGAAGCACCGCCCGGGCCGCCCTGCTGGGGCCGGGGCTGCTGCGGCGGGACCGGCTGGGACGGGTTCGGCTGGGACGGGTTCGGCTGGGACGCGTGCTGACCGCCGGCGGGCCGGGCCGGATCCCGGTCGCCCTCGGGCGGGGCGGCGAGCTTGCGCCGCCGGCCGGCCCCGCCGACACCCTGGTACGGCTGGTTCTGCTGGTGTGCGAGGTGCTGGGCGAACGGCACGCCCTGGCCCAGCGTCCGCACGCTGAAGGCCCGCCCCTGCGTCGAATCGGGGTGGACGCCCTCCGGCATCGGCTCCTCGGCCGGCAGCGGCTGCCGCCGCGCGTCCGCGGCCGGAACGCCCGCGTCACCGTCGGCCGGATGCGCTGCCGGTTCGGCGAGGGACGCCGTGCCGGTGGCATGCGCGGTCGGACCGCCCCCGGTGCCGGGCCCGTGCGTGGTCGGGGCCGCCCCGGTGCCGGGTCCGTGCCCTGCGACGGAGGCCGTGCCGGTGGCGTGCGCGGTCGGGCCCACTCCCGTGCCGACGCCGGAAGGGGCGTTCTGCCCGGTTCCGCCCCACGGTGCGGGGCCCGGGTCCTGCGGTACGCCGGTGTCGGAACGGCCCGGAGCGGGCGCCGCCCCGGGGGGCCGGGGTACCGCGGGCATGCTCTGGTCGGCGGGGCCGGGACCGGCGGTCCCGGGGGAGGGGGCGCCCTGGGCAGGGGGCCCGTCCGTCTGCGGGCCGATGCGCGGCGGGGCGACGGGGTGCGGCTGGGGAGGGGTGTAACCGGCCTCCGGTGCGGTACGCGCGTGGTGCGCGCTCGCCCCCGGGGCAGGGCCTGCCGGGGCTTCGGGCGCGATCGGGGCGCGGTCGGCCTCGGCCGGCGGCAGGGCGAAGGCGGTGCGCGGACCGGCCTCGGCGGCCGTGCGCTCCTGCGCGGCGGCCAGCGCACGCCGGGCCCGCCGGCCTCCGGGACGGCGGTCGGACGGAGACGCTTCCGGGCCCAGGCCGCCCTCGGGGGCGCCGCCGTTGCCGGACGCGAGGGCGGGGAGGGCGAGGTTCTCGCCTTCCCGGCGGCCCCGCCGACCGGCGGGCGGGACGGGCTGCTGCGGATCCACCGGGACTCCGTGCGGCGGAACGGGCTGCTGCGGGCCCGCCGGAACCCCCTGGGGCGGAACGGTCTGCCCGAGCTGCGGACGACCACCCCCCTGGGCGTTCTCGGCGGCGGTGACGACCGCCCCCTCGGACGGCCCGGAAGACGCGGCGGGGGCCAGGGCCAGCGCGCTCCGCTGCGGCCGGGGCTCCCGCTGCTCCTGCGCGGCGGTCGCGGCCTCTCCCGGAGCGGCGCCGGGGGGCGTGCCCGGAGCCGCCTCGGCCGGACTGGGACGGCCGCGCCGACGTCCGGACCCCTCGCCCTGCTGGGCCGGGATCAGCTCGGGGGCCTGCTCCTCGGGCGCGGCCGGGCCCCGGCGGGCCCGCCGTCGCCCGGTCGGCGCGACGTCCGGACGGTCGTCGGGGGCGGGAGGCGCGGCGCCGGTCGCGTGGTCCCCGGCATCCTCCGGCGTACCGCCGGGGCTGTCCAGGAACGCGTCGGTGGAGGACCGGCGCGCCCGGCGACGGCCGCCGCTGGTGACGCCGGGCGCCCCGAGGCCCTCGGGCGAGGAGGAGGCCGTCGGGGCGGCGGGCTCCGGAGCAGGGCCGGCCCCGTCCGTCTCCGGGGGCGCGATGGTGCCGGCCGCCGCGCCGACGGGCACGTCGAGGACGTACGCACTGCCGCTCATCCCCGGCATCTCATGCGTCTGGAGCACCCCGCCGTGCGCCCGGACGATGCCGCGCACGATCGGCTCGTGCACCGGATCGCCCCCGGCGTACGGCCCGCGTACCTCGATCCGTACGACGTCCCCGCGCTGAGCGGCGGCCACGACGACCGTGGAGTCGACATAGCCGCCCCCGGGGACGGTTCGCGCCTTGCCGGTCGAGTCGACCCCGCAGACGTCCGCGACGAGATGGGCGATGGCGGTGGCCAGCTGACGCGCGTCGACCTCCGCCTCGATCGGCGGGGTGTGCACGGCGAACTGGGCGCGACCGGGGCCGATCAGCTCGACCGCCCCGTCGATCCCGCCCTTCACGATCCCCTCGACCAGGGCGGGGGCCTTGTGCAGCCCCTCCATACCCGCGTCCAGGCGCTGGAAGCCCAGGACGTTGTCGACGAGCGTGGTCATCCGGGCGTACCCGGCGGCGAGGTGATGCAGGATCTGGTTGGCCTCGGGCCACAACTGCCCGGCCGGGTCGGAGGCGAGCGTGGACAGTTCGCCCCGCAGCTCCTCCAGGGGCCCGCGCAGCGAACCGCCGAGGACGGCGGTGAGCTGGGCGTGCCGGGCGCCCAGGGAGGCGAGCAGGTCGGCCTGGCTCTCGATCTCGGCGGCGTACCGTTCGCTGCGGTCGGCGAGCTCGGCGGTGTGGGCCTCCTTCAGCGCCTCGATCTCGGCGGCGTGCGCCTCCTTGAGGGCGGTGACCTCGTCGGCGTGGCTCGTGGTCAGCTCGGCGACGACGCTCGTGTGCTGCGCCGACAACTCCTCGTACGGGCGGCGGTCGGTGAACGTCATCACCGCGCCGACGAGCTGGTCCCCGTCCCGTACCGGGGCGGTCGTCAGGTCCACCGGCACCTGCGCGCCGCTCTTGGACCACAGCACCTGCCCGCGCACCCGGTGCTTGCGCCCCGACCTGAGGGTGTCGGCGAGCGGTGAGTCCTCGTAGGGGAACGGCTCGCCCTCCGCCCGCGAGTGCAGGACCAGCGGGTGCAGCTCCTGGCCTCCGAGGTCGCTGGCCCGGAAGCCGAGGATCTGCGCGGCGGCGGGGTTGACCAGGACGACGCGCCCCTCGGTGTCCGTGCCGACGACGCCCTCGGAGGCGGCCCGCAGGATCATCTCGGTCTGCCGCTGGGAACGGGCCAGCTCCGCCTCGGTGTCGACGGTGCCGGAGAGGTCCCGTACGACGATCATGAGGAGCTCGTCGCCGGTGTAACTGGAGTGGATCTCGTTGTACGCGGCCTGACGGCTGTCGAGGCTCGCGCTGGTGACCTCGACCGGGTACTCGCGGCGGTCCGTGCGCCGCGCGATCATCCGGGTCGGCTTGGTCCTGCCCTGCTCGTCCGTGGTCTCGGGCCGGCGCATCGAGCCCGGGATCAGCCGGGAGTCGAACTCCGGCAGCAGGTCGAGCAGACCGCGACCGACGAGCGCGGTGCCCGGGGACTCGAACATGTCGATGGCGATGGCGTTGGCGTTGACGACGGTGCCGTTGCAGTTGACGAGCAGCAGCCCGTCGGGAAGGGCATCGAGTATGGCTGCGAGGCGAGCAGTGCCTCGGGACGGCCTGCTGCTCACGACGACGCTTCCTCCCTGATTACCGCACCTTGCCGACAGCGGGCCCCATCTTGCCCCTCGGACCGCGGGCTGTCACTGGAGGAGTCTAAGGCCAGGGGGAGCCCCCGGGACGGCGGATGAGGGGGAGCTCTCACCAAGGTTCTGTGCGCGCCGGGTGCGCCGAGGACCCCTGGGGCGGCTGTCCGCGCACCCGATGACGTGCGCGGACACACGGCGCGGCCCCCGTCTTTCGGGGGCGCGCGGGACGTACCGGAGAGCCCCGGGCGCCGTCGGGAGCGCGCGCCTTCACTCCGGGGCCATCAGGGTGCCCGGCTGGGCTCAGCGAACGTCGGGGAGCACCGGGACGAGGCTGTTCCAGCGGGCGATCTCGCAACCGTCGCGACGGCTCGCGGTGGTGTCCACGGCCCGGCCCTCCCAGGTGCCCACGATGCGGGCGAAGGCGTCGCCGCCGTGGATCATCGTGCACATCGTGCCCGCGGGGGTCTCCCGGAAGAGCTCCTGCCGCCCCGACCGGGTGGCCCCGGCCTCCGCCAGCCGGTCACAGGCGGCCTGGCCCTCCGGGTGGGTGCCCCCGGTGGGTCCGCACTCCAGCTCGAACGTCCCGTCGGCCCCGGGGACGCCGGTGTTCTCCACGCTCACGGTGAGCCGGGTCTGGGTCTCGTCCACCTCGCCGGGCGCCTCGCCCGCCCCGCCGCCCGGGAGCCCGGGGAGCGGGAGCGGCACGGGCAGGGGCAGCGGTCCCGGGGCGGGCCGGGCGGCGGCGAACGGCCCGGAGGTGGGCACGGCGGAGGGCGCCGGAACCGAGGACGCGGGCCCGGAGGCGGTGGACGCCGGCACGGCGGTGGCGAGCGCGGCGAGCGAGACGACGGCGGTGAGGACGAGACGGCGCACCATGGGAAGCTCCAGGATCTCTGCGGCGAGGTCGGCCGCGGACGGCGGTCACGGACGATCACGGACCCGCCCGGCCACCACGGCTGACGGAAGACGACGGACGACGGACGGGCGACGGGGACTCGCGGAGCCGGCGACGGCTCACGGAGGCGACGGCGGACGGAGACCCGGGCCCCCGCCCTTCTCTCTAACGCGCGCCGCGCCAGGACGTTGCGCCACCGCGCCGAACCGCTTTGCCCCGGCCCCCGGAGGACTAGTAACGTGAGCCGCGATTGGTGGCACGGCGTTCGACTGTGTCATCATCTGCACGCACCACTCGCGTCCGCGCGAGGTGTGTGGAGGAGGCGTCGCCTAGTCCGGTCTATGGCGCCGCACTGCTAATGCGGTTTGGGTCTTAAAGCCCATCGAGGGTTCAAATCCCTCCGCCTCCGCTCCACCCCGAAGCCCCGTGCCCCTGGCACGGGGCTTCGGCCGTTCCGGGCGCGGGGGCCCGTCGCCGGGCAGGCGGGCGGGGCCGGGGAGGCCCGGAGGGGCCGGGACGGGTCGGGACGGGAGGAGCATGGCCGAGATGAGCCCAGAGACGCTGTTTTCGCAGGTCAGGCGCGGTAGGGCTAATGGATTTCGCGTCACGGCGCAGGTCATGTAATGTTGTTCTCGCAACGCCGACCGGGAAGAAAAAGCCTGGAACGCCAAGCACTCGTAGCTTAACGGATAGAGCATCTGACTACGGATCAGAAGGTTGCAGGTTCGAATCCTGCCGAGTGCACAGCAGGCCGGAGGCCCCCAGGAGAAATCCTGGGGGCCTCTCGCGTTTCGGGAGCGGGCAGCTGCTCCACGGCGATCACGGCTGACAGAGCCGACAGAGCCGACAGAAGCGGGGTGGACCCCAAACTCGCGCTGCTCACCACGGGTTGCTGTTCCACCAGACGTGGTCGGGGCGGCCGGCTGCTTGCCCGGCTCACCCGGTGGACGGTTCGGTTCAACCAGTCCTGCGGTGCGCGTGCCAGGTGGTGGTGGCCCTCGCGAGGCGCAGGGTCCACGGGGAGGGATCGGCGTTGCTGATCTCGGACCAGACGTTGGCGTTGGCGGCGGCGAAGGCGGTGATGCCCTCGGCGGGGGCGGTGTGCCAGGAGGGGATCTCGGCGGCCCAGTGCTCGGCGGATGTGGGGGTGTGTCCTGCAGCGATGAGCCAGATGATCCAGTAGGCGGCGTCGAGCCAGGCCGCGCCGCGGGTGGCCCAGGCCCAGTCGACCAGGCGGGCTCGGTCACCGGAGGAGGCGCGGTCGTCGATGAGGACGTTGGTGTTGTTCAGGTCGGTGTGGAGGAGGTGAGTCCCGGCGAAGTAGCGGAGGTCGTCGGGACGAGCGGCGTAGTGCTCCAGGCGCTGTTCGGCGTGCCGCAGCTCGATGCCGGGGCGAGGGGCCTCGCCGAGTCGGCGCAGGAGGGAGGCGACTTCGGGGAGGTCGGGGGAGCCGGGGGCGTAGTCGGCGTGGTGGCCGCCGAGCACTTCGAAACCGAGGAGGTCCCAGCCGGCGGCCTCGACGCGCCAGCGGAGGGCGGGGGCCAGGCCGGTGAGGGAGGGGGCGATCTCGGCCTCCCGGCGCTGGGTCCAGGCGCGGGGGTGGTCGGTGCGCAGCCCCTTGATGTGCCAGGTGCCCGTGGTGGAGGTGACGCGGGCCGCGATCTCGCTGTTGAAGCCCTCGGTGGTCTCCTCGACCGTGAGGAGGGGGCCGGTGTGCTCTTCGACGGCTGCGCGGGCGGCGGGCGGCAGTCGGTCGAGGCCGATGCGGGTGGTCGCCATGGGACGTCACTCTTCCACGAAGGGGGGTGCGGGTGGGAACGGGCAGTGGTGCGGGGGCTTCCGACGGAAGAACGTCCGGAAGCCCCCGCGGTTCTGCAGGGCCGGTCGTCTACCGGTACGGGTTGTCGTCGTTGCAGCCCGGGACGGCCCCTTCGGACAGCACCTCCAAGTCGTCCAGGAGGATCACTCCCTCCGGCTCCTCCAGGACTGGCGGCCGGGGGTTGATCTCCACCATGACAGCGGTCATGACGCTTCCTCGCTTCCGTGTTGGCAGTAGGTGTTCAGTGGTGCCTTCGCCTCCTGGTACGCCTTGGCGAGCGGTCGGCAGACCCGGCAGGTGCCGGAGAGCCGGCAGCCGCCGCAGCCACCGGTGCGAAGCATCTGGGCATTGGCGACGCCGGGAAGACGGAGGAGCCCGTCCAGGCCCTCGGACATGAGGTCGATGGGGTTTTCGCGGCCGACCTTGCACATGGTCGCCAGGCCGTGCGGGTCGACGTGGAAGAAGGTGTGGCCGGCGGGGCAGCCCTTGAAGACGCTGGTCTTGTCCAGGAAGCCGGGGGCCTGCGCTGCCAGCGGTTCGGGCGTGCCGGTGTAGGTGGGGGAGATCGTGCCGTACTCCTGGCGGCTCGCCCCGTACCGTTCGGCGAGGACCCGCATGGCGTCCAGCTCATGGGCGTTGTGCCGGGTGATGATCAGCGCCAGTTCCAGCGCGATGCCGGCCTCGCGCGCCGCGATGAGCCCCTTCTCGACCAGCTTGAACGCTCCCGGCTTCCGGGTGAGCGAGTCGAAGCTGTTCGGGGCCGCCCCGTAGAGGGAGACGGTCACCTTGTGCGGTGGCAGCTCGCGCAGGAGGCCGATGATCTCGGGGTGGTGGAGCCGGGAGCCGTTGGTAAGGATCTCGATCAGCATCCCGGAGCGGTGAGCGAGGGTGTACGCGTCCACGAAGTCCCGGTCGATCAGCGGCTCACCGCCGGTGAACTGGAGCCACAGCACCCCGGCGTCCCGCAGCAGGTGCAGGAGCCGGACCTTGTCCGGCCAGGGCAGTCCCTCGAACTTCCGCTCCGCGAGGTAGCAGTGCTCGCAGTTGAAGTTGCAACCCTTGTTGATCTCGTACGTGGCCCGGCCGTAGCCGAGACCGGTACCGGAGCGTACGAGGACGGCGTCCCGCATTGCCACGCCCGTCAGATCCACGTTCCAGGCCTTGCGGGCGTGGTCGAGGAGCCAGGCCGGCGGCGAACTGCTGCCCCCGGCGGTCGAGGCCAGCTCTTCGTAGAGCGTCCGGGGGATGCGCATGCCGCCCTTGGAGCCGGGGCGGGCGATCAGGAACGTTCCGTTGTACGGGCTCGCGATCAGTTGGTGCACGGGGTCTCCTCCGGGGCGTCTTCCCAGGTGTGCTGCTTGACGTGACCGGCGAACAGACAGCAGCCCTCGCCGTCAGGACCAGGGGCGGTCACCGGGCAGTCCGGCAGGACGACGAGTGCCGTCTCGCCTGTCCCGTGCCAGCGGAGCCACAGCGCGGTCCCGTACACCCCGTCGTCGGTGAGGAGACCGAAGTGCTCACCCTCGCCGTGCGCGGACAGCTGGCACTGCACGGCCCTGTCGATGTACGAGGCGGTCGACTTCGCCCGTGCTTTCCTTGCCAGGTCGAGGGGCACCCGGCGCCAGTGCGCGCACCGCATCACCACACCATCCGGAAGGACGCGACGGCGTTCCGGGCCTGCTGCGAGCACCGGGGGCAGACGCACGGCGGGTAGCGGCCCGGGTTCTCCGGGACCACCGGGTTCTCGCCCACGCGTACCTCCGTGAGAGGCCCCCACGTCTGGCCGGAGTCACGGGAGACCCGCAACGTCATCCGTACGTCGTCCTGTCCGTTCGCCATGGACAGGAGCATCGCGTTCTGCGAGACCGGCCAGAAAGACCAAGCGGATTACCCAACGTGGGTAACATCACCCTCGGTTGACCAAAGTGCAGCGATCCGTAGTCCTCATGCCGGAGCGTGCCCGATGCCCGAGCCATCTCGCTCGAAGGAACTCCCGGTCAGCCTGCTCACGAACCCAGTGATGATCGAGGCATGCCAGGCCAGGGACTTCGGCCGCATCTTTCAGCTGGTCAAGGCACGAGCAGGCATCTATCCGTCGATGGTCGCGCGCCGTTGCGACCTGACCCCGAGCCGCGTGGGCGAGGTGATCGCCGGACGACGGCAGCTGCTGCACATGGACGTGATCGAACGGGTCTCCGACGGACTGCGCATCCCCGGACACATGCTCGGTCTTGCCCGACGCTCCTGGGAAACGCCGCCCAGCCTGACAGTCACGCCCCGCGAACCGGCCGAAGTGCCGGCCCCCTCAGCCGGCGAACCACTGGCCGCCGGACTACCGGGGGCGGACGTCGACAGGATCCTTGCCCTGGCGGCCGAGCGGGATCTCAGCGCCTCGACGCTGGACGCGCTGCATTCGTCGATCGCGGACTACTGGCGCCGGGACGACGAGCACGGCGGCGAGACCTTACGGCCGGCGGTCGTGGGCCAACTCCGCTACGTCGTCGATCTCCTCAAGGAACAGCGTCCGGCTCCTCTGCGGGACGGCCTGCACAGCATCGCGGCCGAGCTGGCCCGGCTCACCGGATGGACCTACTTCGACGCCCGCCAGTACCACCAGGCACGCGCCTACTTCACCGAATCCCTCGGCCTGGCCAAGGCCATCGATGACCGCCAGTTCATGGCCAACGTCCTCGCCTGCATGAGCCTCCAGGCCACCTACCAGGACAAGCCCGGCGACGCCCTCGCATTCGTCACGGCCGCCCAGGACCAGGCCCGAGCGGCGGCGGGTACGACACCGCGCGTCCTGGCTATGCTCGCGATGCGGGAAGCCTTCGCCCACGCCACCCTCGGCAGCCACGGCGCGACCCACACCGCGATCTCGGAAGCCCACACCCAGTTCGGGCGGATCGGCAACGGTGATCCGGATCCGGCCTGGGTCGCCTACTTCGACGAACCGAAGCTGATCGTGGACACCGGCATCGCGCACGGCCGCCTGGGCGAAGCTGCCCTCGCCGAACCCCTGATTGCGGACGCCCTCTGCCGCGAACACGCATCGAACCACCGAGGCCGCGCCTTCCACGCCTTCTGGCTCGCCCGCACCCAGCTCCAACGCGGCAAACTCGACGAGGCGTGCCACACGGCCATGGCCGCGCTCGCCCCGGCGGCGGCCGTCAGCTCGCAACGAGTCGCCGGCCACCTTCGGGAGTTCTACGAGCAGTTGGAGCCCTTCCGTCGCGAACCGGCCGCGGTGGCTTTCGAGTCCCGGCTTCGGGCAGTGCTGCCCCGCCAGGTCAGCGGATCGCCTCGTCCATGAGCACGTAGAGCAGCCCGACGAGGGATCCGCCGCTGACGATCTCGCGCCGGTCGATCATGCCCCGCACGTCGGCCAGCGGGATCCACTCGATCCGGTCCGACTCGTTCTTCTCGGTCGGCGGACCCTCGTACGTTGCCCCGTCGGCCCGGAAGACGTGGTGCTGGGAGTCGGTGATGCCGTTCGCCGGCTCGGCGTAGATCAGCGGCTTGATCGGACCGGGGCGCCAGCCGGTTTCCTCCAGCACCTCACGGGCCGCCGCCTCGGCCGGCGTCTCGCCCTCCTCGACCAGGCCCATGGGCAGCTCCCACGCCCAGGCGTCCGTGATGAAGCGATGCCGCCACATCATCAGAACCTCGCGCCGCTCGTTGACGACGGCGGCCACGGCCAGGTGCCGAAGCTTGACGACGTGGTGCTCCCAGCGGTTCCCGTC
Organism: Streptomyces sp. NPDC017448; assembly: GCF_044330565.1. Lineage (NCBI taxonomy): Bacteria > Bacillati > Actinomycetota > Actinomycetes > Kitasatosporales > Streptomycetaceae > Streptomyces > Streptomyces sp. NPDC017448. Next base: position 116,453 of record NZ_JBIRLM010000024.1, on the reverse strand, counting down.
CGGCGTCTCGACGTCGGTGAGCCACAGGTTCACCCAGCTGTTCTCGTAGATCGGACGTTCCCCATGGATCTTCCACTGCATCGCTGCGGCCCCTCTCGATCGGGCTTCAGCATCGCAGAGATGCGGGTGCAGCGACTGTGCATCGGACAAGTTCGCGTCACATTGACGCTTACAAGATGCGCGCGCAGCGTGGCATGTCGCGTGACGGGCCCCGGGAAGGTATGGCGGCTACGCGCCCTGACGGCTCGGTAGTGCAGCGTCTGGTGTCGGCAGAGGCGCACGCAGGGTTGAACGACGGCGCGGACAGGACCTTCCGCTGAGCGGTCAGGCCGAAGTGCATGTGTGCTGGGGCGGTTGTTACAGGTTTCTCTACCTCATCAAGCACCCGGCTGCGCTCCGCTCCGCCAGGCGCGCTTCCCGGCTCCGGCTGCGCCCGAGCTCCTGCCTTCGGCCCGCTCGGCGCTGCCGCCGCCGACGCGCGCCCGCAGTGGATAGGCCCGTAGAGCATGAGGCGAGAACCAAGCCCGCGGCTTCACGAGGATGCCTCCGGCGAGGGCGCTCAGACTCCGGGATGGACGGGGCGCCGTTCGCGAGTGCCGGCCGGAGCGGGGCGAGCGTCGCGGGGCTCCCATCCCGACCACCTTCGACCCAGGCAGAGCCGAGCGGTCGCGGCCCAGGGCGTCAAGGTCGTTCGTACAGTGGCGCGCTCCACCTTGACGCCCTGAACCACGACCGCTCCACGGTGTGTGGGTCGAAGGCGGACGGGATGGGAGCTGGGGCGAGTGGTGGGTGGCAAGAAAAGCGAGGGCCCCGGAGCGTAACGCCCCGAGGCCGCTTATTCGTCAGCTCAGACAGGGAGCAGCAATCCAGCTACCAATCCCTCTACGACCGTCACAGCTGCATTCAAAACAGCCAAAATCGACTTTCGCATTTTCTTCATATGGCCTCCCCTCGTGGAGCATTAGTATTCGGGCATTCTGACTTTGTGTTACCTAGGGTCAGAATGATGAACCTGAGTGCCAATGCAACCGAGACGAGTACGAGGAGGGCGGTAAGGGGAATTGAACCCCAAGTCCCGGCCCCTAGTCTCAACTGACGAACAGTCGAATCTTGCCACTCGGCTCGTTCAGCCGTCAAGAACGGATTCGTCCTACATTCGACTAGGTGCTGGCCCTGGGGCTGTCCTGTGTCATGCCGTGCGCGAGGCGCTGTAAGGGTCTTCCTCTCCGTGGCCGCTGGTCACCGTGCGATGGGATCTCATGTCGGGCAGGCTGCCCAGTTGATCTCCCGGCGAGGCGGGGGTCTCGTCGGCCAGGAGTATTAGTAGTCGCCTACCCAAACCGGACAGGGTGTAGGGGCGGTAAGTTCCGCTATAGATCATGCCGCGTAGTGCGCTCTCGACCAGCCCCAACGAGAGAAGTTTTTGGAGAATCGCGTATGCGCCAACTTGTAGGCCTGGGTCAATCCGGCACACATCTGCCACAAGCATCCCGTACTTCACATTGTCTGCAGGCTCCTCAGATTGAGGCCACAACCACTATGGCCACTGGGGAGCTTGTCGCTACGTTCATCTTGACAGCTCGGAAGCACTTGGATCGGGCATAGGTCCGTGCCGCACGCTGAACTGTGGGACGTTGTGGTCTCCGTCGCTGTCAATGGACGCACAGCAGCGGTGTATCGCAACCACAGAAACCGACCCCGTACGCCACCGTCTCTCCGGACCCTCGTAACGGCTGGTATGACCACCACTGTCCTATCCGGCTAGAGCTACGGATCAGAAGGTTGCAGGTTCGAATCCTGCCGAGTGCACAGCAGGCCGGAGGCCCCCAGAGTCGTTTTCAGAGCCCCGGCACAAGACGGACCGGCCCTGGAGCTCTACGGACCGGGTGGTTCTCAGGCGGTCGTCGCGGTCGTCCGTGCCGGGGCTGCCGTTACCCGGCGGCGGCGGGTCGGCAGGTTCAGTGTCGGGTGGGCCACGGACCAGGCCGCCCCTTTGCAGACCGTCTCCTTGTAGAGCGCGGCCGGACGGCCCGTCAAGGTGGCGTTGACCGAGCGGTCGTCGGCGGTGACGTACTGGATCAGGCCCTCCTTGCGGCCCAGGGAGACGCACTGGTTGAAGTAGCGCGGGACCAGGGTCGGGAGCTTGGCGCCGGTGAGGCGGGCGGCGATGGCGTCGGCGGCCTGCCAGGCGGTGGGGATGCCCGAGGCGCACGACATGCGCAGCGGTGTGCCGCCGGGGCCGGCCGCGCGGGCCGCGTCGCCGATGGCGTACACGTCCGGGTGCGAGGTCGAGCGCATCGTGGCGTCGACCGTGATCTGCCCGTCCTCGGCCGTCTCCAGCGCCGTGGCCCGGGCGATCGGGTGGACCGCGAAGCCCGTCGTCCAGAGGGTGGCCGCGGCCGGGACGGCGCCTCCGGTGGTGGAGACCCGGTCGGCGTGCACGGCGGTGACCTCCGTGTTCTCGTGGACGGTGATCCGCAGGCCGGCGAAGACCTTCCGCAGGTGGCGGGCGCCCTTGGGGGAGAGCCAGTCGCCCAGCGGGCCGCGGGCGATCAGTGACACGTCGAGGTCGGGGCGGGCCTCGGCCAGTTCCGTCGCACCCTCCACACCGGTCAGGCCGCCGCCGACGACCGTGACGGGGCTGCCGGGTGCGAGGGCCGCCAGGCGGTCGCGCAGGCGCAGGGCTCCGGGGCGGTTGGCGATGTCGTGGGCGTGTTCGGCCACACCGGGGACGGCGTGGGTGTTCCAGGCGCTGCCCAGGGCGTAGACCAGGGTGTCGTACGGCACGGTCTCCGAACCGTCCGCTTCGCGTGGGGCGCCCGTGACCGCACCGGCCCCGGTGGCCGGACCGGAGGCGGGGCCCGTGACCGCACCGGCCCCCGTGGCCGGGCCGGTGGCCGGGCCGGAGGCGGGGCCGGTCGCCACCGTCACCGTTCGCGCGTCCACGTCGATCGCCGTGACCCGCCCCAGCCGGAGCTCCACCCCCGTGCCCGCGAACATCTCGCCGAGCGGGCGGGGGCGCAGGGCCCGGCCCACCGCGAGCTGGTGCATGCGGACGCGCTCGACGAAGTCCGGTTCGGCGTTGACGAGGGTGATGGAGACGTCTTCGCGGTGCAACCGGGCGGCGAGGCGTCCGGCCGCGCTCGCTCCGGTGTACCCGGCTCCGAGGACGACGATGCGGTGCTGGTGGGCGGTGTGACGCGTGTGCTGCTGCATGTCCTGCCACTCCTGTCTCGCGCGGTTTTCCCCTTGAACCGGGCAGCCCCGCGTTTCCTGACAGGCGGCCGGAGTGACGTGGGCCACTCGCGTCAGCCGATGCGGAGCACCGGCTCCCCGTGGTCCGCCGCCGCCCACCGCCGCGTCGCGCGTTCCAGCTTGTCGGGGTTGGCCTGGTTGCGGAACGCCGCGATGCCGTCTTCGGTGATCTCCGGGCACATCACGCCGATGACCCGGCCCCGGACCACGGCCACCAGGGCGGGCAACCCGTTGGCGGAGGAGAGGTGGATCTCCGCCGAGCCGCCGATGAGTCTGAGGGCGGCCCGGTTGGGGACGAACAGGCTGCGCAGGAACGTCGCGACCGCCGCCGCGCCCGTGAACGGCTTCGCGCGGGCCGGCACCTTTCCGCCGCCGTCGCCGATCGCGACGGCGTCCGCGGTGAGCAGCCGGACGAGCGGTTCGGTCCGGCCGCTGACGGCGGCGGTCAGGAACTCCTCGACGATCCGCCGGGCGGCCGCCGCGTCGACCTCCGTACGGGTGCGGCCCGCCGCGATGTGCTTCTTCGCGCGGTGGAACAGTTGTTGGCTCGCGGACTCCGTGGTGTCGAGGATCTCGGCGATCTTCCGGTGCGGGTGGCCGAACGCCTCCCGCAGCACGTACACCGCCCGCTCGTCGGGGGACAGCCGCTCCATCAGGGCGAGCACCGCGAACGAGACCGACTCGCGCTGCTCGGCGGTCTCGGCGGGGCCGAGCATCGGGTCGCCCGCGAGCAGCGGTTCGGGCAGCCACTGGCCCACGTACGTCTCGCGCCGGGCGCGCGCCGAGGTGAGTTCGTTGAGGCAGAGGTTGGTGAGCACCTTCGTCAGCCACGCCTCGGGGACCTCGATGCGTTCGACGTCGGCGGCCTGCCACCTCAGGAACGTGTCCTGCACGACGTCCTCCGCACCGTCCGCCGAGCCGAGCAGGCGGTACGCGATGGCCTTCAGCCGGGGCATGGAAGCCTCGAACAGGTCCACCTGGTCCCCGGTCAGCGCCATGGCCCGGATCCTAACGGGAACGCGCGGCGGCCGTTCGGCGGGGCCGGGGCGGGGTAGCCGGACGGATACGGGGCGTGAGGAGCGCGCCTCACCGGTCAGGAGGTGGCGATGGGGGCGAAGAGGCAGGGACGGGAAGGGCGTTGGCAGGACCGGTGGTGGTCCGTGGGGCTGCTGGTGCTGGTCGTCTGGGTGGCCGTCCGGCTGGCCTTCCACGGCTGGTCGGCGTGGCCCGGGGTCCTGGTCGGCGGGGTCGGCTACGCCGCTTTTCTGACGTGGTTCCTGATGCGGCGGCGGCGTGAGGACGCGCGGGCCGTGGGCACCGAGCCCGACCGGGTGCCGGAGCTGGAGCGGCGCATCGCCAAGAACGGCGAGCTGCCCGAGGACCCGGCCGAGCGGCGGGCCATGGTCCGGTTGATCCGGCGGCGGGAGGAGAAGCTGCGGCGCAACCGGTGGTGGGCCCTCCCCATGCTCGGGCTGCTGTTCTTCGGGCTGCCCTTCCTCTGGTTCGCCGCAGGGAACGTGTCGGCGGGGCTGTGGATGCTCGGCTTCGGCGGGGCGTTCATGGGGTGGATGATCTGGTTCAACCGGCGCTTCGTCCGGCGCATGGCCGCGATGCGGCGGCGGATCGAGGGTGTCGGAGGGTACGCGTAGCATCGCCGCGCCGGGGCGGGACAGGTCCGCCCGGTGCTCTGGAGCCGCGGCGGTGAGGGATCCCGGATGGCCGGTGGGTGGTGGTGCGCCGGAATGCGCTGGTCCGGTCCGGCGCCCGAGCTGGGGTGGCGCAGGGGCGGCGACCGGCGGGTGAGCGTGCTCGCCTACGGGACCGCCCTCGGGTTCCGGGCCCGCGGGGAGCGGCACTGCGTGGGGGCGCGGGAGAACGCCTGCCCGCTGGGCGCCGTGGTGCCGGGCCGCTCGACCGGCGGGCGGTGCGCCGAGTGCGCGCGGCTGGACCGGGCCCACTCCGTGGCCGCCGACACCGTGGCGGACGACCCCCGGACGTACCGCGTGTACCTCGCCTGGTTCGGGCCCGGACTGGTCAAGGTCGGGATCACCGGGGAGGGGCGCGGGGCGGCCCGGCTGCGCGAGCAGGGGGCGGTCGCCTTCACCTGGCTGGGGCGCGGGCCCCTCATGGCGGCCCGCCGGACCGAGGAGGTGCTGCGGGCGGCGCTCGGGGTGCCCGACCGTGTCCCGTACGCCGGAAAGCGGGCCGTGCGCGGGCGGTTGCCCGGTGTCGAGGAGCGGGCGGGGGCGGTGGCGGAGCTGTACGGGCGGGCCGCCGCGCTCCAGGGGCGCGGCTGGCCCGAGTCGTTGGAGCGGCTTCCCCTCGACGTCGTCGACCACGGGGAGGCGTTCGGGCTGGATCGCGCGCCCGCGCCCGCCCGGTCGGTGCGGGAGCTGGTGGACGGGGGTGTCGTGGCGGGCCGGCTCGTCGCCGCCGCCGGACCCGACCTGCACCTCCACGCGGACGGCGTCGGCGTGGTCGTGCTGGACACCCGGCTGATCACCGGGTGGGAGCTGACGGCCGCCGAGGGGGCCGTACGCGTCCCCCTCATCGACATCGGCGGCGGGGATGTGCAGGGTGGGTTGTTCTGAACGACCCGCGACCGATCGACCCGGAAGGACCCGCGCATGGGGGCGCCCGAAACGACCAGGACGACCGACGGGGAGGACGTGGCGCGGTTCCGGGAGCGGATCGGGCTTCCCGGGATCATCGACGTGCACACCCACTTCATGCCGGAGCGGGTGCTGCGCAAGGTGTGGGCCTACTTCGACTCGGTCGGGCCGCTCACCGGGCTGGAGTGGCCGATCGCCTACCGGTACGAGGAGGAGCGGCGGCTGGAGCTGCTGCGCTCCTTCGGGGTGCTGCGCTTCACCTCCATGCTCTACCCGCACAAGCCCGGTATGGCCCGCTGGCTGAACGGCTGGGCCGCGGGTTTCGCCGCCCGGACGCCCGACTGCCTGCACACCGCGACCCTCTTCCCGGAGGAGGGGGTGGAGACCTATGTGGAGGAGGCCGTCGAGGGCGGGGCCCAGGTCTTCAAATCGCACCTCCAGGTGGGCGCGTACGACCCGAACGACCCGCTGCTCGACCCGGCGTGGGGGCTGCTCGCGGAGGCCGGGGTCCCGGTGGTGATGCACTGCGGGTCGGGGCCCGCGCCGGGGAGGTTCACCGGGCCCGGGCCGGTCGGGCGGCTCCTGGCGCGCCATCCCCGGCTGCGGCTGGTCGTCGCGCACATGGGGATGCCGGAGTACGCGGAGTTCCTGGAGCTGGCGGAGGCGTACCCGGAGGTCCGGCTCGACACGACGATGGCGTTCACCGACTTCAGCGAGGGGCTCAGCCCGTTCCCGGCGGCGGAGCGGGGGCGGCTCGCCGACCTGGGGGAGCGGATCCTGCTCGGGACCGACTTCCCCAACATCCCGTACCCGTACGTGCACCAGCTCCAGGCGCTGGAGCGGCTGGGGTTGGGGGACGCGTGGTTGCGGGCGGTCTGCCACGGGAACGCCGCCGCGCTGTTCCCGTGAGGGCCCCGGCCGCTTTCTCAGGCAATTCACAGAAACGAGTCAGGCTTCTCTCACGGGCGGCTCACAGAGTGGTCCCCATGACGACGACGATCTCGCCCCGGGGGCGTACCGAACCGCTCAGGCCGGACCGTACCCCCGTGCGGGTGCTGGTCGTGGGCGACGAGGCCCCGCTCACCGACCTACTCTCGATGGCCCTGCGGTACGAGGGCTGGGAGGTGCGCAGCGCCGGGGACGGGGCCGGGGCCGTCCGTGCCGCGCGGGAGTTCCGCCCGGACGCGGTGGTGCTCGACGTGATGCTCCCGGACATGGACGGGCTGTCCGTGCTCGGCCGGCTGCGCCGCGAGCACACCGGTGTGCCCGTCCTCTTCCTGGCCGCCCGGGACGCCGCCGAGGACCGGATCGCCGGGCTCACGGCGGGCGGCGACGACTACGTGACCAAGCCGTTCGGGCTGGAGGAGGTCGTGGCCCGGTTGCGCGGGCTCATCCGCCGCGCGGGGTCGGCCGCCGCCGGGCGCGCCGGGTCCACGCTCGTCGTCGGGGACCTGGTCCTGGACGAGGACAGCCACGAGGTGAGCCGGGGCGGGGAGCCGATCCACGTCACGGCCACCGAGTTCGAGCTGCTGCGCTTCCTGATGCGCAACCCGCGCCGGGTGCTCAGCAAGGCGCAGATCCTCGACCGGGTCTGGAACTACGACTTCGGCGGCCAGGCCAACGTCGTCGAGCTGTACATCTCCTACCTCCGCAAGAAGATCGACGCGGGGCGCTCCCCGATGATCCACACACGGCGCGGGGCGGGGTACCTGATCAAGCCCGGCGAGTAGGCGGGCCGCGGAGCCCCGCGGCGGCCGGGGACCGTATGCGGCCCGGGGTTCAGGAACCGGCCGCGTACGTTCAGAAGTCCCGCATCGCCTCGGGCGCGACGGCCCCGGCCGACTCCGTCCGGGTGGGCAGGACGGCGACCGTGCCGGTGGCCGGGACGGTGCGGGCGGCGGTGCCGGTGCTCATGGCCTCCTCCGTGCGACAGCGTGTGCTCCGACGACCGGCGGGACGAGGCGGACTCACCGCTTCCGCTTCCGTACCAGCAGGTCCGCCACCACCGGCCGGTGGTCGGACGCGACGCTCTCCGGCACCCACGCCTTCCGGACGGTGACCGTACCGCCCGGGCCTCCGCCGTGCGCCGCGGCTCCCCCCTCGCCGTGCGACCCGCCGGCGTGTCCGCCGCGCGGGCCGTCGTACCGGCCGTCCTTCGACACCGCCACGAAGTCGATCCGCTTGACCGGGTTCCGCGCGGGGAACGTGGGCGCGCCCGGGTCGGCGTCCGCCAGCTCCCGCCAGAGCGGGGCCAGTTCGGGGGCGGAGGGCTCCGCGTTGAGGTCGCCGAGCAGGATCTTCGGGCCCCGGTCCTCGGCCATGATCCGCCGGGTGTCGGCGACCTGGGCGACGCGGACGGCGGGGTCCGGCCGGTAGTCGAGGTGGGTCACGTAGACGTGCACGGGCAGCCCCCGCACGCGTACGACGACCTCCCCGAACCCCGGGGCGGGGGCCGGGGCCGGGTTCGGGACCTGGGTCGAGAGACGGGTGATCTCGTGGTTCTCGGCGCTCACGATCCGGTGCCGCGACAGCACGGCCACCCCGAACTCGGCGCGGGGACCGCCCGCTTCGGCCGGGTCCAGGCTGTAGATCGGGGCGAACGAGAGGTGCATCCCCAGCCGTTCGGCCAGTTCGCCCGCGAGATCCCGCCACGCGCTCCGGGCTCCCCAGTGCCGGTCGACCTCCTGAAGGCCGATCACGTCGGCGTCGATCGACCGCAGTTCGGCCACTTGGCGGTCCAGGTCGAAGACACCGTCCGCACCGGCCCCGGCGTGGATGTTGTACGTGGCGACACGCAGCGGAACACCCCCGCCGGACGGTGGCCGGGACGCCGCGGCAGCGGTGGCGGGCGGCGCGAGAAGTGCCCCCGAGAGGGAGGCGGCGAGCAGGAGGTACGGGGTTCCAAGGGTGCGGCGTCGCAGCGACATGGCTCTCCCAACGGCCGAAGATCGCGCACTTTGTCAGGTCTGCGTCGAGAACCGTACCGCTCGGCCCCCGTCCCGGTCCCCGCAACGCGACGGGTGCACCACCGCGGAAATCGACTTGTACGCCGTACAGGGTTGTTCTACGGTGTATGACGCAGCGTCCCGTACACCGTATGTCCAACGCTGCGGCGCCCCTGGCCGCGGCCCCCGGCATCCGGCCGTCTCCGGCCGCCCGGCCCTCCCGCCCCCTCGACCCATGGATCCCAAGGAGCCCGTATGACGGCGCCCGCCGCACCGCGATCCGACCCCGCCCCCCAGGGGCACCCGCAGCGCTGGCTGATCCTCGGCGTCATCTGCCTGGCCCAGCTCACGGTGCTGCTCGACAACACCGTCCTCAACGTCGCCATCCCCTCCCTCACCACGGAGCTGGACGCCTCCACCGCCGACGTGCAGTGGATGATCAACGCCTACTCGCTCGTCCAGGCGGGCCTGCTGCTCACCGCGGGCAGCTCCGCCGACCGCTACGGGCGCAAGAAGATGCTGGTCGTGGGCCTCGCCCTGTTCGGCGTCGGCTCGCTCGCGGCCGGGCTCGCCCAGTCCTCGGGCCAACTCATCGCGGCTCGCGGCGGGATGGGCGTCGGCGGGGCCCTGCTGCTCACCACCACGCTCGCCGTCGTGGTCCAGATCTTCGACGACGCCGAGCGCGTCAAGGCGATCGGCATCTGGTCGACCGTCTCGTCGCTCGGGTTCGCGGCGGGCCCCCTGTTCGGCGGGTGGGTCCTCGACCACTTCTGGTGGGGCGCGATCTTCCTCGTCAACATCCCGGTCGCCCTGATCGCCCTGGCGGCCGTGGTCCGGCTCGTACCGGAGTCGAAGTCGGGCCGGGGGGAGCGGCCCGACCTGCTGGGCGCGCTGCTCTCCACGATCGGGATGACCGCCGTCGTCTTCGCGATCATCTCCGGGCCCGAGCACGGCTGGACCTCCGGCCGGGTGCTCCTGACGGCGTTCGTCGGGGCCGCGGTGGTGGCCGGGTTCGTGCTGTGGGAGCTGCACATCCCGAACCCGATGCTCGACATGCACTTCTTCCGGAACCAGAAGTTCGTCGGCGCGGTGGCGGGCGCGATCCTGGTCGCCTTCGGGATGGGCGGTTCCCTGTTCCTGCTCACCCAGCACCTGCAGTTCGTGCTCGGGTACGGACCGTTGGAAGCGGGGCTCCGGACGGCCCCGATGGCGCTCACCGTGGTCGCGCTCAACCTGACGGGGCTGGGCGCCCGCCTCGTGCGGAAGTGGGGGACCCCCGTCGTCATCGCCACCGGGATGAGCGGCCTGGCGGCCGGTCTCGCCGCCATCGCGGTGCTGGGGCGGCACGGCTACGGGGGCATGCTGCTCGGCCTGGTCGTGATGGGTGCGGGGATCGCGCTCGCCATGCCCGCGATGGCCAACGCCATCATGAGCGCCATCCCGCCGGAGAAGGCCGGGATCGGCGCGGGGGTGAACGGCACGCTCGCGGAGTTCGGCAACGGGCTCGGGGTCGCGGTGCTCGGCGCGGTGATGAACGCCCGGTTCGCCGCCCTCGTACCGGCCGCCGTCGGGGCCTCGTCGCTGCCGGCCGCGCTCGCCGCCGCCGGGACGCCGGAGGCCCGCCAGCAGATCAGGGACGCCTTCGCCTCGGGCCTGGAGGTCAGCCAACTGGCCGGCGCGGTCGCGGTACTGGCGGGCGGTCTGCTCGCCGCGCTCCTGCTGCGCCGGGCCGAGGGGGCGCAGGCGCCCGTGGCCGCCGGGGAGCCCCCGGCGGGGAAGGCCGGGGACCGGGCAGACTCCACGGGACCGGCGGCATAGCAATAGCATCGGAGCGGACGCGCGTACCGGACCGTCAGCGTCCGGTACGCCGTTCTTCCGGCAGGACGGACGGCTCGGCGGGGCGGTTCGAGCGAGACGAGGAGAGTGCGCCATGGTGTCCGAAACCGGGTCCGACCACGCGAACGCCCCCGGGGACGAGGCCCCGGCCGGCGCCCCGCGGACCAGTGTGTGGCTGGACCGGCGCGCCCCCGCGCGTTCCCGCCGCACGGAGTCCCCGGCCGGCCTGGACCGCAACCGGATCACCGAGGCGTCGGTGCGGCTGCTGGACGCCGACGGGCTCGCCAAGTTCTCCATGCGACGGCTCGCCGCCGAACTGGACGTCACCGCGATGTCCCTCTACTGGTACGTCGACACCAAGGACGACCTCCTGGAGCTGGCGCTCGACGCGGTGTACGCGGAGATCACCCCGCCCCGCGAGGACACCGCCTGGCAGGACCGGCTGCGCGAACTGGCCCGCAGCTACCGCGAACTCCTCGTCCGGCACATCTGGATCTCCCCGCTGGCCGGGACCTTCCTCAACATCGGCCCCAACGCGATGCTGTTCTCGTACGCCGTCCAGGACATCGTCCGGGCCACCGGCCTCCCCCTGGAACGGCAGACGGGCGCGCTCTCGGCGGCCTTCCAGTTCGTGTACGGATTCGGCACCGTCGAGGGCCACTTCAAGGCGCGGTGCGACGCGACCGGGCTCACCCAGGACGAGTACTACCGGCAGGCGATGGGCACGATCCGGGCGCAGCCGCACATGCGGCAGATCACCGAAGCGTCGGACGAGCTCATGGCGGCCCGGGGCGGCGACACGGTCGAGGAGATGCGCGAGCGGGACTTCGTCTACGCGCTGGACATCGTGATCGCGGGCATCGAGGCGGTGCGCGACCGGTCCGGCGCCCCGGCCCGCCAGGGCGTGTCCGGCGGATCTTGACCGGGTCCACGACGCCGGACACACCCCAGGGCCTGTCGTCGACCTGCCGCCGGCCCGGGCGACGACGGCAGTGTGAGGACAGGCCCCGGCCCTCGGTCAGTAGCCGCGTCCCACGTCCACCGTCAGCTCGGGCCGGCGGCCCGCCGCCACGGCCTCCCAGGCGGCGGTGAAGTCCACGACGATGTCCTCGTCCGCGGTGATCCCCGAGGAGTGCGAGGTGATGACCGTACGGGGCAGCCGCCACACCGGGTCCTGCGGTGCGGCCGGTTCCTTCGGCAGCACGTCCAGCACGGCCCGCCGCACCCGGCCGTCCCGTAGGGCGCTCTCCAGTGCCGCCATGTCCACGGTCGCGCCCCGCCCCACGTTGACGAACGTCGCCCCGCGCACCGCCGCGAACCGGCCGGCGCCGAAGAAGCCCGCCGTGGCCCCGGTCAACGGCAGCGTGGAGACCACCCAGCGGGCCTCTCCCAGCGGTTCGGCGTCCTCGGCGGCCCCGATCACCCGGTCGAAGCCGGGCACCGCGCCGGCGGCGCCCGGTTCCGGCCCGGTCCGCGCGGTGCGGGCGACGCCCACGGTCCGTACCTCACAGGCCCTCAGCAGCCGACCGACCGCCGCGCCGATGCGGCCGGTCCCGTAGACCACGGCGGTCTGCCCCGCGATCAGCTCGGTCGGGAGCTGCTCCCAGTGGGCGCGGGCGTGCTGGGCGGTGAACTCGGGTACGGCCTGGCACTCGGCCAGCATCCACCCCAGCACGTACTGGGCCATCCGCTCGCCCATCCGCCCCACGGTCCGGGTCAGGAGCGCCGAGCGGGGCCAGGGGCCCGCGCCCAGCAGCCGGTCCGTCCCCGCGGTGACGCTGTGGAACCAGAGCAGGCGGTCCGTCCGCAGCGCCTCGGGCAGCGAGCCGCCCACGCACAGGTAGGGCTCGCCGGACGGCGGCGGTCCGTCCGGCAGGGGCTGCGCACCGCGCCCGGCGATCCGCTCCACCTCCCGTACGAGGCCGGCGTCCAGGGAGGGCGAGACCAGCAGCCGGGCCCGCGCGAGGTCGTCGGAGGCGGGCAGTGGGGCCGGCACGGGCAGCCCGCAGGCGAGGGGCGAGCGGGGGTGCGCGGGGGAGGGCGACGGCGGGGCCTGATCGGCGGTCCCGCCGGCCGCGCCACCGCCGGACGCGCTCCCGGAGGGGTCGGTCGCGGTGTTCGGAGCCATGCCCACAGCCTAGGACCGCCCCGGCCGCCCCCGGCCGCCCTCGCCCGTCCTGGCGGAGGACATCCGGTCCGGTCAGGTCCGGTCGGGTCCGGTCGGGACCGGTCACGGCATCGGCAGCGCCTCGCCCTGGACCGCCTGGATGTCCAGCTCCACGCGCAGCGTCGTGCCGATCGCGGAGATGCCCGCCTGGACGACCTGGTTGTAGTTCATCGCGAAGTCGTCGCGGCGCAGTTCGGCGGTGGCGTGGAAGGCCGCGCGGGTGCCGCCCCACGGGTCGGGCCCGGTGCCGAGGTAGGTGAGGTCGAGGTCGACGGGGCGGGACACCCCGTGCATGGTCAGCTCGCCGTGCACGGTCCAGCGGTCCGGACCGGCCGGGGCCAGGGCGGTGGAGCTGTAGGCGATCTCCGGATACCGGTCCACGTCCAGGAAGTCCGGTGAGCGCAGGTGCTTGTCCCGCATCCCGTTTCCGGTGTCGATGCTGGCCGCCCTGATCACCGCGTCGACGCGGGAGCGCCCGATCTGCTGGGCGATCTCGATCCGGCCGCCGAAATCGGTGAACCGGCCGTGCACGCTGGAGATCCCCAGGTGCTGGGCGACCGCGGCGACCGAGGAGTGCGCGGGATCCAGCGACCAGGCGCCCGGCGGCGGCAGCTGCACCCCGCCCTGGCGGGCCAGCACGATCTGGCCGCCCTCGATCCGGCCGCTCGCGGTGACGAGGGCGGTGGAGGCGGCGGGCGCGTACCCGACCGCCGTGACGATCACCGTGTACGCCCCGGCCGGCAGGGAACCGTCCGTGCGGACGGCCCCGTCCTCGTCGGCGGTGGCGCGCAGCACCTGGGCGCCGGTCATGTCGGTGACGGTGACGACGGCGTGCTGGACCGCCCAGCCGTCCCGCGTCCGTACCTGTGCGCGAAGTCCCATCCCGTATCTCTCTCCTAGCTCGATGACCCCCGTGGCCCGGCCGGGCCCGTGGGGCACATGAGTCGGGCCCCGGGGCGGTCACGGCAGGCCGTCCCCTGCTCGCCGTGCCCGCCACCGGGGCCCGTTTCCACCCGGTCGCGACAGCCTCTCCGCTGGGAGTGCCGTCCGACCAGGGGCCTTCGCGATCTCTTCACGTGCTCACGCGTTCACGTGGTGATCGCGTGCACCCCGCAGGTCGCTTCCCCGAGGTGCACGTGCTCACGCGCCGGAAGGATCAATTCCTGGAACGGCCGCCGGACCGGGCCCGGTTCCGTGGACCGGCCGGCCGCGGCCGCCCGGTCACTCGCCCGGGTGGGCGAGTTCGATGTCGTGTCCGTCGACCCCCGGGCCGCTCACGGTCAGCGATCCGGCCACCGGCGGATAGCCGGTCGCGATGACCGCGTACTCGCCCGCGTCCAGGTCGGTGAAGGCGTACGCTCCGTCCTCGCCGGTCGTCGCGGTGGCGACCACGTTGCCGGCCGCGTCGATCAGCGTGACCCGGGCGTCGGTCAGCGGGGCCCGGGCGGACCCGGCCCGCACGACGCCCCGGACCAGCGCCCCGGACCGCAGCGCGGCCTCGACGCGGGTGACGCCCTGGCCGCCGATCTCCACCGGCAGCGCCAGCGGACGGAAACCGGCCGCGGTGACCGCGACGGTCACGGAGCCCGGCACCAGCTCTCCGAAGGCGAACTCACCGGCCGCCCCGGACGCGCCGGTGGCCAGCACGTCGCCCCGGACGTCGGTGACGACGACCATCGCGCCCTCGACCGGCGCCCCGGTCTCCTCGGCCCTGACCGTTCCGGCCAGCCCGCTCGTACCGGACAGCAGGATGTCGAAGGCCAGCGGCTCCTCGCCGACGACCACCGTGGACGCCTGCGGCTGGAAACCGTCGGCGGAGGCGATCAGCACGTAGCTGCCGGCGCCGGGCGCGTCCAGGACGTAGGCGCCGTCCGGCCGGGCGACGGAGCGTCCGAGCTGCCGGCCGCCCAGCGAGATCAGGGTGACGGCCGCACGGGGGACCGGAACGCCCTCCGCGCCGCGCACCACACCGTGGACCGGGACGCCCCGCACGCTGTCGTACGAGAGGGAGGCGGGAGCGTCGGCCTCGGAGGTGTCGACCGTGGTGACCCCGGCCGCGCCCTCGGAGACGAGCCCGGTCGCGCCGACCGCGGCGGGCACGGGGGATCCGGCCGTCTCGGCGGCGGCCGGAACCGGGACGTCCTGCGAGGAGTCGGCGGGGGCGTCGTTCGCCGCGCTGGTCTTCAGGGCGACCTCCTTGATGAAGATCGTCACGATGAAGGCGACGAGCGCGGCCGGAGCGGCGTACAGGAAGACGTCGCCGACGCCGTGCCCGTACGCGGCCTCCATGACCAGCCGGAACGGCTCGGGCAGCTTGTCCAGGTCGGGGATGCCCCCGCCGCCGGTACCGCCGTGGCCGAACTTCGCGCCCTCGGGGCCGAGGGCGGCGAGACCGTCCTTGACGTAGTGGGTGACCCGGTTGCCGAGGACCGCGCCGAGCGCGGAGACGCCGATCGCACCGCCGAGGGAACGGAAGAAGGTGACGACGGAGCTGGCGGAGCCGAGGTCCTCGGGAGCGACCTGGTTCTGCGTGGCGAGGACCAGGTTCTGCATCATCATGCCGATGCCGAGGCCCATGACGAACATGAAGACCGCGACGTGCCAGTACGGGGTGTCGTACCGGATCGTGCCGAGCAGCCCGAGCCCGGCCGTGACCAGGAAGCCGCCGGTGACCAGCCACGCCTTCCAGCGTCCGGTCTTGGTGATGACCTGACCGGAGATGGTCGAGGAGAGGAAGAGGCCCGCGATCATCGGGATGGTCATGACGCCGGACATCGTCGGCGACTTGCCGCGCGCCAGCTGGAAGTACTGGCTGAAGAAGACGGTGCCCGCGAACATCGCGATGCCGACGAACAGCGAGGCGACCGAGGCCAGCGTGATGGTGCGGTTGCGGAAGAGGCGCAGCGGGATGATCGGCTCGGCCGCCCGCGACTCGATGAAGACGAAGACCAGGCCGAGCAGGACCGAGCCCGCGACCATGACGTACGTCTGCCACGACAGCCAGTCGTACTTGTCGCCCGCGAAGGTCACCCAGACCAGCAGCAGGGAGACGGCGGCGCTGATGAAGAACGCCCCGGACCAGTCGACCTTCACGCCCTCGCGCTTGACGACGGGGAGCTTCAGGGTCTTCTGGAGCACGATCAGGGCGATGACCGCGAAGGGCACGCCGACGTAGAAGCACCAGCGCCAGCCCATCCAGCTGGTGTCGGTGATGACGCCGCCGAGCAGCGGGCCGCCGACGGTGGCGACGGCGAAGACCGCGCCCAGGTAGCCGCTGTAACGGCCGCGCTCGCGCGGGGCGATCATCGCGGCCATGACGATCTGCGCGAGGGCGGAGAGACCGCCGACGCCGATGCCCTGGACGACCCGGCACGCGATGAGCATGCCGCTGCTGGTCGACAGACCGGCGACGATCGAGCCCAGCACGTAGATGATCAGGGCTATCTGGACCAGCAGCTTCTTGCTGAAGAGGTCGGAGAGCTTGCCCCACAGGGGGGTGGTGGCGGTCATGGCCAGCAGCGAGGCCGTCACGACCCAGGTGTAGGCGCTCTGACCGCCGCCGAGGTCGGAGATGATCTCGGGCAGGGCGTTGGAGACGACCGTCGACGACAGGATCGCGACGAACATGCCGAGCAGCAGCCCGGTCAGCGCCTCCATGATCTGCCGGTGCGTCATCGGCGTGCCCTCGGGGGCGCCGGGGCCGGTGTGGCCCGTATGCCCTCCGTGCTTGGCGTGGCCGCCCCGCACACCGGTGGGTGTGGTCGTAGCCATTGAGTTCCTATCCGTGCGTATTTGCTTCTGTTACACAGGTGTACGGGTGTGAGCCTCGTCGCCGAGGCGGTTCCTGCACTCCCCGGTATGGCTTCCGGGGGCGCAGCCGCCCGCTCCACGGCAGGCGAAGCTGTCGCGGAGCCGGGACAGCAGCGCGTTGAGCCGGCCGACGTCCTCGTCGGACCAGTCCTGGAGGTTGTGGGCGAACACCTCGGTGGTCCGCCGGGTCAACTCGTCGAGCTGGGCGTGGCCGCCGGGGGTCAGCCGCAGGATGCGGGACCGCTTGTCCGCCGGGTCCGGGGACCGTTCGATCCAGCCGCGCTCGGCCACATGGGCCACGTGGCGACTGGTCACCGACATGTCCACGGACAGCAGCTCGGCGAGTCGGCTGATGCGCATCTCGCCGTGCCGGTCCAGGAGGGTCAGCACGGCTGCGGACCCCGCCGGGCAGGCGGCGGGCAGCGCGCGGGCCAGCCCTCTCTTGACGGCCCCGACGGCGCTGAGCTGCCGGGCCAGTTCCTCGTAACTACTCCTTGCCGCCACGGGGCCCCCAGCGCGCTCACGACTATGTTGTTGCTTAGGGCAACGATAGAAGCCGTTGGTTGCTACAGGCAAACGAAAACGGCCTTGCAGAAGTAAAGGAACACCAAAGCCTCCGTAGGGCCCGGGTCAAGCCCCTTTCCGGCCCGCCCCGCCGCACGCCGGACGGGGGGCCGGACGCCCCCGGGGGTTGGGCGGGGGGCCCGAGTTCGCTAGGGTCCTGCCCCATGGCACACAACCCCCACGCCCCCCAGCCGGGCCCCGAGGGCAACCACGATCCGGCGGGCAGCACGCAGATGTTCCGCGCCTTCGTCGACGAGGGCGAGCCGCAGCGCCGGCAGCAGCCCGCGGCGACCTCGTCCGGACCGAAGGCCGGGGTGATCGCGGCGGTGATCGCGGTCGTCGTCGTCCTCGGCGCGGTGGCCTGGCTCGCCCTGGGCTGACCACGGACGACAGCGAGACGCGCGGGAGCGCGACCGTACGGATACGGCACGACCGGCAGGCGCACGGAAGCGTGTCCGTGCGAGCGCGTGACCGTACGACTGCACGACCCGGCCGCACGGGGACGGACCGCGGAGCCGCACAGCGACGGCCACCGCTCCGCCCCGGGCGGCCTTCGTGCGTTCCGGCCCGCCGCGTCGGCCCGTTCCCGCACGACGGAGACGTCCTGCACCCCGACGCCCCCCCCCTCGGGCCCGCCCCGGGCGCGTGGGCGGCTCATCGGCCGGGGCGGGCCCCTGGAGTCCTCCGACCGCCCGACACGCGCGTGGGCTCCCCGTCAGGAGCTTCCTGGGCGGCCCCGGGGGCGGAGGATGCGGAGGAGGACGTACCGGTTCCACGACCGCCGACGCCGCGATCGCCGACCCCGCCCTTCGGCCGCCGCGCCCCCGGCGACGTGCCCTGGGCGACGCGCCCGTCTTCCGCTTCGCTTCCGCAGCCGGTCAGCTCAGCAGGGGGCCGCCCGGGCACAGCGAGGCTGCCGAGGCGACCAGGGCGGTGACTCGACGGCCGGTGGAGGCGTGTGCCCGGCCGGGGAGGTCCGGCCCAGGGGGGTCAGGGGCCGGGGAGGTCCGGCCCCGGGGAGGTCCGGGGCCGGATCGCGTCAGTCCGCGATGAGCCCTTCCCTGAGCTGGGCGAGCGTGCGGGTCAGCAACCGGGAGACGTGCATCTGAGAGATGCCGACCTCCTCGCCGATCTGCGACTGCGTCATGTTCGCGAAGAACCGCAGCATGATGATCTGGCGCTCGCGCGGGGCGAGCTTGGCCAGCAGCGGCTTGAGGGACTCGCGGTACTCGACGCCCTCCAGCGCCGCGTCCTCGTAGCCGAGACGGTCCGCGAGCGAGCCCTCGCCGCCGTCGTCCTCGGGGGAGGGGGAGTCGAGCGAGGAGGCGGTGTAGGCGTTGCCGACCGCGAGGCCGTCGACCACGTCCTCCTCGGAGACCCCGAGCGCGCGGGCCAGCTCGGGCACGGTCGGGGAGCGGTCCAGCTTCTGCGCGAGCTCGTCGCTGGCCTTGGTCAGCGCGAGTCGCAGCTCCTGGAGACGGCGGGGCACCCGCACGGACCAGGAGGTGTCGCGGAAGAAGCGTTTGATCTCGCCGACCACGGTGGGCATCGCGAACGTCGGGAACTCGACGCCCCGTTCGCAGTCGAACCGGTCGATCGCCTTGATCAGGCCGATCGTGCCGACCTGGACGATGTCCTCCATCGGTTCGTTGCGGCTGCGGAACCGCGCCGCGGCGTACCGCACCAGCGGGAGGTTCAGTTCGATCAGTGTGTCCCGCACATAGGTCCGCTCCGGACTGTCCGTTCCCTCGGGGCCCGAGGCGGGGCCGAGCGCGGCGAGCCGCAGGAACAGGGAGCGGGACAGCGTACGGGTGTCGATGGCTTCCGGTGAGCTGGTGAGCACGGCGGGTGCCGGCACGCTCTTCGTGAGCGTGAGCACCTTCGAGCTGCCCTGTTCTTCGGACATGCCACCCCCTTGAGGTCGCGGACGGTCGCGGCGGCCGCGACCATCGGAGGAACGCAGCCTCCACCTGAATACCGGAGGCGGGGCTGCGGCAAACGCGCTTCGAGCAGAATGTCACATGTCGGCAACGCGCTGTAGTGACATGTCGACAAGTCAGCGCCGAATCCGCCCTGGAAACAGGGGGTGTGACCCCTATATGCCGTCAGAACTGCTCTCTGGACGGTCTACCCGTTCCGGTTACGCCTCGATCCTGTTTGCGGATCTCAGTCGGGCGAAACTTCTGGCGAGAAGCCTTGACACATGCATCTGGGAGACGCCCAGTTCGGCGCTGATCTGAGACTGGGTCAAGTTGCTGTAGTAGCGCAGGAGGAGGATGCGCTGCTCGCGTTCGGGAAGCTGGACGAGGAGGTGGCGTACGAGGTCGCGGTGTTCGACCCCGGCGAGCGCGGGGTCCTCGTAACCGAGCCGGTCGAGCAGTCCCGGCAGCCCGTCGCCCTCCTGGGCGGCCTCCAGGGAGGTCGCGTGGTACGAGCGTCCGGCCTCGATGCAGGCCAGCACCTCGTCCTCGGAGATCTTCAGCCGCTCGGCGATCTCGGCGGTGGTGGGGGAGCGCCCGTGAGCGGTCGTCAGGTCCTCGGTGGCCCCGGTGACCTGGACCCAGAGCTCGTGCAGGCGGCGGGGCACGTGGACGGTGCGCACGTTGTCGCGAAAGTAGCGTTTGATCTCACCGACGACGGTGGGCATCGCGAAGGTGGGGAACTGCACCCCGCGCTCCGGGTCGAACCGGTCGATGGCGTTGATCAGGCCGATCGTGCCGACCTGGACGACGTCCTCCATGGGCTCGTTGCGGCTGCGGAAGCGGGCCGCGGCGTACCGGACGAGGGGGATGTTCGCCTCGATGAGGGCGGCCCGGACCCGGCGGTGCTCCGGGGTGCCCGGTTCCAGGTTCTTGAGCTGGCCGAAGAGGACCTGGGTGAGCGCTCGGGTGTCGGCGCCCCGGGCCCTGGCGGGCCGGGCGGCGGGGTCGGGCGTCTCGGTCCGGATGTCCTCGGCCGGGGCCGGCGGGACGGCTTGGACGGCCTGGGGAGGCACTTGAGGCGCTGTACTGGCCGGCACGGTGTCGCCACCCCTTTGCGGTCAACTACGGTCAACTCATCCGTCAAAAGCGGTCATAGCATCACAAGACATGTGCAGTATGCGCAAGCACCACATAGTGCCGTGTTGTGGGCATAAGGGTTTAGAACCCCATGAAGGAACCCCCCGCCCGAGGGGCGAGGGGTCGATGGAACCAGTCCGGGAGCCGAGCGGGGGGAACGCGCCCACCGTGGCGGCGAGAGTGGTCAGAAGGGGTAGTCCGCGATCACCCAAGTGGCGAATTCCCGCCACTGCCCGGCGGCGGCCTGGTGGGCCGGGTGCTCGATGTACCGCTTGAGCGCGTCCTCGTCCGCGACGGCGGAGTTGATGGCGTAGTCGTACGCGATCGGCCGGTCGGTGATGTTCCAGGCGCACTCCCAGAACTCCAGCTCCGGAATCCGCCCTTCCAGCTCCCGGAAGGCCCGGTCCCCGGCGACGACCCGCGGATCGTCCCGCTCGACGCCTTCGTTCAGCTTGAAAAGGACCAGGTGGCGGATCATCGTACTTCTCCTACTTCACCAGTTCTGACATGAAGTCACCGACGCTCTGCGCGGCGCTGGAAATGCCTTCGAACCCTATCTGGACCAACTCGGCGGCCCGCTGAGGAGACTGGATGATCGTGTACAGCACGAAGACCACCACTATGTAGATGATGATCGTCTTTGCCTTGGCCACAATCCTGCCTCCCCGTCGGCCCCGCGTGCGATCGGGCGATTGTATCCGCACAGATGGTCGTATCCGGTGGCCGTTTCCGATCACTGATGGGCCTTTTAAGGACCTATGGCCCCGTCACCGAGGTCTTTCGCCGGATCTCGCGCCCCTCCCCGCCCGGCAGTATGGATACCGAGCCCCACGGGACCTGGCAGGACCCGGAGGGCCGGAACGGGGCCTCACTGTGGGGTCGGCCGCCGCGTGATCCCCCCTGACCGCGACGGCTGACCGTAGGCCCTGTTCTCCTCGGGGGAAGCGGCTTGTCCCCCCGACGCCGCTTCCCCCGACTTGATCCGTGGACCGGAGCGCCCGGTCGCCGTACACCTCTGTACGGCGGCCGGGCGCTCTGCTGTCAGGCATGCGGAAGGTGCGGCGGCAGGGCCGGCAGAGGGGAGCCCCGCATGCGCGGGGACGGCCACCTCGACGTCCCCGGCGAGGTCATCGAAACCCTCGGAACACCCCCGCCGGCGCGGGGACCACGGCATCTTCGGTGCCGGCATCGGCGGGAAGGCGGGACCACCCCCGCGTGCGCGGGGACCACCGTTCGTGACCTGCGGGTTTAGGTGGCGGGGTGGCGGTTTTTACTTACTTCTCGAGAAACCGGCATATCTGGTCTTCCGTTATGAAGCGGCCATCTCTGCAGTTCGGTCGGTGTCATTCTGCCCGCTGCCAGTTCGGGTGGCCTGGTTTCGGTGTAAGAGGTGGGGCTCCATGTCCCGTAGGCGTGGTTCTGGGTGTGTGCTGTGGTGTGCCTGCTGTGCCCCGGGTGCGGCAGCGGGCCGTCTGCTGGTCGGAGATCAGACAGGTTTGAGCAGGTGGCGGAGGTTGGCCATGTGGGCTTTGACTGTGGCGATTTCAGCTGGCGTGGGGGCGGTTTCGCTGCCGCCCGTGTGGGTGTGGTGGCAGGGGTGGCAGAGGCCGTCGGGGAGGGCTTCCGGGGGGCCGGGGCGGCCGCATGCCGTGCATTCGATGAGGATGCGGCGGGAGGGCGTGGGGGCTTCGGAGGTCGGTGACATGGCTTCCGCCGTGGGGAGTCGGGGCGGGAGTTTGTCGGTGAGGCGGTGGCGGAGGAGGCCGGTGGGGGAGTCGATCTGGGCGGGGAGTCCTGCGGTGAGGGCGCTGGTCAGGTAGTCGACGCTCACGCCTCGTGCGAGCCACTGCGTTGCCAGGGGTTCGAGAGCGGTGCAGTCGGCGGCGGAGAGGGCGAGGCGGTGGTCGTCGCGGCCCAGGCGGGCTAGGGCGAGGTAGGCGGGGGAGGGGGCGGTGGGTCCAGGGGTGGCGCGGAACGCCACCGGGACTTCGCCGGGGGTGTGCGATGCCGGTGGAGGGGTGACGGCCGGGGCCGGCGGTGTGGAGCCCGGGCCCCGGGCGGGTGTGTCGTGCGTCATCACCCGTGGGGGATGCCCTTGTTCGGTGGCGTGCGGCCCGCGTGTACCGGGTGTCGGCGGCGGAGTGCGTTGCTGCGCTACGGCGGCGGGTCCAGAGGGTTGGCCCCCGGCCGGGTGTTCCGCCTGCGTGGGCGGCGGCGATTGTTCCTCGGCTGCGGCCCACGGGGGCGGGGGCGTGGGTGCGTCGGCCGGGGCGATCGCCTGTACGGCGGTCTCGGTGGCGAGGTAGGTGTTCCACCATTCGTTGTCGCGTGCGGTGCGGGACCAGAACGTGCGGTAGGCCCAGCGGACTTGGTCGCCCGTGCCGACCGGGCACCGTACGCGGCGGAGGTGGCCCGCGACGGAGAGGGCGGACAGGGAGGTGCTGATGGCCTGCTGGCCGTAGAGCGGGAGCTGTTTGGCCAGTTGCTTCACGCTCATCGCCGCGCCCTCGGGGAGATGATCGACGAACCCGGCCACGTACCGCTCGCGGGCGGGCAGCAGAGCGAAGTCGTCGCGGGCGCGGGGTCGTTGGTGCGGGGTCGAACGTTTGCCGTAGCCGGGTTTGGCCATCGGGTAGGCGTGTGGGGCTGCTGGAGCGGGCGGGGCGGAGCTAAGGTGCTGAGTAGCCACGGGATCGGCTTTCTGGGTTAACGATCTTGCGGTGAGACCCCGGCTCGGTGCTTCCAACACTGCGTCGGGGTCGTTTGGTTCTCGCACCGTAGACAGTCGTCACGCTGCGCCGCAAGCCGTCACCATTAGTCATACTTGCTGGCCGTGACGGGGTGGGGAGGACGGGGAGGTTTTCCTCAACCCCCCTTATTTCCCTACCGGTTAAAGAAGGCGCTCGGGTCTCGGAGCTCGTAGTCCGACGTCCGAGTCCCGGGCCCCGAGCTTCGGGCCCGAGGCTCCTCCCCGTGCCCCGAACGAGTGGTCCGCCCACCTCGAAGCTCGGGGCCCGAGCCCCGAGCTTCGGGCGGGGGGGTGACGCCTGCTCTCGCCCAGAGCGACGCGCAGCCGGTCGGGACCGCCTTGTGCCGGCAGTTCGTCGGCCAGATGGTGGGCGGTCGCGAGGACGGGGCGCCCGTGGGCCCGTGGGACGCAGAAACCCCCTCGATCGCGTTTCCGCAGATCGAGGGGGTTTTCAGAAGCGGTAGCGGTGGGATTTGAACCCACGGTGACGGGTTACGCCACACTCGCTTTCGAGGCGAGCTCCTTCGGCCGCTCGGACACGCTACCGAGAGAGAGCTTAGACCATCCCGGGGCGTGGACAGAAATCGGTTCTCCGCGCACCGGCCCCGGGAGGCCGGTGGGTGGTCAGAGGGTGCGGAAGAAGGCCGTCAGCTGGGTGGCGCACTCCGGTTCCAGGACGCCGCCGACAACCTCCGGGCGGTGGTTCAGGCGGCGGTCGCGGACGACGTCCCAGAGGGAGCCGGCCGCACCCGCCTTCTCGTCGCGGGCGCCGTAGACGACCCGGCCCACGCGGGACTGGACCAGCGCGCCGGCGCACATCGTGCAGGGCTCCAGGGTGACCACCAGGGTGCAGCCGGTCAGGCGCCACTCGCCGTGGGCCTCGGCCGCCCGGCGCAGCGCGAGGATCTCGGCGTGGGCGGTCGGGTCGCCGGTGGCCTCACGTTCGTTGTGGGCGGTGGCCAGCTCGGCGCCGTCGGGGCCGAGCACGACGGCGCCGACCGGCACGTCACCGGCCGACGCCGCCCGCGCCGCCTCGGCCAGGGCGCGGCGCATCGGGGCCTGCCAGGGGTCGCGTACGGGGTCGGGCTCCGGTACGTGTACGGGACCCGGGGCGGGCTCGGGTGAGGGGATCGGCGGTCGTGCGGTCACCCGCGGACCCTAACGGACGGGAACGGAAGGCGGCGGGACGCGGCGGCCCGCCGGGGCGGGCTGAAGGGGACGGAGTGGGGGGAGGGGGGTGAGGTCGGGTGGGTGGCTGGGTGGAGTGGGCGGGGAAGGGCGGGGCGGGGTGCGGTGGGTGGGCTCAGGTGTGCGGTGGCGGTCCGGCCGGTCAGCGGACCGCCTCCAGGACCTCCGTCGCCCCCACGGCCTCCGCGATCTCCGCGAGTGCGTCGGTCTGCAGCGTCAGCAGCTCCTTCTCGGACATCCCGAGGTCGGCGAGGACTCCGAGCTCCCCGATCGGCCCCGCCGGTACCGCGTCCTGGTCGGAGGCGTCGTCGTCCTGGTCGGCGGCGGCGACGGAACGGTTCGGTTCGCCGTCCTCCGTGCTGTCGAGGTCGACGAGCTCCTCCAGAGCGGCGATCTCGTCCCCGGCCCCTGGCGGACGGCCGAGCACTTCATCGGTGAGCAGGATCTCCCCGTACGAGGAGCGGGCGGCGGCGGACGCGTCCGACACGTAGATCCGGGGGTCCTCCTCCCCGTCCACGCGGACGACGCCGAACCAGGCGTCCTCCTGCTCGATGTAGATCAGGACCGTGTCCTCGTCCACCGAGGCGTCCCGGGCCAGATCCATCAGATCGGACAGGGTCTCCACATCGTCGAGCTCTGTATCGCTCGCTTCCCACCCGTCTTCGGTGCGCGCGAGCAGTGCGGCGAAGTACACCGTGACTCTCCCACTGGTCATAGGCGAATCGGTCCGACGGGAGGGCGAACGGTGATCCGTCCGTCCTGAGCCCCGCCCAATCGGCATCGTGGCAGAAACAAGCGCCGTGCGAGACCTCTTCGGCCGTTGCGTCGGCCATCAGTTCCAGGAGTGCCTGGTCGGACGTGGCCCTGACGCGCCGATGAGCGGGGAGTACGCCGGTGGTACACGCCGGTCCCACCGGCGGCGTGTGTCCGGATTCACCAGCGGAACGTGCGCATCCGCATCTGCTGCCGCATCCGTGCGGCGCGGGCGCGGCGCGGCTGGACCCGGTCGCGCAGCTGCTTGGCCTCGTGGAGCTCACGCAGGAACTGGGCGCGTCGCCGACGCCGGGCCGCGTCACTCTCCGGGGCGTCCTCGATGTCGCCCACGGCACCCCGTGCGGCCGCCGCGCCCGCCGTGCCCGACGAGTCGGCCGTGCCCGCCGCACCGGTCGCCGTCGTCGTGCCCGTCGCCCCCTTCGCGCCCTCGACGTCGCGCTCCTCGCGCGGCGCACGCGGGGCCGGGTTGCGGCGCAGTTCACCGTCAGCCATCGACACACCACCCCAGTGCTGGGTCCGTATGCCCCCACCTTCCCCCCGAACAGGTGGTTGATGCCAGCGCAGGGGGCCGGGCGGCGCGGTTACTGTTGACGCATGCGGATCCACGTTGTCGACCACCCGCTGGTGGCGCACAAACTCACCACGCTGCGCGACAAGCGCACCGATTCCCCGACCTTCCGGCGGCTCGCCGACGAGCTGGTCACCCTGCTCGCCTACGAGGCCACCAGGGATGTGCGCACCGAGCAGGTCGACATCGAGACCCCGGTGACGCCCACGACCGGGGTGAAGCTCTCGCACCCCCGGCCGCTGGTCGTCCCGATCCTGCGGGCCGGTCTCGGCATGCTGGACGGCATGGTGCGGCTGCTGCCCACCGCCGAAGTGGGCTTCCTCGGCATGATCCGCAACGAGGAGACCCTCCAGGCGGAGACGTACGCGACCCGGATGCCGGAGGACCTCTCCGGCCGCCAGGTCTACGTCCTGGACCCGATGCTGGCCACCGGCGGAACCCTCGTCGCGGCCATCCAGGAGCTGATCAAGCGCGGCGCCGACGACGTCACCGCCGTCGTCCTGCTCGCCGCGCCCGAAGGCGTCGAGGTGATGGAGCGCGAGCTGGCCGGAACCCCGGTCACCGTGGTCACCGCCTCCGTGGACGAGCGGCTCAACGAGCACGGCTACATCGTGCCGGGCCTGGGCGACGCGGGCGACCGGATGTACGGCACCGCGGAGTAGGGCCCTCCCCCACGATTTCGCGTCCTGCCCCGGTCCGTACGAAACCGTACGGGCCGGGGCAGGACGTTTTCGCGTACGGCCTACGGCGCCCGGGCGGGACGCCGTCACGGGGCGGGCGTCAGCAGGACGGGGACGGGGCCGGGGCCGGCTTCGTCAGGGCCGCCACCGCCGCCGTGGCCTGCTGCGGGGTGGTGAACGCCTTGAACTTCGTCCCGAGGATCAGGTCGACCTCGGCCGTCTTCCTCGTGTCGGTCTTCTCCACCGCGCCCGTCAGCTGGGCGCCGAGCACGGTGAAGTTGCCGTTCTTCGCGGCGGGTGCGCCGAGCAGCACGCCCGTACCCGGCACCTTCTTGTCGTACTCCTTCGACGCGTTCCCCACCTCGCCGATGGTGAAGCCGCGCTTCTTGAGCTCCGCGGCGGCGTCCTTGGCCAGCCCGCTGCGCGTCGTCGCGTTGTAGACGTTGACCTTGATCGAGGCCGGCTTCGGCAGCGCCTTGGCGGGGGCCGCCGACGGCTTCGCGGTGGGGCAGTCCCGCTTGTGGTCGGCCGCCGCGGCGCCCTTGTCGCCGCCGGTGGTGAAGACGTCGATGAGCTGCAGAGTGCCCCAGCCGGCCAGGCCGAGGGCGGCGACGGCGCCGATGCCCGCGAGGACCAGCCTGCGGCGGTTCCGGGGGCGACGCATACGGGGGTAGGCATCACCCGTGATGCGGTACTTTCCGCCCATGCCGGGGGGAGTGAGCATGCTCATGGAAGCAGCGTAATGCGCGCGGTGATGTTGCGTACTAAATGATCAACGTAGGGCACCCGGACGGGGAGGAAAGCACCCGAAAGGCCCGAATTGGCGACTCGGCCGGGGGGCGGGGTTCCGGCGGGGGCGGGAGGCGCGGACGGGGGACGCGTGAGAGGTGCGCAGCGGGGGCGTCTCCCGTGGCCGGGCGGAGCGCGCCGCGCGGGCCGGGCGGGTGTCAGCCCAGCTCGAGGACGCGGGCGTGCAGCACCTGGCGCTGCTGGAGCGCGGCGCGGACCGCCCGGTGCAGCCCGTCCTCCAGGTAGAGGTCGCCCTGCCACTTCACGACGTGCGCGAACAGGTCGCCGTAGAACGTGGAGTCCTCGGCGAGGAGGGTCTCCAGGTCGAGCTGGCCCTTGGTGGTCACGAGCTGGTCCAGGCGAACCGGACGCGGCGCGACATCCGCCCACTGTCGGGTGCTTTCCCGGCCGTGGTCGGGGTATGGCTTCCCATTTCCGATGCGCTTGAAGATCACACGGAAAGCCTACCGGGCAAGGACCACCGGGCGCAGCCGGGGAAGCACACCACGGTGGCGGAGCAAAGGGCGTATAGCGCCGATAGGGCGGGATAACGGTGGCGCCGTGGGGGCCGGGGTCCGGGGTGCGTCCTTCCCGAGCAGGGGCCGGGGTCCGGGGTGCGCCCTTCCCGAGCAGGGGACGGGCCCTGCCAGGGCGGGTAACGGGACCGCTCCGAGCGGGCGGTGGGCCCCCTGCCCGGGCCGACGGCGGGCCCGCCCGGGCAGGGGGTGGGCCCGCCCGGGCAGGGGGGCCCGCCCGGGCAGGGGCCGGTACGGAACGCGGGGAGGGGGCCGTTGCTCCTACTCCGTGTCGCGGCCGTGGCCCTCGCGCAGGCCGCCGCCGCTGCCACCGCTGCCGGGCGTTCCGGAGCCGGTGTCGGGGGTGACCGGGCGGGTCAGGGAGCGCAGGTCGTGGGCGTACGTCCCGACGGCGTTGGCGATCACGTCGATGTTGGTGTCGAAGTGACGCATGTCGATGTTGTCCAGGTCGTCACAGGCCGCGTGGTAGCAGGGGTCGTACGCGATCCCCGCCTCGCCGCCGAACACCTTCGCCTGGGCTTCCGTCTTGATGCCCTCGGCCCCCGTGTCCGTACCGCCCGAGGGGATGCCGACCTCGATGAACGGCCCGTAGTCCGAGCGGCCGGTGAAGTCCGTGCCCGCGTGCGGCTTGCCCTTGCCGTCGAGGAACTCGTTGATGTCCCGCTCCAGCTGGGCCGAGCCCTCCGGCCCGGCGCCCTCGCCGACCTGGTCGGAGTCGTCGCCGTCGAAGACGAACTGGACGCCGTTGGGCGAGGCGATCATGTCGAAGTTCAGGTAGAGCGCGATCTGCTCGCGCTGCTTGTCGGAGAGGGCCGCGACGTACTTCTCCGAGCCGATCAGACCGTTCTCCTCGGCCGACCACCAGGCGAACCGCACCTTGTTGGCGGGGTCGCCCTTCGACTTCGCCAGCTTCAGGGCGACGTCGAGCAGACCGGCCGAGCCCGAGCCGTTGTCGTTGATGCCGGGGCCCTCGGTCACCGAGTCGAGGTGCGCGCCGAGCATCACGGTCCGCGCCGGGTCGCCGCCGGGGGTCTCCGCGATGACGTTGCGGGTGGGGCGGTCCTCCTGGAGCTCGCGGATCTCGAAGGAGACCGTGACCTCGCCGGCCGCGACGTCCTGGGCGAGCTTCTCGCCCTCCTCCTGGGAGAGTCCACCGGTCGGGATCTTCCCGGCGGCGACCTCGCCGAGCGTTCCGGACAGCACGCCCTCGACGTTGTTGTAGACGATCGCGCCGACCGCGCCCGCCTCGGCGGCGGCCGCCTGCTTCTCGGCGAAGGAGCAGCCGCCGCGCCTGATCAGCGCGACCTTCCCCGTGAAGTCCGCGGCGGCGTAGTCGGACGCCTCGCAGCCCGTCGTGGCGTCGACGGGCACCGCGGCGAGCGCCGCCGTCAGACCGCCCTCCTCCGTCGACGGCGTGTACGTCATGGCCTTGATCGTCACGTCGCGGGGCGTCGGCGTCACCACGGCGAGCTTTTCGGCCAGCGTCTCCGTGTAGGTGAAGCGGAAGTTCTCGTACGAGACCTTGTAACCGGCCCGCTGGAGCTGGCGGTAGACGTACGCGGCCGAGGCGTCGTGGCCCAGCGATCCGGCGGCGCGGTGGCCGTCGGCGGAGTCGGCGATCGCCTGGAACTGCTGGAGGTGGCGGTACGCGTCCTGGGCCGACGCGCTCTTCACCAGCTTCCGCGACAGCTTGGCCGCTTCCTTGCCGGGGTCGTGAGCGGCGGGGCGTCCGGGGTTGGGGGACGCGGCCAGCAGGAGCGGCGTGGCCAGGGCGGTGGCGGCCACGACGGCCATGGCTCTGCGACGTATGGCGTGCACAGGAGTCCTTCCGGTCTGAACGGCTGGAGCCCGAGCCGCCGGTGTTCCGAGCGGATCGGTGGGGAACGGCTGAACGAATGTGCTGGGAAAGCTAGCGAGTGACGTCCCGCCTGGGAACAGGTGTGGCCGGATTTCGTCGGTGGGGCGGTGGTGGCGTCCTGATTCGGACCATGTTCACGTCACTTTTCGGACGTCGGCCCGTCGTTCTCCTTCACCGGCCCCCGTACTCCGGCCGTCGCCGTGGCCGGGGCCGTCACTGTCGCCGTCGCCGTTGCCGTCTTCGTCGCCTTGGCCGTCGTTCCGGCCGCCGCCTCGGCCTCCTGCTCGTACGCCCGTTCCCTGTCCTTGCCCGCCTCCTCGCTGCTGTCGCTGCCGCTGTCGCTCGGGGTCATGCCGCCGATCATCGCGAGCACGACGGGCGACGGCGACCGGTACTGCGCTGATGGCCTCTCCGGGACGGCCGAAGGGAGTAGAGGAGGCGCGGCACCGGCTGCGGGGCCCTCACCGGCCCGCCTCGTCCGCGCGCATCCGTAGATAGCGGGCCTCGGGCTCGCTGAGGGTGGCGTCGGCGGCGGCGCGGTAGGCGGTACGGGCGGCAGTCGCGTCCCCGGCCCGCTCCAGGAGGTGGGCGCGTACGGCGTCGAACCGGTAATGCCGTCCCGCCGCCTCCGCCAAGGCGTCCACCTCCGCCAGTCCGGCGCGCGGCCCGTGCACCATGGCCACGGCGACCGCCCGGCTCAGGGCGGCGGCGGGGTCGGGGGTGCGCCGCACGAGGAGGTCGTACAGGGCGAGGATCTGCGGCCAGTCGGTGTCCTCGGGCCGCTCCGCCTCGTCGTGCAGGGCGGCGATCGCGGCCTGGAGCTGGTAGTCCCCGGCCGGGCCCCGGGCGAGCGCCTCCTCGGCCAGGGCGGTGCCCTCCGCGATGGCCGTACGGTCCCAGAGGGCGCGGTCCTGTTCGTCGAGCGGGATCAACTCGCCGCCCGGCCCGGTGCGCGCCGGGGTGCGCGCCTCGGTGAGGACCATGAGCGCCAGCAGCCCGGTCACGCGCCCGTCGTGGGGCAGCAGTCGTCGGACGGCCCGGGTCAGCCGGATCGCCTCCCGCGCCAGGTCCGTGCGGTGGAGGTCGGGACCGGCGGTGGCGGTGTACCCCTCGTTGAAGATCAGGTAGAGGACCTGGAGCACGGCCCCGAGCCGCTGGTCGAGCTCCTGGGCGTCCGGCCGCAGGAACCGCGTACCGCGCACCACCCGTTTGGCCCGGCTGATCCGCTGCGCCATCGTCGCCTCCGGCACCAGGTGGGCGCGGGCGATCTCCGCCGTGGTGAGTCCCCCGACCGCCCGGAGGGTGAGGGCGATCTGGGCGGCGGGGGAGAGCGCGGGGTGGCAGCAGAGGAAGAGGAGGGTGAGCGTGTCGTCCTCGGCGGGGGCCCGGCTCCCCCCGGCGGCCCCTTCGCCGGGGGGCGGGGAGACGAACGCGTCCGCCGGGGTGAGCGCCGCCGCCGTCTCCTCACGTCTGCGCCGGGCCTCGTCGCTGCGGAGCCGGTCGGTCAGGCGGCGGGAGGCGACCCGGATCAGCCAGCCGCGCGGGTTGTCGGGCACCCCGTCCCGGGGCCACTGCTCGGCGGCCGCGATCAGGGCCTCCTGGACGGAGTCCTCGGCCGGGTCGAAGTGCCCGTACCGGCGGACGAGCGCACCGAGGACCTGCGGCGCGTGGCGGCGCACCAGAGCCTCGATGACGTCGTCCGCCGCCTGGTCCATGCGTCTCCCCGGGTCTCGCCGAAGCATGCGCCGCCGACTGCCGCCGCCCGGTCCGCCGTCTGCCGCCGGTGCCGGTCTGCCCCGAACCTGGAGGCCGGCCGGTCCCGGCCCCGGGCCCGTACCAGTCGACCACCCGGTACGGCCGAGCGCCACACGCCGAAGGGCCCCGGAGGCCCGGCCGGCCTCCAGGGATCGGGCCCCGGTGCCCTGGTCGCCCTAGTCGTCGATCCCGCCGTCGATGGGCCGGATGAGGACCGGGTACTCGGGCGCCCCGGCCGGTTGCGGACAGCGCGCCACACGGGCCGCGATCTCGGTCACCCGCTCCAGGCTCTCGCAGTCGAGCACCCAGAATCCGGCGAGCAGCTCCTTCGTCTCGCTGTACGGCCCGTCCGAGACGACCGGGCGGCCCTCGGCGTCGAGGCTGACGGCCCGGCCCGCAGCCGGCTCCTTCAGCCCGTAGCCGGTGACCAGTTCGCCCGACTCGGCGAGGTCGTCGTTGATGCCGCCCATATGGGCGAACATCTCCTGCACGGCCTTTTCGTCCCAGGCCGGGCTGTCGGCGCTCCCCCTGCCGGACTGCGCGTCGTAGTCCGCCTGGCTGCCCTGGACCATCACCAGATACCTCATGACCGTCGCCTCCGTGATCCGCTCGTGCGTTCCTCGTTCTTCTTCCTCCTGCACAGGGGACGTCGGGGCCGACGCGGCGTTCTCGACACCACGCGCGAAAACTTTCCGGAATCACCCGGCGGAGGGCGCGGAACAGGGCGTTCAGTAAAGTTCGGCAGCGTCGCGCTCGCGCGGCGCCCGCCCCTCCCGCCTGCCCTCCCGGCTTCCCGCCCCCTTCCCGCTCCGCTCCTCCACCCCTCCGCTCCTCCACCCCTCTGTTCCTCCGCTCCTCCGCTGATCGAGGTCCCGACGTGTCACCCGTTCCGCCGCCGGCCGCCGCCCCCCACCACCACCCGGTCTCCGTCGTGGGGATCGGCGCGGACGGCTGGCCCGGCCTGTCGGGTGCGGCCCGGGAGGCGCTGGGCGCGGCGGAGGTGCTGATCGGCGGGGCGCGCCAGCTGGAGCTGCTCCCCCCGGAGTGCGCCGGAGCGCGGGTGGCCTGGCCGTCGCCGCTGCGGCCGGCCGTGCCCCGGCTGCTGGCCGAGCACCGGGAGCGCCGGATCGCGGTGCTGGCCAGCGGTGACCCGATGTTCTACGGGATCGGGCGCGCGCTCGCCGAGGAGCTGGGGCCCGAGGGGCTGCGCGTCTTCCCGCACCCGTCCTCCGTCTCGTACGCCTGCGCACGTCTCGGCTGGCCGCTGGAGGACACGGAGGTCGTGACGCTGGTGGGCCGTCCGGCGGCCCGGCTCGCCGCCTCCCTGTACGCGGGCCGCCGCCTGCTGGTGCTGAGCGCGGACGCGTCCACCCCCGCCGCGGTCGCCGCCCTGCTCACGGCCCGCGGATTCGGCCCGAGCCGGCTGCGGGTCCTGGAGCAGTTGGGCGGCGAGGACGAGGGGTGTGCCGAAGGGATCGCGGCACGGTGGACGCACCCGCCGGGCGACCACCTGAACGTCATCGCGATCGAGTGCCGGCCGTCCGCCGACGCGCTGCGGCTCGGTACGGTCCCGGGCCTGCCGGACGAGGCGTACGAGCACGACGGCCAGCTCACCAAGCGCCATGTCCGGGCGGCCACGCTGGGCGCCCTGGCCCCCGCGCCGGGCGAACTCCTGTGGGACGTGGGAGGCGGCTCGGGCTCCATCGCCATCGAGTGGCTGCGCGCCCACCCGTCCTGCCGGGCGGTGAGCGTGGAGCGGGATCCGGTGCGGGCCGAGCGGATCGGCCGTAACGCGGAACGCCTGGGCGTCCCCGGTCTGGCGGTCG
This sequence comes from Streptomyces sp. NPDC017448, assembly GCF_044330565.1. Taxonomy (NCBI): domain Bacteria; kingdom Bacillati; phylum Actinomycetota; class Actinomycetes; order Kitasatosporales; family Streptomycetaceae; genus Streptomyces; species Streptomyces sp. NPDC017448. Next base: position 83,482 of record NZ_JBIRLM010000024.1, on the reverse strand, counting down.
TCACCGGCCCGGCCCCCGCGTCCCTGGCCGGCCTGCCCGTGCCCGACGCGGTGTTCATCGGCGGCGGCCTGACCGCGCCCGGCCTGCTCGACGCGTGCTGGGAAGCGCTGCGCCCGGGGGGCCGGTTGGTCGCGAACACGGTGACGCTGGAGTCGGAGGCGCTGCTGGCCGAACGGCACAAGGCGTACGGCGGCGACCTGGTGCGGCTCGCGGTCGCCCACGCGGTCCCGGTCGGCGGCTTCACCGGCTGGCGGCAGGCGATGCCGGTGACGCAGTGGTCGGTGGTCAAGTCCTCGGGTTCCGGGGCGCATTCGGACAAGGGAGATCGATCATGACGGTGTACTTCATCGGTGCGGGCCCCGGGGCCGCCGACCTGATCACGGTGCGCGGCGCCCGGCTCCTCGCCGCCAGCCCGGTCTGCCTGTACGCGGGCAGCCTGGTCCCGGTGGAGCTGCTGGCCGAGTGCCCGCCGGACGCCCGCCTGATCGACACGGCGAACCTGGACATCGAGCAGATCACCGCCGAACTGGTCCGCGCCCATGCGGACGGCCACGACGTGGCGCGGCTGCACTCGGGCGACCCGTCGGTGTTCAGCGCGGTGAACGAGCAGATGAAACGCCTGGACGAGGCGGGCATCCCGTACGAAGTGGTGCCCGGCGTCCCCGCGTTCGCGGCGGCGGCGGCGTCGCTCAAGCGCGAGCTGACCGTTCCGACGGTCGGCCAGACGGTGATCCTGACCCGTGTCGCCCAGCGCGCCACGGCGATGCCGGAGGGCGAGGACCTGGCGACGCTGGGCCGCAGCGGCGCGCTGATCGTGCTGCACCTGGCGGCGCGGTACGTGGACCGGGTGGTGGCGGAACTGCTCCCGCACTACGGGGCGGACTGCCCGGCGGCGGTCGTGGCGATGGCGTCCCGCCCGGACGAGATCATCCTCCGGGGCCCGCTGGACTCGATCGCCGAGCAGGTGAAGGCGGCCGGGGTGATCCGGACGGCGGTCATCATGGTCGGCCGGACGCTGGGCGCGGAACAGTTCCGCGACAGCCACCTGTACGCGGTGGGACGGGACCGAAACGTCTGCTGATCGCCCCGCGGATTCGTCGCCCCGAGGCGGACAGCGCCCCCTACCCCCGCCCCACCACCGCCCCCGCGCGGTCGATGCAGATCACGTCCACCGCCACCGGGGCGCCCCGCAGGACCGACAGGGCCTCGTCGCGGGCACGGGCGGCCACCAGATCGCCCAGGGGGACGCCCGCCGCCTCGCACAGGCGCAGGGCCTCCAGGCCCGTGTTGGCGGTGGCGATGCGGGAGGCCAGGCCGTCGTCGGCGCCGCCCCGGCGGGCCAGGTCGGCGAGGAAGGGCTTGTCCACCTGGGAGCGGGCCGAGTGGAGGTCCAGGTGGCCCGCCGCGAGCTTGGAGAGCTTGGCGAAGCCGCCGCAGATCGTGAGGCGGTCGACCGGGTGCCGGCGTACGTACTTCAGGACCGCGCCCGCGAAGTCGCCCATGTCCAGCAGCGCGATCTCCGGCAGCCCGTACTCCGTGACCACCGTCCGCTCCGAGGTCGAGCCCGTGCAGCCCGCCACATGGGTCAGGCCCGCCGCCCTCGCCACGTCCACGCCCCGGCGGATCGAGTCGATCCACGCCGAGCAGGAGTAGGGGACGACCACGCCCGTCGTGCCGAGGATCGACAGGCCGCCGAGGATGCCGAGGCGGCCGTTCCACGTGGAGCGGGCGATCTCCTCGCCGTGGTCGACCGAGAGCGTGATCTCCACGTCGCCCGCCGCGCCGTGCTCCGCCGCCACCCGCTCCACGTGCTCGCGCATCAGCCGGCGCGGCACCGGGTTCACCGCCGCCTCCCCGACCTCCAGCGGCAGGCCGGGCAGGGTGACCGTGCCCACCCCCGGGCCCGCCCGGAACACCACCCCGGCCCCGGGCGGCAGCCTCCGCACCGTCGAGCGCACCAGCGCCCCGTGCGTCACGTCCGGATCGTCGCCCGCGTCCTTCACCACCCCGGCGGTCGCCGTCTCCCGCCCGGCCGCCAGCTCCTCCACCGCCAGCGCGAAGGCGGGCGTCAGCCCCTTCGGCAGCGTGATGGTCACCGGGTCCGGGAAGTCGCCGGTCAGCAGCGCTGTGTACGCGGCCGTCGTCGCCGCCGTCGCACAGGCGCCGGTCGTCCAGCCGGGGCGCAGGCCGGTGTGTTTGAGTTGGGCACGGCGACCGCCCTCGGCCCCACCGCCCGGTGTGGCCGTCCCGCCGTCCACGCCCGACGCCTCAGCGTTCATGAAAGAGTCCGTTCCGACGATGATGCACATTCTCGTACTGGGGGGAACCACCGAGGCCCGCCGGTTGGCCGAGACCCTGGTCGGCGCTCCCGCCGGCGGCCGGCGCGTCCGGGTCACCTCCTCGCTCGCCGGACGGGTCGCCGCGCCCCGCCTGCCCCCCGGCGAGGTGCGGGTCGGCGGGTTCGGGGGGCCCGGCGGGCTCGCGGCGTGGCTGCGCGAACACCGGGTCGACGCGCTCGTCGATGCCACCCACCCCTTCGCCGCGACCATGAGCCGGAACGCGGCCGAGGCCGCCGCCCAGGTCCATGTTCCCCTCCTCGCCCTCCGCCGGCCCGGCTGGGCCGCCCGGGACGGCGACCGCTGGCACTCCGCCGGAACGCTCGCCGAGGCCGCCGGGCTGCTGCCCGCCCTCGGCGCACGGGTCTTCCTCACCACCGGGCGGATGGGGCTCGCCGCCTTCGCGGGGGCGGACCTCGACGCGTTGTGGTTCCTCGTGCGGTCCGTCGACGCGCCGGAGCCGCCCGGCCCGGCCCGGATGCACGTCCTGCTCGACCGGGGGCCGTTCTCCCTCGACGGGGAGCGGGAGGTCATCCGGCGTCACCGCATCGACGTCCTCGTCACCAAGGACAGCGGCGGGGACGCCACCGCCCCCAAGCTGGCCGCCGCCCGCGAGGCCGGGATTCCCGTCGTGGTCGTCCGGCGGCCACCGGTACCGGAAGGGGTGCCGGTGGCCGCGACGCCCGAGGAGGCCGTGGCCTGGCTGCGCGGGAGGCCCTGAGCCTGCGGGCAGCGGCGCGGCGCCCGGACGCGGCTCCACGCCTGCGGGCGGCGGCGCGGCGTCCGGACGCAGCCCTACGCCTCCGGGTAGCGGCGCGGCGTCCACACGACGGTTTCGCCGTCCTCGCCCCGCCGCACCCACCGGGTCTGCGACGACCCCACGATCAGCAGCGTCCGCATGTCCACCTCCGCCGGATCCAGATCGGCCAGCCGCACCGTACGCACGGACTCCGTCGGCCCGCCCACGTCCCGCGCCAGCACCACCGGGGTGCCCGGCGAACGGTGCTCCAGCAGCAGGTCGCGGGCCTGGCCGACCTGATGCGTACGGGACTTCGAGCCCGGGTTGTACAGCGCCAGCACCAGGTCCGCCGCGGCCGCCGCGCGCAGCCGCTCCGCGATGACCTCCCACGGCTTGAGCCGGTCCGAGAGGGAGATCGTGGCGTAGTCGTGGCCCAGCGGGGCGCCCGCGCGGGCCGCCGCCGCGTTGGCCGCGGTGACGCCGGGCAGGACCCGGACGGGGACGTCCGCGTACGCCTCCTGCGAGGCCGCCTCCAGGACCGCCGTCGCCATCGCGAAGACCCCGGGGTCGCCGCCCGACACCACCGCGACCCGGTGGCCGCGCCGCGCCAGCTCCAGGGCGAACTCGGCGCGCTCCGCCTCCACCTTGTTGTCCGAACCGTGCCGTGCCTGGCCCGGGCGGACCGGCACCCGGTCCAGGTAGGTGGTGTACCCGACCACGTCGTCGGCGGCGGCGAGCGCCCCGCGCGTCTCGGGCGTCAGCCACAGCGGACCCGCCGGCCCGGTGCCGACGACCACGACCTCGCCGCCCGAGGAGGGGGCGGGGCGCGGCGCGTCCACCCGGCTCGGCAGCACCGCCACCGAGAAGTACGGCACCGACGCCGGGTCGATGTCCGCCAGTTCGCCCGTGCGCTCCCCGGCCATCGTCGCCCGCTCCACGTACCGGGCCTCGGCCAGCCGCCCCGACGCCTCGAACGCCCCGCGCACCGCCGGGAACGTCCGCCCCAGCTTCATCACCACCGCCGTGTCCGTGGCGGCGAGACGGGCCGTCAGCTCCTCCTCGGGCAGCGTGCCGGGCAGGATCGTGAGGATCTCCTCGCCCTCAACGAGCGGGGTGCCGAGCCGGGCCGCCGCCGCGCTGACGGACGTCACGCCCGGGATGACCTCGGTGGCGTACCGGTCGGCCAGCCGCTTGTGCATGTGCATGTACGAGCCGTAGAACATCGGGTCGCCCTCGGCGAGGACCGCGACGGTCCGCCCGGCGTCCAGGTGGGCCGCGAGGCGGGCCGCGGCCTTCTCGTAGAACTCCTCCAACGCGCCCCGGTAGCCGCCCGGGTGGTCGGTGGTCTCCGTCGTGACGGGGTAGACCAGGGGTTCCTCGATGTGGTCGGACCGCAGGTGCGCCGCCGCGATGGACCGGGCGATCGAGCGGCCGTGCCGGGCGCTGTGGTACGCGACGACGTCCGCCTCGCCGATGGCCCGGACGGCCCGCAGCGTCATCAGCTCCGGGTCGCCGGGGCCGAGGCCGACCCCGTAGAGCCGGCCGGTGCCGTTCACCGGAGAAGTCACTACTCCTCCTCGCTCGCGATGGCGTTGAGCGCCGCCGCCGCTATCGCACTGCCGCCGCGTCGGCCCCGGACGATCAGGTGCTCCAGCCCCGAAGCGTGCTCGGCCAGGGCCTCCTTGGACTCCATCGCGCCGACGAAGCCGACCGGGACGCCGATGACGGCGGCCGGGCGGGGGGCGCCCTCCTCGACCATCTCCAGCAGCCGGAACAGGGCGGTCGGCGCGTTGCCCACCGCCACGACCGCGCCCTCCATCCGGTCCCGCCACAGCTCCAGGGCCGCCGCGCTGCGGGTCGTGCCCATCTTCGCGGCCAGCTCCGGCACGGACGGGTCGGAGAGCGTGCACACCACGTCGTTGCCGGCGGGCAGCCGCTTGCGGGTGACCCCGCTGGCCACCATCGCCACGTCGCAGAGGATCGGCGCACCCGCGCGCAGGGCGGCGCGGGCGTCGGCCACGACGTTCGGCGAGAACGCGAGGTCGCGTACGAGGTCGACCATGCCGCAGGCGTGGATCATCCGGACGGCGACCTGGCTGACGTCGGCGGGCAGCCCGGCCAGATCCGCCTCCGCGCGGATGGTGGCGAAGGACTGGCGGTAGATCGCCGGTCCGTCCTTCTCGTACTGGTGCACAGTGCTGTCGCTTTCTTCTGCCGGTGGAGGGTCGGTCTGCATGGGGTCTACGGGTGGTCCACAGGGGGCCACGGCTGCTCAGGCGCGGGCGGCGGCCACCGCCGCCGCGCGTGCTTCCGGATCGGCGCGGACCGTCCGCGGCGGATCCCGCCGCTCCCCCCGCACGTGGGAGATGCGGTGCCCGTCCGGGGTGGCGACCACGTCGATCCACTCCCCGTGGGGGTGGCCGCAGCGGCGTTCGCAGCCGGACCAGTACACAGGGAGGCGCCCGACCGGTCCGACGGCGGCCCCCGCTTCGGCGCGCACGTCGGCCAGCGACTTCGCGCAGCCGGGACGGCCGATGCAGGCGCCGACGCCGGTCCACGGGGAGTCGGGGGAGGCGATCAGCCCGGCCTCCCCCAGAGCGCGGAGTGCGTCGGCCGCCCCGGCGCCGGGGAAGGGGCCGGGGACGACGACCCCACGCCAGGGGGTGAGCCGCAGCTCGCCGCCGTACCGCCGGGCCGTCGTGGTGAGCAGCCGCCACTGGGCGGGGGTGAGCCGCCCCAGGGGTACATGGACGCTGATCGCGGTGACGGGGTCCGGCGCGGCCGGGGCCGGAGGGCCGCCCGCCGCCGGGGCCGCGGGGGTGGGCCCGCCCGGCGCTCCGGGACCGTGCGGGCCCGGGGCGGGGGGCGTCGCCGTGCGCGGGCGGGGGCGGTGCACGGCCGGGCCGGCCGACGCGGCGACGGCGGCCACCAGCTCCGCCCGTACGTCCTCGGGCAGGTCGCCCACGCGCCAGGCGCCGGAGTCCCGGGCGGCGCGGAGGAACGCCTCGGCGGCGGAGAGCGCGGCGCGCGGTCCCGCGTCGGCCCCGACCCGGAACACCGTGTCCCCCGCCCCGACCCGCAGGAGGAAGTCGTCGCCCTCCGCGATCAGGGCCACGTCCGCGCCGAGCGCGTCCACGTCGCCGTGGCCCGCGTCCAGGGCGAAGAGGAAGCGGCCGGAGAGCCGCGCCGCGGCCGGGCTCGCGCACACCAGCCGGTCCAGCTCGGCCAGATGCTCCCCGAGCGCGGGCGAACCGTCGAGTCCGGCGAGCGGGGAGGCCACGATGTTGCGGGCTCGCTCGTGGGCGGCGGACGGCAGCAGCCCGGCGGCGGCCAGCAGCTCGGCGAGCCCGCCGCCGCACTCCGCGTCGAGGCCGCGCAGCTGGACGTTGCCCCGCGAGGTGAGGTGCAGTTCGCCGTCCCCGAACCGGTCGGCCGCCGCGAGCAGGGCGTCCGCGCCGTCCGCGCTCAGTACCCCGCCGGGGATGCGCACCCGGGCCAGCGCCCCGTCGTCGGCCCGGTGCAGCCGCAGCGTTCCCGGACAGGCGTCGCCACCGTCGCGGGGGGCCGGGCCGCCCGGGGAGAGGGGCGAGGGGGCGGAATCGGGCATGGCGGCGAGCATACCGACCGCTCCGATCCGATCGGCGGGCTCGCCCCTGTGACCTGGGGGACAGTGATCAGGACTCCGGTAGCCGGCCGGGAGGGCCAGGGAGTCACGGGCCGGGGCGCCCCGGGCCAGGGCGCCCCGGTCCAGGGCGTCCCCTCCGGCACCGGTCACCACCCCCGGCACCGGCCACCACCCCCGGGTCCAGGCCGCCCCCTCCAGCCCGGGCCTCCCCTTCCGGCACCGGCCACCACCCCCGGGTCCAGGCCGCCCCCTCCGGCACAGGTCACCGTTCCCGGAACAGGTTCCCGCCCCCAGCCACAGGCCACCGCCCCCCCAGCCACAGGCCACCGCCTCCGGCACGAGCCGCTGACCCCGGCGCCGGTCACCACCCCCGCCCTCTGCCCCGTCCCCGCCCCGCCGCTTAGGATGCAGGCGGTGGTCCGTTCAGGCCGCCATCGCCAGACGGCGACAGGGGAGGAAGCCCGGTGAGATTCCGGCGCGGTCCCGCCACTGTGAGTCCGGCCGCCGACCCCGGCTGCCGGACGAGTCAGGAACTCCCTTCCCCGAGCACCCGGCCCTCCGCCGGGCCGCCGGGGAGACCCTCCGACACCGCCCGGGGCGTGGACACCCCGAGGAAGGCCTGACGCAGCATGATCCTGCTCCTGTCGACGTCCGACACCGACCTCCTGAGCGCCCGCGCATCCGAGGGGCCCGTCAGCTACCGGTACGCCAACCCCTCCCGCACCGACCTCGACGCCCTTCCGGAGCTGCTGGACGGCGCCGACCTCGTCGTCGTACGGCTCCTCGGCGGCGTCCGCGCGTGGCAGGAGGGGCTGGACGCGGTGCTGGCCACCGGCCGCCCCGTCGTCGTGCTGACCGGTGAACAGGCCCCCGACGCCCAGCTGATGGCCGCCTCCACCGTGCCGATCGGGATCGCCGCCGAGGCGCACGCCTACCTCGCGCACGGCGGGCCCGCCAACCTGGAGCAGCTCGCCCGGTTCCTCTCCGACACCGTGCTGCTGACCGGTCACGGCTTCGAACCGCCCGCCCCGGCCCCCGCGTGGGGCCCGCTGGAGCGGGAGGCCCGCCCGGTGGCCGAGGGCGCGCCGACCGTCGCCGTCCTCTACTACCGCGCCCACCACATGAGCGGGAACACCGCGTTCGTGGACGCCCTGTGCACGGCGGTCGAGGAGGCCGGGGGCCGCCCGCTCCCGCTGTACGTCGCCTCCCTCCGTACGCCGGAGGACGAGCTGATCGAGACGCTGCGCGCCGCCGACGCCATCGTCACCACCGTCCTCGCGGCGGGCGGCACCAAGCCCGCCGAGGCGTCGGCCGGCGGTGACGACGAGTCGTGGGACGCCGGTGCGCTGACCGGGCTCGACGTGCCGATCCTCCAGGCGCTCTGCCTGACCAGCCCGCGCAGCGCCTGGGAGGAGAACGACGAGGGCGTCTCCCCGCTCGACGCGGCCACCCAGATCGCGGTGCCCGAGTTCGACGGCCGTCTGATCACCGTCCCGTTCTCCTTCAAGGAGATCGACGAGGACGGGCTCCCGGCGTACGTCCCCGATGCCGAGCGCGCGGCCCGGGTCGCCGGGATCGCCGTACGCCACGCGAAGCTGCGGACCATCCCGAACGCGGAGAAGAAGATCGCGCTGGTGCTGTCGGCGTACCCGACCAAGCACTCCCGCATCGGCAACGCGGTCGGCCTGGACACCCCCGCCAGCGCCGTCGCCCTGCTGCGCCGACTGCGCGCCGAGGGGTACGACTTCGGGCCTGAGGAGGACATCCCGGGGCTGGTCTCCGGCGACGGCGACGAGCTGATCTACGCCCTCATCGAGGCGGGCGGCCACGACCAGGAGTGGCTGACCGAGGAGCAGTTGGGGAAGAACCCGGTCCGCATCCCGGCCGCCGACTACCGCCGCTGGTTCGCCCGGCTCCCCGAGGAGCTGCGCACCGCCGTGGAGGAGCACTGGGGCCCCGCCCCCGGCGAGATGTTCGTCGACCGGTCCGCCAACCCGGAGGGCGACATCGTCCTCGCGGCCCTGCGGCGCGGCAACCTCCTCATCCTCATCCAGCCGCCGCGCGGCTTCGGCGAGAACCCGATCGCGATCTACCACGACCCCGATCTGCCGCCCTCCCACCACTACCTGGCCGCCTACCGCTGGATCGCCGCCTCCGCCGAGGAGAACGGCTTCGGCGCGGACGCCATGATCCACCTGGGCAAGCACGGCAACCTGGAGTGGCTGCCCGGCAAGAACGCGGGCCTCTCCGCCGCCTGCGGCCCCGACGCGGCCCTCGGCGACCTGCCTCTCGTCTACCCGTTCCTGGTGAACGACCCGGGCGAGGGCACGCAGGCCAAGCGCCGCGTCCACGCCACGCTGGTCGACCACCTGGTGCCGCCGATGGCCCGCGCCGACAGCTACGGAGACATCGCGCGGCTGGAGCAACTCCTCGACGAGCACGCCCAGATCGCCGCGATGGACCCGGCGAAGCTGCCCGCGATCCGCGCACAGATCTGGACGCTCATCCAGGCCGCGAAGCTCGACCACGACCTCGGGGTGGAGGACCGCCCGGAGGACGAGGGCTTCGACGACTTCATCATGCATCTCGACGGCTGGCTCTGCGAGATCAAGGACGTCCAGATCCGCGACGGCCTGCACGTCCTGGGCAACCCGCCCGCCGGGCACGACCGGGTCAACCTGGTCCTGGCCGTGCTCCGCGCCCGCCAGATCTGGGGCGGCACGGCCTCCCTCCCCGGCCTGCGCGAGGCGCTCGGCCTGGACGAGTCGGCGGCCGTCCGCACGGACGCCGACGCGGTCGAGGAGCAGGCCCGCGCCCTGGTCCAGGCGATGGACGACGCCGACTGGAACCCGGCGGCCGTCGCGGACGTGGCCGCCGGCCTGCCGGACGCGGTGGCCGACATCCTCACCTTCGCGGCCACCGAGGTCGTCCCGCGCATGGCGGCCACGACCGACGAACTCACCCATGCCGTCCACGCGCTGAACGGCGGATTCGTCCCGGCGGGCCCCTCCGGCTCCCCGCTCCGCGGCCTGGTCAACGTCCTCCCCACCGGCCGCAACTTCTACTCGGTGGACCCGAAGGCCGTCCCCTCCAAGCTGGCCTGGGAGACCGGCCAGGCGCTGGCCGACTCCCTCCTCACCCGCTACCGCACCGACAACGGCGACTGGCCCACCTCGGTCGGCCTCTCCCTCTGGGGCACCAGCGCGATGCGCACGGCGGGCGACGACATCGCGGAGGCGTTCGCGCTGCTCGGCATCCGTCCCGTCTGGGACGACGCCTCGCGCCGCGTGACGGGCCTGGAGCCCATCCCGTACGAGGAGTTGGGCCGCCCCCGCATCGACGTGACGCTCCGCATCTCGGGGTTCTTCCGGGACGCGTTCCCGCACACGGTGGGGCTGCTCGACGACGCCGTACGGCTGGCCGCCTCGCTGGACGAACCGGCCGAGCGGAACTACGTACGGGCGCACACCCAGGCCGACCTGGCCGAGCACGGTGACGAACGCCGGGCCACCACCCGCATCTTCGGCTCCCGCCCCGGCACGTACGGCGCGGGGCTCCTCCAGCTCATCGACTCCCGCGACTGGCGCACCGACGCCGACCTCGCCGAGGTCTACACGGTATGGGGCGGCTACGCCTACGGCCGCGAGCTGAACGGCCGCCCGGCCCGCGAGGAGATGGAGAGCGCCTACCAGCGCATCGAGGTCGCCGCCAAGAACACCGACACCCGCGAGCACGACATCGCGGACTCCGACGACTACTTCCAGTACCACGGCGGCATGGTGGCCACCGTCCGCGCGCTCAAGGGCACGGCCCCGGAGGCGTACATCGGGGACTCCACCCGCCCCGAGTCCGTCCGCACCCGCACCCTGGTGGAGGAGACGTCCCGCGTCTTCCGCGCCCGCGTCGTCAACCCCAAGTGGATCGCGGCCATGCGCCGCCACGGATACAAGGGTGCGTTCGAGCTGGCGGCCACGGTGGACTACCTCTTCGGGTACGACGCCACGACCGGAGTCGTCGCCGACTGGATGTACGACAAGCTCACCGAGGCGTACGTCCTCGACCCGGAGAACAAGCAGTTCCTCCAGGAGGCCAACCCCTGGGCGCTGCACGGCATCGCGGAACGCCTGCTGGAGGCCGAGTCGCGCGGCATGTGGGCCAAGCCGGACCCGGCGGTGCTGGAAGCGCTGCGCCAGGTCTACCTGGAGACCGAGGGCAACCTGGAGGGCGAGGACTGACCCCGCCCGGCCCGCCGCGCTGATCCCGGCGGGCGGCGCGAGGCCGCCCGCGCCGTATTTCTTCTGCGGAGCCCTGCCCCGGGCGGCCCCCGACCGGCACAATCACGGTCATGGGGACAACGGGGCAGGGGCCGGCCGCGCAGGACGCGACCGAGACCAACGGGCTTGCTGTGCACGGGCGTTCGATGGCGAAGGCGATCTTCGCCGGACTGCGTCTGACCTTCACCTCGGGAGCGGCCGGGGCGGCGGTCGCGGCGCTCGTGGTCGGCGTGATCCTGGAGCGGGTTCCGGTCTTCCTCTCCGGCGGCGGGGTCCTGGTCCTCCTGGTCCTGATCGGCTTCATCACCGGGCGGCGGCCCTCCGGGCCGGCCGAGCCGCCGGTCACCCGGACCGCCCTCGCCCGGATCGAGGACCTGCGGGCGACGAGCGGCGAATCGGCCGACGTACCGGTGACGTTCTGGATGACGGTCGCACCGGAGCCGGAGGACGGCCGTCCCGCGTACCGGGTCAAGTTCGACCAGCACATCAACCTGGTCGACATCCCCGCCTACCGGCCGCGCGGCATCGCGGTGGTGGAGTACCGCCCGGACGAGCCCTGGGAGGTGCGGATCGTCACCCGCCCGGCCCCGGAGTGGAGCCGCCGGGCCGAGGAGGCGGAGATCGACTCCGCACCCGCGTCCACGCTGGTGGAGAACCCGGGACCGAGCGAGGGCGCCTGGTGCATGCTGGTGCTCGTCACGTTCCTGGCGGGCGCGGCGCTGGTGGTGCTGCTCTTCCGGGGCGAACTGTTCACGCAGGAGGACGAAGCCGCGCCCTCCCCGAAGCAGCCCTCCGTCACGTCGTCGGCCTCCGCCTCCGTCTCCGTGTCCCGGCGGTTCACCACGTCCACCACGGTCCCCGGGCCCTCCTCCTCGCTGCTGGTCCTGGGCCGGATGCGGGAGACGGCCACGGAGCTGGCGAACCGGGCGGACGCCTCGGACGTCACCGCGATCTCCATCCAGGAGCGCCGGATGGAGATCCGCGGCGACTCCGCCCGCCCGCCCGGCGAGACGTTCCACATCCAGATGCTCCCGTACGAACTGTTCCCCGCCCTGGTCCGCGAGGCCCGCACGACCCTCGGCGTCCGCGCCCCGCAGAGCTGGCGCATCGACGTGACACCGGACCCCGGCACGGGTCCGGGCACGGGCCCCCGGGTCCGGGTCACGGTCACCGGTGAGGAGGGCACCGCCCACCTGGACGCGGACGCCACGGCCCGGATCGTGGACCGGCGGCCGGTGGGGGAGGGGGGCCGGGGGTGAGCCGGCGGGGGCCGGGCCCGGCATGCCGCGGGCCCCGGGAAGGCTTCCCGGGGCCCGCGGAACGTGGGTGAAGCAGTGCCGTACCGGCGTACAGCGCCGTACTAGTTGCCGTTCACCAGCTCATGGGCGGGCACCTTCACGGTGCGGGCGCCCTTCTTTCCGCCGAGGACGACCTTGCGCAGCGCGCTGTTGTTCTTGTGGTTGGTCTCCTTGAGCCGGTTCTCCGGGTTGGCGAGCACCTGGATGTAGTACGTGCCGTTCGGCAGGTTCGTGATGTCGAAGGACTGGCCGGGCAGGTCCTGGGTGTAGGTGTCGCCGGAGCCCACGTCGAGCACCTCGCGGACGGAGATCGAGTTCTCCTGGCCGCACGCGGTGGACAGGTCGGTGTTGTCGGGGTGCCAGTTGGCGTTCTTCACCGTGTAGTCGACCGCGTCGGTGTTGGCCAGGCAGAAGGCCTCCTTGCCGCTGCGGACCGTCTCCTTCTTGTCGGCCTTCAGCAGCCGGTAGCTGGCGAAGTCCGTGAAGTGCCAGTGCTCGTGGCCGGGGCGCGGGTCCCACTCCATGGTGCCGGTCGGGGTGTAGCCGACCTGCTTGCCGTTGGCGTCGTAGAAGTACTGGTACGCGTCCATCAGCTCCTTGCCCGGGGAGCGGAAGCCGTCCACGACGAGCTTGGCCGGACCCGCGTTCCACACGTTGGCGCTGAAGGCGAGGTAGTCCTTGCCGGGGACCTCCTCGTAGCCGTCGCTGACGGTGATGCCGTACGCGGGCAGCGAGCGCAGGTCCGGCTTGGGCACGGCGGGCACGGACGCCTTGCCGGTGGGCCGCTTGGCGTTGGGCCTCGCGGCCGGAGCCCGGCGCGAGCCGTCGGTCTGTCCGGCCCGGTCGCCGACCGTGGCGGCGGCGAAGGACTGCCGCTGGAGCGACTCCTTCTTCAGCGCCCACGGCAGGGCGGGCGGCGCGGGCGGGTAGGGCCCGTGGCCGACGTTGAACGTGGCGCCGGCGCCGGTCGTCCGCGCGGCGGGCGCCTCGGTACGGACCGGAGCGCCGTGCGCCGCGTGGGCGCCGTGGCCGGAGGCCGGAGCCTTCGCGGCGTGCCCCTCGTGGCCCTGGTGGCCCGCGTGCCCCTGGTCCGCGGAGGCGGCACTGCGTCCGGCGGGGGCCGGGGGCGGCTCCTCCCAGCTCCGCTCGCGCACGACGACCTTGACGGTCTGGGGCTTGCTCGCGATGCCGAAGAGGTCGCGGTACTTCTTGGTGACGTTGATCTTGGCGGTGTACGTACCCGCCGCCAGCTGGACCGGCTTGGAGTAGTACCCGGCGTAGGTGTTGGACGCCCAGCCGTTCTCCACGCCCCACACCGAGCCGAGGGTGAACGGGTTCACCGGGCAGCTCTGCGGATACTTCGAGTTGGCGGGGGCGTCCGGCCGGACCCGCCCGGACGCGTTGTTGGGGCAGAACGCCTCGGTCTGCTTGAGCACGGTCTTGCCGGCCGCGTCGGTGAGCTGGACCTGGGCGAAGTCCGGCAGCCCGGAGAAGTCCTTCACCAGCCCGGCGGGGAGCGCCTTGGCCGTGGTCTTCTTCCCGTTCCGGAAGACCTGCGAGACGGTGACCGGGTCCTTGTAGGACTTCCGGGTCACCTTGAGCTCGAAGGCGCCGTTCTCCGAGGTCAGGTAGGTCCCGAGGTCCAGGTAGACGCCGGGTTCCTCCTTCCACGAGTCGAGCGTCACCGAGGTGGAGGCCGCGATCAGGCTGAGCTTCGGCTTCGGCTCCGCCGTCTTGGCGCCGGGCGCGGCGGCGACGACGCCCGCGGTCACGGCGATGGCCGCGGTGACGGCGAGCGGGGTGCGGATGAGGCGGTTGGTGCGGCCCTGCGGGGATCTGGTCATCATTCCTCGTACTTCCGGCTTTCCGAGTGCGTAAGGAAACGTGGACGGCAGCACGGCCCCAACTCACCTGTGACGACGCTGTGTCCGGCCTGTGAGAGGCGGCCGGGGGCGCTCCGGGTTGTCTGGACTCCCCCGACTGGGCCAGAGTTGTCCGAAAAGCGCCCGAGGCGGTGTGATCGACACCGGGGCCGAATCGTCTGAGCTCGTCCTTTGCCGGTGCCGGAAGTCTGGCCGGGAAGGGGCTGGCTGGTTTATGCCTCTCGCGCCGCCCGAGACCGGCGGCGCCCGCAGGCACGGCCGATGCTCCACAACCCGCCCCCCCCGGGACAGAGCCCGCGACTCCAGCCGGACGCCACCCCCCGCCCTCGTGATCGTCGCCCGCAGGATCCGACCGCTGCGCTGTGCCCGAACGCCTCCGGGTGCGGTGGCGCGGGCCACGGGGGCCGGGGCAACGTCGAAGGCCCCCGCAGCGAGCTGCGGGGGCCTTCGACGTATTGCCCGGTGAGAGCAATGGCGGAGGATACGAGATTCGAACTCGTGAGGGGTTGCCCCCAACACGCTTTCCAAGCGTGCGCCCTAGGCCACTAGGCGAATCCTCCGCCGCAAACAATACAAGACGTTGGAGGGTGCTCGCGAACACGATCCCCGGAGATCGTCCGGAGACCGCTCGGGGGAGCGTCCCGAGAGCCCCGCCGCGGTCGCGCGACGACGCGCGGGGAGGGGCGGGGAGGGGTGGCGGCCTGGCGTCGGGGAGGGCGGGTGGACCGGAGGGGGTGGGGATCCGCTAAGGTGGGCGTCAGCCCCTCACGTGGCGCTATCTGACTGAACTCCCCCAGGGCCGGAAGGCAGCAAGGGTAGGTCGGCTCTGGCGGGTGCGTGGGGGGCCCTTGCGTTCCCGGGTGCGCAGATTCCCCCCGGGCCGCGTTCCTGCGGTCCCAGCCGCGCCGGGAGTCCGCTCGAACCGTGCCGGGCCCCGGGGCGAGCGGTGTGGAGCCGGTTGTCAGTCGGCCCCGATAACCTCGTAGGTGTGTCGTCCCTTGCGCTGTACCGCCGCTACCGCCCCGAGTCGTTCGCCGAGGTCATCGGTCAGGAGCATGTCACTGACCCGCTCCAGCAGGCCCTGCGGAACAACCGGGTCAACCACGCGTACCTGTTCAGCGGGCCGCGCGGCTGTGGAAAGACGACCAGCGCGCGCATCCTCGCCCGCTGTCTGAACTGCGAGCAGGGCCCCACCCCCACCCCGTGCGGGGAGTGCCAGTCCTGCCGGGACCTCGCGCGCAACGGGCCGGGGTCCATCGACGTGATCGAGATCGACGCCGCGTCGCACGGGGGCGTGGACGACGCCCGTGATCTGCGCGAGAAGGCGTTCTTCGGGCCCGCCTCCAGCCGTTACAAGATCTACATCATCGACGAGGCGCACATGGTCACCCCGGCGGGCTTCAACGCCCTGCTGAAGGTGGTCGAGGAGCCGCCGGAGCACCTCAAGTTCATCTTCGCGACGACCGAGCCCGAGAAGGTCATCGGGACGATCCGGTCGCGTACGCACCACTATCCGTTCCGGCTCGTCCCCCCGGGCACCCTGCGCACCTACCTCGCCGATGTGTGCGGCCGGGAGAACAGCCCCGTCGAGGACGGCGTCCTCCCGCTCGTCGTGCGCGCCGGGGCCGGGTCCGTGCGTGACTCGATGTCCGTCATGGACCAGCTGCTGGCCGGCGCGGGCGACGACGGTGTGACGTACGCCATGGCCACCTCGCTCCTCGGGTACACGGACGGCTCCCTCCTCGACTCCATCGTCGACGCCTTCGCGGCCGGGGACGGGGCCGCCGCCTTCGAGGTCGTGGACCGGGTCATCGAGGGCGGCAACGACCCCCGTCGTTTCGTGGCGGACCTCCTGGAGCGGTTGCGCGACCTGGTGATCCTCGCCGCCGTGCCGGACGCGGGGGAGAAGGGGCTCATCGACGCCCCCGCCGACGTGGTCGAGCGCATGCAGGCCCAGGCCTCCGTCTTCGGCGCCGCCGAGCTGAGCCGCGCCGCCGACCTGGTCAACGAAGGGCTCACCGAGATGCGCGGGGCCACCTCGCCGCGCCTCCAGGTGGAGCTGATCTGCGCCCGGGTCCTGCTGCCCGCCGCCTACGACGACGAGCGGTCGCTGCAGGCCCGGCTCGACCGGCTGGAGCGCGGTGCCTCGGCCGCCGCGGCCGCCTCGTTCGCCGCCCCGCCCGCCGCCGCCGCCCCCCTGGGGTACGTGCCGGGCCCCGACGCCCACGCCCCGGCCCCAGCTCCCCAGGCCGCCCCCATGGGCCTCGCCGGTCCCGACGCCGCCCGCGCCGCCGCCCGAGGGGAGGCGCCTCCCGCGCCCGCCGCCTACGCACCGCCCGCCCAGCAGATCCAGGCGCAGGCCCCGGTCCCCGCAGCCGAGTCGGCCCAGCGGCCCGGGTCCTGGCCCACCGCCGCCGGAACCCCCGCCGGAGCCGGAGCCCCCGTCGTAACCGGAGCCGGGGCCGGGGCCGGGGCCGGGGCGGGGGAGCAGGGCCGTCGTCCGGGTGGCTGGCCCACCGCCTCCGCCCCCGGCAGCGGCCCCGCCCGGCCCGCCACCCCGCCGCCCGCCGCCGCTCCCACCGCCCCCCCGGCCGGGCAGGCCGCGCCGGACGGCGGTCAGGACATGGCCCAGGGCGCCGTCCAGGTGCGGAACATGTGGCCCGACATCCTGGAGGCGGTCAAGAACCGTCGCCGCTTCACCTGGATCCTGCTCAGCCAGAACGCCCAGGTCGCCGGGTTCGATGGCACCACCCTCCAGCTCGGCTTCCTCAACGCGGGCGCCCGCGACAACTTCGCGAGCAGCGGCAGCGAGGAGGTGCTGAAGCAGGCCCTCGCCGAGCGCTTCAACGCCCAGTGGCGCATCGAGGCGGTCATCGACCCCTCCGGCGGCGGCGCCCCCGGGCCCGGCGGAGGCGGCGGACGCCCCGCCCCGCAGTACCAGCCCGCCCCCGCGGCCCCCGCGCCCGTCGCGTACGAGCCCCGGCCCCAGCACGCGCCCCCGCAGCAGCCCCCCGCACCGCAGCAGGGGCAGCACGCGCCCTCGGGCCCCTCGCCGGCGCCGGCCTCCGCACCGCAGCGCGGCCGGGAAGCCCCGCCCGCCGCCGGTGCGTACGGGGCGGAGCCGCCGAGGTCCGTGTCCATCGAGGACGACATCCCGGAGGCCGACGACCCGGACCTCGTCGACTCCGCCCTCTCCGGCCACGAGTTGATCGTCCGCGAGCTGGGCGCCACCGTGGTCGACGAGTTCCCCAACGAGCAGTGACGCGGTGACGGCCTGGGCGGCGACACGGGCGGTGACGACATGGGCGGCGGCGACGTAGGCGGTGACGGCCCGGGCGGGGACGCCGCGGGCTGGGGCGCCGTCCACCGATCGGCGGCCGTAAGGGCTCCGCGCGCCCGGCGGCTAGGCTGCACCCCGTGAAGGTCCTCGTCATCGGCGGCGGCGCCCGCGAACACGCCCTGTGCCGCTCTCTGTCCCTCGACCCCGACGTCACCGCTCTGTACTGCGCCCCCGGCAACGCCGGCATCGCAGAGGTGGCCGAACTGCGCGCGGTCGACGCGCTCGACGGTGACGCCGTCGCGCGCCTCGCGACCGAGCTGGGCGCCGGGCTGGTGGTCGTCGGCCCGGAGGCGCCGCTCGTCGCCGGGGTCGCCGACGCCGTGCGCGCGGCCGGCATCCCCTGCTTCGGCCCGTCCGGCGAGGCCGCCCGGCTGGAGGGCTCCAAGGCGTTCGCCAAGGACGTCATGGCCGGCGCCGGGGTTCCCACCGCCCGCAGCTACGTCTGCACCACTCCGGCCGAGATCGACGAGGCCCTCGACGCGTTCGGAGCCCCGTACGTCGTCAAGGACGACGGCCTCGCGGCCGGCAAGGGCGTCGTCGTCACCGAGGACGTGGAGGCGGCCCGCGCCCACGCGCTGTCCTGCGACCGCGTGGTCATCGAGGAGTTCCTCGACGGCCCCGAGGTCAGCCTCTTCGCCATCACCGACGGCACCACCGTGGTGCCGCTCCAGCCCGCCCAGGACTTCAAGCGCGCCCTGGACGGCGACGAGGGCCCGAACACCGGCGGGATGGGCGCCTACTCCCCCCTCCCGTGGGCCGACCCCAAGCTGGTCGACGAGGTCCTCGAAACCGTCCTCCAGCCCACCGTCGACGAGCTGCGCCGCCGGGGAACGCCCTTCTCCGGGCTGCTCTACGCGGGTCTCGCGATCACCTCGCGCGGCGTGCGGGTCATCGAGTTCAACGCCCGTTTCGGCGACCCCGAGACCCAGGTCGTGCTGGCCCGGCTGAAGACCCCGCTGGCCGGTGTCCTGCTCGCCTCCGCCAACGGCGCCCTCGACACCCTCCCGCCGCTGAACTGGCGCGACGACGCCGCCGTCACCGTGGTCATCGCCTCGCACAACTACCCGGACACCCCGCGCACGGGCGACCCGATCGAGGGGCTCGCGGACGTCGCGGCGCAGGACGGGCCCGACGCGTACGTCCTGCACGCGGGAACCCGTGCCGAGGGCGACGCGGTGGTCAGCGCGGGCGGCCGGGTGCTCTCGGTGACCGCGACCGGCAAGGACCTCACGGCGGCCCGGGAACGCGCCTACACCGCACTCGGCCGCATCCGGCTCGACGGCTCCCACCACCGTACGGACATCGCCCTCAAGGCGGCACAGGCCTGACGCACCCCGTACGACGGCCGCCCGTACAGCCCCTCCGCCGCCCCCCGTACGCTCCGGCGTGCGCGGCAGGCGCGAGGGGCTGTCGCGCACCCGGACGACCCTGGGACCAGGGGAGAAGTCCGCTTGCCCATCGGCGCGGACACGTCAGCAGCTTTACCCAAAGCCATTCCATCGAGTGACGGCTGGGCCATCCGGATGACGGCCGCCGGAGCCCCAACTAGGGTGCGGCGCAAGCGTTCCGGCACTTGGCCCACCGGCATTGCGATGTCGGTGGGGGGTGCCACAGTGGGGGAGTGAGCAACACCGTCGCGGGGCAGAGGGGGTGACGTCCGACCGTGTCCGGTATCGATGTGGGTGAGGAGCTGGGCGCGCGGGCCGCGCGGGCCCGAGCGCTCTCCCTGCTGCGGATCCGCGGCAGGGCGCTGGCCGTGGCGATCCTGCCCGCGGCCGTCGCCGTCGTCCTGTTCGCCGCGGACGCGCAGGGGCATCTGGACGGGCCCGCCTGGGACACCGTGCGCTGGACGGTCCTCGCCGTCGCGGCCGCCGTGCTGCTGGTGACCGTCCCGGTCGCCGTCTCCGTGGCCCGCGCGCGGCCCGCCATGAGCCCCACGGTCCCCGTGCCCGAAGAAGGGGCCCCCGACCTCTACCGGCTGGTCCGGGAGCTGGCCGACCGGCTCGGTGTGCCCGCGCCCTCGGCCATAGCGCTCACCCCGGACTGCGACAGCTGGCTGGAGGACCGCACCCACCGCGCGCTCCGGAAGGCCCCGGGGGCCCCGGTGGCCGCCGGGGGCGCCGGCGCCGCCCCCGTCCTCGTCATCGGCTCGCCGTTCCTGTGGTGGATGCGGGTCGCCGAGCTGCGCGCGGTCCTGGCGCCCGTGGTGGCGGGCACCGGCCCGTCCGCCGACCCCGACATAGCCGCCGCCCGCCGCTTCGTCCGCGGTCTGGACGCCGCGATAGCGGATGCCGCCGCCCCCGGCAGGGGCGCGCTGCGCGGGGCGCCGCTCGCCTTCGTGGGCTGGGTCTCCCGGCTGCTGCTGCGGGCCTGCCGGGACCATGCCGCGGAGATGGAGCGCTGTGTGGCGGCCGCCGGTGCCCTGCGGGCCCAGACGGTCGACCAGAGGCTGCGCATCACGGCCCAGGAGCAGGTCGGCCTCGCCTACGCCGGCTGGGACCGCCTGCTGACCCGGGTGGCGCTGCCCGCCTGGCGGATGGGCCGCTGGCCCTCCCGGCTGGACGCCGGGGTGGTCGCCGCGCTCACCGAGCTCTCCCGCCGGGACCGGCTGGCCGACGGCTTCGCCCTGCGCCTCGGCGAGCGGCCCGCCTGCGACCTGCTGGAGGAGCCCGGGACGGCCGACGAGGCCGCCTCCCTGCTCGCCGCCCGCCTCTTCCACGGCGGTCCCGCCGAGAGCGGCCCGGAGTGGGCGCCGGTGGACTGGCAGCAGTATCCGGACGAGGTCGTCGACCGGAAGTGGCGCAGCGAGGCGGCCCGCCTGCACCGGGTCCTGGACACCCTGGGCGTCCCCCGGGCGTCCGCCGCCGACCCGGCCGATCCCACCCTGGCCCGGGTCGTGGAGCACCTGTCCGGGCCCGGCGGGTCGAGCGAGGAGCTGGCGGCGGGCATCGGCGCCGCGGTCGCCCGCGAGGAGGGCGGCCCCCAGGGCCCCGGCGGCGTCGGCCACGGAAGCAAGGGCCCCGGCGGCCAGGGGCACGGTGGCGGTGCGGCGGACGACCCCCTCGACCTCTGGGGCCCGGGCCCGCTGCCCCTCTTCCCGCTCCAGCCTCCCCGTACGGGCGCCGAACTGCTCGCCGATCACGTGGCGGCCATGGTCTGCTGCGCGGCCGTGGACACGGCGGGCGCGGCCCCGGGCCTGGACTGGCTGGACGGCCCCGCGCTGCTGGTCGGCGGGGAGCGCAGGGCGGACCTCGCGGACCCGGTCCTCAGCCTGGTCGAGGACGGCGATCCGGACCCGCTGCTGTCCTGGCTGGCCGACGTGGGCGTGCGCGCCGACAAGCCGGTCCGGCTGGTGTGAGCGTGTACGCCGCGCAAGCCGTACGAATGGACGGGCGCATATGCCGGACGGGCGGGCTCCCCGCGGGCCGGCCGGAAGGGCGCGTCCACCGCGCGCCCGGACGGGCCGGTACGCCGTGGAGGCGCGCGGGCGCGGGCGCCGGACCGGCTCGATCCGCCCGTAGGGAGCGCGTACGCCGGACAGATATGCGGGAACGGACCGGAAGAAACGGTTCCGTTCCCGCCAATTAGCGACGAAGGGTGACGAGCTGCGTGCGTTATGTGATGTGCTGGGACCGGCGCTGACGTTCGGCGCATCAGAGTTGTCCGGGGGACCCCCCTGCGCTTGTCCTTTCCGGGGGTCCGAGGGAGGGGCGCGGCATGGGGGCGGAGCAGATTCGCCGGTGGGAGTCGGGTGCCCTCGCGCACGCGGTGAGCGACCCCTTCGGACAGGGGCCGCTGCCCTGGCTGCGCGGCAGTGAGAACTACTTCGACGACACCGGTCAGGTCGTCCCCTGGTACGCCGACCTCGCCCGCTCCACCGGCGGCGGCACCCGCACCGCCGACGACGTACGCCGCCAGATCAAGGGCTTCGTCTCGCCCGGCGCGGCAGCCCCCGGCGAGGCCGTCGACTTCCACATCACGGTGGACCCGCCCCAGCAGTTCTCCGTGGACGTCTACCGGATCGGTCACTACGGCGGCGACGGCGCGTCCAAGATCACCACCAGCCCGCGGCTCTCCGGCATCGTCCAGCCCCCTCCGCTCGCCGCCGACCGGACCGTCTCCTGCCACCACTGGTGGATGTCCTGGCGGCTCCAGATCCCGAGCTACTGGTCGGTCGGCGCGTACGTGGCCGTCCTGACCACCGCCGACGGCTACCGCTCGCACATCCCCTTCACGGTGCGCGACGACCACCCCGCCGACCTGCTGCTCCTGCTGCCCGACATCACCTGGCAGGCGTACAACCTCTACCCGGAGGACGGCCGCACGGGCGCCAGCCTCTACCACGCGTGGGACGAGCGGGGGAGGCTGCTCGGCGAGGAGGACGCCGCCGTCACCATCTCCTTCGACCGCCCGTACGCCGGGGCCGGCCTGCCGCTCCACGTCGGCCACGCGTACGACTTCATCCGCTGGGCCGAGCGGTACGGGTACGACCTCGCCTACGCCGACGCCCGCGATCTGCACGCGGGCCGCGTCGACCCCGCCCGCTACCGGGGGCTGGTCTTCCCCGGCCACGACGAGTACTGGTCGCTGCCGATGCGCCGGGCCGCCGAGCGCGCCCGGGACACCGGCACCTCGCTCGTCTTCCTCTCCGCCAACACCATGTACTGGCAGGTGAGCCTCGCCCCTTCCGCATCGGGCGAGCCGGACCGCCTGCTGACCTGCCGCAAACGCCGGGGCCCGGGGAAGTCCGCGCTGTGGCGCGAGGTGGACCGGCCCGAGCAGCAGCTCCTGGGCATCCAGTACGCGGGCCGGGTGCCCGATCCCCGCCCGATGGTCGTGCGCAACGCCGAGCACTGGCTCTGGGAGGCGACGGGAGCGGCCGAGGGAGACGAGATCCCGGGGCTGGTCGCGGGCGAGGCCGACCGCTACTTCCCGCGCACCAGCCTGCCCCAGCACGACAACCGCATCCTGCTCGCCCACTCCCCGTACGAGGACTCCGAGGGGGCCCTCCGCCACCAGGAGACCTCGCTCTACCAGGCCCCCTCCGGCGCCCTCGTCTTCGCCTCCGGCACCTTCGCCTGGTCCCCGGCCCTGGACCGCCCGGGCCACACCGACCGCCGCATCCAACAGGCCACGGCCAACCTCCTGGACCGGATCTGCAAGAGCGACTGACCGGGACAGGAGCGACCGACCGGGCCGCGTACCCGGCAGCGGCATCGCGACCACCCGGTTCCGGGCCCCCGCCCAGGAGAAGCGCCCGCCTCCGGGCCGGCCCCCCGGCCGTCACCCTCCGGGGCCGGCCCCCGGCCGCCCCCCTTCGGGCCCGGCGCGCGCCGCAGGCACTTCGTGCGGGACAATCGGAACCGCTCCTGGATCAAGCTACGCGGAGGAACCGTGTCCGGTTTTGTAGAAAAGCCCGAGCCCGTACAGGTGCCGGGCCTCACCCACCTGCACACCGGCAAGGTGCGTGACCTGTACCGGAACGAGGCGGGCGACCTCGTGATGGTGGCCAGCGACCGCATCTCCGCGTACGACTGGGTGCTGCCCACGGCGATCCCCGACAAGGGCCGCGTCCTGACCCGGCTCTCGCTCTGGTGGTTCGACCAGCTCGCCGACCTGGTGCCCAACCACGTCCTCTCCACCGAGCTGCCCCCGGGCGCCCCGGCCGAGTGGGAGGGCCGCACCCTCATCTGCAAGAGCCTGCGCATGATCGAGGTCGAGTGCGTGGCCCGCGGCTACCTGACCGGCTCCGGGCTCGTCGAGTACGACGCCACCCGTACGGTCTGCGGCATCGGCCTCCCCGAGGGCCTGGTCAACGGCTCCGAGCTGCCCGGCGCGATCTTCACCCCGGCCACCAAGGCCGCCGTGGGCGAACACGACGAGAACGTCAGCTACGAGGAGGTGGCCCGCGAGGTCGGCGTGGAGACCGCCGCCCAGCTGCGGCAGACCACGCTCGACGTCTACCGCCGGGCACGCGACATCGCGCACCAGCGCGGGATCATCCTGGCCGACACCAAGTTCGAGTTCGGTTTCGAGACCGCCGAGGACGGGACCGAGCGGCTGATCATCGCCGACGAGGTGCTGACCCCGGACTCCTCCCGCTTCTGGCCCGCCGCCACCTGGGAGCCGGGCCGCGCCCAGCCCAGCTACGACAAGCAGTTCGTCCGCGACTGGCTGACCTCCCCGGCCTCCGGCTGGGACCGCGCGAGCGAGACGCCGCCCCCGGCGCTCCCGCAGGAGATCGTGGAGGCGACCCGCGCCAAGTACATCGAGGCGTTCGAGGTGCTGACCGGCGCGAACTGGGCGTAAGGGCCGACGGATACGAGGAAGGCCCCGGACCGAAAGGTCCGGGGCCTTCTCTGCGTGGAGCGGATGACCAGGTTCGAACTGGCGACCTCAACCTTGGCAAGGTTGCGCTCTACCAACTGAGCTACATCCGCAGTGCGCCGCAGCGCGCTGCCCACTATACCCAACCCCGCTCGCGTGCGAGACGCACGGCCGTGTGCCGGTTCTCGGCGCCGATCTTGGAAGCGGCCGAGGAGAGGTAGTTGCGCACGGTCCCCTGGGAGAGCGACGCCCGCTCGGCGATCTCCGCGACCGGCGCCCCGTCCGCCGCCAGTTCGAGCACCTCGGCTTCGCGGGCGGTCAGCGGCGAGTCCCCGGCGGCGATGGCGTCGGCGGCCAACTCCGGGTCCACGTAACGGTTTCCCGCGTGGACGGTACGGATGATCTCGGCGAGCCGGCGGGCGGAGACGGTCTTCGGCACGAACCCGCGTACGCCGGCGGCCAGCGCCCGCTTGAGGTGCCCGGGGCGGCCGTGGCTGGTCACGATCATGGTCCGGCAGTCCGGCAGCCCGGTCCGCAGCGATGTGGCGACCTTCACACCGTCCGCGCCCGGCATCTGGAGGTCCAGGACGGCGACGTCGGGCCGGTGCGCGAGCGCCATGGCCAGCGCCTCGGGGCCGCTCGCCGCCTCCGCGACCACGACGAGGTCCTCCTCCAGGGCGAGCAGCGCGGCCAACGCGCCCCGGATGAGGTGTTCGTCGTCGGCCAGCAGGACCCGCAGGGGCCGGTCGGTGGTCATCGTTCCTCCGGAGGAGCGGATGCGGAAGCGGGGTCGGAAGAGGCGGAGGAGGTGGACGAGGTGGGCGAGGCGGCGGGGTCGGAAGCGGTGGGAGAGGCGGCGGAGGTGCGGGAGGCGGCGGGGTCGGAAGCGGTGGGAGGGGTGGCGGGAGGGGAAGAGGCACGGGAGGTGGCGGAGGCAGGGGAGGAAGCCGCACGGCCGCCCGGCCGCGTACGGGGGCCCGTCAGCGGAACCGTCGCCGTTACCCGGAAGAGATCGTCCCCGGCCCTTCCCGCGCTGAGCGTCCCGCCGAGCGCTCCGAGCCGTTCGCGCAGCCCTCTCAGCCCCGCACCACCCCCGTCGCCCGGGCCGCCGTCGCCCGGGCCCGCGGGGCCCGCCCCGTCGTTCTCGACCTCCAGGACCACCGCGTCCCATGTCCGCGTGAGCCGGATCCGGCAGTGGCGGGGGTCGCCGTGGCGCAGGACGTTGGTCGCCGTCTCGCGCACCACCCAGCCGAGCGCGGCCTGCACGGCGGCGGGGGCGCCGATGCCGGCCGGGCCGTCCGCGCCCTCCACGCCCACGGAGATCCCGGCTGCCTCCAACACGCCTCGTGCGCCCATGAGTTCGGTGGGGAGGTCGGCCTCCCGGTAGCCGCGTACGACATCGCGGACCTCCTGCTGGGAGGCGCGGGCGATCCGCTGCACCTCGACCATCTGGTCCATCGCGGCGGGGTTCCCGCGCTGGGCCAGCTCCACGGCCAGCTCGCTCTTCAACGCGATCACGGACAGGTTCCGGCCCAGTACGTCGTGCATGTCCCGGCCGAACCGCAGCCGCTCCTCCGCCACCGCCAGCCGGGCCTGCATGTCCCGCGCCTCCTCCGCCTGCCACATCACGGACAGACTCCAGGCGCTCGGCCGGGCCGATACGAGCACCAGCAGAGTGACGACGGCCAGGGAGACGAAGGCCCCGAACAGCTGCCCGCCCGGTACGCCCACGGCCGCCAGGAGGGCCACGCCGGCCACCGAGAAGGCGGCGGCGTGGAGCAGGAACCTCCGGACCGGGACGAGCAGGACGTACGGGACGGCGAACGCCACGGGCAGGTCCAGCACCAGCAGGACGAGCCCCTCGTCCTTCACCCCGCCCACCCCCGCGAGGGCCACCAGCAGGCCGGTCATCACCGTCTGGAGCGCGGCGGGCAGGCGCAACCGCCGGGCGGGGAACGGCGCCGTGCCCCGGTAGTCCTCGAAGGCGGGCGCCAGGTTGCGGCTGCTCAGCACGGACTGGACGACGTTGGCGGCGAGGAACGCTCCGCCCAGGGCGATCGCCACCGCTCCCCGGTCCAGGGTCTCGCCGAGCGGCAGCAGCCCCCACGACACCGCGAAGAGCCAGATGATCGAGCAGAGCGTCACCCGGGTGTAGAGGTCGATGCGCTGCAGCTTGCTGCGTTCGTGCCAGCCGCGCCGCCAGCCCCGTACCCGCCCGATCACACCCTTCAGCCCCTTCACCTCAGCCGCGCGGATCCCAGCGGAACCACCGCTGCACAGCAAACACCGCGAACGCGGTCCAGGCCAACGCCACCGCGGCGGCCGTCAGCAGATCACCGCCCTCCACCCCGCCGAGCCAGCCGTGCTGGACGAGGGTCACCACCCCGGTCAGCGGCAGCAGTTCGAGTGCCGAGGCGAGCCTGTCCGGGAAGACGTCCAGCGGGACGAAGATCCCGGAGCCGAAGAGCGAGACGAAGTACAGCGGCAACGTGGTGAGCTGCGAGGTCTGGACCGTCCGCGTCAGCGCCGAGGTCGCGGCGGCCAGCGCCGACATCATCACCAGGCCCACCACCAGGCCCGCCAGGAACACCTCGGGGCGCTTCGGGGCCGCCAGGTCGAAGGCGATGGCGCCGGCCACGACGAGCAGCACGCACTGCACGAGCGCCAGGGCGATCGAGGGCACGGCGGTGGCGGTCAGGATCTCGCGGTCGGTGATCTCGCCGGTGCGCAGCCGCTTGAGGACGAGCTCCTCGCGCCGGGTGACGTAGCCGGTGACCAGGTTCATGTAGACGACCTGGAGGAGGACGACGCCGATGCCGCCGGTGAGGGCCGCGCCCGCGATCGAGAGCCCGGTACCGGTCAGGTCGATCTGCCGGAGCGACGCCCGGATCGAGAAGATCATGACGACCGGCAGCACCAGGGCCAGGAAGAGCGCCGACCGGTTGCGCAGGAGCAGCACCAGCTCGGCACGGGCGAGGGCGGTCAGCCGGCGCGCCGACGCGGCGGCCTTCGAGGGCGGCGCGGGGGAGCCGCCGGGGGCCGTGCGGTCGTCCGTGAGGACGGTGGGCGTGGTCATGCCGTCACCTTCTTCGTCTTCTCCGTCGCGTTCCGGACGCCGCCGTCCGCGGGGCCGCCGGCCCCGGCCCGCCGCGGGTCGTCGGCGCGGGAACGCAGTTGGGTGTGGGCGATCTGGAGGAACGCCTCCTCCAGGGAGGCGGAGCGGGCGTCGAGGTCGAGCAGGTGCACGCCCGACTCCCGTGCCCAGCCCAGCAGTTCGTGCAGCGCTTCCTGGAGCACCGGGGTGCGGATCTCGATCCGCCGCCCCTCCGCGGCCGCCCGCAGGGAGAGCGGAAGACGCGCTGCCGGTACGTCGTCGGGCAGCGTGAACCGGATGCGTGCGGGCTGTGACGCGGTCACCTCGGCGGTCGTTCCGGCCGTCACGATCTGCCCCTGGTGCATGATCGCCAGCCGGTCCGCGAGCGCCTCCGCCTCCTCCAGGTAGTGGGTGGTCAGCAGGACGGTCGTGCCGTTGTCCCGGAGCGCCCGGATCAGCTCCCAGGTGGACCGGCGGCCCTCCGCGTCCAGTCCCGTGGTCGGCTCGTCGAGGAAGAGCACCTCGGGCCGCGAGGTCAGGGCGAGCGCCAGGTCCAGGCGGCGCTTCTCGCCGCCGGACAGCTGCTTGACCCGCACCCCGGTGCGGCTCGTGAGGCCGACCATGTCCAAGGCCTCGGCGGCGGGGCGTGCGCCGGTGGTGCACGCGGACCACATCCGCGCGGTCTCCAGGACGGTGAGGTCGGAGGGGAAGCCGCCCTCCTGGAGCATCACCCCGGTCCGGGGCCGGACGGCGGCGCGTTCGCGGTACGGGTCGTGGCCGAGGATCCGGACGGTCCCGGAGGTCGGGAGCGCCAGCCCCTCCAGGAGTTCGACGGTCGAGGTCTTGCCCGCCCCGTTCGTCCCGAGCAGGGCGAACAGTTCGCCGCGGGCCACGGAGAAGGAGATGCCGGACACGGCCTCGAAGCCGTCCTGGTAGCTGCGGCGGACCCCGTCCGCCGCGATCACCGTCTCCGCGCCGGGCGTGCCTCCGGTCGGGCCACCGGTCGAGGCCGGCCGGGCGCTGAACATGTCGTCGCTGGTCATGCTTGAAGGCTTCCGCCGGACCGGGCCCGCGGGCAGTGCGCGCTGTCATCACTGCTCATGACAAACGTCATGGGGGGGGCGTGCCGGGGCGGCCGGGGAGACGGGGGCGAGGAGGGGAACACGACAGAGGCCCCGATCCGAAGATCGGGGCCTCTGCTGCTGAGCGGACGACCAGGTTCGAACTGGCGACCTCAACCTTGGCAAGGTTGCGCTCTACCAACTGAGCTACGTCCGCAATGCGACCACTCGGCTTTCACCGGTGGAGCGAGCACCACTCTACCTGATCCGACGGTGTGGCCGGTCCGGAGAGTCGTGCAGAGCGGGTGACAGGAATTGCACACTGCGCCTTCCCCCTGGAAGGGGGATGTTCTACTACTGAACTACACCCGCACGCTGCGTGGGATTCGGCTTTGCGGCCTCGCCCCTCGGCGTGCTCCAGACTCTAGCCGACCTGCGGGGGTGTCGCGCAAGTCGGCTCCCTCCGGCGTTCGCGGGCCGGGCCCCGGCGCCCGGTCGGAGGGGCGCGCGGAGGCCGGTCGGAGGGGTGCCCGGGGGCCGGTCGGAGGGGCGTCCGGAGCCCGTTCCGCCCCGCCCCGGGGGAGGGTGACGGGCCGTCCGGAGCGGGGGCCGGCCGCCGTTCCGGACGGACCCTGCCCGCTGGGCGCCCCTGCCCGCCGGACGGCCCCGCTCGCCGCGCGACCGCGTGCCGCCCGGTGGCTCCGGCCGGTCGCCGGCGGCTCAGCCGGCCGCGTCGAACGCCTCGTAGACCTTCTTCGGGATGCGGCCCCGGGCCGGCACCTCCATCCGGTGCGAGCGGGCCCAGGCGCGGACGGCCGCCGGGTCCGGGGCGAGGGAGGTGTGCCGGTAGGACGTGGGCTTCCGCCCGTGCTTGCCGGTGTGGGTCTGCTTTCGGGCGGCGGCCACGTAAGGCGCCAGGGCCTTCCGCAGTTTCCTGGCGTTGGCGGGATTGAGGTCGATCTCGTACGTCTTCCCGTCCAGGGCGAAGGCCACCGTTTCCGCCGCCTCTCCCCCGTCGATGTCGTCGGAGAGCGTCACCACTACGCGCTGAGCCACGGATATCGGTCCTTTCCTACGGCATCGGCGCGTCCTGCGTGCGCGGATGCCGGCCTTCCGGCTGCCAGGCGGGCGGATGCGGATCGACGCGATGTCGACTGGTCCGTTGTTCCCGTTTTTCCGTTGTTTGCCAGGGGTCGATGCTGCTTTCCCCCTAATCATTTGTACAGCGGCGGACACCACATTGTGAAGCCCGACCAATTACCTCCGCGTGTCCGTGTGCAATCCGGGTACAAACGGCGCGAGTTTTTCCCAGACCTTTTCCTTGCGGTGTCGCCGCCGATATCCGGACGTGATCCGCGGAAGATGTCCGCCGGGTCCGCCCTGCCCGATATCTACCCGCGTAGAAATTTTGGGCAGGTACGCTGAGTGGACCCGCGGGGGTCTGGGGGACCCCCCTGGAGAGACAGCCGCACCACACCACCACACCGGGAGTGCCAGTGGCACGCGTCGTAGTCGACGTCATGCTCAAGCCCGAGATCCTCGACCCGCAGGGACAGGCGGTGCAGCGCGCACTGCCCCGTCTCGGCTTCGAGGGAATCGCGGACGTTCGTCAGGGAAAGCGTTTCGAGCTGGAGGTCGAGGGGCCGGTCGACGACGCCGCCCTCGCCCGCATTAACGAGATGGCCGAGACGTTCCTCGCCAACACCGTCATCGAGGACTTCGTCGTGAAGGTGGAGGAGGAGAAGTGACCACCCGTATCGGCGTCGTCACTTTTCCCGGCACCCTCGACGATCAGGACGCCCTGCGCGCCGTCCGGATCGCGGGCGCCGAGCCCGTATCCCTGTGGCACCGCGACAAGGATCTCCACCAGGTCGACGCGGTCGTGCTGGCCGGCGGTTTCTCGTACGGGGACTACCTCCGGGCGGGGGCGATTTCCCGCTTCTCGCCGGTGATGGAAACCCTCATCGAGCAGGCGAAGGCCGGGATGCCGGTCCTCGGCATCTGCAACGGCTTCCAGATCCTGACCGAGGCGCACCTGCTGCCCGGCGCGATGCTGCGCAACAACCACCTCCACTTCGTCTGCCGCGACCAGAGCCTGCGGGTCGAGAACGCGGAGACCGCCTGGACCTCGGACTACAGCGCCGGCCAGGAGATCAGGGTTCCGCTCAAGAACATGGACGGCCGGTACACCGCCGACGAGCGCACGCTCGACGAGCTGGAGGCCGAGGGCCGCGTCGCCTTCCGCTACCTGGAGGGCAACCCCAACGGCTCGCTCCGCGACATCGCGGGCATCACCAACGCCGCGGGCAACATCGTCGGCCTGATGCCGCATCCGGAGCACGCCGTGGAGCCGCTCGTCGGCACCGGCCGCACCGACGGCCTCGGTTTCTTCACCTCGATCATCAAGAAGCTGGTCAACGCATGAGCCTGGATACGGTCAAGCACGCGGCCGAGACCCCGGACGCCGAGCAGCCCTGGAAGGAGCTCGGCCTCAAGGAGGACGAGTACGCCCGGATCCGCGAGATCCTGGGCCGCCGCCCCACCGGCGCCGAGCTCGCCATGTACTCGGTGATGTGGTCGGAGCACTGCTCGTACAAGAGCAGCAAGGTCCACCTCAAGCAGTTCGGCGAGAAGGTCCCGGAGAACGACGCCATGCTCGTCGGCATCGGCGAGAACGCCGGCGTCGTCGACGTCGGCCAGGGGTACGCGGTCACCTTCAAGGTCGAGTCGCACAACCACCCCTCGTACATCGAGCCCTACCAGGGCGCGGCCACCGGCATCGGCGGCATCGTCCGCGACATCCTCGCGATGGGCGCCCGCCCGGTGGCGGTCGTGGACCCCCTGCGCTTCGGCGCCGCCGACCACCCCGACACCAAGCGCGTCCTGCCGGGCGTCGTCGCGGGCATCGGCGGCTACGGCAACTGCCTGGGCCTGCCCAACATCGGCGGCGAGGTCGTCTTCGACGCCTGCTACCAGGGCAACCCGCTGGTCAACGCCGGCTGCATCGGTGTGATGAAGCACGAGGACATCCACCTCGCCCAGGCGTCGGGCCCCGGCAACAAGGTCATCCTGTACGGCGCCCGCACCGGCGGCGACGGCATCGGCGGCGTCTCCGTGCTGGCCTCCGAGACCTTCGAGTCCACCGGGCCGGCCAAGCGCCCCGCCGTCCAGGTCGGCGACCCCTTCCAGGAGAAGCTCCTCATCGAGTGCACCCTGGAGATCTTCAAGGAGAAGCTCGTCGCGGGCATCCAGGACCTCGGCGGCGCCGGGCTCTCCTGCGCCACCAGCGAGCTGGCCTCCGCCGGTTCCGGCGGCATGCGCGTCGAGCTGGACACCGTGCCGCTGCGCGACTCCTCGCTCTCGCCCGAGGAGATCCTCATGAGCGAGTCGCAGGAGCGCATGTGCGCGATCGTCGAGCCGCAGCACGTGGACCGGTTCCTGGAGATCTGCGAGAAGTGGGACGTCATCGCCACCGTCATCGGTGAGGTGACCGACGGCTCCCAGCTGGAGATCTACTGGCACGGCGAGCAGATCGTGGACGTGCCGCCGCGCTCGGTCGCCCACGACGGCCCGGTCTACCACCGCCCGTTCGCCCGCCCGTCCTGGCAGGACGCGCTCCAGGCGGACGACGCGGGCAGGCTCGCCCGCCCGGGAGACGCCGCCGAGCTGCGCGAGCAGGTCCTCAAGCTGGTCGCCTCCCCGAACCAGGCCTCCAAGGCGTGGATCACCGACCAGTACGACCGCTTCGTGCAGGGCAACACCGTCCTCGCGATGGGCGAGGACGCGGGCATGGTCCGCATCGACGCCGAGACGAACCTGGGCGTGGCGCTGGCGACCGACGGCAACGGCCGGTACGCCAAGCTCGACCCGTACACCGGCGCGCAGCTCGCGCTGGCGGAGTCGTACCGCAACGTCGCCGCCTCCGGCGCCCGGCCGCTGGCCATCTCGGACTGCCTGAACTTCGGTTCGCCCGAGGACCCGGACGTCATGTGGCAGTTCGCGGAGGCCACGCGCGGTCTCGCGGACGGCTGCCTGGAGCTGGGCACCCCGGTCACCGGCGGCAACGTCTCGCTGTACAACCAGACCGGTGAGACGGCGATCCACCCGACGCCGGTCGTGGCCGTGCTCGGTGTGATCGACGACGTGAACCGGCGCACGCCGGTCGCCTTCGCGGAAGAGGGCCAGCTCCTCTACCTGCTGGGCGACACGGCCGAGGAGTTCGGCGGCTCGGCCTGGTCCGAGGTCGTCCACCAGCACCTCGGCGGCCTGCCGCCCAAGGTGGACCTGGCCCGCGAGAAGCTGCTCGCCGACATCCTCATCTCGGCCTCGCGCGACGGCATGATCGACGCCGCGCACGACCTGAGCGACGGCGGTCTCATCCAGGCCGTCACCGAGTCCTGCCTGCGCGGCGGGAAGGGCGCCCGGCTGGTCGTGCCGGACGGCCTGGACGCGTTCACGTTCCTCTTCTCCGAGTCGGCGGGCCGCGCGGTCGTCGCGGTCCCGCGCAGCGAGGAGCTCCGCTTCACCGACATGTGCGGCGCGCGCGGTCTGCCCGTCGCTCGCATCGGCGTGGTGGACGGCGAGGAGATCGAGATCCAGGGCGAGTTCAGCATCCCGCTGAGCGAGCTGCGTACGGCGCACGAGGCGACGATCCCCGCGCTGCTCGCCTGAGCCGCGCGCCGACCGGCGTTTCTCCGAAGCCCCCGCCCGGGCCATCCGGGCGGGGGCTTCGGCCTTCTCACCCACCTCTTGTTGGAAATTACGTAATTACGTAAGGTTGTGTCATGGAGCTGGAGCAGCGGGTCGCCGAGCTGGAGCGGCGGCTCACGGCACTGGAAGGGCGGGAACCCGCGTCCCCCCGACTGGGAGACGGCGACTTCTGGGCGCTGGACGGGCTGAAACAGCAGCTGGCCGCCGTCGGAGAAGCCGCCGCCGACGGCGGAGTGCTGTACACGGGCGCGGTGCGGCTGCCCACCGGCGAGAGCTACGAGTGGCAGTACGGCGCTCTCACCGAGGCCCTGGTCGAGGGGGACTGGGCGGACGCCGCCGAGTCGTTCGCCGCGCTCGGCCATCCGGTCCGGCTGCGCCTGCTCCGCGAGATCCTCGGCGGCCTGAGGACGGCCGCCGAACTGGCCGCGCTCGACGGGGCCGGCACCACCGGCCAGATCTACCACCACCTGCGCCAGTTGACCGCCGCGGGCTGGCTGCAGGCGACGGGCCGCGGCCGGTACGAGATCCCGCCGGTCCGGGTGGTGCCGCTGCTGGTGGTGCTCACGGCGGCGCGACCGTAGGGGCCGCGGGCCGAACGCAGACGACAGGGGGAGACGACCATGACCGTCCGCAGAGCCGTTCCGACCGCCATGCGGCTGTCCTGGGCGGCGCTGTTCGCGCTGGTGATCGGGGAGTCCGTCACCGATCTGCCCGGGCCGGGGTGGGCGACCACCCTCCTGCCCGCCGTGGTCGTCCTCGCCCTCATGGCGGCGACGACCGTCCTCCAGGCCAGGGCCGCCCGGCCCCGCGGCGTGCCGCGGCCCCCGGTCGAGGTCGCCCCGCCGGTGACCGGCCGCTGGACGGCCTTCAACAGCCCGGCGGACAAGGCGCCGAGCCACGGGACGCACGTGTACGGGCAGACGTACGCGATCGACATCGTGGCCGAGCCGGAGACGGCGGAGGGCGAGGGTCCGGCCCGCCCGGCGTCCCACCGGCTCTGGCCGCTCGTCCGCCGCAACCGCGCCTTCCCCGCGTTCGGCGCGCCGCTGCTCGCGGTGGCCGACGCCACGGTCGTACGGACGAGCGACGGACAGCGCGACCACCTGAGCCGCACCTCGCTGCCCGCCCTCGCGTACCTGATGTTCCTGGAGGGCGTGGTCCGCTCGATCCTGGGTGCGCACCGGATCCTCGGAAACCACGTCGTCCTCGACCTCGGCGGCGGTGTGTACGCGGTGTACGCCCACGCCCGGCGCGGCTCGCTCCGGGTGAAGCCGGGGGACCGGGTCCGGGCCGGGCAGGAGATCGGGCGCGTGGGCAACTCCGGCAACACCACCGAACCGCACCTCCACTTCCATCTGATGGACGGCCCGGACCCCGACGACGCCCGGGGCGTCCCGTTCATGTGGCGGGGGGTCGGCGTCCCCGCCGACGGTGAGACGTTCACGGTCGGGGAACGGGTCACCGGGGTCTGAGGGCGCGTTGTCGGGAAGGCGGGCTACGCTCGGCCCATGCCTCCGGCCAAGAAGCGCCCGCGCGCCTACGACTACCTCAGGACCCGTACCGCGGTCCTCGCCCAGTTCGGCCATGTGCGCGACGCCGTCGCGGAGTTGACGCCCGAACAGCTCGCCGCGCCGACCCGGCTCGGCGACTGGACGGTGCGCGAGCTGGCCGCCCACATCGCGATGGGGCTGAGCAGCGTCGCCCGCTCCCTGGCCCTGCCGGAGCCGCCCGGCGCCAAGCCCGGTCTCGTCCTGGCGGAGTGGCCGTCGGCCACCGCCGCGTACGCCGCCCCGATCTCCGCGGACGTCGTGGAGCTGGCGGCCGGCAGCCCCGACCTCGTCGCGCTGTACGAGGAGGCGGAGGCGGATTTCGCGGCGGCGGTCCCCGCCACCGGCACGGGGGAGCGGTTGCTGGCCACCCGGGTCGGATCCATGCGGCTGGTCGACTACCTGGTCACCCGGACCGTCGAGCTGACCGTCCACACCGACGACCTGAACGCGGCGCTCGGGCTGGAGGTCCCCTACGACCGGCAGGCGCTGGCCGCCTGCACCCGGCTGCTGGCGGACGCCCTCGCGGACCGGGCCCCCGGCGGCTCGGTCGAGGTGCGCGTGCCGCCGTTCGCGGTGGTCCAGTGCATCGGCGGGCCGAAGCACACCCGGGGCACCCCGCCCAACGTCGTGGAGACCGCCCCGCTCACCTGGCTGCGGCTCGCCACGGGGCGTACGCAGTGGGCGCGGGCCCTGGCGGACGCCGAGGTCGCCGCCGGCGGGGAGCGGGCCGATCTGGCCGCGCTGCTGCCCCTGATGGGGTGAGGCGCCCGCCCGGAAGCGGAACGCCCGGAAGCGGAACGCACGGAACCGGAACGCACGGAACCGGACCGGGGGGCCGTTCCGTCACATCGCCATGCGCACACAACGGATGACCCTCAGCGTCAGCGTCCTGGCCCTCCTCGCCCTCGCCGCCTGCGGTACGGAGTCCGGTTCCGGTTCCGGTGGCGGCGGCGACGCCGTGCAGAGCGACGTCCCCGTCACCGGCGTCGCCTGGAGCGTGGACTCGGTGACCGTCGACGGGAAGAAGACCGAGGCCCCGGCGGGGGCCCGGATGGAGATCGACCCGAAGGGCCGCGCCACCGCGGATTTCGGTTGCAACCACATCGGCGTGGACGCGCGGGTGGAGGGCGACCGGATCACCCTCGGCAAGCCCGTCACCACGCAGATGGCGTGCGACGAGGAGATCGAGAAGTTCGAGAAGGCCGCCATCGACGCGATGGGCGGCGAACTGACCGCGAAGCTCTCGGGCGGGAAGCTGACCCTCACCAAGGAAGGCGGCGCGACCATGGAGCTCAGCGAGGAGAAGGCCGCCGACCTGGTCGGCACCCGGTGGACGGTGACCACGCTGCTCGACGGCGAGACGGCCACCACCGTGCCGGCCGACCTGCCCGCCGAGCGGGCGCCCCGCCTGACCTTCGCCGAGGACGGCGCCGTACGGGGCGACTCCGGCTGCAACTCCTTCAGCGGCAAGGCCGCGGTGAAGGGCTCCACGATCACCTTCGGGCCGATCATGAGCACCCGGAAGATGTGCCCGGAGGCGGAGATGAAGGTGGAACGCGCCGTGCTCGCGGCCCTCGGCGGCCCGGCGACGTACACGATCAAGGGCAGCACCCTCACCCTCACCGGGGAGGACGGCAAGGGGATCGGCGCCACCGCCGCCCCCGCCGGGGCCGCCCCCCGGCACGGGTGACCCGGAGGGCGCGCCCGCGGCCCGTGACGGAGGCGCGGCGGGTGCCGCAGGACGTGCGGGCCGGTGGGCGGCCGTGCCCGCCCCGGCGGCCGGGTGCCGACCGGCCGGGGCGCGCCGCCGGACGCCGCTGAAGACGGGTCAGGAGGCTTTCGGATAGGGGAGCAGGCCGGAGTCGGTCCTCTCCCACGACGCCCGCAACTCGGCCAGCCGTCCCGGGTCGGTCTTCGCCCGGTCGGCCTGCTCGCGCCGGTCCTCGGCCAGGTTGAACAGCTGGTCGGTCCCGCTCCTTCCCCGGTAGTACTTCCAGTCGCCGCGCCGCAGCGCCCGCTCGCCGCGCCGCAGCGCCCGCTCGCCGCGCACCCGCCAGAACAGGTCGCGTTCCTTCGGCGTCTCACCCCGCAGCAGGTACCCCGCGAGGCTGATGCCGTCCAGCGGGTGGGCGGGGTCCGGTCGTGCCCCGCCCAGCTCCAGCAGGGTGGCCGTCCAGTCGGGGGAGAACACCGGCAGATCGCTGACCTGGCCCCCCTCGATGCGGGCGGGCCAGCGCAGCACCGAGGGGACGCGGATGCCGCCCTCCTGGAGCGAGCTCTTGTTGCCGGTGAGCGGCCAGTTGTAGGAGAACCGCTCGCCGCCGTTGTCGCTGGCGAAGAAGACCAGGGTGTCCTTCTCCTGCCCCGACCGCTTCAGCGCCTTCAGCACCTCGCCGACCGAGCGGTCCAGGTCCTCGACCATCTCCGTGTACTTCTCGACCGAGCCGCCGTCGGCGTGCCGGAGGGCGGACCGGTCGCCGGCCTCGATCCGCCGGACGATCTCGGCGCTCGCCCCGGTGTCGCCGTCGGCGATCCAGGGCCAGTGCGGGGTGGTGAAGTTCAGGTTGAGCAGCCACGGCCCGCCGTCGTGGCCGCGCCGCACGTACTCGCTCGCGCGCTCCGTGAGGACCCGGGTGTAGTACCGCAGGTCCTTGTACTCGGCGTCGCCCTCGTACAGGTCGTACTCGCCCCCCAGGCCGAGCTTGGAGTAGTACTCCAGGGCCCCGCCGAAGTTGCCGAAGAACTCGTCGTACCCCGACTTCGTCGGGCTGTAGTCCGGCAGGTACCCGCAGTGCCACTTGCCGATCAGCGCGGTCGCGTAGCCGACGCCGCGCAGGAGCGAGGCCAGCGTCGGATGGGTGGGCTCCAGCCCTGCCGAACGGTCGGCGATGGGCTCGGCGAGCCCGCCCCGCGTACGCCCCGGATAGCGCCCCGTGTAGAGGCTGAACCGGGTCGGGGAGCAGGTCGCGGATCCCGCGTACGCGTCGGTGAAGCGCACGCCCTGCCGCGCCAGCCCGTCCAGGTGGGGCGTGCGGATGTGTGGAGACCCGTACGAGGAGAGGTCCGCCCAGCCGAGGTCGTCGCCGAGGATGAAGAGGATGTTGGGACGGCGCGCGTGTTTGCCGCGGGCGGCGCGGAACGGGCGTTCCCGTGGCACGTCGGCGGCGGCCGTGCCCGCGGCGGTCGCCGGGGCGGCCCCCGCCGTCCCGGCCGCCGTGACGGCGGCCGCGCCGACGGCGGTGGTGAAGGCGCGCCGGGTCAGCGGCGTCCCGGATCGTGGTTCCGCAGGCGTGTGCGCATCGCGAGAGGTCATGAGGGCTCCTGGGCGGGCCTCGGGCGCCGGTCGGAGGACGGGGCGCGAGGCGGTGGGCGCGACGTTCCGGCGGGCGGGGGCCCGCGGAGGGGCGCACCCGCCCGCGAGGGACGGAAGAGGGAGGGAGAGCGAGAGGGAGGAACGCGGGCGCGCAGGCCGGGGCCCGGGGCGGAGGCCCTGCGGGGTCCGGGAGGTGCGGCTTCCTCAGGCGCGGCGACAGATGGCGCTCGCTACACGTCCCAGATCGACGTGCCGGCGCACCACGAGCGTGATCGAGAGATCACCGAGGGGCTGCATGGGGGAGGAGCCTGCCAACGGGCCGGGGAGCTGTCAATGGCGGTCTCGGACTGCGGACGACGGCCCTCGTCCTCCACGGCCCTCGTCCTCCACGGCCCCCGCCCTCCACGGCCCGGGCCGCTCGCCCGGGGCCCGGAGGTGTGAGGCTCACCACGGAACGAGCGTTCGGCCAGGGGGCGGGGCGGCGTTCGGGCGGGTTCACCGAGCGCCACGGACCCTCCTCCGCTCCCGCCGCTCGCTACCGATCGGTAACCGGTTCTCCGGCCCGGAAATGAGTGCCGCGGTCGCCTCGCACAGCCCGTACCACCCCCACGGTGGTAACGCAGCGTCACCGGCCGAAGCCCCGCGAATCGCCCGTCCCGCGCGGTCCCCGGGGCCGCCGTCCCCGCTCCGCCCGGCGTTTGCCCGCCGGTCCCCAATTCGGACCAGTGGTCGATCTCCCCTACACTCGGTGCCGTGCCCCGTGGTGATGGACGACTCAACCACGACCTGCTCCCCGGAGAGAAAGGCCCCCAGGACGCTTGTGGCGTCTTCGGTGTCTGGGCTCCGGGTGAAGAGGTCGCCAAGCTCACCTATTTCGGACTGTATGCCCTGCAGCACCGCGGACAGGAATCCGCGGGCATCGCAGTGAGCAACGGGTCCCAGATCCTGGTCTTCAAGGACATGGGACTGGTCTCGCAGGTCTTCGACGAAACGTCTCTGGGTTCCCTCCAGGGCCATATCGCGGTCGGACATGCCCGCTACTCCACCACCGGCGCCTCGGTGTGGGAGAACGCGCAGCCGACGTTCCGTGCCACCGCGCACGGCTCGATCGCCCTCGGCCACAACGGGAACCTGGTCAACACCGCCCAGCTCGCGGAGATGGTCGCCGACCTCCCGCGCAAGGACGGCCGCGCCACCCAGGTCGCCGCGACCAACGACACCGACCTGGTGACCGCGCTGCTCGCCGGGCAGCGCGACGAGGACGACAAGCCGCTCACCATCGAGGAAGCCGCCGCCAAGGTGCTCCCCGATGTGAAGGGCGCGTTCTCGCTCGTCTTCATGGACGAGCACACCCTCTACGCCGCCCGCGACCCGCAGGGCATCCGCCCGCTGGTCCTCGGCCGGCTGGAGCGCGGCTGGGTGGTCGCCTCGGAGTCCGCGGCGCTCGACATCTGCGGCGCCAGCTACGTGCGCGAGATCGAGCCGGGCGAGCTGGTCGCCATCGACGAGAACGGTCTGCGCACCTCTCGCTTCGCGGAAGCGAAGCCCAAGGGCTGCGTCTTCGAGTACGTCTACCTGGCCCGCCCCGACACCGACATCGCCGGCCGCAACGTCTACCTCTCCCGGGTGGAGATGGGCCGGAAGCTGGCCGCCGAGGCCCCCGCCGAGGCGGACCTCGTCATAGCGACCCCGGAATCCGGCACCCCCGCCGCGATCGGGTACGCGGAGGCGAGCGGCATCCCGTTCGGCGCCGGACTGGTGAAGAACGCCTACGTCGGCCGGACCTTCATCCAGCCCTCGCAGACCATCCGCCAGCTCGGCATCCGGCTCAAGCTGAACCCGCTCAAGGAAGTCATCAAGGGCAAGCGCCTGGTGGTCGTCGACGACTCGATCGTCCGCGGCAACACCCAGCGCGCCCTGGTCCGGATGCTCCGCGAGGCCGGTGCGGCCGAGATCCACATCCGGATCTCCTCGCCGCCGGTGAAGTGGCCCTGCTTCTTCGGGATCGACTTCGCCACCCGCGCCGAGCTGATCGCCAACGGCATGACCGTCGACGAGATCTGCACCTCCATGGGCGCCGACTCCCTCGCGTACATCTCGATCGACTCGATGATCGAGGCGACGACGATCGACAAGCCGAACCTCTGCCGCGCCTGCTTCGACGGTGAGTACCCGATGGAGCTGCCCGACCCGGAGCTGCTCGGCAAGCAGCTGCTGGAGACCGAGCTGGCGGCGGGCCCGGCGGCGACCGCCGCGGCCGACGCGCTGCGCCGTCCGTGACCCGGACGCGCCGCCGCATCCCCCACCAGCCCCGTATCTCCACACGAAAGATCCCACGCCATGTCTGAGACAACAGGTGCCTCCTACGCGGCGGCCGGCGTCGACATCGAAGCCGGCGACCGCGCCGTCGAGCTGATGAAGGAGTGGGTGAAGAAGACGCAGCGCCCCGAGGTCGCGGGCCTCGGCGGCCTGGGCGGCTTCGCCGGCCTCTTCGACGCCTCGGCGCTCAAGCGCTACGAGCGGCCCCTGCTGGCCTCCGCCACCGACGGCGTGGGCACCAAGGTGGACCTGGCGCGCCGGATGGGCGTGTACGACACCATCGGCCGCGACCTGGTCGGCATGGTCGTGGACGACCTCGTCGTCTGCGGCGCCGAACCGCTGTTCATGACCGACTACATCTGCGTCGGCAAGGTGCACCCCGAGCGGGTCGCCGCCATCGTGAAGGGCATCGC
Source organism: Streptomyces sp. NPDC017448 (assembly GCF_044330565.1). NCBI lineage: Bacteria > Bacillati > Actinomycetota > Actinomycetes > Kitasatosporales > Streptomycetaceae > Streptomyces > Streptomyces sp. NPDC017448. The sequence continues at coordinate 43,200 of NZ_JBIRLM010000024.1, read as the reverse complement.
CGAGGGCTGCGTCCTGGCGGGCTGCGCCCTGGTCGGCGGCGAGACGGCCGAGCACCCCGGGCTGCTGGGCCCGGACGACTTCGACGTCGCCGGGGCCGGTACGGGCGTGGTCGAGGCCGACCGCCTGCTCGGACCCGACCGCATCCGCGAGGGCGACGCGGTGATCGCCATGGCGTCCTCCGGTCTTCACTCCAACGGGTACTCGCTCGTCCGCCACGTGGTCTTCGACCGGGCCGGCTGGTCCCTGGACCGCGAGGTCGAGGAGTTCGGCCGCACGCTCGGCGAGGAGCTGCTGGAGCCCACCCGGATCTACTCCCTGGACTGCCTGGCGCTCACCCGGACGACCGATGTGCACGGCTTCAGCCACGTCACCGGCGGCGGGCTGGCGAACAACCTGGCGCGGGTGATCCCGGACGGCCTGCACGCCACGGTGGACCGCTCCACCTGGACGCCCGGCGCGGTCTTCGACCTGGTCGGCAAGGCCGGGAAGGTCGAGCGGCTGGAGCTGGAGAAGACGCTCAACATGGGCGTCGGCATGATCGCGATCGTCCCGGCGGAGTCGGTGGACGCCGCGCTGACGACGCTGGCCGACCGAGGGGTCGACTCCTGGGTCGCCGGCGAGATCGTCGACCGCGGCGACCACGCGACCGGCGCCGAGCTGACCGGCGACTACGCGCGCTAGCCGGCCGTGTGCGCGGAGCGCCGGGCGGACCGCCCGGCGCCCCGCGCATCAGCCGGCGCCCGGCCCGGCCGCCCGGATCGGGACACACAGAACCCGGCCCGGGGCTGGCCCGGACCGGGTTGAAGTGTCAGCGCGAGGTCAGGCGCCGCGGCGCTGTGATGACGACGGGCCGGACTGATCGTCCTGATCGTCGTCATCGTCCTGGTTGTAGCGATCCGCGTACTGTGCGTACGGGTCATCCTCCTCGTCATCCTCGAACGGCTCTGCGTTCGGTGGCTGACTCGAAGGCGATGCGCCCAGCTCATTGGCCAGACGCGACAGATCAGTCCCGCCGGTGCTGTACTTCAGCTGGCGGGCGACCTTGGTCTGCTTGGCCTTTGCCCGGCCGCGCCCCATGGCTCGACCCCCTCGGTGACGGGGCTCGACGGCCCCAGAGTCTTGACACGCGTTCATGTTTCAGGACGGACTCCCCGGAGGGAGACCGTGCCCGTAGGGCTTTAACGGTACCTGCTTCCGTGGCCATACGGTACGCCGCCCGCGTTCCGGTCCCGGCACGGGGCCACCGAGGAGCCCCTTCCTCGCTGGTCAACTGCGATTTTAACCTCTTGTGGAGGTACGACCCGCCGACCGGCGTGAACCTTGTCTCCCCGGTCGGCGGGCCGCTCGCGCGCCCGGTCAGCGGGTGCGCGCCTCCGCCATGCGCTGCTCGGCGAGCCGGTCGGCCGCCGCGGCCGGCGGAATCCCGTCCGCCTTCGCACGTGCGAATATTTCCAGCGTGGTGTCGAAGATCTTCGTCGCCTTCGCCTTGCACCGGTCGAAGTCGAAGCCGTGCAGCTCGTCGGCCACCTGGATCACCCCACCGGCGTTGACCACGTAGTCGGGGGCGTACAGAACCGACCGGTCGGCCAGATCCTTCTCCACCCCCGGGTGCGCGAGCTGGTTGTTGGCCGCGCCGCACACCACCTTCGCGGTGAGCACCGGCACGGTCGCGTCGTTCAGCGCGCCGCCGAGGGCGCACGGCGCGTAGACGTCCAGGCCCTCGGTGCGGATCAGGGCGTCGGTGTCGGCCGCCACGGCGACCTCGGGGTGCAGCTCGGTGATCCGGCGCAGCGACTCCTCGCGGACGTCGGTGATCACGACCTCGGCCCCGTCGGAGAGCAGGTGCTCGACGAGGTGGCGGCCCACCTTGCCGACCCCGGCGACGCCGACCTTGCGGCCGCGCAGCGAGGGGTCGCCCCACAGGTGCTGGGCCGAGGCGCGCATCCCCTGGAAGACGCCGAACGCGGTGAGCACGGAGGAGTCGCCCGCGCCGCCGTTCTCGGGGGAGCGGCCGGTGGTCCAGCGGCACTCGCGGGCGACGACGTCCATGTCGGCGACGTAGGTGCCGACATCGCAGGCGGTGACGTACCGGCCGCCGAGCGAGGCGACGAACCGGCCGTAGGCGAGGAGGAGTTCCTCGCTCTTGATCTGCTCGGGGTCTCCGATGATGACGGCCTTGCCGCCCCCGTGGTCGAGGCCGGCCAGGGCGTTCTTGTACGACATCCCGCGCGCGAGGTTCAGCGCGTCGGCGACGGCGTCGGCCTCGGAGTCGTAGGGGTAGAAGCGGGTGCCGCCGAGGGCGGGGCCCAGGGCGGTGGAGTGGAGCGCGATGACGGCCTTGAGACCGCTGGCGCGGTCCTGGCAGAGCACGACCTGTTCGTGGCCTCCCTGGTCGGAGTGGAACAGGGTGTGCAGTACATCGACGGGCGCGCCGGTCACATCGGTCACTGTGGTGACTCCCAAACAACGAAGCGGCGGAAGACCCTCCTGAGGGTGGGGAGGGTCTCGGACCGACCGGCTCGGCCGGTCCGACGGGCACGAGCGTAAGTCTTCCGGCGGCGCGGATCTGCCCCCCTGCGAAGGATCACCCCCTGCGGGTGATCCGCCGTGACACGATGCGCTGCATGTCGGTGGTGTCTTCGGTGCTCGTCCCTTACACGTCGTATCTCCGGGTCTATGAGCCGCTCGCCGCCTTCGCGGAGCCCGAGCGGAGCCACTGGGCGCGCTACGCGCGGCGCGGGGACCTCCCCACGGCCCAGGACGAACTGCGCCGCTCGCTCGCGGACTTGGCGGCGACGCCGCCGGTCGGGGTGCCGGTCCACGAGAGCGGTGACGCGTTCGTGGCGGAGGTGGACGGGGTGGTGTGCGTCTGCCCGTGGCGGACCAGGCTGCGCGGCTGGCTGGCCCTGGAGGAGCTGGAGGGGATGTTTCCGGCCAACGTGCTCGACGCCGTGCTGCCCGCGGTGGTGCGCGGCCAGGCGGCGGTGGACCACCAGCGCTGGCAGCGGCGCCATCCGGACGCGCGGCCGTGGATCCGGACCACGGTGTGGCAGGTGCCGGTGCGCTGGTTCGTCCTCTTCGGCGACGAGGAGCGGGAGTACCGGCCGGGGGACGGGGAGGAGGGGCCGGTCCTGCGCTACCGCACCCCCATGGTCGAGGCCCGCCGCCGGCTGGCGCGGGCGCTGCGGACCCTGCGGGAGAACGTTCCCGAGGGCCTGCTGACCGAAGGGCTGGTGGACGTGGGGCGCTGGCTGGAGGAGTTCCACCCGCGCTCCCTGGTCGAGCTGGACTACGGGGGCCTGGTGCACGCCCTGCCGGCGGAGCAGTTGGCGGGGGACCGGTCGGCGGCGGATGTGGCGGAGGGGCTCACCGCGCTGCGGGCCGGGGACGAAGGGGGCGCGGCGGAGGCGTACGCGCGGCTGGCGGAGCGCTGGCGGGCGGTCCGGGACCGGCAGTTCACCAATTGACGTGAAAAGACCCACAGCGGCATCAAGGCGACGGAACCGGGGCATCCTTCTTCCAGGACGGCCGGGAGGCCGGCGGACGGCCACCGGGGCCCGTCCGTACGGGAGGAGGAGGTCGCGTCGCCCGGCGGAGGGTGACGGAGAGGGCTCGACGGGCAGGTGACGGGCCGTGAACCTGCGTCCGGTGTGACACGTGTGAAGGGGGAGGCGGGAGCGGTGCGCCGCCGATCCAGGGACCTACGTCCCGAACCGGGCCTAAGCCTCATGCGTGATGGACGGCACTAACGGGGCCCTTGCGCCTATCCCTACTCCTCATGCCAAAATAGGACAAGGAGTCCGGGGAGGGCTCCTTCTGTCCAAGTAAGGGCAGAATGCTCGACATTGCACGCTATGGGGGGTTTGACGACTCCTGATCGCTCTGTGACTGATCGTCACCGGGGTGTGACTGTCCGCTATGGCATGGTCCATCGGCTTTCCGTCGCTGATGAACACCTGGGAGGGCAATTCCATCGGTTTGGCCGACGCGGCTGGACGGATGGTGTAGTTGTAGTGCCGAGGACAAGCCGTTCGTCCTATAACCGACTCGGCCCGCGTCCGCCATTTCGGGCAACGCGGGTCAAGGTGCAGAATTTAAAGGAAAGAACCGAGAAGGTTCGGTTCTCCCGAGGAGGCCGCTCATGACCGCTCGCACCCCTGATGCCGAGCCGCTGCTGACCCCGGCTGAGGTTGCCACGATGTTCCGCGTGGACCCGAAGACGGTCACCCGTTGGGCCAAGGCCGGCAAGCTCACGTCCATCCGCACGCTCGGTGGACACCGCCGGTACCGCGAGGCGGAGGTCCGCGCACTGCTGGCGGGTATTCCGCAGCAGCGCAGCGAGGCCTGAACACCCCTGCCTCGCAGCAGAAACAGCAGTTCGGCAGTACCGCAGTAACGCAGCACAGCACCACATCGGGCAGCTGTCGGGTCCCCCAACCCCAGTCGCCCGCCCATAGCTCCACTCGACGGACGCCTGCCCCAACGGGCGTCACACCTGTGTCTCACGGGTGTCGTCGTATCGATCGCGCTGGACTCCGCCGGGTCCAGCGCGATCTTTTTTGTGCCCTGAACGGCCTCCCTCCCCCTCCGCGGGGGCGAGTTCCTGCCCGCGCGGCTCCGACCGGGCCTCCTGCGCGCCCTGGGGGCCCTCCGGGGCCGCTCCCGGCCTTGCGGGCCGGTACCGGTCCAGAACCGGGCGGTCGGTCGGCTTCGGGGGCCGGAGGGCCCCCGGCGCGCCGTCGGCCGACAGGGGCGGCCCACGGGTCCGGAGGCCTTCGTGGGGCTGTGGGCGGGTCTGGGCGGGAGTGTGGCTGAGCGTCCCGGAGGGGGCGGGGGACGCGGTGGGACACCCCCGGACGGAACGGTCTCCCGGGGGCCGCCCCCAGTGATCGGCCCCGTGCAATTGCACATATTAAATTCACCAGTTGTAGGGGAGGCGTAAAATCCCCCAGTCTGAAAACTCTTTCGGTGACTACCGTCACACCGCCTGATGCTTGCCAACTCCCAGAGTGCCACTGCGTGGAGGGGGAAGCACCCGGCCGATGGTCATGTCGGGGAGGGTCTTTCGGCCCCGGCCCGTTCCTCCGCGGCCCGCTTTCCGGGGTCTCCGGTCGGGTTCCCGTCCGGGAGGCGGTCCTCGCGCCCCCGCCCGTCCGGCTGTCCGGCGGCCCCCTCGCCCCGGTCGTCGGCGCCCGGGCCGGCCCCGGCGGCTGCCGAGACGGCGGCGGGGGCGGCGGCGGTGGGCTCCCCGTCGCCGCCGGGCTCCATGGCGAGCCGCAGGAGGCGGTGGCAGACCGCGCAGCGGCCGGTGAGGTGGCGATAGGCGGAAGCGGCCGCCAGATGGGCGCGCAGCAGCGCGCGGATCTCGTGTCGTGCCGTGGACGCGGACATGCGAGCCACCTCCCGGTGGGCCCGGCCGTCCCCGCCGTACGTGGCGCCACAAGCGCCGAGTGCGGCCGAGGGGCGCCGGGATGCAGGGACAGCCTCTGCTCTACGGGGTACCCGGGGCGGAGGGGGCCCGTCAAGACGCGAGAAAGCCCGGATCGAAACGATCCGGGCTTTCTCCACTGCGGTCCTGACGGGATTTGAACCCGCGGCCTCCACCTTGACAGGGTGGCGAGCACTCCAAACTGCTCCACAGGACCAGGTTTTCGCCGCTTGCCTTGCGGCTTGCTGCGAAACCAGACTGTACAGGAGGGAAGAGGTCCAGGTCGACTTCACTCCTGGTGGCGACCCCGTCACCGTCCCCGCCCCGTGCCGCGTCAGGGCGCCAGGGCGTCGATCGCCTTCACGATCCGCTTGTCCGAGACGGGGAAAGCGGTGCCCAGGGCATGGGCGAAGTAGCTGACGCGCAGCTCCTCGATCATCCAGCGGAGGTCCCGCACTTCCTGGGGTACCGGCCGCCCCTGCGGGAACTGCTCCAGCAGCCAGGCGTACTCGTCCTGCATCTCGTGGACCTTCTCCATCCGGGTGGTGTCCCGCTGCACGGCCGTCGGCATCTGCTGGAGCCGCCGGTCGGCCGCCACCAGGTAGCGCATCAGGTCCGGCAGCCGGCGCAGCCCGGTGGCCGTGACGAAACCGGACGGTACGAGACGGGCCAGCTGCTCGCGCACGTCGGCGACGTTGGCCACCAGCGTCAGGCTGTTGGTCGCCTTCAGCCGGCGCTCGCACGCCTGCCACGCGGCCAGGACCTGCTGCACCTGGTCGATCGTGCGGACGGTGAGGTCCACCAGGTCCGCGCGCACCTTGTCGTAGAGCGTCCGGAACGCCTTCTCGTCCCACGCGGGACCGCCGTGCGCGGCGATCAGCCGGTCGGCGGCGGCGGTGGCGCAGTCCTCGAAGAGGGCCTGCACCGAACCGTGCGGGTTGCGGGACAGCGCCAGCTTCTGCTGGTTGCTCAGCCGGTCCGAGGCGAACTTCGCCGGGTTCACCGGGATGTTCAGCATGATCAGCCGCCGGGTGCCGCGCCACATCGCCTGCTGCTGCTCGGCCTCGGTGTCGAAGAGGCGTACGGCCACGGTGGCGCCCTGGTCGACGAGGGCCGGGTACGCCTTCACCGGCTGCCCGGCGCGACGGGTCTCGAAGACCTTGTCCAGCGTGCCGATGGTCCAGTCCGTGAGCCCCGAGCGCTCGATGGACTCGCCGGAGGGGCCCGCGGTCGCCGCGGCGGCCTGGGAGAGCGCCTGGCGGGCCTTGGGGCGCAGCGTGAGCTTCAGCGCCTCCAGGTCCTTGCCCTCCGCGACCCGGCGCCGCCGCTCGTCGACGATCCGGAACGTGATCTTGAGGTGGTCCGGGACGCGGGAGAGGTCGAAGTCGTCGGCCGTGACCGGTACGCCGACCATCCGCTGGAGCTCCCGGGCCAGCGTGACCGGCAGCGGCTCCTGGAGCGGGACCGCCCGGTCCAGGAACTTCTCCGCGTAGTTCGGCGCGGGGACGTAGTGCCGGCGGATCGGCTTCGGCAGCGAGCGGATCAGCTCGGTGACGACCTCCTCGCGCAGCCCCGGGATCTGCCAGTCGAAGCCCTCGGCCGTCACCTGGTTGAGCACCTGGAGCGGTACGTGGACGGTCACGCCGTCCGCGTCCGCGCCGGGCTCGAACTGGTACGTCACCTTGAACTTGAGCTTCCCCTGCCGCCAGGAGTCCGGGTAGTCGTCCTTGGTGACGGTCCCCGCCTTCTCGTTGATGAGCATGGAGCGCTCGAAGTCGAGGGCGTCCGGCTCCTCGCGCTTCTTCTGCTTCCACCAGGAGTCGAAGTGCGCCCCCGAGACGATGTGCTCGGGAATCCGCCGGTCGTAGAAGTCGAACAGCGTCTCGTCGTCCACGAGGATGTCGCGGCGGCGGGCCCGGTGCTCCAACTCCTCGACCTCGCCGAGGAGTTTGCGATTGTCATGGAAGAACTGGTGGTGGGTGCGCCAGTCGCCCTCGACCAGGGCGTTGCGGATGAACAGCTCCCGCGACGCCTCCTGGTCGATCCGGCCGAAATTGACCTTGCGCTGGGCGACGATCGGCACGCCGTAGAGGGTGACCCGCTCGTACGCCATCACCGCCGCCTGGTCCTTCTCCCAGTGCGGCTCGCTGTAGGTGCGCTTCACCAGGTGCTGGGCCAGCGGTTCGATCCACTCGGGCTCGACCTTGGCGTTGACCCGCGCCCACAGCCGGGAGGTCTCCACCAGCTCCGCCGACATCACGAACCGGGGCTGCTTCTTGAACAGCGCCGAGCCGGGGAAGATCGCGAACTTGGCGCCGCGCGCGCCCAGGTACTCGTTCTTCTCGGTGTCCTTGAGCCCGATGTGCGACAGCAGGCCGGCCAGCAGCGAGGTGTGCACCGCCTGCTCCGGAACGGAGGCGTCCGCCTTGGGCTCCTCGACCGTGATGCCCATCTGCTTGGCCACCGTGCGCAGCTGCGCGTAGATGTCCTGCCATTCGCGGATGCGCAGGAAGTTCAGGTACTCCTGCTTGCACATCCGGCGGAACGAGGACGATCCGCGCTCCTTCTGCTGCTCGCGGACGTACGCCCACAGGTTCAGGTACGCCAGGAAGTCGGACGTCTCGTCCTTGAACCGGGCGTGCTGCTGGTCCGCCTGCGTCTGCTTCTCGGCGGGCCGCTCGCGCGGGTCCTGGATGGAGAGCGCGGCGGCGATGACCATGACCTCGCGGGCGCAGCCGTTGCGGTCGGCCTCGATGACCATCCGGGCCAGGCGCGGGTCCACGGGCAGCTGGGAGAGCTTGCGGCCGAGGGGCGTCAGCCGCTGCCCCTTCTTCCCCTCCTGGGGGGACTTCTCCGCCTGTTCGAGCGCCCCCAGCTCCTGGAGGAGCTGCACGCCGTCGCGGATGTTGCGGTGGTCCGGCGGGTCGATGAAGGGGAACTTCTCGATGTCCCCGAGCCCGGCGGCGGTCATCTGGAGGATGACGGAGGCCAGGTTGGTGCGCAGGATCTCGGCGTCGGTGAACTCCGGCCGGGTGAGGAAGTCGTCCTCGGAGTAGAGCCGGATGCAGATGCCGTCCGACGTACGGCCGCAGCGGCCCTTGCGCTGGTTGGCGCTGGCCTGGGAGATCCGCTCGATCGGCAGCCGCTGGACCTTGGTGCGGTGGCTGTAGCGGGAGATGCGGGCGGTGCCCGGGTCGATCACGTACTTGATGCCGGGGACCGTCAGCGAGGTCTCGGCCACGTTGGTCGCCAGCACGATGCGGCGGCCCGTGTGGCGCTGGAAGACGCGGTGCTGCTCGGCGTGCGAGAGGCGGGCGTAGAGGGGGAGGACCTCGGTGTGCCGGAGGTTCCGCTTGTTCAGCGCGTCCGCCGTGTCCCGGATCTCCCGCTCGCCGGAGAGGAAGACCAGGATGTCGCCGGGGGCCTCCTGGCCCAGCTCGTCGACGGCGTCGCAGATCGCGGTGATCTGGTCGCGGTCGGAGTCCTCGCTGTCGTCCTCCAGCAGGGGCCGGTACCGCACCTCCACCGGGTACGTCCGCCCGCTGACCTCCACGATCGGGGCGTCCCCGAAGTGGCGCGCGAACCGCTCCGGGTCGATGGTCGCCGAGGTGATGACGACCTTCAGGTCGGGACGGCGGGGCAGCAGCCGGGCCAGATAGCCGAGCAGGAAGTCGATGTTGAGCGACCGCTCGTGGGCCTCGTCGATGATGATCGTGTCGTACGCCAGCAGATCGCGGTCCGTCTGGATCTCCGCGAGCAGGATGCCGTCGGTCATCACCTTCAGATACGTCGACTCCGGGTTCACCTGGTCGGTGAAGCGGACCTTCCAGCCGACGGTCTCGCCCAGCGGCGTCCTCAGCTCGTCCGCGACCCGCTCCGCGACCGTGCGGGCGGCGATCCGGCGGGGCTGGGTGTGCCCGATCATGCCCCGGACGCCGCGCCCCAGCTCCATACAGATCTTGGGGAGCTGCGTGGTCTTCCCGGACCCGGTCTCTCCGGCGACGATGACGACCTGGTGGTCGCGTATCGCCTCCAGGATCTCGTCCTTCTTCTGGCTGACGGGCAGCTCGTCCGGGTACGACAGGGCGGGCAGCCGGGCCGCGCGCGCCGCGAGCCGTTCGGCCGCCCTGCCCGCCTCGGCCGCGATCTCGTCCAGCACGGACTGGCGGGCCTCGGGCTTGCGGATGCGGCGCGCTCCTTCGAGGCGCCGGCCGAGCCGGTTCGCGTCGCGGAGCGAGAGCTGTCCGAGCTGGGACTGGAGATCGGCGAAGGAAGTAGACATACGGCTCCCAGGATCTCACCCGGGCCGGTTCGGTGGCGACCTCATTTCGCGCGGGCTGCGTCACGCGGCACGTACCATTTCGGGCAGCCGAACGCCCCGTCACCGCCGCTCACGCGAGAAAGGCCCGGTCCCGTGTCCCGTACGCAGTGGTGGAGCCTGACGGCGCTGCTCGCGGTGGTGGCGGGGCTGCTGTGCGGGCCGGCGGCCTTCGGGGGCGCCGGTGAGGGCGGCGTACGGGCTGCTTCCGACGTGCGGGTCCTGGCCCGGGACGCGGGCCGGGCGGCCGGTTCGGTCGCCCCGGCGGACGCGGTGGCCCCCGCGACCGGGGCCGCCGCCGCGCGGACCCCGGCAGGCCCGGCCCCCGCCTTCGCGGTCGTCGAGGCGAGTGCACCGGCTTCCGCGCCCGGGGCCGCCGGGACGAGCGTCCCGGTCTCCGCCTCCGGGGGCGCCGAGACAAGCTTCCCGGCCTCCGCCTCCGAGACCGCCGACGCCGGCGTCCCGGCAGGGGCCGAGGTAGAGGCCGACGACGCCCCCGTTCCCGGCTGCGGCAAGCTCCGCGACCACGACGGTGAGCCCGCCGTGCCCTCCCGTGCCCGGGGCGGCCACGACCAGGCGCCGGGCCTCGCTCCGTGGGGGCTGCCCGCCGCCACGGGGGCGCCCTCGGCCGAGTCGCCGCCGGGGGTCCGGGCCCGCGCCCCGGCCCCGTACACCCCGACGCCCGTCGAACTCTCCGTGCTGCGGGTGTAGGCGGGCCCGCACCGCCCGCCCCACCTCCTGCCTCTCCTTTCCCTCCCTTTCCGCACCAGCACGGAGTGCCGCATGCCCACGTCCAAGAAGCCCGCACCCCCGAAGCCCGCCTCCAAGAAGCCCGCTCCCGCATCGAAGAAGCCCCTCGTCTACGGCGCGGTGGTGGTGGTCGCCGCCGGGCTGCTCGGGTTCGCCTCGTACCGGGCCACCTCCCCCGACACGTCCTCCGACGACACCACCGCCACCGGCCCCGCCGCCGAGGTCTCCGCCGACCCGGCCGAGGGCGTCTACCCGGAGCTGGCGAAGCTCGCCCGCCGGGACGCGGACGACAAGCTGGCCATCGGCCGCCCGGACGCCCCGGTCGTCCTGATCGAGTACGCCGACTTCAAGTGCGGCTACTGCGGCAAGTTCGCCCGGGACACCGAGCCGGAACTGATCGAGAAGTACGTGGAGGACGGCACGCTGCGCATCGAGTGGCGCAACTTCCCGATCTTCGGCGAGGAGTCCGAGAGCGCGGCACGGGCCGCCTGGGCCGCCGGGCAGCAGAACCGCTTCTGGGAGTTCCACGGTGCCGCCTACGCCGAGGGGGCGAAGGAGAAGGGCTTCGGCAAGGACCGGATCAAGGGGCTCGCCCTGGAGGCCGGGGTGAAGGACCTGGACCGGTTCATGAAGGACCTCGACGGCGACGCGGCCCGTGCGGCGGTCAAGAAGGACCAGGAGCAGGGGTACGGGATCGGCGCCACGTCCACGCCGTCGTTCCTGATCAACGGCCGCCCCATCGCGGGCGCCCAGCCGGAGGAGACGTTCACCCGCGCCATCGAGGCCGCCGCCGAGCAGGCGAGGGCGACCGGGGCGGGCCAGGCCGGGGAGCCCGCCAAGTGACGGCGGACATCGGCTACTTCGCGGCGTTCCTCGGCGGGCTGCTCGCCCTGGTCAGCCCGTGCAGCGCGCTGCTGCTGCCGGCGTTCTTCGCGTACTCCATCGACTCCGCCTCCCGGCTGCTGGCCCGCACCGGCATCTTCTACGCCGGGCTCGCCACCACCCTCGTCCCGCTCGGGGCGGCCGGTTCGTACGCCGGGCGGCTGTTCTACGGCCACCGCGACGCCCTCGTCACCGGCGCCGGCTGGCTGATCATCGCCCTCGGCGCGGCGCAGATCGTCGGCCTCGGCTTCGCCTCGCGGCGGATGGCCGAACTCAGCGGGCGTATCCGCCCCACCACGGCGTTCTCCGTCTACGCGCTCGGCGCGGTCTACGGCCTGGCCGGCTTCTGCGCGGGCCCGATCCTCGGCAGCGTCCTGACCGTGGCGGCGGTCAGCGGCAGCCCGGTCTACGGAGGGCTGCTGCTGGCGGTGTACGCGCTCGGCATGGCGGTCCCCCTGTTCGTCCTCGCCCTGCTGTGGGAACGCTTCGACCTCGGCCGCCGGTCCTGGCTGCGCGGCCGGACCGTGCGCCTCGGCCGGTTCGAGCTGCACACCACGTCGCTGCTGTCGGGCCTGTTCTTCATCGGGCTCGGCACGCTGTTCCTCGTGTACGACGGGACGACCGCGCTGCCCGGTCTGCTGGGGGTCGACGGTTCGTTCGCGGTCGAGCAGTGGGCGCAGCGGCTCGGCGAGCGGGTGCCGGACCTGGCCGCGCTGGCCGGGGCGGTGCTGCTGGCGCTGCTGGTCCTGGGCGTACGGATGAGGCGGCGGCGCGGCGCGGACGGGACACCCGACGCGGGGGCCGAGGAGACCGAGAAGGCCGAGAAGGTGTGACACGGCGAAGGCCCCGTCCGGTGGACGGGGCCTTCGAGAGGTGGCTGGGGCCGGGATCGAACCGGCGACCTATCGCTTTTCAGGCGATCGCTCGTACCAACTGAGCTACCCAGCCACGCAGCCGCTGGGGCTGCAAGCGGTCCTGACGGGATTTGAACCCGCGGCCTCCACCTTGACAGGGTGGCGAGCACTCCAAACTGCTCCACAGGACCAAGCAATGTGCGAAACAAGTCTCGCACACGGTGAAACGTGCCCCCAACGGGATTCGAACCCGTGCTACCGCCTTGAAAGGGCGGCGTCCTGGGCCACTAGACGATGAGGGCTATTGGCCCGCCGGTTCGCTTTGCAGCGCGTCGGGGACGTGAGAAGCATATGGGATGGGTGGAGCTATCGCCAAAACGGTTTACGGCGACGGGGTGGGGCGCCCCGGGGAGCGGCCCGGCGAGGCTCCCGCGGAGGGCGAGGAGGACGGCGACGGGGTGGGGGAGGCGGAGCCGCCCTCCTTGAGGTTCTCCTCCGGGAGATGGCGGCCGACCTCGGCGGTCGTCAGCCCGAGGCCGCCCAGCGTGATCTCGTCCCACGCCTGGAGGCGGCGGGTCGAGCGGTCCATGTAGAGCACCGAGGCGTGCACCTTCTCGGGCTTCTCGTTCTGCACGGCGCGCAGTCCGCCGCCTCCGGTGGAGCCCTCGACCTTCAGCCGGGTGCCGAACTTCAGCTGCTCGTTGATCCGCCGGTGGTAGTGGCCGGAGAGCACCAGCGGGACCGTGCCGTCGGTCTCGCGGGCGGTGTTCGGGTCGTGGGCGACGGCGATGTCGGCCGGGGTGCCGGCGCGCTCCTGGTCGCGCAGCGCGGAGGCCAGGCGCATGCCCTCCAGCCGGGCGGCCTCCTTGTTGCCGCCGGGGCCGGTCCGGTCCGGGGTGAAGGAGACGTCGCCGGTGCCCGCGATCCGCAGCCCGCCGACGTTCACCGCCGCGCCGTCGTCGAGTACGTGGACGTTCTCGAACTTCTTCAGGTACGCCTGGGTGACGGGGGAGTCGTGGTTGCCGCGCACCCACACGTAGGGCGCGCCGAGGTCGCGGATCGGGTCGAGGAAGCCGTTCTCCGCGGCGGAGCCGTGGTCCATGGTGTCGCCGGAGTCGACGATGACGTCGATCTCGTACTGCTCGACGAGCGAGGCGATGATGTGCCACGCGGCCGGGTTCAGATGGATGTCGGAGACGTGCAGGACCCGGATCGTGCCGGGGTCGGGCTGGTAGACGGGGAGCGTGGAGGTCGCGTCGTACAGCTTGGTGACGTTGGTGACCAGCCGGGCCAGTTCCCGCTGGTAGAGGTCGAACTCGGTGACGATGGAACGGGCGTCGCCGACCAGGGACGGGGCGCTGGAGAGCAGCCCGGAGAACTTCGGTTCCAGGACGGACTTCGGGTTCCAGGTGGCGTACGCGCTGACGCCCGAGGCGGCCAGCAGGGTGAGGGCGAGCCCCCCGGCGGCCAGGGCGCGGCGGGGGCGGCGGTAGACGACGAGGCCGAGCGCGACCGCCCCGGAGACGACGGCGACGCAGGAGCGCACGGCCAGCTCGCGGGTGCCGGAGGCGACGTCCCGGGTGACCTCGTCCTGGAGGTTGGAGAACCGTTCCGGCCGGTCGACCAGGGCCTGGGAGCGCTCGGGGTCGAGGCGGTCCACGTCCACGTCGAGCCGGAGCGGCGCGATGTGCGAGTCCAGTTCCAGCGCGCCGAGCGGGGAAATGTTGATCCTGCTGCCGCCGCTGAGGGAGGGGCGCAGCGCCATGTCGGTGTCCATGGGGCCGACCGGCGTACGGATGCTGCCCACGGCGAGCAGCCCCAGCCAGGCCCCCAGCACGACCACGGCCAGCATGCCGAGGGCGCGGAGGAAGGGGCGGCGGGCGGGGGACGCCAGGTCACCGGCGGCCGCCGGGCCGGTGCGCGGCGGCCGGGGGCCGTTCGCGGCGCGTCCCGGGAGGCTGCCCGGCGCGGGGCCGCCGGGCGCCCGGCCGCCGGCCTTCGCGCGGCCGGATCCGGGGCGCTCGGGCTCGGGACCGCCGGCCTTCGTGCCGCCGGAGCCGGGGCGGTCGGACTTCGTGCGGACGAGCTGGCTGAGGCGGTGCCGGACGCGGTCGGCTGCGGCACGGAACGGGGCGCGGACCATTGGGCGCGTATGCCCCGGTACGGGCTCCGTCATGCCGGGTGGCGGGGGCGGAACGGGGCGAGGAGGCGCCGACGCGTACGGCCCGTCCGCCGCCCCCGTACGGGACAATGACCGGGTGCTGGAGATGACGCGCGAACAGTTCGAAGAGCTGGTGAGCCAGGCTCTGGACCGGATTCCGCCGGAGTTGACGCGGCTGATGGACAACGTGGCGGTGTTCGTCGAGGACGAACCGGACCCCGGCGACCCCGATCTGCTCGGGCTCTACGAGGGCACGCCGCTCACCGACCGCGGCGAGTGGTACGCGGGAGTGCTGCCGGACCGGATCACCATCTACCGGGGCCCGACCCTGCGGATGTGCGAGACGCAGGAGGACGTCGTCGCGGAGACCGAGATCACCGTGGTCCACGAGATCGCCCACCACTTCGGCATCGACGACGAGCGGTTGCACGCCCTGGGCTACGGATGAGCGAGCAGGAGCCGCCGCGGCCCGGCCCGCCCGCCGCACCGCAGAGCCGGGTGCTCGCGGCGGTCGCCGCCGGCGGCGCGCTCGGGGCGCTCGCCCGGTACGGGGCGCTGGTTCTGTGGCCCGGGACGGGCGGCTTCCCGTGGACGGTGTTCGCGGTCAACGTGAGCGGCTGCGCCCTGATCGGGGTGCTGATGGTGCTGACCGCCGAGCGCGGCCGGATCACGCGTCCGCTGGTGCGGCCCTTCCTCGGGGTCGGGGTGCTCGGCGGCTACACGACCTTCTCGACGTACGCGGCGGGCGCCTGGGGCCTGCTGGCCCGTGAGGAGGTCGCGGTGGCGATGGCGTACACGGTGGCGACGGCGGTGGCCGCGCTCGGCGCGGTGGGGGCGGCGGCCGTCGCGACGCGGGCCGCCCTGGACCGGGGTGCGCGGTCGGCCGGGCCGCGGACCGGGCGGACGACGTGACCCGGCCGGCCCGGGGCACGCGGACCCCCCGGGGCGTTCAGGGAGTTTGGGGCGAGCGGGGTCTCCCGGGCGAACGGGGCCTCCGGTGCCTCCAAGGCGTGCGGGGCCTCCGGTGCCTCCAGGGCGTGGGGGGCGTCCGGGGCGGGAGGCGGGCGGCGTGACCTGGCTGCTGGTGGCGCTCGGCGGGGCGGTGGGCGCACCCCTGCGCTACCTGACGGACCGTGCGGTGCGGGCGCGCCAGGGGCCGGGCGTCCCGGGCGTCTTCCCCTGGGGCACCTTCGCGGTGAACACGGCGGGCAGCCTGCTGCTCGGCGTGCTGACCGGCGCGGCGGTCTCCTCCCCGGTGCACGCCCTGCTGGCGACGGGGCTGTGCGGGGCGCTGACCACGTACTCGACGTTCTCCTACGAAACCCTCCGCCTGGCCGAGACGGGCCGCCCCCTCCTGGCCGCGGCCAACGTGCTGGTCTCCCTGCCGACGGGGCTGGGGGCGGTGTTCCTGGGGGCGGAGCTGGCGGGCGGGATCGGCGGGTAGGGGCCCGGCGCACGGGGGTGGCCCCGGCGGGCGTGACAGGGGCATCGGGGTGGTGCGAGCGGCCGGCGTACGGGGCATCGGGGCGGTGCGAGCGGCCGGCGTACGGGGGTGGCTCGGGCGGGCGTCGCGGGGGCGGGCGCGGTTTCGGGCGTGTCTCCGGCGGGGTCGGGGGAGTTGGGCACGGTACGACGCCGGGCCGGTCGCCGCCGGTTTCCGTTCCGGTCGCCCCGGTCTCCGTTCCGGCGTCCACCACGGTGCGCCCGGTTCGGCGCCCCGGCCCGTCCGGGCGTCGCGCTCCACCCACGCCACGCCCCCGCTCCCTCGTCCCGGAGGTGCCCCTCGTGCGCCAGTTGTCCGCCCCCGTCCGCTGGGCAGCCGCCACCGCGCTGACGATCGCCGCCTCCACCGGCTGTATGAGCGTCGGCGAGAACGACGCCGGGGCCCCCGGCCCCTCCCGCTCCGCCGGGCCCCGGGGGGCCGACGCCGACCCCGCCGCGGACACGGTCCCCGACGCCGGGCGGGCCGGAAGGGGCGGCGGGGACGCCCACCCCCACTCGGACCGGGCCGTCCCCGGCGCCACCCCGCGCCCGGACGCCTCCGAGGCGGGGCCGAAGGCCACCCCCGCGGGCCCGCACCCCGAACCGGCGGCCCCGGACCCCACCCGAGGCGCCGGCGCCCCGCCCCCGACGCCCACGCCCTCGACCCCGGGGCCGGGCGAGCCGCCGCCGACCGTCCCGGAGCCGCCGGCCCCGCCGTCGCCCTCCCCGGACCCGGAGCCCGAGCCGGAGCCCACCGACCCGCCGGAACCGTCACCCTCGGCCTCGCCCGCCGCGCAGCTCCGGGCGCAGGGGATGAGCGGCCGGGAGGTCGTCGGCCCGCCCTGGACGCCGGAGGCATCGCCGCAGGTGGGACCGGTGTAGCGGAGGGTTCTCGCCGCCGGGTTTGCGCAATGTGGGGGGGAGTGCGTATGGTAGTAGATCGTTTGATCCCATTGCCCGGCGCCGACACAGAAGAGCGCCGTGTGGCGCGTACTCTCCCTTGCCGTGGCTGGACCGCATTGAGGCGGTCGAAATTGCGAATCACGGAGTTATGGGCGCGTGCCGAGACTCCGGAAGGTTTCGCATTTCGCATGTCAATTTCCAGTTCTGACCGCACCGTCATGCCCGAGAACGTCGACAGCGCCGAGCTCGCCGAGCTCGTCGAGTCCGCCGTGACCGAGGCCCCCGCCGGCGCGTCCGCCCCGGCCGCCGAGAAGACCCCGGCCGCCGAGAAGGCCCCCGTGGCCGAGAAGTCCGTCGCGGACTTCGTCGCCGACAAGGCCGACCAGCAGGACGCCGAGAAGGCCGACGACCCGCAGGCCGCCGCGGCCCCCGAGGCATCCGCCGAGGAGGGCGCGGACGCCGAGGCCGAGGCCGACGCCGAGCCGACCCTCACCTTCGGTGACCTGGGCCTGCCCGAGGGCATCGTCCGCAAGCTCGCGCAGAACGGTGTGACCGCCCCCTTCCCGATCCAGGCGGCGACCATCCCGGACGCCCTGGCCGGCAAGGACATCCTGGGCCGTGGCCGTACGGGCTCCGGCAAGACGCTCTCCTTCGGTCTGCCGACGCTGGCCACGCTGGCCGGCGGCCGCACCGAGAAGAAGAAGCCCCGCGCGGTCATCCTCACCCCCACCCGTGAGCTGGCGATGCAGGTCGCGGACGCGCTGCAGCCGTACGGCGACGTGCTCGGCCTCAAGATGAAGGTCGTCTGCGGCGGTACGTCGATGGGCAACCAGATCTACGCCCTGGAGCGCGGTGTCGACGTCCTCGTCGCCACCCCGGGCCGCCTGCGCGACATCATCACCCGCGGCGCCTGCTCCCTGGAGGACGTCCAGGTCGCCGTCCTCGACGAGGCCGACCAGATGTCGGACCTGGGCTTCCTGCCCGAGGTCACCGAGCTGCTCGACCAGATCCCCGCCGGTGGTCAGCGGATGCTCTTCTCCGCCACCATGGAGAACGAGATCGGCACGCTGGTCAAGCGCTACCTCTCCAACCCGGTCACGCACGAGGTCGACAGCGCCCAGGGCAACGTCACGACCATGTCGCACCACGTCCTCGTCGTGAAGCCGAAGGACAAGGCGCCGGTCACGGCCGCCATCGCCGCCCGCAAGGGCCGCACGATCATCTTCGTCCGCACCCAGCTGGGCGCCGACCGCATCGCCGAGCAGCTCATCGAGTCCGGCGTGAAGGCCGACGCGCTGCACGGCGGCATGACCCAGGGCGCCCGTACGCGGGTCCTGGAGGACTTCAAGAAGGGCTACGTCAACGCGCTCGTCGCGACCGACGTGGCCGCCCGAGGCATCCACGTCGACGGCATCGACCTGGTCCTGAACGTGGACCCGGCCGGCGACCACAAGGACTACCTGCACCGCTCGGGCCGTACCGCCCGCGCCGGCAAGTCCGGCGTCGTCGTCTCGCTGGCGCTCCCCCACCAGCGCCGCCAGATCTTCCGCCTGATGGAGGACGCGGGCGTCGACGCCTCGCGCCACATCGTCCAGGGCGCGGGCGTCTTCGAGCCGGAGGTCGCCGAGATCACCGGCGCCCGTTCGCTCACCGAGGTCCAGGCCGACTCCGCGAACAACGCCGCCAAGCAGGCCGAGCGCGAGGCCGCCGACCTGACGAAGCAGCTGGAGCGGGTCCAGCGCCGTGCCGTCGAGCTGCGCGAGGAGGCCGACCGCCTGGTGGCCCGTGCCGCGCGCGAGCGGGGCGAGGACCCGGAGGCCGCGGTGGCCGAGGTGGCCGCCGAGGCCGAGGCCGCCCTCGTGGCAGCCGTCTCCGTCCCCGAGCAGCCGGCCGCCCGCGACGAGCAGCGCCGCGACGAGCGGGGCAACTACGAGCGCCGCGACAACCGCGGTGGCGACCGTGGCGGCTACCGCGGTGGCAACGACCGTCCCTCGGGTGGTTTCCGTTCCGGTGGCAACGACCGCCGTGACGACCGTGGTGGCCGTTCCTTCGAGCGTCGCGACAACGACCGTCCGGCGTTCAACCGCGACCGTCGCGACGACCGCCCCTCGGGTGGTTTCCGTTCCGGTGGCAACGACCGCCGTGACGACCGTGGTGGCCGTTCCTTCGAGCGTCGCGACAACGACCGTCCGGCGTTCAAC
>NZ_JBIRLM010000024.1:0-24121 GCF_044330565.1 Streptomyces sp. NPDC017448 | reverse complement strand
CCGCGACCGTCGCGACGACCGCCCCTCCGGCGGCTTCCGCTCCGGCGGCAGCGACCGCCCGTTCAACCGTGACCGTCGTGACGACCGTCCCGCCGGTGGCTTCCGCTCCGGCGGCAGCGACCGCCCGACCGGCCGTCGTGACGACCACCGCGGCGCCAACACCGGCACGAACACCGGCTCCTTCGGCCGCCGCGACGACAAGCCGCGCTGGAAGCGCAACGGCTGACCTCCGCCCGGCCGCCCTTCGGCCGAGCAGGTCCGCCTGACAGACCGGCAGGGCCCGTACGCCACCGAACCGACTCGGTGCCGTACGGGCCCTGTTGCCGTCCCACCCCCTCGCACCGGCCCCCGGGCAGGGGCGCGACGGGCCCAAGTCCGATACCGGATCGGCTGCCGGGGCGGGGCGGGCTATGCTCGGGGGGTGACGTCACAGGGGCCGTTAGCTCAATTGGTCAGAGCAGCGGACTTTTAATCCGTTGGTTGTGGGTTCGAGTCCCACACGGCCTACCCCTCCGCCCCCGGCTCAGAGTGCGATCGAGCTGGGGGCGACGCCTTTTCCCCGCGCATCTGCCCTTCTGCCGGCCCCTTCCTCCCCCTGAGGACGAGTGAGGGCGCTGCAACGACGCCCCTGCCCCCTGAGTTCCCCCGTCAGGCAGTCGCTCAGACCGCCGGCCGTGGCAGGCCGCAGGGACGGTCCCTCATGGGGGGATACGCGGGCCGCCCCCGGAAACCTGGTCGAACGGGCTCTGCGCATGCCGTACAGTTGTGTTTACCGACGCGGGGTGGAGCAGCTCGGTAGCTCGCTGGGCTCATAACCCAGAGGTCGCAGGTTCAAATCCTGTCCCCGCTACTGAAGGCCCGGGCCCGGCACGCAGACAGCGTGCCGGGCCCGAGTCGTTTCCGGGCCGGGCCGTGCCGGACGGGCGGCGCTTGACCTTGACGTAGCGTAAAGATCTAGCGTTTCCGGCATGGAGTGGTCCATTCAGGAAATCGCGCGCCGGGCCGGCACCACGAGCCGCACGCTCCGGCACTACGGGGAGCTCGGGCTCCTCGCCCCGAGCCGGGTCGGGAGCAACGGCTACCGCTACTACGACCAGGACGCCCTCGTCCGGCTGCAGCGCATCCTGCTCCTGCGGGAGCTGGGGCTTTCGCTGCCCGCCATCAAGGACGTACTGGCGGGGCAGCGGGACACGGCGGTGGCGCTGCGGGCGCATCTGCGACTGCTCGAACAGGAGCAGGCGCGCATCGGGCGGCAGATCGCCTCGGTGCGGACCACTCTCCACAAGACGCTGGAGGGGACGGAACTCATGGCTGACGAAGTGTTCGACGGGTTCGACCACACGGTCCACGAGCAGGAGGTCACCGAGCGCTGGGGCCGGGACGCGTACGCGGAGGGCGACCGCTGGTGGCGTTCGCTCGGGGCGGCGGGGAAGAAGGCGTTCCAGGACGAGCACGAGGCCATCGCCCGGGACTGGGGCCGGGCCCGCGAGGCCGGGTTCGCCGCCGACGGTCCGGAGGCCCAGGAGATCGCGCGCCGGCACTGCGCGTGGCTGGCGTCCTCGTCGGCCGAGGAGCCCGGCCGGTCGTACGTGAAGGGGCTCGGGGAGATGTATGTCGCCGATTCCCGGTTCGGAAAGAACTACGATCGCTACGGGGACGGCACCGCCGCCTTCGTACGGGACGCGCTGACGGTCTACGCGGAACACCGGCTCTCCGACTGACCACGGGCGGCCGAGCCGCCGCCCGCATTCCCCCTGTTCGGCCGATGAGGAGTCGCCGCTCGGCGCGGTTCCGGGAAGCCTGGACGGGGTGCGGCACCGTCCGCAGCCGTGGATGGACCGGGCAGGAGTGCACAGGTGGGGATGGCCAAGGAGCGGCGTCGGGGCGCGTCGGGGGGCGTCGGCGCGGTGGCCCGTGCGGTGTTCGGGTCGCCGGACGACGCCGGGACGCCCGGCACCCGGGTCTCCCGGCGGTTCGTCCGGATGCTGCCGGCGCTGCTGATCGTCGGGGGGCTGGTCTTCGACTCGCTGACCCCGGCCAACTTCACCGCCGTCCCGCTGTTCGTCGCGGCCCCGCTGATCGCCGCCCCGTTCTTCTCGCTGTCCCGGACCGTCCGCACGGGCATCGCGGCGCTCGGCTCCGTCGTCGTGATGAGGTTCTCCGACGGGTTCCCCACCCAGGCGGTGCCGATCATCGAGATGCTCACCGTGCTCACCGCGTCGGTGCTGGCCCTGGTCATCAACGGGGTGGTGCGGCGCGGCAACGAGCAGCTGGCCTCGGCCCGGGTCATCGCGGAGACCGCCATGCGGGCTGTGCTGCCGACCCCGGCCGAGCGGATCGGCGGGCTCCAGGTGGCCGCGCGGTACGAGGCGGCGCAGGCGGACGAGTTCGTGGGCGGCGACCTGTACGCCGTCGCCGACACCCCCTACGGCGTCCGCGTGGTGGTGGGGGACGTGCGCGGCAAGGGGCTGGGCGCCGTCGAGGCGGTGGCGGTGATCATCGGGTCGTTCCGGGAGGCGGCCGAGCAGGAGCGCTCCTTGGAGGGCGTCGCGCAGCGGCTGGAGCGGGCGCTCGCGCGCGAGGGGACGCGGCGGTACGGGCTGGACGCCATGGAGGGGTTCATCACCGCCGTCCTGGCCGAGATCCCGCCCGGCGCGGCCTCGCTCCGCCTCGTCAACCGGGGCCACCCCGAGCCGATCCTGCTGCACGGGGACGGCACCCTGGAGGTGCTGGCGCCCTCGACGCCCGCGCTGCCGCTGGGGATGAACCTGGGGGTGTGGCCGGACCGGGCCGACGAGTGGGCGATGCCGCCCGGGGCGACGCTCCTCGCCTTCACGGACGGCCTGTCCGAGGCCAGGAACGCCGACGGGGTCTTCTACGATCCGGAGGCCCGGCTGCGCGGACGCATCTTCCCGGGGCCCGAGGAGCTGCTGTCGGCGCTCACCGACGACGTACGGCTGCACACGGGCGGGCGGGCCACGGACGACATGGCGCTGATCGCCGTGGGACGGCCGGCGGAGGGGCAGCCGGTACGCCGGACGACGGTGCCGATCGTGGGCCGGGGCGAGGGGTAGCGCGGCAGCGCGCGGGGCTTTACCACGGTGTGTGACCGAAGAACACCGCTCCGCATAACGGTTGACGCACCATCAGGAAAAGGAATGTGGCTGAGCCGCGGTCAAGTCGCCCGGTTCGACCCGCTTGTGGCCCGTACGTCCCCGGCCTGTTCGTTAATGATCAACAGGAACGGCTTGGAATCGGACCCGGGTGTCTATTAACGTTCGATAACGCAGTGCGGTCGTCACAGCCGTCGTCAGGGCGGCGCCGCGCGCGAGCGCCGAATTCCGCAAGGGAACCGGGGAACCACCTACATGGGGTGAATCGGACGCCTGCGCCTCGTGAGAGGCGGAGGGGCCCGTAGGAGACCTTCCTGCTCCGAACCCGTCAGCTAACCCGGTAGGCGAGAAGGAAGGAAAGGAGTGCGCCCACGTGGCGTCCAACAAGCCTGCCCCTGAGGCCGTGTCACCCTTCACCGCAGACGTCTACGGCGGTGCGGAGCGGTCCCCGGGCGAGTGGAACCCCACCGAGGACACCCTCCGCCCCGTGCGCGGCAGGCACCGCGTGGCCAAGCAGCGAGGTCTGGCCCGTAGCTCCACCGTCCTCGGGGTCGGCGTCATGGCGGCCGTCGGAGCGGGTGGCATCGCCACCGCTCAGGACAAGGCCCCGGTCTCCATCTCTCTTCCCGATTCCATCGCGGACAATCTCCCTGACGCCAAGTCCCTTCCCGGCGTAGGGGCGTTCATGGCGGACGACGACAACAGCGACCCGGTCGCCGCCGCGCCGCTCACCACCGCCGGGCTCACCGCCGCCGAGGCGGAGAGCGGCACCGACGCGGGCGAGGCCCTGCGGGCCCGGATCCTCCAGCAGGCCGAGCAGCAGCAGGCCAACGCGGACGCCGAGGCCAGGGCCGCGGCGGAGAAGGCCGCGGCCGAGAAGGCGGCGGCGGAGGCCGAGGAGCAGCAGGACGAGGCGGAGAAGAAGGCCGCCGCGGAGAAGAAGGCCGCGGAGGAAGCGGCGAAGAAGAAGGCGGAGGAGGAGCGGCTCGCCAAGCTCGCCGCCAGCTACTCCCTGCCCACCTCCTCGTACACGATCACCTCGACCTACGGCCAGTCCGGAGCCATGTGGTCCTCCGGCCAGCACACCGGCCTCGACTTCGCCGGGGCTGCCGGTACGCCCCTGAAGGCCGTGCACAGCGGCACGATCATCTCCGCCGGCAACGCGGGCGCGTACGGCTACCGCACGGTGCTCCAGCTCGAGGACGGCACGGAGATCTGGTACGCGCACCAGTCCTCGATCGAGGTCTCGGTCGGCCAGAAGGTCACCACCGGGCAGACCATCGGCCGCATGGGCGGGACCGGCAACGTGACCGGTGTCCACCTCCACCTGGAGGTCCGGACCGCCGGCGGGGCCGCGATGAACCCGATGGCCTGGCTGAACAGCAAGGGCCTGCGGGTCTGAGCCCCCGGGGGCCGACCGCCTCGCCGGCCCCGGGCCGGCGCCCTTCCTCGGCCGGCCCTCCCCGAAACCCCGGCAGCCCTGACGCACACCCCCCGACGTCAGGGCTGCCGGTCTGTCCGGGGGACGGACGGGCCCGCGCGGACGGGGCCGGGGGGCGGACGGGGCCCGCGCGGACGGGTCCGGGGCGGACGGCCCGCGTGGGCGGGCCCGCCCACCAACGGCGGACACGGCGGAATACCGGCTCCGGACCGTTCTGTTGGGCCCTCATATGACTTCTGCGCGCACTCCCCTCGGCACCTCCGACCTCCAGGTCTTCCCGCTCGCCCTCGGCGGCAACGTCTTCGGCTGGACGGCGGACGAGGAGCAGTCCTTCGCCGTCCTGGACGCCTACGTGGCGGCCGGCGGCAACTTCATCGACACCGCCGACGTGTACTCCGCCTGGGCCGAGGGCAACCGGGGCGGGGAGTCGGAGACCGTCATCGGCAACTGGCTCGCCTCCCGCTCCAACCGGTCCGACGTCGTCGTCGCCACCAAGGCCGGCGCCCACCCCGACCACCGGGGCCTGTCCGCCGGTGCGATCAAGGGCGCGGTCGACGCCTCGCTGAGCCGGCTCCGTACCGACCGCATCGACCTCTTCTACACGCACTTCGACGACGAGACCGTCCCCGTCGAGGAGATCGTCACCACCCTCGACCAGCTGGTGAAGGACGGCAAGGTGCGCCACATCGCCGCCTCCAACATCAGCTCCGAGCGGCTGCGGGCCTCCCTCGACTTCTCCGAGCGCGAGGGCCTCGCCCGGTACGTCGCCCTCCAGCCGCACTACAACCTGGTCTCCCGCGACACCTACGAGGGGGAGCTCCAGGACACCGCGGCGGCGGCCGGCCTCGCCGCCGTCCCGTACTACGGGCTCGCCTCGGGCTTCCTCACCGGCAAGTACCGGCCCGGAGCCACCGTCGAGAGCGCCCGGTCCGCGAGGGCGGGCGGACACCTGGAGTCCGAGCGCGGCCGCGAGGTCCTGGCGGCCCTCGACCGGGTCGCCGGGGAGCGGGGCGTCGAGATCGCCACCGTCGCCCTCGCCTGGCTCGCCGCGCAGCCGACCGTCGCCGCCCCGATCGCCTCCGCCCGCACGGTCGAACAGCTCTCCGCCCTCGTCGCGGTCGCCGGCCTCCACCTGACGGAGGAGGAGATCGCGCTGCTCACCCGGGCGTCTGCCTGACGGGGGCGGAGTCCGCCCCGCCGGCCCTAC
Source organism: Streptomyces sp. NPDC017448 (assembly GCF_044330565.1). Classification (NCBI taxonomy): domain Bacteria; kingdom Bacillati; phylum Actinomycetota; class Actinomycetes; order Kitasatosporales; family Streptomycetaceae; genus Streptomyces; species Streptomyces sp. NPDC017448. The sequence continues at coordinate 18,360 of NZ_JBIRLM010000024.1, read as the reverse complement.
TGCGGGCGGCGGTGGGTGTGCGGGGCGGGGGCGTGGCCGTGGGGCGGGGGCGGGCCCCCGTATCCGTGGCCGTACGGCGGTGCGTACGGCTGGGCGGGCGGCTGTCCGTACGCCGGCGCCAGGCTACGCGGCTGTCCGTGACCGGCCGGACTCCAGGGAGCGTTGCCGTACCCGTACCCGTACCCGTTGCCGTACGGCGTCGGCGGGAGGCCGCGGTGGGCCCCCGGGCGGGAGGTGAGGCGGGCCGCGTGGGCGAGAGCCGGGGCCGCGACCTCCCGGCGCTGCCAGAGGTGGTGCAGCAACTCCCGCTCCCGCGCACCGAAGTCCGGGCCCACCGCGCCGTGGCGGGCCCGGCGGCGCAGTCCCGCCAGCGAGGTAGCGAACGACTCGTACTCCGCGACCGCGCGGGCCGCCGCCCGGCCTCGGGCCCGGTCCCGCTGCCAGTGGCGGGCCAGGTCGCGGGCGACGCCCCGGGCCCGCATGGAGGAGAGCGCCGACGGTTCGGCGGGGGTGAGCCAGCCGGCCGCCACGTAGGCGGGCAGCTCGGCGGCGAGCGTACGCAGCTCCCGCTGGCGGGACCAGACCGCCAGCCAGGTCACCAGGGCGAAGGCGGGGACCATGACGATGCCGTACACCGCGTAGAAGCCGTACGGGCCGAAGGACGACGAGCCGTTCCACAGGGCGTGCAGCCCCATCGCCAGGGCCAGGCCCCCCAGGGGCAGGGCGATCCGGCGGGCCCGGCGGCGGCGGTCGCCGACGGCCGCGAAGCCGAAACCGAGGCCGGTGAGGACGGTGAACAGCGGGTGCGCGAACGGCGACATCACGATCCGTACGAAGAACGTCCCCGCCGTCACCGAGGCGAACCCGGAGCCGCCGAGCTGCTGGTCCTCGCCGAAGGCGTTGCCCAGGTAGAGGATGTTCTCCGTGAACGCGAAGCCCGTCGCGGTGAAGCCGGCGACGACGACGCCGTCCACCACCCCGCTGAACTCCCGCCTGCGGAACAGGAAGATCAGCAGTACGGCCGCCGCCTTCGCGCTCTCCTCGACCACGGGGGCGACCACCGTCGCCCCCAGGGTGTCCGCGCTCGCCGGGTCGGCCGTCGCGGTGGCGATCCAGCGCGTCGCGAAGGAGTTGGCGATGATCGCGACGAGTGCGGCGGCGCACGCGCCCCAGGCGAAGGAGAACAGCAGGTTCCGCCAGGGCCCCGGCTCCACCCGGTCCAGCCAGCGGAACGCCGCCATCAGCAGCGGAACGGGCAGCACCGCGAGGCCGAGGCCGACCAGGAACCCCTCCGGGCCGGTCTGCTCGCGGACGAGGGCCAGGATCACCAGGCCGCACAGCAGGAGCGCCGCGAGCACGGCCCCGGCGCGGAAGACCTTGCTGCGCCACACCATGCCGACGCGGTGCGGCCGGTAGCGCTGTCGGCCATGCTCCGGCGCGGCGCCCAGAACCTCGTCGAGCCGCTGCTCGTGGAGGACCGGGACGGCGGGCCGCGCCTGCTGATACCGCACGGAAGGGTCGGACACCTCTCGACCCTAACGAGGTGCACCGACACCCGGCGACGGCGCATCCGGCCGGGACGGGCCCGTACGCCGCCCCGAGCGGACCGCGAACGGCCCTTGTGCGGGACCGCGAACGGCCGTTGTGCGGGGCCGGGAGGCCACCGGCCGGGAAAGCGGTGGGTCAGACGCGGGCGAACAGCAGGTCGTGGACGATGTGCCCCTTGTCCAGCCCCTGCCCCTCGAAGCGGGTGAGCGGCCGGAAGGCGGGGCGGGGGGCGTATCCGCCGTCGGCCGCGGTGTTCTCGAAGCGGGGGTGCGCGGTGAGCACCTCCAGCATCTGCTCCGCGTACGGCTCCCAGTCGGTGGCGCAGTGGACGATCGCGCCGGGCTTCAGCACCGGTGCCACCAGGTCGAGGAACTCGGGCTGGATGAGCCGCCGCTTGTGGTGGCGGGCCTTGGGCCACGGGTCGGGGAAGTAGACCCGCAGGCCGTCAAGCGACTCGGGGGCCAGCATCTCGCGCAGCAGGATGATCGCGTCGCCGTTGGCCACCCGTACGTTCGTCGAACCCGCCCTGTCCGCGAGGCCGAGGAGATTGCCCTGGCCGGGGGTGTGGACGTCGACCGCGAGGATGCCGGTGCCCGGATCGTCGGCCGCCATCTGCGCGGTGGCCTCCCCCATGCCGAAGCCGATCTCCAGGACCACCGGCAGCCCGCCGAACAGCTCGGCCAGGTCCAGGACGCGCTTGCCGTCGATGTCCAGCCCCCACTTCGGCCACAGCCGTTCCAGGGACTCCTGCTGGCCGGTGGTGACCCGGCTGCGGCGCGGCTGGAAGCTGCGGATGCGGCGCTCGTGGTGCGATCCCGCCGGGTCGGCCGCGGGGCCGCCGGGGAAGCGGGGCTCCTGCCGCAGCCGGCGCGCGCGTTCGAAGGAGGCGGCGCGCAGAGCGGCGGCCTCCTCGGCGCTCATGTCGGCCTGCGCCGCGGACGCGGCGTCTGCGGCCGGAGCGTCGGTGAGCGCGTCGGTCGCCGTGGAGCCGGTCCGGACGGGGCCGGTCGGCTCGGGGGCAGTCGGCTCGGGAGCGGTCGGCTCGGGGGCCGCGGGCCCCGCGTCGGCCGCGGCGTCGTCGGGGGCTCCGGCGGGGCTGGGGTTCAGGGGCTGCTCAGACACAATGACCGGATTCTACGGCGGGCGGCCTCCACCCCGCCCCCTGAGCCCGGCGCAGCGCGAGCCGCGCGACCTCCCGTCCGATGGGCAGGCACGCCGTCGCGGCGGGCGACGGGGCGTTGAGCACGTGCACGGTGTGCGGGGCCTCGCGGATGAGGAAGTCGTCGACCAGTGTGCCGTCCTTCGCCACCGCCTGGGCCCGCACCCCGGCGGCCGACGGGCGCAGGTCGTCCTCGGTGACGGCGGGCAGCAGCCGTTGGACGGCCCGGGTGAAGGCGGACCGGGACAGCGAACGGTGCACCTCGCCCGCCCCGTACCGCCAGTGCCGGCGGGCGATCCGCCAGCTGCCCGGCCAGCTCAGCGTGGACAGCAGTTCGGCGGGGCGGACCCGCGGCCAGGCATAGCCCTCGCGGGCCAGGGCGGGGACCGCGTTCGGCCCGACGTGGACCGAGCCGTCGAACCCCCGGGTGAGGTGGACGCCGAGGAAGGGGAACGCCGGGTCCGGCACCGGGTAGACCAGACCGCGCACCAGCTCGGGGCGGTCCAGCGCGTAGTACTCGCCCCGGAACGGCACGATCCGCACCCCCGGGTCGTCCCCGGCGAGGCGGGCCACCCGGTCGCAGTGCAGCCCCGCGCAGTTGACCAGCACCCTGGCCCGCACGACCAGGCCGTCCGCCGTGCGCACTGCCACGCCCCAGGGGCGGCGGTCGATCGCGGTGACCTCCGCGCCGTACCGCACGATGCCACCGCCGGCGCCGACCTCGGACGCGAAGCGGTGGGCGACGGCGGTGAAGTCGCAGACGCCGGTGGTGCCGACCCGGATCGCCGCCAGTCCCCGCACCTCCGGCTCGTACTCCGCGATCTGGGCGGGGCCCAGCTCCCGCACGGGCAGCCCGTGTTCGCGGCCGCGCTGGACCAGGGAGTGCAGCCGGGGCAGCTCGGAACGGTCGGTGGCGACGATCAGCTTGCCGGTGGTGGCGTGGGCGATGGCGTGCTCGGCGCAGAACTCCGCCAGCTCGGCGGAGCCGCGCAGCGCGTACCGCGCCTTGAGGGAGCCGGGGCGGTAGTAGATGCCGCTGTGGACCACGCCGCTGTTGCGGCCGGTCTGGTGGCGGGCGGGGCCGCTCTCCTTCTCCAGGACCGTCACCCGGGCGCCCGGAGCGGACCGGGTCAGCGCATAGGCGGTCGACAGGCCGACGATCCCGCCGCCGATCACCAGCACGTCGCAGTCGTACGCCGCGTGCGTCATCATCACGCCACCTCCCACCCCGATAGTGCACTGACCCACTGACAACAGGCTCAAACCCCGGCCGGGCACGACGTGGCGCACACTCCTGCCGCCCGGGAGCCGTGCGGCGGCCCCCGGGCGTCCGGGGGCCGCTCGTACGCCCCGGCCCGCTCAGACCTGGGTGACCAGCAGCGGGCGGGCCCGTTCCCGCAGCTCCGCGACGCGGGGCTCGTCCCCGTACGGCTCCAGTCGGTGGAGCAGATCGCGTACGTACTCGGTGGTGCGGGCGGAGGAGATCCGCCCGGCGACCTCGACCGCCCGGGTGCCCGCCGCGCAGGCCGCGTCCAGGTTGCCCGACTCCAGTTCGGCGACGGCGGAGACGACGAGCCGCAGTCCGTGGCTGCGGACGAACTCCTCGGTGGGCCGGGACAGCGCCTGCTCGGTGAAGCGCCGCACCTGGCGGGGGGCCTTCAGGTCCCGGTAGCACTCGGCGGCGTCGGCGGCGAACCGGTCGTAGCCGTAGAAGCCGAGCCAGGGGGGGTCGGAGTCGCCCGCCCGGGACCGCTCCAGCCAGCTCTCCGCGCCCTTGAGCGCGGCCCCCGCGGCCGGTGCGTCGCCCGCCTTCGCGTGGGCGCGGGCCTCCACCAGCCGGAAGAAGCTCATGGTGCGGGCGGTGGCGAGGCCGCGGTTGCGCTCGACGGCGGCCTGGGCGAGGTCGACGCCCTCGTCGGCGAAGCCGCGGTAGGTCGCCTGGAGGGACATCGAGGCCAGGACGTAGCCGCCGAGCGGGACGTCGGCGGCGGCCCGGGCCAGCCGCAGCGCCTGGATGTAGTAGCGCTGGGCGGCCTCCTGCTGGCCGGTGTCGAAGGCCATCCACCCGGCCAGCCGGGTCAGCTCGGCGGACGCGCCGAACAGGGCCCGCCCGACCTCGTCGGTGTACGAACCGAGGAGCAGCGGCGCGGCGTCCACGCGTAAGCACTCGGGGACCATGGAGGAGCGCCAGTCGCCGCCGCCGTACTTGGAGTCCCACCGCCGGGCGTCCTGCGCGGCCTCGCGCAGCTTCGTCACATCGCTGTGGCCGACGCGCAGCGGCGAGGCGTCCGCGACCGCCTCCGGGCCGGGCTGGACCGGGACGGAGCCGGCGGAGGGGGGGAAGAGGTGGCCGCCCCGGGCGTCCGGTACGGCTCCGGAGCCGCGGACCCCCGCGCCGGGGACGTCGCCCCCACCGCCGCGCGCCCCGAGGGCCGATACCTGCGCCGCCGTCGGATCCCGGGCCACCGACGGATCGGCGGGGGTTATCAGCCAGCGCGAGGCGGGCGTCGCGTAGGCGCTCACCGAGAACGATCCCGCCAGGGACTGCCAGATGCCGCCGCCTCCCCGCCGCCCGGCCAGATCCAGCCGGTACAGCTCCGTCGCCGACCGGACCGCCTCGCCCACGTCCCGGGGGAACGCGAGCCCGACCTCCGGGGCCGGGTCCGCGTCGGCGAGGCCGATCTCGTGCAGCGGGACCGGCCGGCCGAGCTTGGCCCCGATCGCCGCCGCGATGAGATGCGGCGCAGCACCCTGCGGCACCATCCCCTTGGCGACCCACCGGGCCACCGAGGTCTTGTCGTAGCGAAGTGTCAGACCGCGCTGTGCTCCGAGGTCGTTGACCCGCCGGGCGAGCCCGGCGTTGCTGATTCCCGCGAGGGCGAGAACCGTGCCGAGCTTCTCGTTCGGCCCGCGTTGCTCCCTGGACATGCGCCACCCCTCGACACACAGACGGCCGCCGCGTCACCGAGGGCGGTGCGCGGCATTCGTACCGGTGCCTCCCCAGGTTCGAACCCTCGTACTCCACCTGCACACGCATGTGGCTGAGCCCCGAGGAATATGCCCCCCTGTCGAGAACACCGGTAAACACAGCGTAGTTCTCCCTATCCCTACCGTTAAGGGGCGGACGTCCGGATGGCGGGATTGTTGTCCGTGCGGGCGGTCGGGGCCGCCTCCGCGGGGGCCGCACGCCGGGGCGGTCCGTGCTCCCGGCGTGTGGCCGTGCGCCCGGCCGTGCGCTCTGGCCCGGCGTCCACCCGGCCGGTTGTCTGTGTCCTGCGTGGGTCGGCCCGCTGCACTGGACTCAGTGGGCTGGGGGAAACCGCCGCTCCATTCCCCGCGGGCGGCGGACCGGTCCGGGAGGTGAGGCCCACCTCCCGGACTGTGCGTGGAGGGGCCGCCAGGGGGAGCGCGGCGCGGTGTGCGCGCGGGGTGGCACTTCGAGAGAATGGCCGAATAGCGACGGTCTGGTGAGGGTCTGGCCAACGGTCCGACTATGGCCGGATATCGGCGCTGTTGCCGGGCGGCGTCGGCCCTTCTCCTCCTTCCGGGGGCGGGCCGGTGCGACACCGGGTCCGTAGGCTCCCCCCCCCCGCAACTACCGGAACCTCTGGTTCCGTTGATGTCGCCGCGGTGAAGAACGCGGCGTGCCTTTGCCAGGGGCGCATGCTCTTCCGGCGTGCGCTGCCCGTCCACCCTCTCCTGCGGCATTGTCGTGGCAGCATGTCCCGCAGCGGCGCTTTCGCTCATCTGGTGCGCCGTTTGTCCACAGCCCGTGGAGGCGGCGATGCGTTGGTTGGTGGGATGGAGCAGTATCGCCGCGAGCTTCGGCACCGTCGGCGCCGTCGGAAACGGCGGAGAGGGGCGCACGGTCCACCCCGTGGGCTCCCAACTGCTCTGGGGCGACCCGGACCCGCTCTGGGCGGTCGGCGACTGGCGGCCCGACGAGATCCGCGTCATCGGCGTCGCGACCCCCGAAGGAGCGCCCACCGCCCGCCTCGCGGTCCTCGGCTGCTGCGGCGCCACCGACGAACAGCTGCGGGTCGGACTGCTCTCCGCGCGCGGCGGTGCGATGCGCCATCTCACCGCCTGGCCCGGCAGTTACACCGCCGTCGTGCAGATCGGCCGCCGCATCACCGTCGCGGGCGACCTGGCCGGGGCCCGGCCCGTCTTCCATACCCCCTGGGCGGGCGGCACCGCCTTCGCCACCGCCGCCCTGCCGCTCGCCGACCTCATCGAGGCCCAGCTCGACATCGGGCACCTCGCCGCCCTGCTCGCCTGCCCCGAGTCCCCCGAAGCGCTCGGCGACGGCACGCCCTACGTCGGGGTGAAGCGGGTTCCGCCGGGGCACGCACTCATCCTGCGCGAGGGCTCGCGGGAGATCACCGGGTACGAGGCCGTCGCCTCCCTCGCCGTCGCCGCACCCCAGGCCGACCCGGTGCACGCCGTGGAGGGCGTACGGGACGCGCTCGTCGAAGCCGTGCGCGCCCGGCTCACAGCCCCCCGCCACGCGCCCGAGGCCGCCCCGCCGGACCCGGGGCCCGTCCCCGGCATGGGCCCGGCCGACCGGCGTGCCGCCCGGGGCGGCCCCGTGGCGGGCATCGGCGCCGACCTCTCCGGAGGGAGCGCCTCCGCCACCCTCGCCCTCCTCGCCTCCGGGCTGCCCGGGCTGCCCGGCACCCTCCTCGGCCACGGCGTCGGCGCGGGGGAGCGGCTGCTCGCCGTCACCTTCAACGACCTCACCACCCGCGGCGACGAGGAGGAACTGGAGCGGGCCCACGCCATCGCCGCCAACCCGCGCCTGCACCACGTGGTCGTCGCCGCGGGCGAAGAGGCCCTGCCGTACGCCTCCCTGGGCACCGGACCGCTCACCGACGAACCGGCCCCCTCCCTCGTCCTCGCCGAACGCCATCGCCGCCGGCTCTCCGCGGGCAGCGCCGACCACCTCGTCGGGCACGGGGCCCGGCAGGTCCTGGACGCCCACCCGGCCCGCCTCGCCGACCTCCTGATGGACCGGCGCAGACGCCACCTCCTGCGCCCCGTCGCCGCCCTCACCAAGGCCGAAGGCCCCACCGCGCACTCCCTGTTCGTCCCGCTGACGGTCTACCGCGCCGCCCGCCGCCTCGCCCGCACGTCGTACCGCACCGGGCTGGAGTCCGCCGCCGGGCTCCTCCCCGACGCCAACCGCCACGCCCCCGACCTCGACACCCCCGCCGACGCCTCGCTCGCCGCCCTCGCCTGGTCGCGCCCGGGGCCCGCGGCGCGCTGGCTCACGGGAGAGGCGCTGGCCGAAGTATCGGTTCGCCTCCAGGAGGCGGCGATCCGGCCCACCTCCGTGCAGCGCCCGGGGGAGGCCCGCGCCCGCGCCGCCCTCGCCCGGGGGGCCGCCGACCACCGGATCCTGGAACAGGCCGCGGAGATCCGCAGCCAGCGGCTGCACGCCCCGTTCCTCGACAACCAGGTCGTCCGGGCCGCCCGCGCGCTGCCCGAGTCGCTCCGGGTCCAGCCCGGCGCACGGGCCGCGATCCTGCGCCGCGTGCTCGGCGGGGCGGGCATCCACGACCTGCCGCCCGGCTGGGGCGCGCCCTCCCAGGCCACCTCCACCGCCGTCACCCGCACCGGCCTGCGCATGGCCCTGCCCGAGCTGATGGCCCTCTTCGACGCGCCGCTGCTGGCCGACGCGGGCCTGGTCGAGGCCCGGGTGGTCCGCAAGGCCCTGCGTGCCGCCTCCGAGGGCGAACCGCTGCCCCTGGACGGTCTGGCCGACCTCGCCTCCACCGAACTGTGGCTGCGCCGCCTCCTGAACCGTCGCGGCACCTGCTGGACCGGTACGGCCGCCCCCCGCCAGCGTGCGGTCGCGGGCGGCGTGATCCCCGCCCGGCGCACGCTCCAGCCCTGACCGGAACACCCCGCCCGGGAGCCCCCTCCGGGAACTGCGCCCAGGGACCGCACCCGGGAACTGCGCCCAGGGACCGCGTCCGGGAACCGCGACCGGAGGCCGCGCGGCCGGCCGGGCCGACCGCGACGGCGCGTGGTGCGCGTACGGCTCAGGAGCAGCTGATCCGGGACTCCGCCCAGTCGGCGAGCGCCACCTGGCCGAACGTTCCCTCAGGCTCCACCACCAGGCGGATCGAGGGCTGACCGGCGATGTCCACGCTCACCGGAACCGCGGGATCGCCGCCCCGCATCACCGGCGAGCCCCACAGCCGTGCGCCGTCCCCGTCGAACACGGAGAAGCGCACCGCGCCGAGCCCCATCGTGAGATCGTCCACCCCGACCACGGCCTCGTACCGGGTGCAGGGACGGTTCAGCCGGATGGTCACCGAGGAGCGGGCGTGCACGGTCACCCCGTGCGCGTAACGGGTGGAGGCGATGGACACGTTGGAACGCTGCCACACCCAGCTGCTCTGCCCCATCACCACTTCCGGCCGGCTGCGGTCGCCGAAGACGGAGTACGGCAACTCGCTGACCTGGTAGACCTCCGGCGCGGGCGGCGGCGGTGCGGGCTCCGGCGGCGGGGTCGGCGTCGGGGCGGGGGACGGCGGCGGACTCGGCGCCGGCGTGGGCTCCGCAGGCGGCTCGGGGGAGGGCGTGGGGCTCGGCGTCGGCTCCGGGGCCGGCTCGGACGGGGAGGGCGCCGGGGAGGCGGGCGGCGCCGGGGCGGCGGGCGGCTCGGGCGTCGGCTCCGCAGACGGCGGCGGGGGCTCCGGCGTGGGGTCCGCGGGCGCCACGGCGGGCGGCTTCGCGACCGGCCTGGGCTCCGGTTTCGGCTGGTCGTCGCCGACGAGCGCCCACACCAGCCCGGCCGCGGCGGCCACGGTCACGGCGGCGGCGATCCCCGCCTTGGCGGGCGCGCCGAGCCCTTCGGAGGCCGCCGCACCCCCGGCGGCTCCGGCGGAGGCCCCGGGCCCGGTGGCCGCCGCTGCGGCGCCCGCACCCGCCGCCCCGACCGTCCCCCCGACGACGACGCCCGCCGCCTTGAGCGCGTACCCGGCGGCGAACCAGCCGATGACCGCGACGGGCAGCAGCGCCGGAATCCCGGCGTTCACCTGCTCCAGCTCGCCCGCGACCACCCGGCACTTGGCGCACTCGTCGAGATGCTTGCGCAGACCGCGCTCGGCCCGGGTGCGCAGCCCGCCCCGGGCGTGCGCGCCGAGCCGGTCGGCGTACTGCGCGCACTCCCCGCCGGTGGTGAGCGCCCGGCCCACGTGGGCCTGGAGGTACGCCTGCTTGAGCCCTTCGCGGGCGCGGCCGGCCAGGACGGCGGTGGCGTTGGCGGTGAGGCCGAACAGCGGGGCGATCTCGCTCGGCGACTCCTCCTCCACCGTGGTGTGCCACAGGACCGCCTGCCAGCGCTCCGGGAGGCTCCGGAACGCCTGCATCGCCATCGTCTGCTCGGCCTCGTGCATCGCCAGGACGTCGGCGCCGAGTTCGAGGGTGTCGTCGTCGGACAGCTCCGAGGAGCGGACGGCCTGTGCGGCGAACACCGCGAAGTCGTCGACCAGGTGCTCGCGCCTGGCGCTCTTCGTCCAGGCGGCGGCGACATGGCGGACAGCGGTCATCAGGTAGGCGCGGACCGCTTCCGTGGGCCCCTTCCCACCCCGTACGGCCTGGAGGGTGCGGGCGAACACCTCGGCCGTCAGGTCGTCGGCGGTGTGCCCGTCCCGGCAGCAGCTGCGGGCGTAGCGGAGGACGGCGCCCGAATGCCGCCGGAACAGCTCCTCGTACGCCTGGTCGTCGCCGGCCCGCATGTCCTCGATCAGCCGGGCGTCGGACAGCCCGGACTCGGGGGCCCCGCCGCGGCCGGCGCGCTGCTGCGGCACCGCGTGCGCGCCCACGCCCGCCCCACCGGGGGCGTCGTCCTCGGCGACGGCCGGCCACGGGCCGGGCAGGACGGTGCCGCCCTCGGGCTCGCCGTCGGACGGACCGCGTACGGCCTGCACCGGCACGTGCCCGGCGGGTCGCCCGGCCGCTCTCGTGTCCCTGCCGGCCGCGACGCTCTCGTCGAGCGGCTCTTCCTGCTGCTCGTCACCGCTCATCGCGGAAGCCCCCGTATGCACCCTCGGACCGGAATACCGGCCAAGACTGCCACATGGCTCAATCCCGCTCGCCCTTCCGACCTGTCAACCACTCGTCCGGGGCTTTTTCCTGGGGGTGGGTATAGGTCGTCACTCTTTCGGGGAAGGGCCCTCGCCGAGCCGTCACCGGCCGCCCCGCCCCGCTCCGGCCGCCTTGCCCCGGTCGCCCCGACCCGGCCCTCTGTCCCCGGCCGCCCCGCCCCGCTCCGGCTGCCTTGCCCCGGTCGCCCCGACCCGGCCCTCTGTCACCGGCCGCCCCGCCCCGGCGGCCCCGCCCCGGCCGTCCCGTCCGGTACTCCCGGGGAGACGGACGAACGCGGAGGAAGCGGGGACGAAAGAAGACCAGAGCGGACAGGCGACGCTGTGGGAGCGGGGAGCGGGGAGCGGGGAGCGGGGAGCGGCAGACGGCGGGCGACGGACAGCCGGCGGCGGACGACCGCCAGCGGGCGGCAGGCGACGGGTGCGGGGCGGCGGCGGAAGAACCGCCGGCCCCGGCCCCCGCCCCCGCCGTCACGCCGGGCGTGACCTCAGACCCTCCAGCAGGATGTCCAGCAACCGGGCCGAGGCCGCGGCCTGCTGGGCGGCGTCCGGCAGCGAGGGGGCCGCCGTGGCGATGACCAGCAGCACATCGGCGACCGTCACGTCCCGGCGCAGCTCCCCGGACTCCCGCGCCCGCTCCACGAGCCGCCCCACGACCTCCAGCAGCTCGACCGCGGCGGTGTCCTCGCCGAGCCCGTCCAGCCCGTCCACCCCGCCGGAGCGCTGGCCGGCGCCCCGGAAGTCGTCCTGGCCCACGCCCTGCCGCTGCTGCGGCACACGGGTCTCCTCGACCGCGCCCGGCTCCTCCCCGTCAACCCCGACCCGCAGCACCTGCGGAGGCAGCAGCCTGCCCGCGCCCGACGCCACCGACGTGCGCAGGAAGCGGGAGAGCGCCGCCCAGGGCTTCTCCTCCTGCCCCAGCGCGGTACGGGCCTGCTCGGTCAGCCGGGAGGTCTCCTCCTCGGCTATCCGGCGCACCAGCACGTCCTTGCTCGGGAACCGCCGGTAGACCGTGCCCACCCCGACGCGCGCGCGGCGCGCCACGTCCTCCATCGGAGCGCCGTACCCCAGCTCTCCGAACACCTCGCGTGCCGCACGCAGCACGTGCTCCAGATTCCGTTGCGCGTCGACGCGCAACGGAGCCGAGCGCGGGGCGCCCACCGCCCCCGCCACCCCGGCCGGGGCCTGTCCGGCAGCGGACGAACTCATCGCGGCGGCGCTCACCGCGGCCGCGGAACGAACGGCATCGGCCGAGCTCATGACCCCCAGCGCCCCCACGGAGCCGAGGCGTCCCTGGTCGTCGGACGCGCGCGAGAGCGCAGCCTGGCCATGCATATCCTGAATGTGCATAACTTTCCCCCGGTTATGACGTCTCCCCCCGGAGACTTCCCGCCGTTTCAGCCGGGGAGCGGAGCACAACGAAATCCGCACCCGCCACCCCGACGGGTAACGAACATAGTTGAGCCCGCGTCAATTCAGAAGGGGGTAGTTCCGCATGGGGCGGCCCCCGATCGGCCCAAGCCCCCTTCTCCGCAGGAAGATCGCCCCGCCGACCGCCCCCTGCGCACCGCCTGACCTGCGCGGCTGCCCCGCCGCGCCGCAGGCGGCCTGCCGGTGCGGTGGAGAGTGCTCCGGTCACACAATTTGCCGGGCCTGTGGACAAACCACTGACTCCGTTGCGTCATGGGGTGGTGATGGCTCCAGATTCCCGGGGGACGGCCCCCGGCACCCGGCCAGGTGTACGCATTCTCGTCGTCGGCGGCGGCTACGTCGGGATGTACACAGCGCTGCGTCTCCAACGGAAGGTGAAGCAGCGGCTGAGAAGCGGCGACGCCGAGATCGTGGTCGTCACGCCCGATCCGTACATGACCTACCAGCCTTTCCTCCCCGAGGCAGCCGCCGGATCGATCTCGCCGCGCCATGTGGTCGTGCCGCTGCGCCGCGTCCTGAACGGCTGCCGGATCGTCATCGGCGAGGTCCGGAGCGTGGACCACGCCGCACGGACCGCGACCGTCACCACCCTCGCCACCGCGGAGGACGGCACCGGATCCCTGGAGATCGCGTACGACGAGATCGTCATCGCCCCCGGGTCCGTTTCGCGCACCCTTCCCATCCCCGGTCTGGCCGAATTCGGCGTCGGTTTCAAGACCGTCGAGGAGGCCATCGGGCTGCGCAACCACGTCATCGAACAGATGGACATCGCCTCCGCCACCCGTGACCCCGCGCTCCGCGACGCCGCCCTGACCTTCGTCTTCGTCGGCGGCGGATACGCCGGGGTGGAGGCGCTGGCCGAGCTGGAGGACATGGCCCGCTACACCGCGCGGTACTACCACAACATCAAGCCGACCGACCTGAAATGGATCCTCGTCGAGGCGTCCGGGCGCATCCTCCCCGAGGTCGGCGAGGCCATGGGCGCGTACGCCCTCGGCGAACTGCGCGGCCGCAACATCGACGTACGCCTCGAAACCCGCCTCGCCACCTGCGAGGACCGCGTCGCCGTGCTCAGCGACGGCTCCCGCTTCCCCACCCGCACCCTCGTCTGGACGGCGGGCGTCAGACCGGCCCCCCTGCTGGCCGCCACCGGCCTGCCCCTCACCCCCCGCGGACGGCTCCGCTGCACCGCCACCCTCGGCGTCGAGGGCACGCCCCACGCCTGGGCCGCCGGCGACGCCGCGGCCGTACCCGATCTGACGGCATCCGAACCGGGACGCGAAACCGCCCCGAACGCCCAGCACGCGGTGCGCCAGGCGAAGGTCCTCGCCGACAACGTCCTCTCCTCCCTCGACGGCCGGCCCCTGGAGGAGTACCGGCACGCGTACGCCGGGTCCGTCGCCTCCCTCGGCCTGCACAAGGGCGTCGCCCACGTCTACGGCCGCAAGCTCAAGGGCTACCCGGCCTGGCTGATGCACCGCGTGTACCACCTCAGCCGGGTGCCGACGTTCAACCGGAAGGCGCGCGTCCTTGCCGAATGGACCCTTTCCGGACTCTTCAAACGCGAGATCGTCTCGCTCGGTTCGCTGGAACACCCCCGCGCCGAGTTCGAACTCGCGGCGGGCGGCCCCGCCGCCCCGAGGGTGCCCCGACCCGGCCGCCCGCACGGCGGGGAAGAACCGCCGGAGAACCGTCCGGCGGGCGGCTGAAGGGCTGCTGACGGCCCGTCGGCAAGGCGCCGGGACGGCAACTGTCAGTACGGTCGGTCACACTGGACGTGTGACCATAGGTGGGCCCACACCTGCACAGAGTGACCCGGTCGGCAGTGACCAACAGTGACCAGCAGCGACGCACCCCCAGCACGACGAGGCCCGGCTGCGCCTTCCCGGGGGCCCGGCCCCCGGTGCACCGAACAACGGCCGAAGAAGCAGCCCGCCCGAGCGGGCCAGACCGACACACGAGGCCAGAAATACCGTGAACTTCACGCGTTGGAGCGCCCGCCTTCCCGGAACGCAGCGCCGAGCCGCCGCCGCACGGGACGACCGCAGTCCCGTGCCGGCCGCCCGAGCCGAGTCCGCCCGGCCGGAGGGCTCATCCGCCCCGCCGGGCGGCGCCTCCCCGCTCCCCGGCGGCCCCGACCCGTCGGAGACCGTCCCCGGCCCCGCCCTCGACGACCTCTCCGCCTGCGAGATCCTCGGGCGGCTCCCCGCCCCGGTCGCCCTGCTGCACGGCGCCGACCACCGGATCGCCTACGTCAACGACGCCTACGAGGCCGCCTTCGGCCCCCGTCCGTCCGGCGTCCCCGCCGGCGCGGCCATGCCGGAACTCGCCCAGCTGAGCGTGCTCCCCCTGCTCGACCAGGTCCGGCGCAGCGGCACCGCCCGCACCGTCAAGTCCCGCCGGACCCCCGGGGGCGGCTCCTACACGGTGACCTGCACCCCGGTCGCCGGAGAGGAGGGCGTCCTCGTCTACGCCACCGACGTCACCGACCACGCTGAGGCCGCCGAACGGCTGCGCACCAGCGAACGCCGCCACCGCGAGACGGCCGTCACCCTCCAGCGCTCCCTGCTCCCGCAGGAGCTGGAACAGCCCGACGACCTCCGCATCGCCGCCACCTACCAGCCCGGCGGCGCCGACGCTGCGGTCGGAGGCGACTGGTACGACGTCATCACCCTCGGCGCGGGCCGCACCGCGCTCGTCATCGGCGACGTGATGGGCCGCGGGGTCCGGGCCGCCGCCGTGATGGGACAGCTCCGCACCGCCGTCCGCGCCTACGCCCGCCTCGACCTCCCGCCGCACGAGGTGATCCAGCTGCTGGACGTCCTCGCCGCCGAGATCGACGCCAACCAGATCGCGACCTGCGTCTACGCGGTCCACGACCCCAACGAGGGACAGCTCGTCTACGCCTCCGCCGGACACCTCCCGATCCTCGTCAGCGACGAGGACGGCGCCGTCCACCGCGCCGCCGACCCCACCGGCCCCCCGCTCGGCACCGGCGGCTGGGTCCACACCTCCGGCACGATCGCGCTGCCGCCCGGCTCCACCGCCGTCCTCTATACGGACGGCCTGGTCGAACGGCGCAGCGAGGACATCGACGAAGGCGTCGCCGCCCTGGCCCGCGCCCTCTCCGGCGCCAAGGGCTCACCGCAGGTCGTCTGCGACCGGCTGATCCGCTCCCTCGGCGTGACCGCCGAGCACGACGACGACGTGGCGGTCCTGGTCGTCCAGCACCCCGCCCGCACGGGGGCGGACGCGGAGCTGTTCCACAACGCGGCGCTCGACCTCCTCGGCGGCATCGAGGCCGCCCCGCGCGCCCGCGCCTTCGCCACCGGGGTCCTGGCCTCCTGGCGCTTCCCCGTCGAACTGCGCGACCTGGGCGTGCTCGCCACCAGCGAGCTGGTCGCCAACTCCCTCCAGCACGGCACACCGCCGATGCGGCTGGGGCTGAGGCGTACGGACCGCCGACTGATCATCGAGGTCACCGACGGCGACGACCACCTGCCGCGCCGCCGCCGGGCCGAACCGGCGGACGAGGCGGGACGCGGCATCTCGATCATCGCCTCGATCGCCACCTCCTGGGGCAGCAGGCGCACCCCGGGCGGCGGCAAGGCGGTCTGGTGCGAGTTCGCCCTGCCGCGGTGAACAGCAGGGCGAACGTCCCACGGACCCGGTCAGTGACCGGCGGAGGCGGAGGCGGGAGACGGAGCGCCTCCCGCGGCGTCCCCGCCCTCGGGCAGTGAGACCGCCACCACCCGCGACGGAACGACCGCCACCGACGGCTGGTCCTGTACGGGGGTGAGCCGGCGGCCCAACCGCAGCGCGAGCACCGTGATGCCCAGCGAGAACAGCACGAACGTCACGATGTACGGACCGTGCAGCGACGCCCCCATGGGCCCGCCGACGGCCGGACCGACCGCCAGCGCGAGCTGCTTGCACAGGGCGAACGCCGAGTTGTACTGCCCGACCATCGACTCCGGCGCCAGATCGGCGACCAGGGGGGCGACGGTCGGCGACAGCATCGCCTCACCCAGTCCGAACAGCGCGTACGTCGAGATGAACGCGGCCGTCGCCATGGCCTGGCTGCCGTGGCCCAGCCCCGCGTAGCCCGCCACGATCCAGGCGAACGCCCAGATCAGGCCGACCGCGGCGATGACCCGGCTGCGGCGGCGCCGCTCCACCAGCCGCAGCACGACGAACTGCGCGGCGACGATGACCGCGGTGTTGGCGGCCAGCGCCAGGCCGAGGGTGGACGGCTCGATCCCGGCGGCCTCCGTGCCGTACGCGGCCAGGCCGGACTCGAACTGGCCGTAGCAGGCGAAGAACAGCACGAACCCGAGCACGCACAGCTGCACCATGGCCCGGTGGGAGAGCAGCGCGCGCACCCCGCCGCCCTTCCCGGCGGAGGGGTCCGCGGGCCGCACGTCGCCGAGCGATGCCGGGCGGGGCATGCGCACCGTGGTCACGGTGACACCGAGCACCACGAACATCGCGGCCTCGATCAGGAACAGCAGGGTGAAGCTCGCCGGCCGGTCCACGTCCACCAGCTGCCCGCCGACGAGGCCGCCGAGGCCGAGCCCCAGGTTCTGCAGGAAGAACTGCGTGGCGAAGGCCCGCGTACGGGTCGCGGCGCTGGAGCACCACACGAGCATCGTGGCGAGGGCCGGCTGCATGACGGCGGTACCCGCGCCCAGGACCGCGGCGGCGAGCACGGCGGCCGGAACGCTGTCGGCGAAACCCAGGGCGGCGGCGCCCACGGAAGCCAGCCCGGAGGCCGCCAGCAGCACGGGCAGCGGGCCCCGCCGGTCGATGGCCCGCCCGGTGAACGGCAGAACGGCCAGCGCCGCCATCGCGAAGACGGCCAGGACGACTCCCGCCGTCCCGGCGCCCAGATTCCGCACCTGCGCCACGTAGACGTACAGATACGGAACGGTGAACCCGAGCCCGAACGCGCTCAACGCGCTGCCCAGCTGGATTCGCCGCAGCGCTGCGCCCATCTCCCTGGTCACACTCACCTACCTCAAGATCTCGAAGGCCCCGGTCGCCGGATCGCCGGACGTCGGGGCCCGACACATAAGAAATCAGACTCGAAGAGTTTAGCACTAAACTTAGAAGGTGAAAACTTCATCATGAAGGACTTCAAGGGGGACGGGGCGTGCCATACTGCCCGCCATGTCCGAGAGCACCGAGGAGCCCGCCGTCGGCGAGCCGAGCCTCGACGAACAGATCGCCGCGTACCAGCGGGAGTTCCGCGACCTCGACCCCCAGGTCGAGCAGGTCGTCTCCGCGCTGGGCCGGCTGAACCGCCGGATGAACGTCGCGTACGGGAGGCAGGTCGCGGCGCTCGGCATCAGCAACGCCGAGTGGGAGGTCCTCAAGACCCTGGTCCTGTCGGGCGCCCCCTACCGCCTGGGCCCCGGCGAGCTGGCGAAGCGTCTCGGCCTCACCCCGGCCGCGATGACCCACCGCATCGACCGGATGGCCGGCGAGGGCCTGGTCACCCGGGACCGCGACGAGAACAACCGCGTCCGCGTCATCGTCGAGCTGACCGACGAGGGCCGTACGAAGTGGCTCGAGGCGATGCGGATGGCGACCGATTTCGAGGAGGACCTCCTTCAGGACCTCTCCGGCGACGAACGCGGCGTCCTCGGTGAACTGCTGGTCCGCCTGCTGCGCAGGGTGGAGCACGCCCAACCGGACGCCGGCGGCCGCCTCACCGGCCTGGAATGACGGCGGGCGCCGCAGGCCCCCGCCGAGCCGTTGCGGAGCCGACGCGGAACCGGCGTGGGGGCCGCCGGGGGAGGGTTGACACCCCCCAGGTGGTTGCGTAGTGTTCTCCGAGTTGTCACGGAGCCGGAACGGTTCCGGGGTGACCATCCCGCCGCGAACGCGGCAACCAAACTTCAGCACGATCTCCCACTCGGGATGATTTCGGCATGCCGGAATTCATGACGAAGGCCCGATTATGAGCCGCCGGGAGAATCCGCTAGAGTTTGAGCGTCGGAACGGCCCAACAGCCGGGAAGACAAATCCCGCTGACTGGGAATCAGGCCCGAAAGGATCTGATAGAGTCGGACTCGCCGGAAAGGGAGAACGCGGAAGCGGGAGACC
>NZ_JBIRLM010000023.1:21437-132631 GCF_044330565.1 Streptomyces sp. NPDC017448 | reverse complement strand
CGCCGCCCCCCCCCCCCCGCCGCCGGGGGCCCCGGAGGTCTCCCCCCTCCCCCCCCCCCCCCCGGGGGGGGGGGCCCGCCCGCCCCCCCCCCCCCCCCCCCCCCGCTCCGGCGTCCGGAACCCGGCCGGCGCGATAGCCGGGCCGACAGGCCTCAGGCCGCCGCAGGACCAGGCCTGTCGTCGAGCCGCCGGCTGCGGGGCCGCGCCCGGCGCACACGGCTGCGGACCGTGCGCGCCGTCATCAGGTGCGGTTCAGCGCCGCTCGGAGGGTGATCCCGTGGTACAGCCGCAGGCGACGCAGTTCCGCGTAGGACAACGCGGTGACAGAGACCGGAGGGCCGACGAGGAAGAGTACGCGGAGCGGAAGGGGGATGGCAGCCATCGGCGGATCGGCGAGTTGGATGACGAGGAGCGCCCAGACCGGGAAGGGGGAGACCAGTGGAGGCAGGGTCTCGTGGACATCGGCGAGGCGGAAGGCGGTCGTGACCGCCAAGGCCGCGCCGAGGATGAGGTAGAGCCAGGCCGCGGCGTACACGGGAATGAGCAGCAGCAGGATCAGCAGCTTGGTGAAGTCGAAGTTCTCCCCGGTGGCCCGCCCGATGGCGGGTAGCACGAGGACGATCAGGTAGTAGGTGCCCACCAGCGCGCCCACGGCCCTGAGTGGTCCCCGGGTCCGGCTCAGGTAGAGACTCCGGCTGGAGCGTCCGGATGCCAGGACGAAGGCGGCCAGGACGACCGGCACGGTGAAGACGAGCATCATGGCGGCCAGCGTGAGATCTTCGTACTTCGCCGCTACGGGATTGTCCGCCGCCCCCCAGTAGGCGATGGTGATCCATCCGAGCGCGACCAGCCCGACGAGGGACCGGGTGACCTGGAGTGCGGTGATCGCCTCGTCGATGATCCGGTCGGCACGCTGGGGCCTGAACACCATCAGGGCGGCGGCAAGGAACTCCGCGGACGGGTCCTCTTCTTCTTCCACGACACCCCCGAACCTCAACTGCATTTCAGAGTAGCGAAGTTGAGGTCGCGGCGGAGCCGGAGCCGGAGACTGTCTTCCTTGGCGACGAAAGCCACCACCGACGATCGGCGCGGGACGGGGACCGGCGACAGCGACCACCCCCGTGAGCCGCTGCCGCCGCGTTCCCCGCGTCCCCCGTATTCCGGCGTTCCCCCGTCGTCCCCCGACGTGCCGGATCAGGTTCGGACCATAGAACGCCGGGTAAGGAGACGGGAGATTCAAAGCGCCCAGTGGGGCGGCCGCGAGGGTATCGGTTCGCACAGTCGGGCGAGGAGGTCCCCTTGCGCTGCCGCCGTGTGCGGGGCGGGAACGGGGGAACGGGTGCGTACACAAGGGCGCGCGGACGATCTGCTGCGGATGAACCGGCTGGCCCGCACCGGCGGGACGGCCGAGATCCTGCGCTGGGTCGCCGGGCGGGCCGAGGGCTGGGCGGGGCTGGTCGGGCCCGACGGGAAGGTGCTGCGGGCGGCCTCCCGGGCGGAGCGGGCGGTGGTCCCCGACATCGCGGGACTGATGGCGGAGGGAGCCAACGCCCTCACCGAGCGCGGGGCCCAGACCTACGTGCTGGACACCGGCGCGCACACCGCTCTGCTGTTCCCGCTGAGCGTGGGCGATCCGGCCTCCCCGGTGCTCGTCGTCGTCACGCCCCGGCCGGTGGCCGCAGGGCTCGGCACCCTCTTGGCCGACGTGGTCATGCCGCTGTCCCTCTGCCGGCAGGCCGAGACCCTGGAGCGCCGGCGCCGCCGGGTGGACCTCGCGGAGTCCCGGGGCCGCGAAGCGGTGCTGCACCTGCTGATGACGGGACAGCTCACCATCGCCCAGCAGGTCGCCGGCGCGCTGCGCCCCCGGCTCCCCGACCCGGTACGGGTGTGCGTCGTGGAGTGCTCCGCCGACGACCGCGACCGGGTGGCCCGGATCTGCGGGGACGTGGACGGCGGCCGGTCCTGGATCGTCCGGTGCCCCGTCTACGCCCACCACCTCATCCTCGTGATGCCCGCGCACCGGCCGGAACAGGACGGGGAGGCGGCCCCGACCGACGAGGTGGTCGCCGCCCGGGTCGGGGGGTGTGTGGTGGGCGTCAGCGAACCGGTGCCGCTCGCCGATACCGCCACCGGTTACCGCCAGGCGTTCCACGCCCTGGCCGTAGCCCGCGAACTGCCCGCCCGGCACGCCCGGTTCGGCGTCTCGCCGGATCCCGCGCTCGTCGTCGGGCCGGACGGCCGGCAGTGGGCGAACGAGCTGCTGAACCCGCTCCTGACCCATACGCCCCGCCGCGCCCAGGACCCCGGGAGCCAGGAGCTGATGGCCACGGCCGCCTCCTGGCTGGCGTTCTCGTCGCACGCCACCGACCACCTCAAGATCCACCGCAACACCCTGGCCGCCCGGCTGAAACTCATCGGTGAACTGCTCGGCCTCGACCTGCACCGGCTGGCCGACCAGGCCGCGCTCGACCTGGCGCTGCGCGTCCGTGCCACGCCCGCCCCGGCGTGCACCCCCGGGCCCGCCCCGTACGCGACCGCCGGACCGGGCGCGGGGGAGGCGGCCCGGGGCCTCGACGCCATCCTGCGGCGCCCCGCCGTACGGGACTGGGCCGACCGCCAACTGGCCCCTGCCCTCGGCTTCGAGGAGACCCTGCGGACCTGGCTGCGGTGCGAGGGCCGCCTCGGACCGACCGCCGCCGGACTGGGCCTCTCCGTGCCCGGGGCCCGCAAACGGCTCAGCCGACTCGAAACGATGCTCCAGCGGTCGCTGCTCCGGCCGCCGAGCGCGCGGTACGACCTGTGGCTGGCGCTGAGGTCCCAGGAGCTCGCGGGGTGAGGGCGGTCGCTGTGCTGCCGATCGCCGGGAGGCGGGCCGTCGCCGGTGAGGTGAGGCCGGGCGGCGGGCTCTCGTCGGTGGAGCGAGAACGGGCGGCGGGCCCTCCTCGGTGGTATGAGGCGGGCGGCCCTCAGGCCAGGGCCGCGTCCACCATGCGGCGGGCCACGGCGGCCAGTTCGGCCAGGTCCGGCGCGGGCCCGGAGCCGGCCAGGGCGCCCGCGAGACGGTCGTAGAGCAGCCCGTCGGTCCACGCCACCAGGGAGCGCGCGGCCTCCTCGGGCCGCTCCGCCCCGAGCCCGCCGAGGAGTTCGGCCGCCCGGACCCGCGCCCCGAGGCCGGCCCGGTGGAGCTCCGTCTCCAACTCGGGGGTGCGGGCCGCCTCCAGGCTCAGCTCGAAGCGGGCCAACTGCCGTGCGCGGCCGGTGGTCAGCCAGCGGTGCAGCAGCACGGCGAGCGCCGCCGCCACCGCCTCCCGGCCGGATCCCGCCTCCCGGTCCGCCGCCGGAGGGCCGTCCCCGTCGAGTCCGTCGCTCCCGTCGAGACCGTCGCCCCCGTAGAGCTCGGCGAGACCGTCCAGGTCGGCGAGGTCCAGCTCCGCGAGCCGCTGGTAGCAGGCGCCGATCAGCGCCGTCCGCGTACGGAAGTAGTACGAGGTGCTGCCCGCCGGGAGCCGGGCCGCCGCGTCGACCGCCCGATGGGTCAGCCCCCGCAGCCCGACGGCCGCCACGAGGTCGATCGCGGTGTCGGCGATCAGGGTTCTGCGTTCAGGAGGGGCCATGGCGGCACTCTACAACTGTAGAGTGCCGCCATGGCTCTACGGATGTAGAGGCCGGTGGAGGGGGAGGGGTGTGCCGTGGCGGGAACCGTGCGTCATGCGGTCGTGGTGGGGGCGGGGATCGGCGGGCTGGCGGCGGCGGTCGCTCTGCACCGGCGCGGCTGGTGGGTCACCGTGTGCGAGCGGGCCCCCGGGCCGCCCGCGACCGGTGCGGGGATCGTGCTGGCCCCCAACGCCCTGCGCGCCCTCGACGCGATCGGCTTCGACGCCACCCGGGCGACGGGCGGCGCGGTGCCCGCCGCGATGGGGCTGCGACGGCCCGGCGGCGACTGGCTGAAACGCGCCGACACCGCCGCGTTGGCGGCCCGGTACGGAAGCCCTCCGCTCGCCGTGTACCGCCCGGCCCTGGTCGCCGGACTGGCCGCCGCGCTGCCGGAGGGCGCGATCCGGTACGGGACGCCGGTCACGACCGTGGACGCCGGCCGGACCCCCCACGGCGACCGGGCGGCGGCCCTGCCCGTCGTGCGCACACCGGAGGGCGGCCTCGTCGCCGATGTCGTGGTCGCCGCCGACGGAATCCACAGCGCCCTGCGCCGCCGCCACTTCCCGGGCCACCCCGGTCTGCGCCACACCGGGGAGACCGCCTGGCGTACCGTGCTCCCCGCCGACGGGCTCTCCGGCCTGGACGCCGCCGAGACCTGGGGGCGCGGGGAGCGCTTCGGCGTGGTCCCGCTCGCGGACGGCAGGGTCTACGTCTACGCCGCCGCCGTCGTGGAGCGCGGGTACCGGCCCGAGGACCCGCGCGCCGAACTCCTCGGCCGGTTCGGCGCCTGGCACTCCCCGGTGCCGGAACTGCTGGCGCGGACGGACCCGGCGGACGTGCTCCAGCACGACCTGTACGACCTGGCCGCCCCCCTCCCGTGCCGCTACCTGGGGCGTATCGCCTGGCTGGGCGACGCGGCCCACGCCATGACCCCCGACCTCGGCCAGGGCGGCTGCCAGGCGATCGAGGACGCGGCCGTCCTCGCACACCTGCTGGCGGGGGGCGACGTGCCGGAGGCCCTGGCCGCCTACCACCGGGTCCGCCACGCGCGCGCCGACGCCGTCCGGGTCCGCGCGCGCCGGGCCGGCCGGGTCGCCGCCCTCGCCCACCCCGTCGCGGTGGCCGCCCGCGACCTCGCCGTCCGCGCCACCCCGGCCCGCATCGCGCGCCGCGCCATGGACGACCTCTTCGGCGGCTTCCGCCTCCCGCCCGCCACCCCCTCCGGCTGACACGGCGCACCCGCCGGAGCCCCGTCCCCCGGGGAGGGCGGCTTGACACAAAAGTGCATGATCGTGCAACCTTTTGGTCGTCCGTCAACTCCTGCCGCCCTGTCGGCGGATGTTGTTGCTTGCGCGATCAATGACCTGGAGGTCTGCGCATGGCCGAGCCCGTGAAGATCAAGATCTGGTCCGACTACGTCTGCCCCTTCTGCATGCTGGCCGAGGGCCCGCTGGAGGAGGCGATCAAGGACGTGGGCGCCGACGTCGAGGTCGAGTGGCTGCCGTTCGAGCTGCGTCCGCACCCCCAGCCCACCCTGCGGCCGGAGGACGAGTACCTGCCGAGCATCTGGGAGCGGGCCGTCTACCCCATGGCCCGCCGCCTGGGCGTCGACATCAAGCTCCCGGACGTCTCGCCCCAGCCGTACACCGCGCTCGCCTTCGAGGGCTACCAGTACGCGGCCGAGCACGGCCTGGGTACCGCCTACAACCAGCGGATGTTCCGCGCCTTCTTCCAGGAGAGCCAGGACCTCGGGCAGCTCGACGTCCTCACCGCCCTGGCCGGCGGGATCGGGCTCGACGAGGCCGGCTTCCGGGCCGCGCTGGAGGACGGCAGGTACCGCGAGCGGCACCAGGAGGCGCTGCGGGAGGCGGCGGCCCACCGCGTGCAGGCCGTTCCCACCATCCTCGTCGGCGACACCCGGATCGAGGGCGTCCCGCGCCCCGCCCAGCTCCGCAAGGCGATCCTCGACGCCCGGGCGCAGCAGGTGGAGGGCGACGGCTACGGCGCGGCCTGCGGCATCGACGGGAGCTGCTGAGGTGCCCGGAACCCACCCCGCCCTCACCGCCTTCCGGCTCGCGGGCCTCGACCTGCGCAACCGGTACGCCGTCGCCCCCATGACCCGCGTCTCGGCGACCGGGGACGGCCGGGCCACCGAGGAGATGGCCGCGTACTACGCGGCCTTCGCCGAGGGCGGCTTCGGCCTCCTGATCACCGAGGGGACCTACACCGACCGGGCCTTCGCCCAGGGCTACCTGCACCAGCCCGGCATCACGGACGAGGCGCAGGCCGCAGCCTGGCGGCCGGTCGTCGACCGGGCGCACGCCGCGGGCGCGCGCGTCGTCCTGCAGCTGATGCACGCCGGGGCCGTCTCGCAGGGCAACCGGTTCCGGGACCGGGCCGCGGCCCCCTCCGCCGTACGGCCGCTGGGCGAGCAGCTGGCCAAGTACCGGGGCGACGGGCCCTGGCCCGTGCCGATGGAGTTGACCCGCCGCCAGATCGCCGAGGTCGTCGCGGGCTTCGCCGCCTCCGCCGTCCGCGCCCGGGAGACCGGCTTCGACGGGGTGGAGATCCACGCGGCCAACGGCTACCTGCTCGACCAGTTCCTGACCCCGTACACCAATCTGCGCACCGACGAGTACGGCGGCGGCCTCCCGGGGCGGCTGCGGCTCGTCCGGGAGGTGACGGCCGCGGTCAGAGCCGCGGCCGGGCCCGGCTTCGCGGTCGGCGTCCGGTTCTCCCAGGGGAAGATCAACGATCCCGCCTGGCGCTGGCCGGGCGGGGAGGGCGAGGCGGCGGAGGTCTTCACGACGGCCGCCGACGCCGGGGCCGACTACCTGCACCTGGCCGGCAGCGGGCGCGACTGGTTCCCCGAGGGGCGGACGCTTCCCGCGCTCGCCCGGGCGGCGACCGGGCTCCCCGTCGTCGCCAACGGCGCGCTGCACCGGGAGGCCGTGGCGCGTCGGGTCCTGGAGGAGGGCCACGCCGACCTCCTGGCGATCGGGACGGGCGCGCTGGCCGACCCCGACCTGCCGCTCCGGGTGGCGGCGGGAACCGCTCCCACGCCGTTCGACCCCGGGGTGCTGGAGCCGCTGGCGACCCTGGACAACGCGCGTACGCACGCCCCCGCTTGACTCCGGTTACATGCACATGCAAGATTAGTGTCATCGGGTCGCGCCGCCGGCGGAGATCTGTGAAGCAATCTGCTTGTCTGTGCAAGCAAATGCATGAGATGCACGGTCGCTACAGGGCAACTCGGGAGACGAACTGCTCATGGGTACACACGACAGCGAACTGATGGGATACGCCCACGAGGCGATCCGGCTCAGCCGCGAGCACGTCGCAGAGGGCGGAATCCCGTTCTCCGGAGTGGTCGTGGGCGGCGGACGCATCCTGGGGACCGGTTTCAACCGGGTCCGCGAGGACAACGACCCGACCGCGCACGCCGAGGTCGTCGCCATCCGGGAGGCCACCACCCGGCACGGCATCCGCGCCGTGGCGGGGGCCACCCTGATCGCCTCGGGCGAGCCCTGCGCCCTGTGCTACATGGCGGCGCGGTTCGCCGGCATCGGCCACATCGTGCACGCCGCCGACCGCCGCACCGCCGCCCGGTACGGCTTCGACTACACCAGCACGTACACCCTCTTCGCCGAGGACCCCGAGCGCTGGCCCCTCAGGGTCACCGCGCTCCAGCTCCCCGAGGCGGAGCAGCCCTTCCAGGACTTCCTCACCATGGACCGGGCCCGGTACTGACCGGGGCCCCGCCCGCCGCGCATCCCCCCCGACGCGCCGCGACGCCACACGCGCCGCACCCGCAGCGCCGCCGGACCGACGCCCCGTCCGGCGAACGGCGCTCCGCGTCCCCCCTGTACTCCGCTCCACTCCTCGCCCCTCTCCACCCCTCTCACCCACCGCACGGAAGGACCTCCCATGCACTGGCTCTACCTCGCCATCGCCGTCGCCTTCGAGATCACGGTCGCCATCGCCGCCGGAAAGGCGGAGGGTTTCAAGAACCGCAAGTGGACCGGGATCACCCTGGCCAGCGGCGCCGCCGCCACCTTCTTCCTCAGCAAGGCCCTGCTGACCTTCGACGTCGGCGTCGGCTACGCCCTGTGGACGTCCGTCGCGGGCGTCGGCATCACCGTCCTGGGCGCCCTGTTCTTCGGCCAGCGCCTGAACGTCAACAAGGCGATCGGCATCCTCCTCGTCATCGGCGGTGTCGTCGGCCTGCAGCTCAGCGGCTCCGCCTGAGCCCCGCGCACCTTCCCCGGCGCCGCAAGCGGCCCACCCCGCACACCCCCTGACGACACCTCTGAGAGAGGACCCACCTCCCATGTCCAACGCGGCCAAGAGCTCCACCAACGCCTGGCTCTCCCTCCTGCTCGCCGGAGTCTTCGAGATCGGTTACGCACTCGCCGTCGGCGGCAGCGAAGGCTTCACCCGGCTGACCTGGTCCCTGGTCGCCGTGGTGTTCTTCCTGCTGACGCTCTACGCACTCAGCCTCGCCCTCCGCACGATCGACGTGAGCATCGGTTACGCCGTCTGGGCGGGCATCGGCGCGGTCGGCGCCGCGGTCTTCGGCCCGCTCTTCTTCGACGAGACCCTCACCCTGGCCAAGGGCCTCTGGCTGGCCGTCATCATCGTCGGGGTCATCTGGCTCAAGCTCGCCGACCGCACGAAGCCCGAGGCGGCCGCGGCCCCGGCGGCCGAGCGGCAGGTCACCGACCGGCCCGGCGCGCTCCAGGTCTGACGCCTCCCGCCCCGACGCATCGCGCGACGGTACGCCCCCGGCGTCCGCCCCCCATCCGGAATGGGCGGCGGACGCCGGGGGCGTACCCGTCACAGAACCGTACGGCCGCCGTCCACCGCCAGGGCGGCCCCGGTGGTGAACGAGGAGGCGTCCGAGCAGAGCCAGGCGGCGGCGCGGGCGATCTCCACCGGATCGGCGAGACGGCGCTGGATGGCCTTGCCGCCGAAGCCGGCGCGGACGGCGGGCCCGGCCGCGAGGACGCCGTCCATCATCTCCGTGTCGGTGCCGCCCACCACGAGGGCGTTGACGCGGATGCCGTGCTCGCCGTACTCGGCGGCGGCCGCGCGGGTCAGGCCGAGGACCGCGTGTTTCGCGGCCACGTAGGGCGCGGACGCGGAGGTGGCGCGCACCCCGGCGACGCTGGAGGTGTTGACGACCGCGCCGCCGCCGGTCGCCATCATGGCGGGGAGCTGGGCGCGCAGGCAGTTCCACACCCCGCGCAGGTTGACGTCGAGGGTGCGGTCGAACTCGTCCTCGGACAGCTCGTGCAGAAGGGTTCCGGCGCCGGCGGACCCGGCGTTGTTGAACGCGCAGTCGAGCCCGCCGAACCGGTCCACCGCCGTGGCGACGGCCCGGTCCATGTCCGCCCGGCGGGTGACGTCGCCCGGCACGGCCACGGCCCGCCCCCCGCCCTTCCTGATCCGCTCGGCGGCCTCCTCGACCAGGTGCGCCCTGCGGGCCACGAGGACGACGGCCGCCCCCTCGGCGGCGAAGTGCCCGGCCGCCGCGGCGCCGATGCCGCTGGAGGCGCCGGTGATCAGCGCGACCTTGCCGGGCAGCAGCGGGCCCCCCGCCGTCACGCCGGGGCTCCGGCCCCGGCGGCGGCCGGCGCGGTCCGCCAGAACGCGCCCGCGGCGAGGTCCCGGTCGATCCGCCGCACCAGGGCGTCGTCGAGCTCGTCGAGCCCGCTGATCAGGTGGCGTACCCCGGCCTCCGCCATCAGGGCGGGCTGGTGGCTGTGGACGAAGGCGGAGGGGCGGCCGACGAAGCCGGCGCCCAGCTCCCGGGCCGCGTCGGCGACCCGGGCCACGTCGTCGACGAACAGGGCCTGCTCGGGGCGGAGTCCGAACACCTCCCGCGTGATCTCCCTCAGCCCGGGGCGGAAGTCGTTGGTGCAGACGTAGCCGGGCCCGTCGAACAGCTCGGCGTACCGGCCCAGATGGCGGTCGAAGTGGTCCTTGCCCAGGCCGCCGTAGCAGACCGTGCGCAGGCCCGCGCCGCGCAGCCGGTGGAGCAGTTCACCGGTGCCCGGCGTGACCGTGACCGGGTGGCGGTCGAGGTGGGCGGCGCGGTCCTCGAAGTAGGCGGCGAGCGCCTCCTCGCCGCTCATGGCGCCGCCGGTGGCGGCCGCGAGCAGCCGGCCGGCGATGTGCTGCGGCTGGGAGAAGACGGACCTCTCCAGCTCGGCGGAGTACGTACCGCCCCGGGCGGTGACGAAGTGGTGGATCACCGGGCTGAAGGTGTCGTTGAGCAGGACACCGTCGATGTTCAGGGCGACCAGGCGCAGGGTGAGCATGCTTCTCCGTAGGGTTCGTCGGAACGGGCGGAGCGGGGCAGGACAGCCGGGCGTGCTGGAGGGACCGGCCGGTCGGACGCATCGGCCGGTCGGTGGGGCGGAGCGTTCGGGTCAGGACATCAGCGCGCTGCCGCGGGCGGGGGACGTCTCGGCGCGGGTGATCACGGACGGGACCGCGAGGCCCGGCAGGATCAGGTTCCACATCTGCTGGGTGCGGTCGGGAAGGTCCCGGCGGCCGCTGACGACGTTGGAGTACATCTGCATTCCGGTACAGGCGGCCACCACGAACTCCGCGACCACGGACGGGTCCACGCCCGGCTGCAGCTCGCCGGACTCCATCGCCTCGTGCAGGCAGCTGACCATGATCCCGCGGAAGTTCTCGTACGGGTCGGCGTTGAGGGTGCCGTCGATGGACGCCTGCTCGTTGGTCAGTCGTACGCCGGCCCGCAGCAGCGGATCGCGCTGGAGCTGCCACGACCAGACGAGGGTGAGGTCGATGAGGCGCTGGAGGCCGCCGGCGGCGAGCAGCGGCACCAGGGTCTCCGGCTGGCTGTTCATCACCGCCTTGGCCAGGTCCTCCTTGGAGCCGAAGTGGAAGTAGAGCGCTCCCGCCGTCACACCGGCCCGTTTGAGGATGCGGGTGATGCTGGCCCCCGCGTAGCCGAACTCGTCGAAGACCTCTGCGGCGGCGTGCAGGAGGGCGCGACGGGTCTGCTCCGCCCGCTCCTGTTTCGGTTGTGCCATGACACTCACCTTCCCAAAAAGAATGCTCCTTATGTTAGCCGGGTGAGCGGTGGTCTAGGCAAGTCCGTTATGCAGTAGTTGAGTTGGCTCTGATCTTGAAACGATCCCGCGAAAGATCGAAGAACGAGCCCCCCTTGACTTGAGAAAACAAAAGAAACATTATTTTTGGAGCGAGGGCAGGG
This sequence comes from Streptomyces sp. NPDC017448, assembly GCF_044330565.1. NCBI lineage: Bacteria > Bacillati > Actinomycetota > Actinomycetes > Kitasatosporales > Streptomycetaceae > Streptomyces > Streptomyces sp. NPDC017448. The sequence goes on along the minus strand of NZ_JBIRLM010000023.1, from coordinate 121,728 downwards.
AGTGCTGATCGCGGATCCTTCCGTGACCGCCCGCCCGCGCACACCGTCGACCTTGGGGGGCCAAGTTGTCTGTTTCTGTACTGAGCCGTGATGTGCAGCCGGTCCAGCAGTCGCAGGTGCACCAGTGGCAGGTGCACAAGCTTCGGGGCGAGGAAGTCCTGCTCAGAACCTGGTTAGAGACGAGCCCGGGCCACTGCGTGCTCACGGCGCGCTGGCCGCGGGGGCACGACTTCTACCGGCCGTCGCAGGGATCGTACGATCCGCTGCTCCTCGCGGAGACCGTGCGCCAGGCCGTTCCGCTGCTGTCCCACGCGGTGCACGACGTGCCGCGGGAGTACAAGCAGGCGTGGGAGGAGTTCAGCTTCACGGTCGAGCCGGCGGCCTCGCTGGTCACCGCCTCGGACGAGGTGCGCCTGGTGGTGTCCTGCTCGGACGTGGTGCGGCGCGGCAGCAGGTTCGCCGGTATGACGATGGACACCGACGTCTACCTGGGCAAGCGGCTGATGGGGGTCGCGCACACCCGCTTCAACAACCAGCCCGCCGCCGTCTACCGTCGCCTGCGGGGGAGTTACGCGGACCTCGACGCGGCGCAGGAGGGCTGCCTCCCGGTGGGGCCGCCGGTGGACCCGCGGCGGGTGGGCCGCACCTCCCCGGACGACGTGGTCCTGTCGCCCGCGCTGGGCGGCGAGCGGCCCGGCCGCTGGCTGCTCCGGGTGGACCCCGCCCACCCGGTGCTCTTCGACCACGTGGTGGACCACGTGCCCGGGATGCTCCTGCTGGAGGCGGCGCGGCAGGCGGCGCACGACGTCGGCGGCCCGGGCACGGCCGTCATCGGGATGCGGACGGACTTCGTGCGGTACGTCGAGTTCGACGCCCCCGCCGTGGTCGTGGCCGGCGAGCCGGTCCCCGTCGGCACGGACCGGCGCCGGATACCCGTCCGGGTCGAGCAGGACGGCGTCCAGGTGTTCACCGCCGAGGTGACCATCCACTGACCTCCCCCGCGGCGGGCCGGGGCCGGGCGCCGGGGAGACCCGGGCGGCCCGGCCCCGGCCATGGCGCGGCGGGCGGCCCGCACCCCCCGAAGAGGGGCGCGGACCGCCCGCCGCGCGATCATGCCGGGGCCAACTGCGGCATGGGCTCCGGCAGTTCCTCGTACACGGTCACCGCGACGTGCACCGAGGCCGGGACCGCGAAGCTGGCCTCGTACCCCGGAGGGGCGAGCAGCTGCCGCACCCGCCAGCCGAGCGGCTGACCGGTGAGGTCCAGCCGGTTCATGACGGCGGCCATGCCCTGCCCCGTCGCCTTGGCCATGGCCTCCTTGCGGGTCCACAGCCGGGCGAAGTCGCGGACCAGCTCGTCGCCCGCGCGGCCCCCCAGCCACTGCTGCTCCCGGGGGTGGAGGAACGGCAGGTAGCCGGCGACCGACTCCGGGGTCGGCCAGGACTCGATGTCGATGCCGATGGTGGCCTCGGCGACCGCGATGGCGACGTGGTCCCCGCTGTGCGACATCGAGAACTCCAGGGGCTCGCCGACCGGGGCCGGCTCCCGGATGGCCGGCCGCCCGTGCGCCCCGCCGCAGCCGGGGCAGGGCTGCCGCAGGAAACCGACGGTGCCGGGCGAGCAGCCGAGCGTTGAGCCGAGCACGCTCCGCAGCGCCCAGTGGGCGAAGGCGTAGGACTCCCGCCCGGCGTGCTGCGGTATCGACGCCAGGCGGCTCCGCTCCTTCTCGTCCAGCCAGTCGGGCGGGGATCCGTCGGGCGGGAGGCGCTGCCCGGCCGGGGCCCGGACGATCCAGATCCCCACCGGATCGAGGACCTCGCCCGGAGGAGCGTCGGACCAGGTGAAGTCGTGTGTCATGTCGATACGGCTCCTGATGCGGCGGGGGCCCGGCCGGCCCCCGCCACGGGTCGGATCAGACGGTGGCTGCGAGCAGCGGCCACGGGCCGGTCGTGGCGTACTGCTCCAGTTCCTCGGAGGCGAGGTAGCGCCGGAACCCCGGCACCTGCTCCGCCGGGCGCAGCGCCCCGCGGTACAGCACCATGCCGCGCACCCCGGTGTCGTCGTCGCGCCAGCACACGAGCGGGAGGTGGTACTCCGGTGTGTCGCAGCTCTCCTGCACGGCGGCCTGGTAGCCGTAGGCGGGCAGCAGGCTCATCGGGCCACGCTCCCGGTCTCGGGGAGGACGCCGAAGAGGGCGCCGTAGTCGGTGATCCGCGCGGCGGCCCCGCTGCCGCCGGCGGCGTGCAGCGCGTGCCAGAAGAGCACCTGGTTCGCGGTGAGGACGGGGAAGCCGACGGTCTCCTCCAGGCCGGCGATGGTGCCGACGGCGCGGATGCCGTTCCCGGCGACCAGGACCGCGTCGGGCCGGTGCGGGGCGACGTCGGACTCGATCCACTTCACCAGCGCCTCCGGCGTGATCAGCTTCTGGTTGCTGGGCAGGCCGCAGGGGGCGTGGTGGACGACGTCGAAGCCGCGCTCACCGAAGTAGGAGGCGCCCAGGGCGGACAGCTCGTCGTCGAACCACGGCGGGTTGACCAGGGCGATCCGCTCGGCGCCCAGCGCGCGGAAGCCGGCCGCGGCGGCGTGGGCGGTACCGGTCAGCGGGATGCCGCGGGTCCGCTCCGCGAGCCGCTCGAACAGCTTCTGCTCGCCGTCGGCGCCCAGGACGTAGGAGGAGCTGGTGAACCCCAGGGCGATGGAGTCCAGCGGGGAGGCGGCCAGCAGCTCGACGGCGTCGTCGATGAAGGGCGGGTCGATGAAGGCGCGCACCGGGTCGTGCGGGATCTTGGGGTCCATCTCCCCGCCGGGGCGCATCGCCCCGAAGTGGACGCGGGAGCCGTGGATGAAGACGTCGCGCGGGGCCATCGCCTGGAGCTCGGACTCGGGCCCGACGTCCGCGTGCGGGACGACGACGCCGACGCGGGCGACCGCGCCCCAGCCGTCCTCACGGGCCTGGAACTGCGTCATGGGGTGCTTCTCCTCTTCTTTCTGCTTCTTCTGCTTCTTCTGCCGCTCTTCTGCTGTGCCGTGCCGGTGTACGGGTCCTGCCGGTGTGCGGGTGCTGCCGGTGTGCGGGCCCGGGCGCGCGTACGGAGACCGGGCCGGGCCCGCGCTCAGGCGGTCGCCTCGTCGGCGAGCGAACCGCCGCTCACCGTCCCGGTGCCGCCCTCGTCGAGGAACTTCGGGTGCTTGCGGCGCATGTTCTCCATCACGAACGCGTACGGGACGTCGTCGAAGTCGCCGTGGTCGGTGAGGAACTCCATGCTCTGCCGCCCCTGCGCGTCGAAGGGGTGGTAGAGGCTGTCGCTGCGGCCGTCGAACTCCAGCGGGGTCATGCCGTAGAGCCGGCACAGGAGCTTGTTGAAGACCGGGGTGACCTGGAGCCAGCGGCCCTCCAGGTACACGGTGGCCAGGCCGTGGAAGAAGACGTCGCCGCCGATGTAGGAGCGCAGCCGTTCGGAGGCGAGGTGGTTGCGGACGTCGCTGTAGTGCAGCCGGGCGGGGATGCCGACCGCGCGGCAGCAGGCGGCGTACAGCACGGACTTGTGCAGGCAGAAGCCCTTGCCGCCGGTGATGATGCTGGACGCCCGCAGGCCCTGCGGCGACAGGTCGGCGCCGTAGACCTCGTAGTGGATGCCGTCGCGGACCGCGTAGTAGAGGGTGACGGCGAGGTCGACCGGGCCGGCGGCGTCGCGGTCGATGCCCTTGAGGGCCTTGTCGACGAAGGCCCGGACGGTCGGGTGCTCGTGGTCGAGGAAGTCGGTGGCCGCGGTGAGGCGGGCCAGGTCGTCCGCGGTCGGCCGCTCGGAGGCGGGGGCGGCTTCGGTCAGGGTCTCGGTCATGGCGTACCTCTCGTCACAGGCCCATCAGGGCGGCGATGCAGTTGCGCTGGATCTCGTTGGTGCCGGAGTAGATGGAGCCGGCGGTGGCGTTGCGCAGCTCGCGCTCGATGCCCGTCTCGGTCAGGTAGCCGCGGGCCCCGAAGATCTGGATGGCGTGCCGGGCGGTGAGCTGGTTGGCCTCGCTGACCACGATCTTGGTGGCGGCCACGTCCAGCGAGGCGTCCTTGCCCTGTTCGACCTTGCGGCCGGTGTCGTACAGCCATTTGCGGGCCGTCTCGACCGCGATCCGCATGTCCGCGATCTTGTGCGCGACCGCCTGGTTCTTGCCGATGGAGGCGCCGAACTGCTGCCGGGTGGTGGCGTGTTCGACGACCCGCTTCAGCCGGTGGGTCATCTCGCCGAGGTTGACCGCGAAGGAGAAGAGGACCTCCCGCTTCATCACGTGGTCCATGATCAGGAAGCCGGCGCCCTCGCTGCCGAGGCGGTTGGCGACGGGCAGCCGGACGTCCGTGAGCGTGACCTCGCTGATCGGGGAGGTGCGCAGCCCCATCGTGTCCAGCGGTTCACCGACCTCCAGGCCCGGGGTGGAGCGCTCGGCGAGGAAGGTGCTCAGCCCGAACGCGCCCGGTTTGCCGGTGCGGACGTAGAGCAGGAAGAGGTCGGCGACCGGGGCGTTGGTGATGAACAGCTTGCCGCCGTTGAGTACGTAGTCGTCGCCGTCGCGGACGGCCGTGGTGCGGATGTTCATCACGTCCGAACCGTGGCCCGGTTCGGTGATGGCGTGCGCGGTGATGGCCTGGCCCGAGGTGACCCGCGGCAGGTAGCGCTCGCGCAGGTCCGAGGAGCCGAACGCCTGGAGCGGGATGCCGACGCTGACGATCTGCGTGGAGGCGGAGAAGTTCAGCCCGGCGTCCCGGCTGGTGTGGCCGAGCCCCTCCAGCGCGGCCATGGTCTCGGTGAGCGTCCGGCCCGCGCCGCCGTACTCCGGGGCGAAGGGGAGGGTGAAGAGGCCGGACCGCTGGAGCGGTTTCCACTTCTCGTGCGGGAACTCGCCGGCGCGGTCCCAGCGGGTGACGTCGTCGTTCAACTCGTCGGCGTACGGCGCGGTGAGGCCGTAGGGATCCGTGTCCTTCTCTGCTGCCATGGGTGCTCTGCCTTGCCTTTCACCGGTCGCGGGCGCTGGGGGAGCCGGGGGCGGGGGCGGGCCCGCGGGGCCCCCCCCCCCCCCGGGGGGGGGGGCCGGGGGGGGGGCGCCCGCGGCGGGGGGCGCGGGGGGGGGGGGGGCCCCCCGCCCCCGGGGCGCGTACCCGCCGACGCGGGGGGGGGGGCGGGGGGCGCCCGCCGGGGGGGGGGGGGGGGGGGGGGGGGGGGGGGGGCCGCCCCGGCGCCCCCCCCCCCCCGGCGGTGCGGATCAGTAGCGGGAGAAGCCGTCGTCGGAGAGCGAGTGCTTCTCGTCGCCGCGCAGCGCCGGGCTGAAGACCGAGACGAGCAGGAGGTCCTCGTCGTCGGAGGCGATCAGGTGGTGGGCGTCGTTCTTGTCCAGGGCGTAGATGGTCCCGGTCATGATCTTGTGGCGGACGCCGTCGGTGGTGACGACCTCGCCGGAGCCGCCGATGCAGTAGCAGGCCTCCAGGTGGCCGAGGTACTGCAGCGCGCTGGAGGTGCCCTGGCGGACCAGCGTCTCGCAGACGGTGAAGCCCATCCCGTCCTTCTCGGTGAGGAGGCGGTGGCTGGTGCCGCTGCCCCACTCGACCGCGGGGACGTCGGAGAGAGAACGGACGATCATGGGAGAACTCCTGTCATCGTTGTGTTCCGGACGTGACCAGGTGCAGGTGCAGAGGTGCAGAGGTGCGGTGCGCCGCGTGTGGGGGGACGGGTACGCGGAGTGCGGGGGTGCGGGGCCGCCGGTCAGACGGTGGCCGGCGCGGCCTCGTCGACGAAGCGGCGGATGTCCGCGAGGGTGCGGTAGGCGGCCGGCTCCAGCGGGATGTCGTCCACCGGTATGCCGTACGTCTCCGATATCCAGGAGATGAGGCGGACCAGGCCGAGGCTGTTCACGACGGTGCTCTCGATGAGGTCGAAGTCGTCGGTCAGGTCCTCGGCGTCCTCGCCGGAGAGGAAGTCCTGGACGATGTAGTCGCGGATCGGGTCGGTGCCGGCGGTGCTCATCAGCGGTCTCCGTTCAGTCGGGTCTTCTTGATCGAGTTGCGGTCGGGCTTGCCGGTCGGGGTCTTCGGCAGCGGGGTGCCGGCGAGCGCGACCGAGCTGGGCACGGCGTGCCGCGGCAGGTGCTTCGCCGCGTACGCCCGCAGACCCAGCGAGCTGAGGGAGGTCCCGTCCCGGCGCACCACTTCGGCGTGCAGCCGGGTGCCGGCCTCGGGGCAGGGCAGGGCGACCACGCAGGCCTCGACGACGTCCGGGTGGCCGCCGAGGACGGTCTCGACCTCCAGGGTGTTGGTGCGCACGCCGCGCACCTTGACCTGGAAGTCGGTACGTCCCTGGAGGAAGTGGCGTCCGTCGGCGTCGCGGTGGACGAGGTCGCCGGTGCGGTAGAACATGGCGCCGCCGCCGCGCGGGTCGGGCATGAACGCGTGGGCGTTCCGGGCCTGTTCGAGGTATCCGCAGGTCTGGAAGGGGGTGTGGACCAGCAGTTCGCCGGTGCCGGGCCCCTGGAGGACTTCGGTGCCCTCGGGCCCGTCGATGAGCAGCACCGCCTCGGTGCCCCCGATCGGGGCGCCGATGGGCAGCGGGTGCACGAAGGCGTCCGGGTCGATGTCCTCGATGAAGCTGTCGTTGGTCTCCGTGCAGCCGAAGACGTTGTGGAAGCGGGCGTCCGGGCAGGCGGCGAACGCGTCCCGCAACCCCTGTTCGGAGACGGACTCCCCGGTGAACACGACCGTGCGGACCGCCGGGTAGCGGGCGTCGTCCGCGGCCAGGAGCCGGTGCAGCAGGGGCACCCCCTGGACCAGGGTCACCTCGTTGTCGCGGGTCAGCGCCCGCAGGTAGGCGGCGTCCCCGCTGGCCCCGGCGTCGGCCAGGACCACGGTGCCGCCGGCCCCCAGGACCGTCCAGACGTCGAGGAGGGCCAGGTCGAAGTTGAGCGGCGAGAAACTCAGCGCCCGGGTGGTCGTGTCGATCCCGAACTTCTCCGCGGCCCAGTCGCCGAAGCGGTCGAAGGCGTCGGTGCGGATGGGCACGAGCTTGGGGACGCCGGTGGACCCGGAGGTGGTGAGGGTCAGCAGCGACTCCTCGGGGTCGGGGGCGCTGAAACCCTCCGCGAGCGCGGGGTCGGTCTCCTCCCGCGACAGGGTCGCCCCGCCGCCGGGGACCGCGAGCGCGGTGAGCGGTCCGTGGGCCTGGGCGGTGAGCGTGGCCAGGGCGGCGGCGCCGAGGCTGGGCGACGGGACCAGGGTGTTGACCCCCCGGCGCCAGGCCGCCAGCAGCAGCGCGACGGTCTCCGGCGACTTGTGGGCCGGTACGCACAGGGCGCGGACGGATGGGAAGTCCACGCCGTCGAGGTCCGCGGCGGCCCGGCGGACCAGCCGCTCCAGGTCCGCGTAGGTGACCCGGGCGCCGGCGGCGACGAGCGCGGTGCTGTCGGGCTGTTCCTGCACATGTCTGCTGAATGCCTGCAACAGGCGAGGCGAAGGCAACGGATCCCCCCTCGGTGGATGGCGGTCTGGCCGGTCTGACTGGTCTGGCTCGTTCCACGGGTCTGACGGGTGGGGCGGGTGGGCCGGCTGGTTGATCCGGCCACGAGGAAGAATCTACGGGCCTTCATTTGCATGGTCAAGCAAATACTTCATACGTTCGTGTGGCCTGGGTCACAGCCCCGGAGGGTGGTCGTGGAGGCCCGAACATGCAAAGACGGCGGGAGGCCGGGTTACCCCGGACGCCTCCCGCCGTCTGGCGCGATCTCGTCAGGCGGCGCTGCGCAGCGCTTGCACCGCCCTGGCGAGCTGGTCGTCGGCGCTCGCGGTGTTGAGGGCCGAGCTGAGGACGTCGGCGTACGTGGCACGGGCTTCCTGGTAGCGCTTGCGGCCTTCTTCGGTGATGACGGCGAAGACGCCGCGCTTGTCGTCGGCGCAGCTGTCCTTGTAGGCGTAACCGGCGCCCTCCAGGCGTCCGACCAGGCGCGTCACCGAGCTCTGGCCCAGTCCGATGTGGTCCGCGAGCTCCTGCATCCGGCATTCGCCCTTCTCGGCCTGGGTGAGCGTCTCCAGGGCGCGGTACTCGGACAGTCCGACGCCGTAGCGGCGCTGGAGGGTGTGGGCGAGCTGGCGCTCCACGAAGGTGTGCAGGCCGAGGACGGCCTCCCACATGACCTGGTCGGAGGCGGCGCGTGGCTGTTGGTTGATCGTCATGGAACAGCTCCCCTTCTCGACTGCGATGACACCAAGATACATGCCTGTGCAATCATCTGGGGAGGGTCGGGGTGCGCAAGGAGCCGCCCTGGCCGATATTTATTTGTATAAGCAAGCAAAAGAGTCAGGGGGTCGCACCCTCCAGGGTGGAGCAGGCGTAGGCGGCGGAGACGAGCGTCATGTGCCGGTGCCAGCCGGGGAAGGAGCGGCCCTCGAAGTCGAGGAGGCCGAAGTCCTCGCCCATGCGGTGGACCGCCGCCGACGCCCCTCGGGGCGAGCGGGCCAGCTCCAGGAGTTCGGCCGGATGCCGGTCGGGGATGTTGGTCAGCCAGATCCGCCCCGGCCGGCCGCTGCCCGCGTCCCACTCCGCCATCAGCCGCCCCGGCCCGCGGGTGCGCTCGCCGTCCGGGCGCAGCCCGTGCACGGTCGTCCCGTGCGAGACGACGTGCCGGCCCGCCCCCGCCGGGTGCCGGACGCCCCGGCGCAGCAGCAGGCCGCGCGCCGACTCCTTCTCGCCCGGCGGCACTTCGGGCCCGCCTAGGGCGGTCTGGCCCGGGACGGCGAGCAGGAAGGGGTGCCCGCCGCCCTGGAGCCGCTGCACCAGCGGGTCGACGTCGCACAGGGTGGTCAGGTCGGCCACCACCGGCGCCGTGTTCCCGTCGGACCACGACGTCATCTCCCGTACCAGGGACAGGGCGTGGTCCCACAGGGGCTGGGGCCGGGTCGTGGCGGGGATCTTCGCCCGGTCGCGCACGGCCTCGTCGTGGGTGAAGCGGGGCGGCAGGAACAGCTGCCAGTCGACCGGGACGTGGGCCCGGCCGACGTCCAGGAACAGGCCCATGCCCAGCTGGCAGTTGACGGTGCGCCCGGACTCGGGGAGGAAGCGCTGGTGCACCCCGGGTGAGCGGTCCCCCCGCTTGGGCAGCACGGCCGGCGCCAGGGTCCAGGCGCGCACGGGCAGGGAACGGGCGGCCCAGCGGGCCAACTCGCCGCGCGCCGGGGCCCATTCCCACGGGCTGGCGTTGACGAACTGGTGCAGGGACGTCGAGGCCGCCTCCGAACCGGTCACCACGGCCGCCATGCGGCGCACGGTCTTCTTCCCGTGGGTGCGCAGGAGCCCCTGCAGGTACACCTGGCCCCAACGCTGCTGGTCGGAGCGGTGCAAATGGCCGAACAGGAGCCGGGGCAAGTCGCCCAGTGGCCGGCTCGCCGTCATGTCGGGCGTTTCGTGCATCGTCGTCACTGCGGGTCCCTCCCAGGTGAGCGTCGCTCAGCAGACTAACAAACATAGAGAATGTTCGTTATATTTCTACGGGAGACAACGACTACTTGCCGAGGTCCAAGGAGAAGGCGCATGCAGGAACGGGCGGCCAGGACGCGTCGGACCGTGTTGGAGGCGGCTGCCGAGGAGTTCGCCGAGCACGGGTACGAGGGCGCTTCGCTCCAGGGAGTGGCCTGGCGGGCGGCCACCTCCATCGGCGCTCTGACGTTCCACTTCCGGAACAAGACCGCCCTGGCCGAGGAGGTGCGCGCGATCGGGTCCGCCCGGTTCTCCCGCTGCGTCGACGAACTCACGCCATCCACCGACCCGTTGAGGGACCTGCGCGTCCTGATCGGCACGCTGGCCCAGGTGGCGCGCGAGGACTCCTTCGTCCGCGCCGCGCGCCGGCTGGAGGCCAACGCAGCCGAGGGCGTACCGCCGTTGGCCGAAACCTGGCTGCCCGTGCTCCGCGCCCTGCTCGACCGGGCCCACGGCGCCCGCCGACTGCGCCCCGGCGTGGCGCCCGAGGAGGCGGTGGCGATGCTGGCGCACTTCGCGGAGGGGGCGATGGCCGCGAACGGCACGACCCGGGAGGTGGTGTGGGACTCGGTCTGGGACGTCCTCCTGCACGGCCTCGCCGCGGACGGCCCCGGCCCGGGGGCCGCCCCGCCCGGCCTGGCGGCGGCGGAACCGGGCGGGGCCTGACCGTCCGGGCGGCGCCCGGCCGGTGCCCGGCGGCCTCAGGGCGCCTCCCGTACCGCCCGCTCCACCGCGTCCGCCACCTCGTCCAGGACCCGCGCCCCCGGGTCCGCCGTCAGCCGGCTGCGGACCCACGCGGCCCCGGTCCTGGCCTGGGGCCACGCCTGGTAGGCGATGCCGCCGGGGCCCTGGTGGCCGAAGGCCCCGGCGCGGACGGCCGGGTGGAGGCCCTCGTCGAGGAGTTGGAGGCCCCCCTCGCCGTACGCGCTGACCCCGCCGAGCAGCGGGTCCAGCCCCTCGACCCAGAAGCTCCGCGCCTGGTCGAGCGTGCGCCGCGACAGCAGCAGCGGCTCCTCGCCCGGGGCCCGTACGGCGTCGGCGGCCAGGACGCCCTGGAGCCGGGCCAGCCCCCGGGCGGAGGCGTACGCCCCGAGCGAGGGGACGAGCGCGTACCGCCGCCGGGTCTCGTTCCAGACCCCGGCGTCCGGGGGGAACGGGGACGGGTTGTTCCACACCCGCCCGAACAGGTCCGCCGCGCCGCCGTCCGGACCGCCGTCCGGCGCCGGGAAGCGGGCGCGGAAGTCCGGGTCGTACGAGATGCGGGCGGCGTGCGGCAGCTGGTCGGGGACCAGGCCGAAGTGGACGTCCAGGCCCAGCGGACCGGCGATCTCCTCCAGGAAGAACAGGTCGAGGTCGCGGCCGTCGACCCGGCGGACCACCTCGGCGACGATCCACCCCGCGGTCCACGGCCCGTGCAGCACCCCGCCGGCCCGGGGGTCCTCCTCCAGGCTGTGCAGTTCGAGCAGCGCGGCCATCATGCGCGGGTTCTCGACGTCCCGCTGGTCGAGGCCCGCCACCATGCCCGGCAGCCGGGCGGTGAACGTCAGCACGTCCCGCAGCGTCACCTTGCCCTTGCCGCGCACCGCGAACTCCGGCCAGTAGTCCGCGACGGGCCGGTCCAGGGCGAGCGCCCCCATGTCGGCGAGGAGCAGGACCGCCGTGGCCAGGACGGAGTGGGAGCCGGTCAGCAGCGGTTCGAGGGTGTCGCCGGTCCACGGGGCGCCGGTGACCGGGTCGGCGGTGCCGTGCCACAGGTCGACGACCAGTTCCCCTTCCCGTACGACCGCCAGCGCGGCCCCCTGGGAACCGGGCGGGCCCGACTCCCGGCAGGCCCGTTCGAAGCAGTGGCGCACCGAGGCGAACCCGGGTGCGGTGGTTCCGTGGACGCCGGCCGTCGCCGCCCGTGGCCGTGGCCTCGGGAGGACCCGCCGTACCAGAGAGGTCGTCATGTCAGGAACTCCATAAGTGGTGGAGGGTCGGGAACAGCGGTGCGGGGGCGGTCCGGGGCCGGTTCACGTCTCCGGCGCACCCGCCGGGTAGGGCAGGAACTCCAGGTCGGTCAGGTCCTGTTCGGTCAGCCGGACCCGGTCGCCGCCGAGGTTCTCCGCGAGGTGGTAGGACGCCCTCGTGCCGGGCAGCGGCACCACGTGGTCGCCGAGCCGCAGCAGCCACGCCAGGGCGACCTGCGCGGGGGTCGCCTCGTGCCGGGCGGCCACCTGGGCGACGGCCTGGGTGAGCGCGTGGTTGTGGCGGATGGCCCGGGGCGCGAAGCGGGGCTGGGTGCGCCGCCAGTCGTCCGGGGGCAGGTCGTCGTGGCGGGACAGCGCACCGGCCAGCAGCCCCCGGCCGAGCGGGGCGCCGGCCAGCAGGGCGATCCGGCGCTCCACCGCGTACGGCACGACGTCGTCGAGACCGCAGCGGGTGAACAGCGACACCTCAGCCGCCATCGCCGCCGCCTCGTGCACGGCTTCGGCCTCGCGCGCCTCCTGCACGGTGACGACGGGCAGCCCCAGCATGCGGATCTTGCCCGCCCAGACCTGTTCCGCCAGCGCGCCCCAGCTCTCCTCCAGCGGTACGCCGGGGTCGACGCGGCGCAGCAGGTAGAGGTCGATGTGGTCCACGTGCAGCCGGCGCAGGCTCTCGTCGACCGCGTCCCGCAGCGCCTGCGGGCCGCCCGCGGGCCGCAGCCCACCGTCCGGGTCGCCGAGCAGGCCGCCGCCGGTGCAGAGCACCACCTCGTCCCGCCTGCCGCGGATGGCCTCGCCGATCAGCCGCTCGTTGTCCCCGGCCGCGTACGCTCCGGCCGTCTCCAGCAGGTTGACCCCGAGGTCCATCGCCTCCTGGACCAGCGAGACCGCCTTGGTCCGGTCGCGCTGGCCCGGGGCGTAGCGGTACGAGAGCCCCATGGCGCCCAGTCCGAGCCGTCCGACGACCGGCCCGTCCCTGCCCAGTGTTGTGGTCCGCATCCCGCGGAACTCCCTTCTCCACAGAGGAAAGCGACCACTCCATAGCAACAGCCCGGGGGCGTCGGGGGACAGCAACCCATGGCGACTTGCCGACCTCCGACGACTTCGGGAAGTCGGCGGGGCCCGTCCGGGGCGGCCTTCCGGCCCGGGCGGGCCCTACGGGCGCGGGGCGGTGATGCGGGCGATCGCCTCGACCGTGAGGGCCCGCTCGTGGGGCTCGGTCTCCAGGGCGCGGTGGATGGACAGCCCCTCGATGAGCGCGTCGAGCTGACGGGCGGTGGCCGGGTCGAAATGCCACTCCAGGGCGCGGCGGCTGCGGCCCATCCAGGTGCGGGTCAGCTCGCGGTAGGCGGGCCGGCGCGCGGCGAGGGTGTACAGCTCGTGGGTGAGGATCAGCTCGCGCTGGTTGCCGCCGGAGAGGTGGTGGACGAGGTCGGCGACGGCCTCGCGCGCCTCCTCGGGGGTGTGCGCCGCGCCGAGGCGCTCCTCGAAGACGGCGACGATCGTGCCGGAGAACCGGGTGAACGCCTCGTGCAGCAACGCGTCCATGCCGGAGAAGTGGTACGTCATCGAGCCCAGCGGCACGCCCGCGCGGGCGGCGACCTTGCGGTGCGAGACGCCCGCGACGCCCGCCTCGACGATGAGGTCGAGCGTGGCGTCGATGATGCGGTCCCGCCGCTCGGGGTCGGTGCGCCCGGTCGCCACGTGACGCCCTCCTCGGTCGGCTCGGTCCTCGTCGCAGCATAGAGCGGCGCAGGCGAGTGTACGAACGTACGCTTTGGAGCGTACGCTCGTACGCCTGCACGTCCGTTCCCGCCCGCACGCTCCCGTGCCCACCCGTCTGCCGAGGCGCCGCTCCGTGAAGAACCCGCAGGTCATCGACGTCACCACCCGCCGCTGGCGCGCCGCGCTCTTTCTCTTCATGCTCGCCACCGGGGTGAGTATGGCGTCCTGGGTGGCCCGGACCCCGGCCGTCCGGGACGCGCTGGAGGTGTCCACGGGCGCGATGGGGCTGGTGCTGTTCGGGCTTTCGGTCGGGTCGATGGCGGGCGTGCTGGTCTCCGGCGCCCTGGTGCGCCGGCACGGCGGGCGGCTGGTGATCGCCGCCGGAGCGGCGCTGCTGGTGGCCGGGCTGCTGGTGGTCGCCGGGGGCGCGGCGCTGGAGGTGTCCGGCGGGGTGTTCGCCGGGCTCGCGCTGTTCGGGGCCGGGATGGGCCTGGCGGAGGTGGCGTTCAACATCGAGGGCGCGGCCGTCGAGCGGGCGGTGGGCCGGCCGATCCTGCCGGTGCTGCACGGCTGCTTCAGCCTGGGGACCGTGATCGGCGCGCTGCTGGGGATGGGGCTGACGGCGGTCGGCTTCCCCGTCGGCCGGCACCTGGCGGTGGTCGCCCTCGCCGTCGCGGCGGCCGGGGCGTGGACCGTACGGGCGCTACCGGCGGGGACGGGGCGCGAGGAACCGGAGACCGGCGACGGCGGCAGGCGGGGCGGGGGGCTGCGGGCGCAGGCGGCGGTCTGGCGGGACCGGCGGCTGGTGCTGATCGGCCTGATCGTGCTGGCCACGGCCTTCGCGGAGGGCTCGGCCAACGACTGGTTGCCGCTGCTGATGGTGGACGGGCACGGGACGAGTGCGACAGCCGGTTCGCTGACGTTCATGCTGTTCGCGGTGGCGATGACGACGGGCCGGTTCGCGGGCGGGCCGTTGCTGGTGCGGTACGGGCCCGCGGCCGTGGTCCGGGCCAGCGCGGTGGTGGCGGCGGTCGGCGTGGCCCTGGTCGTCTTCTCCTCCAGCGCGCTGCTCGCCGGGGTGGCGGTGGTGCTGTGGGGGCTGGGCGCCTCGCTGGGCTTCCCGGTCACCGTCTCGGCGGCGGGGGAGGGCGTGCGGAACGCTTCGGCCCGGGTGGCGGCGGTCTCGACGGCGGGTTACGCGGCTTTCCTGGTCGGCCCGCCGTCGCTGGGCTTCCTGGCCGACCACGTGGGCCTGCGGAACGCGATGGTGGTGGTGCTCGTGCTGCTGGGCGGCGCGTCGCTGATCACCGGGGCGCTGCGGACCCCGGCGAGCGGGGCGGCTGCGGGGGCCCTCCCCGGCGCGGGCCCGGGGCCGGAGCCGGAGCCGAAGCCCGGGGCGGGCGTGGACGACGGCGCGGTTCCGGGCGGTGGCGCGGGCGCGCGGTCGGCGGCCGGTACGGCTGCGGGGCCCGTCCCCGACGCCGTTACGGGGGCGGAGCCCGGTACGGCCGTGCGGCCGGCCCCCGCCGCGAGGGCGGAGCCGGCCGCGGACGGGGGCGCGGAGAACGGCGGCGTCAGCCGAGGTGCTTCCGGAAGAACTCCGTGAGCTTGGCGACGGCGGGCGTGACGTACGCGTCGCGGTCGTACAGGTCCACGTGGCTGGCGCCCTCGACCAGGAACAGCTCGGCGTTGCCGGGGCTGTCGGCGACCGCCTTCTCGGAGAACCCGCGGGTCACCGCCTCGGTGCCGGCGATCATGAGCAGCGGACGGGGGGCGATCTTCGCCACGTCGGCGAAGGAGTCGAACTGGTCGAGCAGGTCGGCGCTGCGGACGACCACGTCACCCGTGGAGCGCGGGTGGTGACCACGCGGCGTCTTGTAGTAGTCGACGAAGTCGGCGGTCGGCGCCGGGGTGTCGGCGTCGGCCTTCTCCGGCAGCACCGCGAAGGTGACCGCGGGCTCGCCCGCCGCCTCGGCGCTGCGCAGCTCACCCGAGCGGGCCACCATCTGCTGCCAGCCCTCGGGGTCGCCCTCGCGGAAGAAGCTGGGCACATCGGTGCCGGACACGCCGGCCACGGCCTTCATGCGGTGGTCGGTCTGGGCGGCGTAGGGCACGTAGGCGCCCGAGCCGCACACGCCCATCACACCGATGCGGTCGGCGTCGATCTCGGGCCGGGTGGTGAGGTAGGAGACCGCCGCACGGAAGTCCTCGGCGCGCTGGAAGGGGTCCTCCAGGCCGCGGGGCATGCCTTCGGACTCGCCCTGGAAGGCGGCGTCGAAGGTCAGGACGGCGAACCCCTCGGCGACCAGCCGCTCGGCGTACACCGCCGGGGACTGCTCCTTGACGCCGGTCGTCTGGTGGCCGACGACGATCGCGGCGAGCGGGCCGTCGGCGTCCTCGGGGAGGTAGAGGTGGCCTGCGAGCTGGAGGCCGTTGGTCGGGAAGCGGACGTCGGTCCTCATGTCGTTCTCCTGACGGGGTCGTGGGGGGCGGCCGGTGATCCGCGGCCTGCAACCACTCTCCGGCCGGGCGGGGGGCGGGGAGAAGGTCGGGCGGCTTCCTAGGAAGGATCTGTCCCAGGCAGAGGGCGGGCACCACTGCCATGCTGGGTCCATGACCGGTTCCGCGCATCTTCGTGAGCTGGGCGAACTGCTCAAGCACCGCCGGGGGGAGCTCACCCCGGCGCAGGTGGGGCTGCCCGAACGCGCCCACACCCAGCGCCGCGTCCGGGGGCTGCGCCGCGAGGAGGTGGCCGAGCTGACCGCGATCAGCACCGACTACTACGTGCGCATCGAGCAGGGCCGTCTCGCGCCCTCGCAGCCGGTGCTCGACGCGCTGGTGCGGGCGCTGCGGCTCGACGGCGACCAGCGGGCCTACGCGGAGGGGCTGATCGACCAGGCCGCCCGCGCGGGGAGCCGCCGCGCCGCGCCGCGCCGACGGGCCCGGCCCACGGTCCACCCGCACCTGGCGCGGCTCCTGGGCCAGCTCGGCGGGACGCCCGCCCTCGTCTTCGGGCCACGCCTCGACATCCTCGCGTGGAACCCGCTGGCGGCGGCGCTCCTGTGCGACTTCGGGGCCGTGCCGGAGGCCGAGCGCAACTACGTCCGCATGGTCTTCCTCGACCCGGTGATGCGGGAGGTCTACCCGGAGTGGGAGGACGTCGCCCGCACGTGCGTGGAAGTGCTGCGGATGGAGGCCGGCACCAACCCGGACGATCCGGCCCTGACCGCTCTGGTGGGCGAACTGTCCGTGGCGGACCGGCACTTCCGGGTCTGGTGGGCCGAACACCGCGTCGCCCATCAGGACTTCGGCAACAAGCGCATCGCCCACCCCGGGGTCGGCGAGCTCACCCTCGACTGGGACACCTTCCGCTACGCCGGAGCGCCGGAACAGCAACTCGTGCTCTGGTCCGCCGAACCGGGCACCGTGGACGCGGAACGGCTGGCGGAACTGGCCCGCGGGTGCGAGGAGGGGCCGGTGACCGCGGTGCCGAGGAGTGACCGCGGCGCCGGCGGGCGCTCGTGACACGTGGCGGGACGGCCGCGGCGCCTCCGGGCGGCCGTGGTGCGCCGCCGGAGGGCCACGGCGCCGCCCGGCGGCGTCAGCCCGCCTCGGTGTAGATCAGGCCCGCGCTCGTCCCGGGTCCGTCCTGTCCCGCGCCCGTCCCGGGTCCACCGGGGTTCCCGAAGCCTCCGGTGTGTTCAGGCCCTCCGGGGTTTCCGGGGCCTCCGCGTCGAGCAACTCCACCGCGTGGCAGCCGGGTCGGGCGGGGAGCCAGGGCTCGTCCTCACCCGCCGGACGGAGTGGAAGCGCCCCGGTCCGCGGCGGTCAAGGCGTCCAGGGCCTCCGACAGGCGTTCCAGCGCGGTCACCGTCCCGGCCAGGTCCTCCGCCCCCACCTCCCCCGCCAGCCGCGCGGCGAACTCCGCGTGGGGCGGCCCGATCCGGGCCACCGCGTCACGCCCCGCCTCCGTCACCCGCAACAGCTTCGCGCGCCGATGGGCCGGGTTCTCCGCGTACTCCGCGAGACCCCGCTCGACCAGCAGGTCCGCGATCCGCTGCACGCTCTGCCGGGTGATGCCCATCGTCCGGGCGATCCCCGCCACCGGTGACGGCTCCACCAGCACCGCTCCCAGCACCTGCCACCACGCCGAGGTGAGCCCCCCCGGCCGCGCCAACTCGTCGGCCACCGACAGGAACTGGCCGTTCAGCCGGAACACCGTCAGCGCCGCGCGGCTCAGCAACTCCTGATCGGACGGAACGCGCCCCGCACCCTCGCTACTCACCCTGCAACACCTCGTACGCGCTCGCGTCCGAATCGTGGAACAGCCGGTACCACGCGTCCAGCTTCTTCGCGTCGTACACCCCGAGCAGCCCGAACACCTCCCGCGCGAACGCCACCGGCTCCGTCGGCCCGGCCGTGACCAGGCTCCCGGCCCCGCCCGCCCCGGCGTCCGTGACCGCGTCCGCCTCCACGTACCGCCCGCCGCCCGCATACCCGGTCGCCGCGAGGTAGAAGGAGACCGCGCTCGTGTGCGCCCGGTCGTCCAGCAGCCCTTCCCGGGCCAGCCCGGCCGTCGCCCCGCAGATCGCCGCGACCGGCGTCCCCGCCTCCAGGAACTCCCGGGCCGTCCGTGCGAACGGGGTCAGCGTCTCGCCCGTGTCCCAGCCGGACGCGCCGGTCAGGATCAGCAACGCGCTGTCCCGCGCCCGTAGTTCGTCCAGCGCCAGGTCGGGCTGGACGCGCAGGCCGCCCATGGTCGTCACCGGCTCCCGGGAGAGCCCCACGGTCCGCACGGTGTAGCCGTTCTGCGTGAGATGGGCGGTCGTGTACCCCGTCTCCCAGTCGGCGAAGGTGTCGTAAACGGCGAGATGCACGGTCCCGGCGCTGCTGCTGGACATGATGGCCTCCTCGGCTTGATGACAGAAGGCTGTCATTTGGACAGTATGCTGTCAATGGGAGAGGGCGGGCGGGAGGCGACACCTTGCCGAACCATCCGGCCCAGGCCGTACAAGGTGGCCATGGAGGCCGCCCCCCGCCAGCACTTACGCTCGGCCGCATGACCCCTCATGCCCCTCATGCCCCGTACGCCGACCCCGCGGCCGGTGCGGCCGTGAAGGCCGCGGACCGCGCGCACGTGTTCCACTCCTGGTCCGCCCAGGGCCTCATCGATCCGCTCGCCGTCGCCGGCGCCGAGGGGTCCTACTTCTGGGACTACGACGGCAACCGCTACCTGGACTTCACCAGCGGGCTCGTCTACACCAACATCGGCTACCAGCACCCGACCGTGATCGCCGCGATCCAGGAACAGGCGGGCAGGCTGGCCACCTTCGCGCCCGCGTTCGCGGTCGAGGCGCGTTCCGAGGCCGCGCGCCTCATCGCCGAGCGCACCCCGGGCGACCTGGACAAGATCTTCTTCACCAACGGCGGGGCGGAGGCCGTCGAGAACGCCGTCCGCATGGCCCGGCTGCACACCGGGCGCACCAAGGTGCTCTCCGCCTACCGCTCGTACCACGGCGGGACCTCCACCGCGATCAACCTCACCGGCGACCCGCGCCGCTGGCCCTCCGACAACGGCTCGGCGGGCGTCGTCCGCTTCTGGGCCCCGTTCCTCTACCGCTCCCCGTTCCACGCCGCCGACGAGGCCGAGGAGTGCGCCCGCGCCCTCCAGCACCTGGAGGACACCCTCGCCTTCGAGGGGCCGGCCACCATCGCCGCGATCATCCTGGAGACCATCCCGGGCACCGCCGGCATCATGCCCCCGCCGCCGGGCTACCTGGCGGGCGTGCGCGAGATCTGCGACCGGTACGGGATCGTCTTCGTGCTCGACGAGGTGATGGCCGGATTCGGCCGCACCGGCGCGTGGTTCGCCGCCGACCACTTCGGCGTCGTGCCGGACCTGCTGACCTTCGCCAAGGGCGTCAACTCCGGTTACGTACCGCTCGGCGGCGTCGCGATCAGCGCCGAGATCGCCGCCACCTTCGAGACCCGCCCCTACCCCGGCGGCCTCACCTACTCCGGCCACCCGCTGGCCTGTGCGGCGGCCGTCGCCACCATCGGCGTGATGGAGGACGAGAAGGTCGTCGAGCACGCGGCCCGGATCGGCGAGACGGTCCTCGGCCCCGGCCTGCGCGACCTCGCCGCCCGCCACCCCTCGGTCGGCGAGGTCCGCGGCCTCGGCGCGTTCTGGGCGCTGGACCTGGTCCGCGACCGGGAGACCCGCGAACCGCTCGTGCCGTACAACGCCGCGGGCGAGGCCAACGCCCCGATGGCGGCCTTCGGCGCGGCGGCGAAGAAGGAAGGGCTGTGGCCGTTCGTCAACATGAACCGGACCCACGCCGTCCCCGCCTGCAACGTCTCCGAGGCCGAGGTCCAGGAGGGGCTCGCGGCCCTGGACGTCGCCCTCTCCGTCGCGGACACGTACACGGTGGAGGCCGGCAAGGGCGCGTAGCGCGCGCGGGGGCGACCGGGCCGGGCGCACAGGACGCCCGGCCCGCCGGAACCGCCTGCCGGGTCCGCCCCTCGGAATCACCCTCCGGAACCGCCCGCCGGGCCCGCCCCGGCCCGCACTCCGCGTAGTCGCCCTTGTACGCAGCCGTACCCGCCTGTCCGCAGCCGCACCCGTCCCGCCGTGCCCGGAATCGGGCACGGCGGGGCTCTGGCTTAAGGTGACCCGAGCCAGAAGTGCCCCCCGCCGGAAACGGCCGGTGAACGGGGCGGACAGGGGCGGACAGGGGCGTACGGATGGGGGCCGGGATGGGGCCGGGTGGGGGCGTGACGCGCAACACCCTGCGCCGGCAGATCGCCGACGCGCTGCGTGACGAGGTGGTCGCGGGACGGCTCCCACCGGGCCGGGGGTTCACCGTGAAGCAGATCGCCGAGCAGTACGGGGTCTCCGCGACCCCCGTCCGCGAGGCGCTCTTCGACCTCTCCGCGCAGGGGCTGCTCGTCTCCGACCAGCACCGGGGATTCCAGGTGCGCGAGTTCACCGTCGCCGACTACCGCGCGATGGCCGAGGCCCGCGCCCTCGTCGTCGACGGACTCTTCCGCGACCCCGCCGAGCAGGTCGCCGTCCGGCCCGAGGCGCTCGCCCCGATCCGCCGCCGGGCCGCGGAGGCGGTCCGCGCCGCGAAGGGCGGCGACCTCGATGTGCTGATCGGCTACGACCTGAGGTTCTGGCGGGAGCTGGGGCAGTTCGTCCGCAACCCGCACATCGCCGACTTCCTCACCCGGCTCCGCGTCCAGGCATGGGTGTTCGCCGTGCACCGGCTGCGCCGCGACGGCGGGGACGAGGACGTGCTGTGGTTCGGCCACGAGGAGCTGGTCGAGGCCATCGGCCGGGGCGACCGCGAGGGGGTCCGGGCCGGGATGCACGCGTACTACGGCCACGCGCTGGCCTGGGCGGAGCGCCTGGAGGCGCAGGAGGCCCGGGAGGCCGAGGCGGAGCCGCCCGGGGCGCCGGGGCACTGTGCGTGAGGTTCGCCCCGCATTAGGCTGTTCCGACGATCGCCGAAACCGTGGGAGAGCGAGACTTCGTGGCCTGTGACCTGTGGCTGGTCCCCCTCGTCGACGTGCTGTGCCACAGCCCCGACAATCCGTTCGCCGAAGAGATCGCCCTCTACGACAAGGCGCTGAACGACGCCGGGCTGCCGCCCGTCCCCGTCTACGCCTACATGCCGGGCCTCAACGGGGACGTCGCCCCCGTGGCGGGCTTCGACTACGACGCGCTGCACTTCCTGCGCCGTGCCTACCTGCTCCAGCTGAGCGGCCTCGCGGTCACCCCCGTCGACGGCCTGGACGGTGAGTACGAGCGGCTGCTGGAGATGTTCGAGCAGGGCGCCCAGCAGTCGCACCTGGTCTGGCACTACGACCACGCCGGGGCGTACGTGCCGGTGGACTTCCCGGCCCCGCTCTCCGACGACGCGCTCCTGGCGGGCGGCGGACCGCTGGGCTCCGCCCACGGGCTGCTGCGGGAGCTGGAGTTCGTCGCCCCGGCCATCGGCATCGACCCGGCCAACCCCCCGGCCGCCCCGCAGCCCCCCTCCGGGCCCACCGCCCTGGAGGAGCCGGCGGCCCCGATCCCCTACGACGACAGCCCGTTCGCCCGCGAACGCCACGTCTGGCTCGGCCTCCACGCGGCGGCGACCCGCAGCCTGGCGCAGGGCTCGATGATCATCTTCAGCTGAGGCCCGTGGGCCGGGGCGTCGAGCTCCGGCCCGTCCGGCGGGCCCGGGGCGTCGAACCCCGGCCCGCCCGACGGGGGAGGGGCGCGGGCCCGCGGGGCGGCGCCCCCGCAGCCCCGTCCCCCGCCCCGGCGGCCCTCACCGGGGCGACTCCGGCGGCCGCTGCCGCGGCATGTTCGGCCGGGCCGCCACCGACGGCATGGAGAAGCGCCCCGGCGCCGCCCCCGGCTCCCCCCGCCCTCCGGTGCTCCCCGAGGCCAGGGCCTGCATGCCCATCGGCGCGGGCCCGGCCCGGAACTCCACCATCCAGTCCGCCGTCTCCGACCGCACCAGGTCGGTCACGTCCTCGGAGAACCTCCGCAGCACCCCCAGGCACCGCTCGGTCGCCTCGCTGGCCGTGCCCTCGGTCGGCCCCAGCACCTCCCGTACGCACTCCGACGCCCAGTCGAACTGGAGCACCTGGAGCCGCCGCTGCACCGCCTGGGCCGTGGCGAGGTTCCTTATCCAGCCGGAGGTGAGGCCGAAGTACCGGTCGCAGGCCATGCAGGCGGCCCCCAGCAGCAGCGACAGGTAGCCCCAGCCCGCCGAACCGCTCAGCGTCCCGGTCAGGTCGAGCAGCGGCAGCGCGGCCCCGGCGACCACCCCGGCGGCCGTGCCCGTCCGCAGCCCCCGGGCGGCCCGCCGCTTCCAGACGCGGTCCTTCAGATACCAGTCGGCGGTCTCCAGCGCGCCCGCCTCGACCCAGCGGTAGAGCTCGTCGAGCCGCTCGGCCGGCTCGCCCCAGTCGCCGAGGGGGAACGGTCGCCCGGTCAGGTCCCGCCCTCCGGCGCGGCCACCGGTGCGGCCGTCCTCGCCTTCCCGGGCGGGGGGGCCGGAAGCGGCCACGGAACGCGCAACTCCGTTTTCACCGGATCCCGCGTCGGACTCCTTGCGGGGCGGCCCCTCGGGCTGCTGATCCGGCTGACTCACCGGGGCACTCCTCTGCACTCTGACGGACGGACGGACGCGTGGGGCTTCCCGGCCCCGGAGCCGGGGCCGGACCCGGCCGGCCCCGGACCTGGCCGGGCCCGGAGGGGGCGGAGCGGTCCGCGTGACCGAGAACTTCTGAAACCTGTGAGGGGTAACTCTGCGTCACCGCACAGGCACGCTCGCGTGTCGATGTGTATGCCCTTCCTACCGCCGAATGGTGGGCCATGGGGTCGAAATCACGGGATTACCGCCTGTGCGGGGACGCTGGTCAGGTATAGGAGCGCTCACACCGGTCCGCGAATCTCACCCGAAAGAGTTGCTCCCCGGCGGGTGGAGCGCCGTTCCCGGGGAGCACGTAGGCTCGGCTTACCGAAACATTCGTCGTCGAATTGCCAGGAGTGACCGTGATTCCCGGTGGTGGTCAGCCCAACATGCAGCAGCTGCTCCAGCAGGCCCAGAAGATGCAGCAGGATCTCGCCGCGGCCCAGGAGGAGCTGGCCGGGGCCGAGGTCGACGGACAGGCGGGCGGTGGTCTCGTGCGGGCCACCGTGACCGGTTCCGGCGAGCTCCGTTCCCTGGTGATCGATCCGAAGGCGGTGGACCCGGAGGACACCGAGACGCTCGCCGACCTCGTCGTCGCGGCCGTCCAGGCGGCCAACGAGAACGCGCAGGCGCTCCAGCAGGAGAAGCTCGGACCGCTGGCGCAGGGCCTGGGCGGCGGGGGCGGCATCCCGGGTCTGCCGTTCTGACCCCACCGGAGCCGGGCGGCCCCGCCGGGGCCTACTGGTACCGACCCGTACCCACTACGGTACGGAGCAGGAAGCGAAGAGAGGCGTTCCGTTGTACGAAGGCGTGGTTCAGGAGCTCATCGACGAACTGGGCAGGCTGCCCGGCGTCGGCCCCAAGAGCGCGCAGCGGATCGCCTTCCACATCCTCCAGGCCGAGCCCACGGACGTGCGCCGCCTCGCGCACGCCCTGCTGGAGGTCAAGGACAAGGTCCGGTTCTGCTCCGTGTGCGGCAACGTCGCGCAGCAGGAGCAGTGCGGGATCTGCCGGGACGCGCGCCGCGACCAGACCGTCATCTGCGTGGTCGAGGAGCCCAAGGACGTCGTGGCGATCGAGCGGACGCGGGAGTTCCGCGGCCGCTATCACGTCCTGGGCGGGGCGATCAGCCCCATCGAGGGCGTCGGCCCCGACGACCTGCGCATCCGTGAGCTGCTGGCGCGGCTCGCGGACGGCTCCATCACGGAGCTGATCCTCGCCACCGACCCCAACCTGGAGGGCGAGGCCACCGCGACGTACCTGGCGCGGATGGTCAAGCCGATGGGGCTGAAGGTGACCCGGCTGGCCAGCGGCCTGCCGGTCGGCGGCGATCTGGAGTACGCCGACGAGGTCACCCTGGGGCGGGCTTTCGAGGGGAGGCGGCTGCTGGATGTCTGACGCCTCCGCCGTACCCTCCCGGCCCCCGCACGCGCAGCCGTCCGCCGCGCTGCCCTCTCCGCCGTCCGCCGCGCTGCCCTCTCCGCCGTCCGTCTCGGCGCCCGCTTCGCCGTCCTCTTCATCGTCGTTTGCTTCACCGTCTGTGACCGCGCCCACGGGAGGTCCCCTCGATGTCTGACGCCACGCTGAACTCCGTCACGCAGGACCCGGGCGACTTCGCCGTCCAGATCGCGGACCAGATCAAGACGTTCATCGTCGCGGTCACGGAGGTGTCCAAGGTCGAGGAGCCGGAGGAGGCCGTCCCGGTCCTGCTGCTCCAGGTCTCGCAGCTCCTGCTCGCGGGCGGTCGTCTCGGAGCGTACGAGGACGTCCTGCCCGACGAGCGCTACGAGCCGGACCTCGGGGCGGAGCCCGAGGCGGACGGCCTGCGCGAGCGGTTCGCGGCGCTGCTGGAGCCGATCGACGTCTACTCCGAGGTCTTCGACCCGTACGAGCCCCGCAAGGCCCCGGTCCCGCACCGGATCTCCGACGACCTGGCCGACCTGGTCACCGACCTCGGCCACGGCCTCGCGCACTACGAGGCCGGCCGCACCGCCGAGGCGCTGTGGTGGTGGCAGTTCTCGTACTTCTCCAACTGGGGCTCCACCGCCTCCGCCGCCCTGCGCGCCCTCCAGTCCCTGGTCGCCCACATCCGCCTCGGCCAGCCCCTGGCGGAACTGGACGGTCTGGACACCGACCAGGACCCGGGCGACGACGACCTCGCGGAGGAGGCGGGCCGCGTGATGCTCCAGGAGATCGCGGGCCCCCTGGGGCTGCGGCCGGTGAAGTAGGGACGCGCCCCGCCCCGGCCCCTCCCGGGACGGGCGGGCGGTCAGCGGAACGCGTCGGCGTTCTCCTCGGCCCAGCGGCGGTAGGTGCGGGCCGGCGAGCCGGTGACCCGGGCCACGGTGTCGTGGACGGCCAGCAGCTCGTCGTTGACGTCGCCGCCCATCAGGTCGAGGAGGCTGTTCGCCACCTCGTCCCCCATCGACGCGGCCATCGGCCCGTAGGCCTCCTCCCGGGTGATCCCGATGCAGGCCACCTCCCGTCCCAGCACCCGCCCCAGCTCACCGATCTGCTGCCGGGGCGTGATCGGCCCCGGACCGGTGAGCGGATAGGTCCGCCCCCGGTGGTCCGGCCCGGTCAGGGCCGCGCGGGCCACCGAGGCGATGTCGGCGGGGTGGACGGCCGGCAGCCCGGTGTCCGGGTAGGGCACGCGGACCGCGGACTCCTCGCGTACGGACTCCGCCCACCAGAGGGTGTTGGAGGCGAACTGGGTGGGCCGCAGGACGGTCCACGCCATCCCGCTCTCCCGCAGACGGTGCTCGACGGTGCGATGGGTTCGGGCCGGTCCGAGGTGCGGATGGGTCGCGACGGTGATGGAGGAGACCAGCACCACATGCTCCACGCCCGCGTCCCGGGCGGCGTCCAGGGCCCCGATGTCATCGCCGACGCCCGTGACGAGGAACAGCGAACGCGCCCCTCCCAGCGCGGATTCCAGCGAGGCGGCCCGCCCGAGATCGCCTTCCACCACTTCCACCCCCTCGGGCGTCACCGCCTTGGCCCGTGCCGCGTCACGGCTCAGCACCCGCACGTCGGCCCCGCGGCCTTCCGCGTCCAGCTGCCGTACCAGCTCGCGGCCGACGTTCCCGGTCGCACCGGTCACCACGATCATCGTTGAGCACTCCTCCGTCCGGTCGCCGTCTGTTCGACGAGGGGAACGCTAGAACCCCAACCAGCCTTGAGATCAAGCACGTTGGGCGAGAGTTCGGCCGGTTGACCTCAACCGTGCTTGAGGGGTCACGGTCCTGGTGAACGGCCGACGCGACGGCCGCCCGACCGAGGAGTTTCCGCATGAGCACCCTGACCCCGTCCCCGTCCCCGTCCCCGTCCCCGGTTTCGACTCCGACTCCGGCCCCGGTTTCGATCCCGGCTCCGGCCCCCACCGTCATCGGCGTACCGGCCCCGCAGGAGGACGTCGACGCCATCGTCGCGTTCGTCGCGCGGGTCGAGCACGCCCAGCAGAACGCGCTGCCCGATGACTTCCTGGACGGTTTCCGCGAGGACGCCGTCTGGACCACGGCCCACGGGAAGAGGCTGACCGGCCTGCCGGAGATCAGCGCGTTCACCCGCACGGTGCTGCCTCCGCAGGCGGGCTCCCCGGCGACGGCCACGTACACGGTGGACCTGATCCTCTTCATCCGCCCCGACATCGCGGCGGTCAAGATCCGCCAGCGCCCGGTCTCCCGCCACGACGGCCGCTTCCTGGACGAGGTCTTCCACGGCCAGGAGGACCCCTCCGGGCTCATGTCCGACCACCCCGAGGCGCTCCCCGGCACTCCGACCTACGTACTGGCCAAGGACGACGGCGTCTGGCGTATCGCCGCCGGGCAGAACACCCAGGTGCTCGACGCGCAGACCCTGACGGCGGGATGACGCACCACCAGGGGGGGAGGGAGGAGGGCGACGGCGGGCCGATCCGGTGTCATATCCGCAGGCCCGCCCGAAGCTCAAGCCCCGAGCTCCGAGCCGCGAGCCCCAAGCTCCGAGCCCTCTTCTGAGGAATGGGTGGTGGGGTTCAACCCACCCGCCCTCCCTTCCCCGCCAGGTTCCGAACCCCTCGCCGACCTGCACGAATTCGATCGCCCATGACGGCAAGTGACCGAGTTGCGCCGGAGCGTAGGCGCGCTCTAGGTTCACGACCAGCAACCCACTATCCATAAAACGGACAACCCCGGTGGTGCTCGCAACACCGACCGGGGTCTGACCGTAAGAGACCGCCTGCTAGAAAGGCTGGATCCCCATGGCTACCGCCAACCTTAGTGCCGTACTGCGCGCGCCCGCCCATCCCATGGCGAAAGCCGGGTACGGAAAGCGCGACGCCCCCGACCAAGCGCCCCGCCGCGCCGACGACTTCGCCGGGCTGGAGCCGCGTGAGGCGGCCCTCGCCGGGTACATCGACCGGCTTCCCGAAGGCGCGGCGATCGGCTACAAGGTGCTGGCCGAGGAGCTGCCGGACTACGGGCAGCAGGCGTGCCGCAGCGGGTTGGACCGGCTGACCCGGCTCGGGCACCTCCGCCGCGTCAGGATGCACATCGCCCTGGCCGACGGCCAGAGGCGCTGGGTGACCCGTACGTACTTCTCCCGCACCGCCCGCGACGCCGACTGGTGGGCCGCCCACGTGCGGTTCGTCCGAGGCGTGGACGCCCCGGGGCAGCCTCCGGCCCCCGCTGCCGCGCCCGCCCCCGCCCCCGCTGCCGCGCCCGCACCCACTGCCGCTGCCGCGCCCGCGCCCGGCTCCGCGCCCTCCGGTGCATCCGCCGCCCCCGCCGCCCCCGCCGCCACCGAGCCGAACGCGGAACCCGCTGCGGTGCCGGGCGCGCGGCCGGGCGCCGAACCGGAGCCCGGCGTGCGCGCCCCGCGCTCGGAGGCGTACGCCCTCCTCGCCGGGCTCGGCGGCCGGGAACCCCGGCTCCAGCTCTCCGACGGTGAATGCGTGGAGCTGGAACACCTGGTCGGGGAGTGGCTGGCGCGCGGCGCCGGCCGCGAACAGATCGTCCGGGCCCTGACCTCGGGTCTGCCGACGCCCGTGCACTCCGCCGGGCACTTCCTCCGCAAGCGACTGGAGACCAAGATGCCGCCGATGCCCACCCCCGTACCGGAGAACGACCCGCAGAGCGAGCGCATCACCGCGATCGTGATGGTGTGCCTGTTCTGCGACGAGGACGAGACGACGACCACGCTGGACCACGGCGTCTGTGCCGACTGCCGCGCGGCGATCGCCCGCGACGAGGCGCTGGGCCTGACCGGCGACGTACCGGACACGTTCCTGGCCCGGCCGCGCTCCGAGGTCGACGTCGCCGCCCGCATGGCCGAACTCCGCTCGGCCGCCGTCCGCCCGGTCCTCCCGGCCCCGAGGCCGCGTCGATGAGCGTGCGTGAGCTGCCGGTCGGGGCACCATGGAGGCGAGGAGGCGACGTCATGACCCCCAGGACCACCGCCCAGCCCCAGATGAGCACCGAGGAGTTCGAGGAACTCGCCCGCCGGGCCCCCGAACTGGTGCGACTGGAGTTCCTCCACGGAACGGTTCAGGTCAAGCCCGTGCCGAACGGGAATCACGCGGAGATCGTCAAGTGGCTGCAGAAGCTTTGCATGCAGCATCGGCCGGAGCTGTGGCTCTACCCCGAACAAGGCGTCTCCGTCGAGGCGTACCGCAAGGGCCGCGCCCGCCCGGACGGCGTTCTCGCGCCCGACGAGCACTTCGCGGGCGCGGGGGAGTGGGCGGCCCCCGAGGGTGTCCTGATGACCGTGGAAGTCACCTCCCGCGACGCCGACACCAACCGGCGCGACCGGGTCGAGAAGCCCGACGGTTACGCGGCGGCGGGTATCCCCGTCTACCTCCTCGTCGACCGTGAGGCGTGTTCGGTCACCGTCTTCACCGAGCCGGAGAAGGGCACGTACCGCTCCGCCACCACCCGGCCCTTCGGCGCGGTCGTCGAGCTGCCGGAGCCGGTCGGCTTCGCGCTCCACACCGAGAAGCTCAAGGAGTACGCCGACTGAGGGCGCGCCCCGACCGCACCGGGCACCCCGACCCCATCGCGTGCGCCTGCGTACGCCCGCGTACGCCGACCCCACCGCGTACCCCGACTGACCGCTTCGACTCGCCCGGCCGCCCCCGATCGTGTGGGCTGGGACACAAACGGGAGTGGCGGTGGTCCGGCTGGGCAACAGCCCTCTACGAGCGGTTCGGGACGACACGCCGTACCGGGTGATGAGCGGGACATCTCATCATCTGGTATGGACGGGTCGATTCCGGGCTGCTCGTTAGACTGAGCCGACCGCAGTAATGACTGAGCGAGGAGCGCACGTGGGCCTTGTCGTGCAGAAGTACGGAGGCTCCTCCGTAGCCGATGCCGAGGGCATCAAGCGGGTTGCCAAGCGAGTCGTCGACGCCAAGAGGAACGGCAACCAGGTGGTTGTCGTGGTGTCCGCGATGGGCGACACGACGGACGAGTTGATAGATCTCGCCGAGCAGGTGTCCCCGATGCCTACCGGCCGGGAATTCGACATGCTGCTGACCGCGGGTGAGCGGATCTCCATGGCCCTCCTGGCGATGGCGATCAAGAACCTGGGTCACGAGGCCCAGTCGTTCACGGGCAGCCAGGCCGGCGTCATCACCGACTCGGTCCACAACAAAGCGCGCATCATCGACGTGACTCCGGGCCGCATCCGGACCTCGATCGACGAGGGCAACATCGCCATCGTCGCCGGGTTCCAGGGCGTGAGCCAGGAGGGCAAGAACATCACCACCCTCGGCCGCGGCGGATCGGACACGACCGCCGTCGCGCTGGCCGCCGCGCTGGACGCCGAGGTCTGCGAGATCTACACCGACGTCGACGGCGTCTTCACCGCGGACCCCCGGGTCGTGAAGAAGGCGAAGAAGATCGACTGGATCTCCTTCGAGGACATGCTGGAGCTGGCCGCGTCCGGCTCCAAGGTGCTGCTGCACCGCTGCGTCGAGTACGCACGCCGTTACAACATTCCGATCCACGTCCGCTCGTCCTTCTCCGGACTGCGCGGCACCTGGGTCAGCAACGAGCCGCAAGGGGACCAGAAGGTGGAGCACGCGATCATCTCCGGAGTCGCCCACGACGTCTCGGAGGCCAAGGTCACCGTCGTCGGCGTACCGGACAAGCCGGGTGAGGCGGCCGCGATCTTCCGTGCCATCGCGGACGCCGAGGTCAACATCGACATGGTGGTGCAGAACGTCTCCGCCGCGACGACCGGCCTGACGGACATCTCCTTCACCCTCCCCAAGGCCGAGGGTCGCAAGGCCATCGACGCCCTGGAGCGGACCAGGGGCGCCATCGGCTTCGACTCGCTCCGCTACGACGACCAGATCGCCAAGATCTCCCTGGTCGGCGCGGGCATGAAGACCAACCCGGGCGTCACCGCCGGCTTCTTCGAAGCGCTCTCCGACGCGGGCGTCAACATCGAGCTGATCTCGACCTCCGAGATCCGCATCTCGGTGGTCACCCGTGCCGACGCCGTCAACGAGGCCGTGCGCGCCGTGCACACCGCCTTCGGGCTCGACAGCGACTCCGACGAGGCCGTCGTCTACGGAGGCACCGGCCGATGACCGGACACCGCCCTTCGCTCGCGGTCGTCGGTGCGACCGGGGCGATCGGCGGTGTCATGCTCCGGATCCTCTCGCAGCACGCGGACGTCTGGGGCGAGGTCAGACTCGTCGCCTCACCGCGCTCGGCCGGCCGCAAGCTGGCCGTGCGCGGTGAGGAGAGCGAGGTCCTCGCGCTGAGCGAGGACGTGTTCGACGGCATCGACGTGGCGCTCTTCCTGGTACCGGACGAGGTGTCCGCCCACTGGGCCCCGATCGCCGCCGCCCGGGGCGTCGTCGTCGTCGACGACTCGGCGGCCTTCCGGCTCGACGCCGATGTGCCGCTGGTCGTCCCCGAGATCAACCCCCATGCCGCGCGGCTGAGGCCGCGCGGCATCGTCGCGTCCCCGAACTGCACCACGCTGTCGCTGATCGTCGCGGTCGGCGCGCTGCACGCCGAGTTCGGGCTGCGCGAGCTGATCGTCTCCTCCTACCAGGCGGTCAGCGGCGCGGGCCGGGACGGCGTCGCGGCCCTGCGCGAGCAGCTGTCGCTGGTGGCCGGTACGGAGCTGGGCACCCAGCCCGGCGACGTACGCCGGGCCCTGGGGGACATCACGGGCGGCGCGGTCGGCACCGGCGGCGCGCCGGGCCCGTTCGCCGCCCCCGTCGCCCTGAACGTGGTGCCCTGGGCCGGGACGGACGCCGGGGACGGCTGGTCCACCGAGGAGGTCTCCCTCCGCGAGGAGTGCCGCAAGGTGCTGGGCCTGCCGGAGCTGAAGGCCACCGCGACCTGTGTGTACGTCCCCGTCGTCGCCACGCACTCGATGTCCGTCCACGCCCGCTTCGAGAACGAGGTCTCCGTCGACAAGGCGCACGAGATCCTGGCGACCGCTCCCGGCGTGGTGCTGTTCGACAACCCGGCGTCCGGGGACTTCCCCACCCCGTCCGACGTGGTCGGCACCGACCCCACCTGGGTGGGCCGCGTCCGGCGGTCCATGGACGACCCGCATGCCCTGGAAATGTTCCTTTGCGGGGACAATCTCCGAAAAGGGGCGGCTTTGAACGTGGCTCAGATCGCCGAATCGATCGCCGCCGAATTTCCCCGGAGTTGATCGAACTTCTTTTGTAGGATCTGTGAACGCCCTATGAGCAATTCGCTGGTCTGAACCTCTTGAGCTGGGACGTTGTCGTATCCGACGATGATCTCCCGGCCCTCTGCAACCGCACCTCGGCCGGGCTGCGTCTCTGCGGTCACTTTGTGCGTGGCCGGACGCGATGACGGGGCATTTGGGGAAGAGCAGGTACGTATGAGGGCATCTCGCACAGCGTCGAACGTGGCGTGGTCCGCGTACAACCCTGACGGGGGGCAGCGTGTCCAACAGGCGTGGCAGAGGTTCTCGACATCACAGTGGTGGGTCCGTTGCGGGGCGCTTCGGTGCGTCCGCTCCGGCGGCCCCGCGCACCCGGCGGCATGCCGGTGATCGCGCCCATGCCCGCCGCGCGCCCCGCGTCGTTGCCCGCGCAGCGCGAGGGTGCTGACGAGGCGGTGGCAGCTGGAACCACGGTCGACCATCTCACCGAGACCTACCGCGCCCACTACCGCTCCCTGCTCGGTCTCGCGGCCCTGCTGCTGGACGACACCGCGTCGTGCGAGGACGTGGTGCAGGAGGCGTTCATCCGCGTGCACTCCGCGCGCAGCCGGGTGCGCGAACCGGAGAAGACCCTCGCGTACCTCCGTCAGACCGTCGTCAACCTCTCGCGCTCCGCCCTGCGGCGACGCATCCTCGGGCTGAAGCTGCTCTCCAAGCCGATGCCGGACATGGCGAGCGCGGAGGAGGGCGCGTACGACCAGCTGGAGCGGGACGCGCTGATCAAGGCGATGAAGGGGCTCCAGCGGCGCCAGCGGGAAGTGCTGGTGCTGCGCTACTTCGCGGACATGACGGAGGCCCAGGTCGCCGAGGTGCTCGGCATCTCGCTGGGGTCGGTGAAGGCGTACGGTTCCCGGGGCATAGCGGCCCTGCGCGTGGTGATGGAGGCCCAGACGTGAGCGGGCCGGAACAGCGTCGCGAACAGAGCCCTGAGGGCTCCGGGGGCCCCGGAGGCCCCGAGCGCAGGCACGAGAACGACCCGACGGGAAACGGAATTGTGAACCACGGGCCGGAGAAGACTCCGCACACCGATCCGGACCACCCGCACGGGGGAAGCGTGCCGCCCGGGCCGGGCGGTGCCCCGGAACCGGAACCGCCCGCGCGCGGGACCGGGGACGCGGTGGACGGCCCCGGGGGGGAGGGCCCCGAGGAGCCCGGGGAACCAGCGGCAGACGAGCACCCCGCGACAGGCGACCACGCGGACGGCCCCGCGGCGGGCGAGAACCCGGCGGCGGGCGACCACGCCGACGACCGCGTGGCAGACAAGAATCCGGCGGCGGGCGACCACGCCGACGCCCCCACGGCGGGCGAGGTCCCCGAGGGGCGGGCCCGACCCGAGGACGCGCGGAAGCCGAGCGCGCGGGGGGAGGCGGCCGAGCGGAGCGGGGATGGAGGCACGGCCCCTGCCGCGGACACCGGCCCTTCGGCGGGCGAGGCCGCCGAAGCCGGGGACGGAGCGGCCCCCGGCGACGAAGGGGACGACGTTTTCGCCACGCTGACCAGCCTCTTCGCCGCCGACCGAGCAGCCGACCGGTCCGGCGACCCCAGATCCACGGCGTCCGAGGAACTGGACGAGGTCGCCCTGCGCCGCCTGCTGCACGGGGCGGTCCGGGACCTCGAACCCTCCGACGGAACCCTCGACCACCTCCACCGCGCCGTCCCCGCCCGCCGGGCCAGGCGGCGGCAGGCCGTCGTGGGGGCGGCCGCAGCGGTGCTGCTGATCGGCACCGCCGTCCCCGCCTTCCTCCACGTCGCGACCTCGGACGTCGCGTCCACCGCCCGTCCCGCCATCGCCGGCCACGGCGAGCAGGCCCAGGGCGGCAACGGGGACGAGAGCGGGTCCGATGCGCCCGGACGGCAGACCGTGGAACCCACCGACCGCCGGAGCGAGGGCCCTACCGACGAGGCCGACCCGGACCCCAGCCCCACCCAGGGCGAGGGCAGGGATCCCGATGCCACGGCGACGGGCCGGAAGCCCGACCCGGCCGACGTGGACATCGCGGCGCTGCCCGTCTGCGAACCGAGCCAGCTCGGCGTCGCGTCCGCCGGCACGGACGCCCCGGGGGCGGACGGCACGGTCTACGGCAGGTTCAAGATCGCCAACGTGTCCGGCAAGGACTGCACCGTCAGCAGCAACGGCACGGTGGGCTTCACCGCCCTCGGCGCGGCGGACCCGCTCAAGATCGGCGTGGTCCAGCACGCGGCGGGCGACGCGGCCCCCGGCCTGCCCGATCCTTCGCAGGAACCGGGCACGGTGCTGCTGAAGCCGGCCATGGCGTACGAGGTGCGGTTCGCCTGGGTGCCGGCCGACACCTGTCCCACCACGGGCCCCACCCCGAGCCCGACCCCGTCGACGGACGGCGCGGGGGGATCGGTCGGCGACGGTACGGACCAGTCGGGTGACGCGGCCCAGTCCCTGACCGAGGACGGCGGTACGGCGGACGGCAGCATCGCCGTGACGCACACCCCGGAGGCGGGGGCGCCCACGGCGGAGACCACCATCCCCAACGCCTGCTCGGGCACGATCTACCGAACCGGCGTCCTCGCCACGTCGTAGCCGGACCCGTTCAGCGCCCCGCGCCGCCCCCGGCCACCGCAGCCCCCGGCCCGAGCCCCGCCCCGGCTCCCGGGCCCGGCGGTCCGGCTCCCGGGCCCGGCGGTCCGGCTCCCGGGCCCGGCGGTGCGGTTCAGGGCCCCGCGCTCGTCCCGTTCAGCCCAGGAGCAGACGTCAGCGCCCTGTGCGGCCCGAAGCGGCTTCCGCGCCCTCTGGGGCCGGTGCGTCGTCCGGGGTCTGCGACATGTCAGTGACCGCCGCGCGGTCCGAGGCCCGCGAGACCCCCGCGCTTTCCGAGCCCTCCGAGCCCTCCGAGGCTCGCGAGGCATCCGGCCCGCGCGAGGCGTCCGGGCCTTCCGAGCCCTCCGCGACTTCCGGGCCATGCGAGGCGCCCGGGCCCTGCGAGGCCGGTGTGCCCGGGCCTTCCGATCCCTCCGGGACGAGGCCGAGGGCGAGGTCCCGCGTGGCTTCGGCCTCCCTCCGCACCAACCGGAACCACATGAAGAGCACGAACCCGGCGAAGACGAACCACTCGCCCGTGTACCCCAGGTTCTGGAAAGCCTTCAGATCGAGGCCGCTGCCCTCCGGGGCCGCCGCGGGCACCGGCTTCATCGCCCCGCCCGTACCGCCCGCCTCGGGCTCGGTGAGGGTCACCCAGGCGTCGTAGACGTCGTACGGGACGAGGTTCACCAGCGTCGCGGCACTGATCATGCCGAGCTGGCCCCGGGGAAGGCCGCCCCGGACGTCGACGCCGTTGCTGCGGGCGTTCTCGGATGCCTGGAGGTCCCCGGTAACCGTGACCTCGCCCTGGGGCGCGGCGGGCACCCGGGTGTCGCCCGCGGAGCCGGGCAGCCAGCCCCGTACCACCGGCAGGGCCTTGCCGCTGTCCGTACGCAGCATGTTCAGGACGTAGAAGCCCTGGCGGTCGTCGAGTTCCCGGCCGGGCACCAGGAACTGGTCGGCGTACGTGCCGGTGGCGACGGCCGGCCGGCCGGACGTCACCTTGTCGACGGGCAGCAGCTCGTCCAGGGGTTTCGCGGCCCGGGTGCCGGGGTCGGGCTGCTTCTCCGCCTGCTCGTGCGACTGCACGCGGTCCTCGAAGCGGCCGAGCTGCCAGGTGCCCATGAACACGCAGAACGGGATGGCCAGCACGACGAAGAGGTTGATCCCCCACCATCGCGGGGTCAGCAGGAACCGGTACACCCCTCAAAGGTACGGTCCCCCGCCCCGGGTCCCCGGAGCGGGGCCCGCCCTTTATCCGCCTCTTACGCCCGCCCGAGGCCCCGAGAACCCCCGCTCACCGCCCCCGGCCCCGCCGCACGGGAGCGCCGCCCGCCCACCGAGCCGGGCCCCCGTGCCCGGCCCGCCCGGCCGGGGCTCACCCCGCCGCACCGGCCCCCGCGCCTCCTCCCAGGTGTTTCAGGGCGAACTCCAGCTCCAGCCGCACCTGCTTGATCCGCTCCTCCACCACCAGTGAGCCGTGCCCGGCGTCGTACCGGTAGACCTCGTGTACCGCGCCGCGCGCCGCCAGCCGGTCCACGTAGTTCTCCACCTGACGGATGGGGCAGCGCGGATCGTTGACGCCCGCCGAGATGTAGACCGGGGCGCGCACCGCGTCGACGTACGTCAGCGGGGACGACGCCTCGAACCGCTCCGGGACCTCCTCCGGCGTGCCGCCCAGCAGCGTGCGGTCCATCGCCTTCAGCGCCTCCATCTCGTCGTGGTACGCCGTGACGTAGTCCGCGACCGGCACCGCGGCCAGCCCCAGCGCCCAGGAGTCGGGCTGGGTGCCGAGCCCGAGCAGGGTGAGATAGCCGCCCCAGGAGCCGCCCGCCAGCACCAGCCGCTCCGGGTCCGCGAGCCCGGACGCCACCGACCACTCCCGCACGGCCGCGATGTCCTCCAGCTCGATCAGGCCGACCCGGTGCTTCAACGCGTCCGTCCAGGCGCGGCCGTACCCCGTGGAACCCCGGTAGTTGACCCGGACGACCGCGAAGCCGTGGTCCACCCAGGCGGCCGGACCGGAGGCGAAGGCGTCGCTGTCGTGCCAGGTCGGCCCGCCGTGGATCTCGAAGACCGTGGGGAAGGGGCCCTCCCCGGCCGCGGGCCGCTGCACGAGGGCGTGGATGCGACCGCCCGGCCCGTCCACCCACACGTCCTCGACGGGCACGGACGGCGGGGCCTTCGCGCCGGGCGGGTCCAGGACCACGGCTCCGCTCGTGGACCGCACCACGGGCGGCAGGGCGGCCGAGGACCACAGGTACTCCACCGTGCCGTCGGGACGGGCGGTGGCGCTCGACACCGTGCCGGCGGGGGTCTCCACCCGTACGGGCTCCGCCGCCCCGGGCTCGTACCGCCACAGCTCGCTGCGGGCTTCGAATGCGTGCTCGATGAGGAGCGCGGAGCCGTCCGGATACCACTCGGCGCCCACATCGCCCGGCAGGTCGATCGGCAGCGCGGTCTCCGTGCCCGCGACCGGGTCCCAGATCATCGGCTCCCAGCGGCCCCGGCGCTGGTGCCCGACGAGGAGCCGGGCGTCCCCGGCCACCGGGGCGAAGCCCAGCACGGAGAGCCCCAGCTCCTTGGTGCCGCCCTCGGTGTCGTCCAGCTCGGCCACCGTGGAGCCGTCCGGCCGCACCACCCGCAGCGCGGAGTGCATCGCGTCGCCGTGCTCGGTGTGCTCCAGCGCGATCAGGGTGCCGTCGTGGGAGAGGTCCCCGACCCCGGCGGACTCCCGGTGCCGGTAGATCTCCACCGGTTCGCCGCCCGGCTCGCGCACCAGGTGGACGGTGGTGCCGTCCTCGTCCGTCGACCGCCCGACCACCGCCGACCCGTCGCGCCCGAGGGCCAGGCCCGCCGGGTAGGAAGGAGCGAGACCCGGCACGGCCGGCTCGTCCTCCCCGCCGCCGAACGGCTGGCGCATCCACACGCCGAACTCGTCGCCGTCGGTGTCGCTGAACCACCAGATCGCTTCCCCGTCCGGCGTCAGCACCCCGTCGGTGGTCCCGTTGGGCCGGTCGGTCACCTGGCGCTGCCGCCCGCTCGCCCGGTCCCACGCGTACAGCTCGTAGGTCCCGGTGGCGTTCGACACGAAGAGAGAGCGGTCAGGCGCGTCCTCGGCCCAGTCGGGCAGGGACACCCGGGGCGCGCGGAACCGCTGCTCCCACTCCGGCGTGGTCGAGGCGTTCTGTGTTTCGCTCATGCCCTCCATCCAACCCGATCGGCCACCCCGGCGGGGCGCCCTGTGGATAACCTCTTCGCCCACTCCTCCACAGGTCAGCTGATATTCCGCAGGCTGTGGATAACCAGTCGCCTCCCGTCGGCCCTGTGGGTAGCTTTCGGCTCATGTACTCCCCGACTCCTGACGACTGGCGCGCCGCCAACCGTGCGCGCTGGGACGAGCGTGTGCCGATCCACGTGGCGAGCGACTTCTACGGCCTGGACGCGTTCCGGGCGGGCCGGGACGCGTTGCGCGCCTTCGAGCTGGCCGAGGTCGGCGACGTCACGGGCAGGACGCTGCTGCACCTCCAGTGCCATATAGGCGTGGACACCCTGTCCTGGGCGCGGCACGGCGCGAGGCAGGTGGTGGGCCTCGACTTCTCCGAGCCCGCCGTCGAGACCGCCCGGGGCCTCGCGGAGGAGCTGGGCCTGGGGCCGGACCGGGCGGCGTTCGTCGCGGCCGACGTGTACGACGCGCCGTCCGCCGTGCCCGACTCCGCGTACGACATCGTCTACACGGGCCTCGGCGCGCTCAACTGGCTGCCCGACGTCCAGCGCTGGGCCGAGACCGCCGCCTCACTGGTCGCCCCCGGCGGGTTCCTCTACGTCGCGGAGTTCCACCCGCTGACCGACGCGATGGACGCCGAGACCGGTTCGGTGGTCACCGACGACTACTTCAGCCGGGACGCCTGGGTGGACGAGACGCCGGGC
The DNA here is from genome assembly GCF_044330565.1 of Streptomyces sp. NPDC017448. Taxonomy (NCBI): domain Bacteria; kingdom Bacillati; phylum Actinomycetota; class Actinomycetes; order Kitasatosporales; family Streptomycetaceae; genus Streptomyces; species Streptomyces sp. NPDC017448. Next base: position 84,152 of record NZ_JBIRLM010000023.1, on the reverse strand, counting down.
ACGTACGCCGACGCCGACGCGCCGACGGTGCACAACCGCAGCGTCGAGTGGCAGCACCCGGTGGGCCGGGTGGTGACGGCGCTGGCCTCGGCCGGGTTGCGGATCGAGTTCCTCCACGAGCACGACTCCTCGCTCTTCCAGCGGTTCGACGCGCTGGAACGCCATCCGGACGGCCACTACCGCTACCCGGCGGGGCGGCCGCGCATCCCGCTGATGTACTCGATCAAGGCATCGCGCCCGGTGGAGCACCAGGGCTGACGGCTGAGGGCGATCCGCCGCCCGGGCCTGCTCCGGCCGGTTGTCAGTGGCGGGGGCCACACTCGTCCTCATGACCGACATGACAGGTGGATCGGTGGGCGGAGCCCTGCCCGCGACGGCTTCCGGGGCGACGGCGGGAGCGGTCTCCAGCACGGTGCCGAGGCCGACGACGGCCGCGTTGCGCGGGGTGGTGGAGGCGTACTGGACGGCGGCCGAGGCGCGCGACTGGGACGCGTTCGGGGCGACCCTGGCCGAGGAGGTGGTGTACGAACTGCCGCAGACGCGGGAGCGGATCAGCGGCAGGGAGCGGTATGTGCGGTTCAACCGGGAGTATCCGGGCGACTGGCACGTCCGGGTCGAGCGGATCGTCACCGACGCGGAGGGTCGGCAGGCCGCCGCCCGGACCGGGTTCACCGTGACGGCGGAGCAGGGGGGCGGGCCGTCCCAGGAGTTGGACGCCATCCACTTCTTCACGTTCGACGAGGAAGGGCTGATCACCGGAGTGACGGATTTCTGGCCCGAGTCGTACGAGCCCCCGGCCGGCCGCGAGCACCTGGTCGAGCGGCACTGAGAGAGGCGGCCCACCGGGTGCCCGGCGAACCGCCTCTCCGTGTGCGATCGGCCCTACACCGCCGAGCGGAAGGCGGGCAGGTAGCCGCCCGACTGCCCCGCCGCCTTGGGGTGGTACGAGTTGTGGACCGGGACGGTGACGCTGTGCAGCCAGGCGTCGCCCGAGCACAGTTCGTGCCCGGTGAACTCGTCCACCACGCTGGAGAAGGTGAACCCGGCGTCGGCGGACCGCTTGGCGATGACGCCGTTCAGCACGTCCGACGCGTTGTTGATCGCCCTCCGTTCGCCCTCGGTGAGCCCGGCGACGCAGCGGCCGGAGAGCTGGTAGAAGCGGGGGTAGCCGAGGACCACGACCTGGGCCTGAGGGGCCCGGGCCCGGATGCCGTCGTAGAGCGTGTCGAGGCTGCCGGGGAGGGAGCCGTTCATCTGCGACACGGCGTTGTCCACGCTGTTGACGCAGGTGGCCTCGCTGCCGAGGACGCAGTCCTGCATGACGGCGGCGAATCCGACGTCGTTGCCTCCGGCGGTGACGCTCACCAACGTCGTGGACGCGTCGAGCGCGCCGAGCTGGCGGCTCGCCACGGACGAGGTCGTCGCTCCCGAGCAGGCGACGAAGTCGAAGGAGGCGGGGGAGTTCGCCGCCTGCCACAGATAGGGGTAGGCGTTCGTGCTGCGCCGGCAGTCGCCGCTGCCCGACAGGTAGTCCCCGGCGCCGACGCCCGAGGAGTAGGAGTCACCGAGTGCGACATAGCCGCCCGCGGCGGCCGATTCGTTCGCGGCGGCCGGCCCGGCGGCCCCGAGAGCGGCCGCGGCGGCGAGGGCGAGCGTGATGAGGGAAGCCCGGATTCTGCGTACTGACATGGCTGCAGGCCCTTCGAGGTGTGGGGGATGAGGGGGTGAGCCGTGAGGAGAAACGGGGTTCGGGGGGAGCGATGCAGTTTCTAGCAGCTGGCGGTACCAGCGGGTAATGCCTCTGCGAGAAGTCGTCTGATATGCCCGAATGATCGTTCGGTGACTCATGCTCCGCGCGTAGATAAACCCTCAACTGCGTGTTCTTGCAGGTGAGTTGGAGGAAATCCCGTGCGCCTCGGCGAGGCCGGGAGGGTGGCGTTTCCCGGCCCGGGAGGGGCGGTCTCGGGCGTCGGAAGGGCAGTGGATTCATCCTTACGGGTCAACTCGCTGTCCTCGGGGGCGGGCTGACAGGGGGCGGGGTGCGCGAGGCACGGGGACGCCCGGACCCACCGCCCCGTCGGGGCCGCCGATGTGAGCGGGCACCCGGCCGCCGCCGTGCCCCCGCCCACGACTTCCCGCGGAGGGTAATCACTGATCAACGGATCGTCATATCCTGACGGCCCGGGCGGCCGAGAGCGCCGCGCGTCACCACTCGGAGAGCAGATGGAACCCGCGGTTATCGGGGCGCGCCTCGCGTCCAGCGTCGTGACCCCGCTGATCAAGAAGCTGTTCCTGAACCCGGGGCCAGGGGCGGAACTGGTCGACAAACCGGTCCGGGTCTCCCGGCTCGTGTCCTTCCGCGGGGAGCAGCGGACGCTCTCCGACAACGCGCTGCACCGGATAGCCGGGGAGCTGGTCGAGCGCGCCGTCCAGTCGACCGGCACCGAGGAGCGGCTGCCCAGCTTCGAGGTCCGAGCCGTCACCAACGCCGTCGCTTCGTCGCTGCGGGCCATGGGCACCCTCGACATGGATGACGTACAGGCCGTGAAACTCGGTCACATGGACCTGGCCCGGAGGCTGAGGTCGATGAGCCGGGCGGCCGTGCGGGGACTGTCGGCCGACGCCGTCGAACTGCATGCGAACGTGCTGAACACCGCGTGCCTGCACATCCTGAACTTCTTCACCCAGCGCTCGGCGTTCGTGCCGCGCACCCTGGTGGAGCAGAGCCGAAGCATCGAGGACCTGACGCGCAAGATCGACTTGCTCATCACCCGGGAACCGTCCCCCGCGGACGGACCTTTCGAGGAGCGGTACGCGCGCTACATCACGGACAAGCACGGCAAGTTGAGCATCTTCGGCCTCGACCTGTCCCAGGGGCCGGAGAACTGGCGGCTGGATGTCGCCTACCTCAGCCTCGACGCGGTGGGCGATGCCACCGGGGCCGCCCCCACCCGGCTCTCCGCCGACCAGGTGCTGACCGCGCGGGACCGGGTCCTGCTGCGCGGTGTGGCCGGCTCCGGCAAGACGACGCTCGTCCAGTGGCTGGCGGTCTCCACGACGCGGCGGGAACAGCTGGATCTCTACGGGCTGGTGCCGTTCGTCCTGCCCCTGCGCACGCTCACCCGGGGCGGCGCCCGACTGCCGGCTCCCGACGAGTTCCTGTCGGCGGTGGACTGCCCGATCGCCGCGCTGCAGCCGGTGGGCTGGTTCGACCGGGTGTTGCGGGCCGGCCGCGGTCTCATCCTCATCGACGGCATCGACGAGATCCCGGAGGACGACCGCAACGATGCCCGCCGCTGGCTCCAGGAACTGATCAGCGCCTATCCGGAGAACCGCTGGCTCGTCACCTCGCGGCCCTCCGCCGTCCAGGAGAACTGGCTGAGCGGGGACGACTTCGCCGAAGCGGACCTCGCACCGATGAGCAGGGACAACATCGCCGCTTTCGTGAACCGCTGGCACACGGCGGCCGGGATCAGCGACCAGTACGCCCGCGAACTGTTACGCGCCGTACGGGCCAAGCAGGACCTCGGCCGACTCGCCACCAACCCCTTGATGTGCGGCCTGATCTGCGCACTGCACCAGGACCGCCGCGGCTACCTCCCCGAGGGCCGCAAGGAGATCTACGACGCGGCGCTCTCGATGCTGCTCTTCCGGCGCGACCGTGAACGCGGCGTCTACAAACCGGGCTCGATCCGCATCGGCGAGGCGCACCACATCCAGCTGATCCAGAAGCTGGCCTACTGGATGATCCGCAACGGCCGCTCCGAGATGGACCGCGCCGACGCGGTGGGCCTCCTCGCCCAGACCCTGCCCACCATGCCGAAGGTGGAGGAGCAGGGCACGGCGGAGGAGATCTACCGGCACCTCCTCATCCGCAGCGGCCTGCTGCGGGAACCGAGCGTCCACTCGATGGACTTCATCCACCGGACCTTCCAGGACTACCTCGGCGCCAAGGCCGCCGTAGAAGGGCTCGACTTCGACTTCCTCATCGCCCACGCGCATCTGGACCAGTGGGAGGACGTCATCAGAATGGCCGTCGCCCACTCCCGCCCGACCGAGCGCACCCGGCTCCTGACCGGCCTCGTCCGGCGGACCGACGTCACACCGCACGGGATGAACCGGCTGCACCTCCTCGCCGCCGCCTGCCTCGAACACGCCACAGAGCTCGACCCCGAGGTCCGCGCGGAGGTGCAGGAGTACGCGGGTGCCCTGATCCCGCCCCGTACGCCGGACCAGGCCCGAGCGCTGGTCGAGGTCGGCCCGGTGGTACTGGACCTGCTTCCGCACCCCCCGGACGAGCCGCCGGGCAAGGAGTGGTGGGAGAGGAAGCGGCAGATCGAGGAGGCCGCCGTCGACGACCGCTCGGACGAGGAGAGGGCGGCGGACGAGGCCGTGGAGGAGGCCGCCGACGAGGCCCACTACACGGTGCTCGCCGCGACCCGCATCGCGACCGACGCGGCCATCGACGTCCTCGCCCGCTACCGCGGCCACTACGACCTCCGGGTGCGCCGCGAACTCGTACGGGCCTGGAGCCGCTTCGACACCGATGTCTACGGCGAGGAGGTCATCGCCCACCTCGACGAGGACGACCTCTACTTCCCCGTCTCCAACCTGCCCGAACTGCACGCGCTCAGCAGCTACGGAGGACGCGCCGGCATCCAGATCGTCGGCGACTTCACGGCCGTCGACTTCCTCAACGGCTGCCGCAGGAGGCGGATCACCGACCTCTGGCTGACCGCGGACATCGGCACCTCGTGGCGGTGGCTGCGCGAACTGCCGCAGCTGCGCACCCTGACCGTCGAGACCCCCCTGCCCCACCTGGACGTGGCGCCGATGGCCCCCGTACTGCCGCTGCGCAGGATCTACGTGCCCAGGGGAGTGACGGTCTCCGGCGCCGACGCCCTGCCCTCGTCCATGAAGGTGGTGCGCAGGGGAAGCCGGGCCGGTACGACCGCCCGGCCCGCGGACGGCCGGGGGTAAACGGCTCGCCGTCACGGTGGGGAGGTGCCCTACGATGGCCGCGTTCCGCAGTTGCGCGCGCCCGCGTACGGCAGCCGCCGACTGCACACACCGGCCGGACCTGCCACGACACGGCCGCCGGCGCCGCACACGTACGAATGGAGCATCCGAGGATGGCTCGACACCTGGTAACCAGCGCGCTTCCCTACATCAACGGGATCAAGCACCTGGGCAACATGGTGGGGTCGATGCTTCCGGCGGACGTGTACTCCCGGTACCTCCGCCAGCGCGGTCACGACGTCCTGTACATCTGCGCGACCGACGAGCACGGCACACCGGCCGAGCTGGCGGCCAAGGCGGCCGGGGTCTCGGTGGCGGAGTTCTGCGCGCAGGCGCACGGTGACCAGAAGGCCGTGTACGACGGTTTCCGACTGGCCTTCGACTACTTCGGCCGCAGTTCCTCGCAGCAGAACGTCGAGATCACGCAGCACTTCGCGCGGAAGCTGTGGGAGAACGGGTTCATCGAGGAACGGGCGATCAGCCAGGTGTACTCCCCGGTCGACGGCCGTTTCCTCCCCGACCGGTACGTCGAGGGCACCTGCCCGCACTGCGGTTACGACAAGGCGCGCGGCGACCAGTGCGAGAACTGCACCCGCGTCCTGGACCCCACGGACCTGCTGGACCCGCGCTCGGCGATCAGCGGCTCCACGGAGCTGGAGATCCGCGAGACGAAGCACCTCTTCCTGCTCCAGTCGAAGCTCCAGCACGAGGTCGAGGCGTGGGTGGCCCGGCACGAGGCGGACTGGCCGCATCTGTCCTCCTCCATCGCCCGCAAGTGGCTGACCGAGGGCCTGCTCGACCGGTCGATCACCCGCGACCTCGACTGGGGCGTCCCGGTCCCGGCGGACACCTGGCCGGAGCTGGCGGCCGAGGGCAAGGTCTTCTACGTGTGGTTCGACGCCCCGATCGAGTACATCGGCGCGACGAAGGAGTGGGCGGACGCGGCCCCGGCCGGCGAGACCCGCGACTGGAAGTCGTGGTGGTACGAGGCCGACGACACCGTCCGCTACACGCAGTTCATGGCGAAGGACAACGTCCCGTTCCACACGGTGATGTTCCCCGCCACCGAGCTGGGCGTGCGCGAACCGTGGAAGAAGGTCGACGTCGTCAAGGGCTTCAACTGGCTGACGTACTACGGCGGCAAGTTCTCCACCTCCCAGAAGAGGGGCATCTTCACCGACGCCGCGCTGGAGACGCTCCCCGCCGACTACTGGCGCTACTTCCTGATCGCCAACGCCCCCGAGTCCGACGACTCCTCCTTCACCTGGGAGCACTTCGCCGCCACGGTCAACAAGGACCTGGCCGACACCCTCGGCAACTTCGTCAACCGCGTCCTGTCCTTCTCCCGCAAGCGCTTCGGCGACGAGGTCCCCGCAGGCAACGCGGCGGGCGAGACGGAGACGCGCCTGGGCGAGGAGATCGCCCGCCTCCTCGCCGAGTACGAGCAGCACATGGACGCCCTCCAGTACCGCAAGGCGGCGGCGGCCCTGAGGGCCCTGTGGTCGGCGGGCAACTCCTACCTGGAGGAGAAGGCCCCCTGGCTGGAGATCAAGACGAACCCGGACGGCGCGGCCCTGACCCTGCGCACCGCGATGAACCTCATCCACCTCTACGCGATCGTCTCCGAGCCCTTCATCCCGGCCTCGGCCGCCGCCATGCGGGGCGCCTTCGCCCTGACCGCCGACACCGCGACCTGGGTGGCGCCCGAAGAGGCGAAGTCCCTGGCCGCCGTCCCCGCCGGCACGCCGTTCACCGTCCCGCCGGTCCTCTTCGCGAAGATCACGGAGGAGGACCTGGAGTCCTACCGGGAGCGCTTCGGCGGATCCGACGCCTGACTGCGTCTTCGGCGCCCGTACCGACTGCGGCTTCGTCCGACGGTACGGGCGCGGAAGCGCCCAGCCGGTTCATGTCGGCTCGGACTCAACCAGGGCGGGGGGATACGTGGGTGCCGCTCTGCTCACCTGCTGCACTGGCCCGTAGTCCTCAGGTTACGGCCGGACTCGCCCCATGGCGTTCGTAGAGCCGTTTCACCTGCGTAATCCAGAACTCGAACTTCTCGTCTGCGGATGCACTCATAGGCAGAAGCCGGAGGTCTTTGGCCAGCTGGTAGAAACCGGATCCGGCGTCGTTGGCACCCAGGTAGTTCACCAGTGCCGAGAGCATGACAGGAGGGTCGGAAGGAGCGATCTCCTGATCCCGTTCCACGATCAATCCGAGCAGATGTCCCACGGCCGCGCGCTCATCAGCCCGCCCGAAGTCGAAGGCGCGGCAACCGGTTCGCTTGGCCAGGGTGACGCTGAGCTCCGTGTAGGAGGTGAGCTTGCCAAGTTTCGCGCGCTCGACGAGGAATCCCCGTCCGGCGTCTACGAGCACGTCCCACTCGCTGTCTGCACGGCCGTATCCAGGCATCCCGCCCCCTCCGAGCCAAGCCGATCCATACGCGGAAACGTACAGTGACGGCGGGGGTCCCACAATCGCTCGTACGGTGGCGAACGAGTGTGCAGTCGGGACGCCCTCTTTGCCCATCTGGCGCTTACGGTAAGGCGAGTTGGCAGGCAGCCTCGAAGGGCATATGAGCAGCACGCAGACGCACGCTGAAATTCTCAGCGAGGCCATCCACGCCCTCCATGGGGCCTGGGACGCTGAACGCGCCTTGGCGGCCCTGTTCGGAGCGGGGTACCGTCCAACTGGTGTGGCGACCGGGAAGAAGCGGGCACGCCAGGTGCTCCGAGAGCTCGCCGACGCCGGTGTCATCGTGAAGGTGAGTGGGAGGCCCGTGGCATACCGGCGCACTGACAGCTGATCTGTTGCCGACTGGGCGCGACACGCCCTGCTGGATACCGCTCACAGGGCCAGGTCGGCCCTGCCTGCGTCATAGAGCGGCGCAGTCCCCCCATAGTCAGCCCGCCCGGTGAGCGGGGTCGGCCCCGGCAGCCGACCGGCAACCATGGCGAGACTATTCACTCGGACCCTCGCCCGCCTGGCGGCTTAGTTCGAGCGCTCCAAGCGCAGGGCATGTGCGGCCTCGGGCATAGCAGCCCCGCTCCGCGGTGGCCCTCCCCGCATCCGTCTGGGAACCGCCGGGGAACCGCCTCCCGTTCCTGGCTCCCCAGTGGCTCCCAAACCGACCCCGGAAACCACTCAGGGGCCTGATCCACTCAGTGGATCAGGCCCCTGACCTGGTACTTCAGCTGTCGGGGTGGCGGGATTTGAACCCACGACCTCTTCGTCCCGAACGAAGCGCGCTGCCAAGCTGCGCTACACCCCGATGTCCACCGGACTCCCGGCGACATCGATTACTTTAGCCCACCTGCGGCCGGAGGCGAAATCCGGTTTTGCCCGGCCTCGCGCACGCCCGGTGTCCGGGGCCCCCGTACGCCCCGCACATCGGTCCCTTCCCCGGGCTCAGGCCCTCGGCGTGAGCGTCAGCAGGGTGGCTTCCGGGGGGCAGGCGAAGCGGACCGGGGTGTAGCGGTTGGTGCCGCAGCCGGCGGAGACGTGGAGGTAGGCGCGGCGGTCGCCGACCGTGTGGCTCGACAGGCCCTTCACCCGGTCCGTGTCCAGGTCGCAGTTGGTGACCAGCGCCCCGTAGAACGGGATGCACAGCTGGCCGCCGTGCGTGTGGCCCGCGAGGATCAGGGGGTAGCCGTCGGCCGTGAAGGCGTCCAGGGAGCGCAGGTACGGGGCGTGGACCACGCCGATGGAGAGGTCGGCGCCGCTCGTGGGGCCGCCCTGGACCTCCGCGTACCGGTCCCGCTTGATGTGCGGGTCGTCCAGGCCGGTGAACGCCAGCTCCATGCCGTCGAGCTTGAGCCGGCCCCGGGTGTTCGACAGGTTCAGCCAGCCCGCCTCGTCGAAGGCGTCGCGCATCGGCTCCCACGGGTTGTGGACGACGCCGACCGCGGGGGCGTTGCCGTTCAGGCCGTGCTTGCCCTGGGCCTTCTCCAGGAGGTAGCGGGCCGGGTTGCGCAGCTTCGGGCCGTAGTAGTCGTTGGAGCCGAAGACGTACACCCCCGGGAACTCCATCAGCGGGCCCAGCGCGTCCAGCAGCTCCGGTACGGCGTCCGGGTCCGAGAGGTTGTCGCCGGTGTTCACCACGAAGTCGGGACGCAGTCCGGCGAGCGACTGCAACCAGGCGCGCTTCTTGCGCTGACCGCTCACCATGTGGATGTCGGAGACCTGGAGCACGCGCAGCGGGCGTGCCCCGTGCGGGAGCACCGGAATGGTGACCCGCCGCAGGCGGAACGAGCGGGCCTCGAACCCGGCGGCGTAGGCCAGTCCGGCGGCGCCGACCGCCGCGCCGACTGCCGTGACTTTCAGGGGGACTCCGTAGCGTGCGCGCATGTGCCCATCGTCGCAGACCGGGCCGTGCGGCCGGGAAAACCGGTGGGCGGTCCGGGGCCCGCACCTGTCACAATCACGGCATGACCACGCTCAAGTCCAAGCTCAAGGAAGACCTCCACGCCGCCATGAAGGCGCGCGACGAGCTGACCTCGTCCACCCTTCGGCTCACCCTTACCGCGATCACCAAGGAAGAGGTCAGCGGCACGTCGGCGCGCGAGCTCTCCGACGACGAGGTGCAGAAGGTGATCGCCAAGGAGGCGAAGAAGCGCCGTGAGGCGGCCGAGGCGTTCGCCCAGGGCGGTCGGACCGAGCAGGCCGAGCGGGAGAAGGCGGAGGGCCTTCTCCTCGACGGCTACCTGCCCAAGCAGCTCACCGACGACGAGCTGAACGCGATCGTGGCCTCCGCCGTCGAGGAGGCGAAGGCCGCCGGGGCCGAGGGGCCGCGCGCGATGGGCGCCGTCATGAAGATCGTCAACCCGAAGGTGGCCGGGCTCGCCGAGGGCGGCCGGGTCGCCGCCGCGGTGAAGCGGCGCCTCGCCGGCTGAGGACACGGTGAAGCGGCGCCTCGCCGGCTGAGCAGGTGGTGGAGCGCCCTCTCGGCGGCTGAGTCGTGACGGAGAACCCTCTCGTCGGCTGAGCCCCGGATGAGGAACCTCTCGCCGGTTGAGCAGGTGGTGGAGCGCAGCCCGTCGGCTGAACCGCCGCCGCCGCCGGTCCTGTCCGGGCCTCGCTGCCGGAGGGAAGAGAGCCCCGCCGCCGGAGGCCGCCCGGAGACCGGAAAGCGCCGTCGCCGGGCACGGAGAGAGGGCGGGCGCCCCGGTCGTGACCGGGGCGCCCGCCCTCTCTCCGCTTCGCCGTTCCTACGGGTCAGGGGCCCTCGTGGCCGCCGCCCCGGCCGCCGCCGGGCCCGCCGCCCGGTCCGCCGATCACGCCGTCCGGGAGCTCGATGCCGGGGAACCGGTTGCCGTCGTCACCGGGCTTGCGGTCCTCGCGGTCCTCGTCGCCCCGGCCGCGGCCGGGGTTCCGGTCGCCCTTCTCCTTGTCCTCCTTCTCCTTGCCGCGAGGCACGGAGACCGGGTTGAAGCCCGGGGTCTCGGAGGCGTCCAGCGCGCCGGTCATCGCGATGCGCCAGATCGGGCCGGGCAGGCAGCCACCGCAGACCTTGTCGTAGTACTGGCCGCCGATGGTGACGCCGAACATCGAGCTCTTCTCGCCGATGTCGTCACCGACCCACACCGCGGTGGAGAGGTTCGGGGTGTACCCGACGAACCAGGCGTCCTTGCGGTCGTTGGTCGTACCGGTCTTGCCGGCGTTGTCCCGGTCGCTGAGTCCGGCCTGCGTACCGGTGCCGTCCTCCACGACGCCCTTGAGCATCTGGTTGATGGTGTCCGCGGTCCGCTCGCTCATCGCGCGCGAGCAGGACGTCTTCGGCACCGGGACCTTCTTGCCCTGCGGGTCCTTGATGGACTCGATGGCGATCGGCGTGCAGTACGTGCCCCGGTTGGCGAACGCGGCGTACGCGCCGGCCATGGAGAGCGGCGTGCTCACCTCACCGCCGAGGGTGATCGACGGGTACTCCCCGACCTTCTTGCCGTCACCGCGCTCGTACCCGAGCTTCTTGGCCATCTCGACGGTCTCGCAGAGGCCGGCCTTCTGCTCCAGCAGCGCGAAGTAGGTGTTGATGGACTTGCCGAGCGCGCTGGTCATGTCCCAGGTGCCCTTCTCGGACTCCAGCTCGTTCTGCAGGGGCCAGTCCGCGTAGCCGGCCGGGGAGCCGGAGCAGTTGCGGAAGTCCCGCTCCTTGAGCGTCATCTTCCAGTCCGTCGAGAACGACGTCGCCGGGCTGATGCCCTTCTCCAGTGCCGCCGCCGCGGTGAACGGCTTGAACGTCGAGCCGACCTGGAAGCCGTAGGTGCTGCCGCCCATCTTGTTGCTGACGGCGAGGTTCAGCACGGTCTCGTTCTGCTTCTGGTCCAGGCCGTACGGGCGGGACTGGCCCATCGAGAGGATCTTGCCGCTGCCCGGCTGGACCTGCACCACGGACGCCGCGAACTTGTCGGTCTTGTTGACCTTCGCGGTGGCGGCCTCGTTGGCGGCCTTCTGCGCGCGCGGGTCCAGCGTGGTCCGGATGGTCAGGCCGCCGAGGTTCCAGAGCTTGGCCCGGTCCTCCTCGGTCTTGCCGAAGGCGGGGTCGGTGAGGATCGTCTTGCGGACGTAGTCGCAGAAGAAGCCGGAGCCGCTGACGGCGGTGATGCAGCCGTTCTTCGGCCGGGAGACCTTCAGCTCGATGGGCGTCGCCATGGCCTTGTCGGCCTCGGTCCGCGAGATGCTGTCGACCGCGGCCATCCGTGCCAGCACGGTGTTGCGGCGCTTGGTCGCCTCCTCCGTGTCGTTGACCGGGTCGTAGCGGCTCGGCGACTGGACGAGGCCGGCGAGCAGGGCGGCCTCCTCCAGCTTGAGGTCCTTGGCGCGCTTGGAGAAGTAGCGCTGGGAGGCGGCTTCGACGCCGTACGCCTGCTGCCCGAAGAACGTGATGTTGAGGTAGTTCTCCAGGATCTTCTTCTTGCCGAGCTCCTCCTCGACCTGGATCGCGTACTTCAGTTCGCGGACCTTGCGGCCGAGCGTCTGCTGTGTGGCCTGTGCGACCTTCTCCGGGTCGTCGCCCGCCTCCTCGACGAAGACGTTCTTCACGTACTGCTGGGTGAGGGTCGACGCGCCCTGCGCGGTCCCGCCCGCCTGTACGTTGCGGTTCATCGCCCGCAGGATGCCCTTGAGGTCGACCGCGCCGTGCTCGTAGAAGCGGGAGTCCTCGATCGCGATGATCGCGTCCTGCATGTACGGCGAGATGTCCTTGAGCGGGACGACCGTGCGGTCACGGGAGTAGACCGTGGCGATGGTGCCGCCGTCGCGGTCCTGGATCGTGGTCCGCTGGCTGAGCGGCGGCGTCTTGAGGTTGGAGGGGATCTCGTCGAAGCCTTCGACCGTCCCCTTCGCGGCGAGCCCCAGCGCTCCGGCTGCGGGCAGCGCGATGCCTGCCAGGACAGCTCCGGAGAGCGCGGCGACACCGAGGAACTTGGCGGCCTGCTGGGTCGTGGTGAGACCCCCGCCCGAGCGCTTTTTTGGCATGGGGGCAGCCTAACCAGTTGTGATGAACGTGTCGTAGGAGCAGGGGCCTCTCGGAGCGTTCGCGTACCAGACCGTGACATCCGGATGGGCCGGTCGGCCGTCCCCCGACCGCCGACGAACCCTTCGCGGCCCCTCGCGGGGTGGCGGTGGGCGGTGCCGGGTGGTCCGTCCGCGCCTGCGGTTCCTCGGCGTCCGGGGAGCGTGCCCCTCGCCTCGCGGCCCCTGTGTGCGGCGCGGGCACGCGGACGTGCGGCGGCTACGTTCGCATTCGCCGGACAGACGGGCAGGCGTTGGCCTAAGCTGCTCTCAACTGTCACAGCAGTCCGGTTACGTATCAAGTCCCCTGCCGTCCCATGCGCATCTTCTGGTCATTCTTCTCCTGACCGATGAGCAACCGCATTGCCCTGCATGGCCCTTCGTTGTGGCACCGAGGCGCTCCCGAAACGCCCCGTATGCCAGAAGAAGTCCTTTGCGACTTGAGTACACTGTCCGTTTTTCGCAGGGTTAGTCGCGCATGTCCTTCGCTCACTCCCCTGGGTGATCTGCCGCATACGCATAGTCCGTTCGGACCATTCAAGATTGGGCCCGAAGGGGGTGTTGTGCTGTCCCCACCTTCCGTAACGTCCACAACTGGCAGCGGTGAATATGCCGCTACCGCCGTGGGGGAGCCTCGATTCGGGAGAGGACGGCGCCGGCATGGGCTGGGTAACCGACTGGAGTGCGCAGGCAGCCTGCCGCACTACCGATCCGGATGAACTGTTCGTACAAGGGGCAGCGCAGAACAGAGCCAAGGCGGTGTGCACCGGATGCCCGGTGCGGACCGAGTGCCTGGCCGATGCGCTGGACAACCGCGTCGAGTTCGGCGTGTGGGGCGGCATGACGGAGCGGGAGCGCCGCGCGCTGCTGCGCCGTCGGCCGACCGTCACGTCCTGGCGCCGACTGCTGGAGACCGCGCGCAGCGAGTACGAGCGGTCCACCGGCATCCTGCCCGGAGTCATCGGGCTGGAGGACGAGGAGCTGCACGAGACGTACGCCGCGGTGGGGTAGCCGCGGGCCCGGTCCACGACGCGTGCGGGCGAGCGCGGACGCCGCCGCCGAGTCCGGCCCGTGCGCGGGCCGTCCGCGGGCCGTGCACCGGCGGCGCGCCGGAGCCCCGTCCGTGCCCGGACGCACCGGTCGCTGCTACGCCGCTCCGGCCGGAGCCGGGGCGGAACCGCCCGCGAGGCGGTCGCCGATGGCCCGGAGGCCGTCGAGGTCGTGTACGTCGCCGGGCAGCGCCGCCACGGCCGTCACCGCCACCTCGGGGTGGAGCGCGGTGAAGCGGTCGCGGGTGCGGTCCTCGCGGGCGACGACCTGCATGCGCTCGGCGTGCAGGCGCAGCAGCCCGGCCGTCAGTTCCTCGATGCCGATGCCGGAGCCGGTGCCGGCGCTCTCGCCGGCGGCGTCGGTCTCGCCGGCTGTGTCGATCTCGTCGGGTGTGTCCGTCGTGTCCTGGTGCTCGGGTGCGGGCTCGGGGCCGGACGCCTGCTCGGCCTCGGGGGAGAGGGGCGGCTCGGTCGGTCCGGAGGCGGCGGGGGCCGGGTCGGGGGCTTCCCGGTCGCCAAGGCCAGCTTTCCCGGCCTCCTGATCCACAATGCGGGCGACGTCAAGATTTTCCGCGGCGGCCAGCGCCTGCTCGGACGAGAGCCGCGCGGCCTCGCTGCCGTGCACGCGGTTGAGGACCAGACCGGCCAGCGGCATGTCCTCGGCGGCCAGCCGCTCCACGAAGTAGGCGGCCTCGCGCAGCGCGTCCCGCTCCGGCGTCGCCACCACGAGGAAGGCCGTGCCGGGGGCCTGGAGCAGCTTGTACGTGGCGTCCGCGCGGCTGCGGAAGCCGCCGAACATGGTGTCCATCGCGGCGACGAACGTCTGGACGTCCCGCAGGAACTGACCGCCGAGCAGCTTGCCCAGCGTCCCGCTCATCATCGACATCCCGACGTTGAGGAACTTCATCCCGGCCCGGCCGCCCACCTTCGCGGGCGCCATCAGCAGCCGGATGAACTTCCCGTCCAGGAAGGACCCCAGGCGTTTCGGCGCGTCCAGGAAGTCCAGCGCGGAGCGCGAGGGCGGGGTGTCGACGATGATCAGGTCCCACTCGTCGCGCGCCCGCAGCTGCCCCAGCTTCTCCATCGCCATGTACTCCTGCGTACCGGCGAACCCGGCCGACAGGGACTGGTAGAAGGGGTTCTCCAGGATGGCCCGGGCCCGCTCGGCGTCCGCGTGCGCCTCGACGGTCTCGTCGAAGGTCCGCTTCATGTCGAGCATCATGGCGTGCAGTTCGCCGTCGCCCGTGATGCCGTCGACCTGCCGGGGGACGTTGTCCAGCTGGTCGATGCCCATCGACTGGGCGAGCCGGCGGGCCGGATCGATGGTGAGGACGACGGCCTTCCGGCCGCGTTCGGCGGCCCGTACGCCGAGGGCGGCGGCCGTCGTGGTCTTGCCGACCCCGCCGGAACCGCAGCACACGACGATCCGGATGCCCGGGTCGTCCAGCAGCGCGTCGACGTCGAGGGGCGTGCCGGCGCCGGTGTCCGGGGCCGGACCGGCCAGCCCCGCGCCCGCCGTCTCCGTACCGGATGTGTCCGCCCTCATGCGTCCCCCTCTTCCCCCGCGCCCTGCTTGCGGAGCTCCGTGGCCAGGTCGTGCAGCGCGCCGAGGTCCACCCCGTCGCCGATCAGGGGCAGTTCGGCCGTCGGCAGGCCGAGTCCGGCCAGCACCGCGCGCTGCTCCCGCTCCAGGCCGACCCGCTCGGCGTGCTCGGCCGCCTGCTCGACCAGGGGACGCACGAGGGCGGCGGAACGGGTCACTCCGGCCCGGGTCAGCGCCTTGGCGATCTCCCCGCGGCGGCCGCCCGCGGCGGTGCGCAGGGCGTCCTCGTCCAGCAGGTGCGGGCGGACCATGTTCACGAAGACGCTGCCCACAGGCAGTTCGGCGGCGCGCAGCTCGGCGATGCCGTCCGCGGTCTCCTGGACCGGCATCTCCTCCAGGAGCGTGACCAGGTGCACCGCGGTCTGCGGGGACTTCAGGACCCGCATCACCGCCTGCGCCTGGTTGTGTATCGGGCCGATCTTCGCCAGCCCGGCGACCTCGTCGTTGACGTTCAGGAAGCGGGTGATCCGGCCGGTCGGCGGGGCGTCCATGATCACGTGGTCGTAGACGAAGCGGCCCTGTCTGTCCTTGCGGCGTACGGCTTCGCACGCCTTGCCGGTCAGCAGCACGTCCCGGACGCCGGGCGCGATGGTGGTGGCGAAGTCGATCGCGCCGAGCTTCTTCAGGGCCCGGCCCGCGCCGCCGAGCTTGTAGAACATCTGGAGGTAGTCGAGGAGGGCGAGCTCGGCGTCGATCGCCAGCGCGTACACCTCCCCGCCGCCCGGCGCGACGGCGATCTTGCGCTCCTCGTAGGGGAGCGCGCCGGAACCGAAGAGCTGGGCGATGCCCTGCCTGCCCTCGACCTCGACGAGGAGGGTGCGCCTGCCCTCGGTCGCGAGGGCGAGCGCGAGGGCGGCGGCGACCGTGGTCTTACCGGTGCCGCCCTTGCCACTGACGACCTGGAACCTGCTCACGTATTCGAGCCTAACCAGTCAGGCCCCGGCCTACGCACGGGACCGTACGTGCCAGGCGTTACAGTCGGGCCCATGACCAAGTGGGAATACGCGACCGTGCCCCTTCTCGTGCACGCGACCAAGCAGATTCTGGACACCTGGGGCGAGGACGGCTGGGAGCTGGTCCAGGTCGTTCCCGGCCCGAACAACCCCGAGCAGCTCGTGGCCTACCTGAAGCGGGAGAAGGCGTAGTGGCGGGCGCCGTCGAAGCGCGCATCGCCGAGCTCGGCCTGACCCTGCCCGCCGTCGTGCCGCCGCTGGCCTCGTACCAGCCGGCCGTGCAGAGCGGGGTGTACGTGTACACCTCCGGCCAGCTGCCGATGGTGGACGGCAAGCTCGCCGTCACCGGCAAGGTCGGCGCCGAGGTCACGCCGGACGAGGCGAAGGAGCTCGCGAAGACCTGCGCGCTCAACGCCCTGGCGGCCGTGAAGTCGGTCGCCGGCGACCTGGACCGGATCAAGCGCGTCGTGAAGGTCGTGGGCTTCGTCGCCTCGGCCACCGACTTCACCGGCCACCCCGCCGTGATCAACGGTGCCAGCGAGCTGCTGGGCGAGGTCCTGGGCGACAAGGGCGTGCACGCCCGCAGCGCCGTGGGCGTCGCCGTGCTGCCGCTGGACGCCCCGGTCGAGGTCGAGGTCCAGGTGGAGCTCGTCGACGCCTGAGTCCCCGTTCGCACCTCCTGCCGATCCCGCCCGGTCCCACGACCGGGCGGGATCGCGCGTGTACGGGGGTGCGGAGTCCGGCACGGGCGTACGGGAGGGGAGGCGCGGGCACGGGGCGCGCCGGGGCGCCGCCGTCTTCCGGGAGCCTCTCGAACATCGGCGCGGTTCCGGATAGCCTCCGGCCATGTCCCAAGGTCAGTGGTACCCCCCGGAATGGCCCGACCGGATCAGAGCCCTCGCCGCCGGTGAGCTGACGGCCGTCGCCCCTCGGCGGGCCGCCACCGTGATGCTGCTGCGCGACGCGGGTACGGAGGGCGGTGCGGGCGGTGCCGCGACGGGCCCCCTCGTGCACATGCTGCGCCGGCGGACCTCCATGGCGTTCGCCGGGGGCATGTACGCCTATCCGGGCGGCGGCGTCGATCCGCGCGACGACGACCGGCTGATCGGGTGGGCCGGGCCCCCGTTGGAGCAGTGGGCCGCCCGGCTCGGCGTGGCGACGGCCGCCGAGGCGCAGGCCGTCGTCTGCGCGGCGGTGCGCGAGACGTTCGAGGAGGCGGGCGTCCTGCTCGCCGGGCCGGCCCCCGGGGCCGTGGTCGGCGACACGACCGGGGACGGTTGGGAGGCCGACCGCAAGGCGCTGGTCGCCCGGGACCTGTCCTTCGCGGACTTCCTGGAGCGGCGCGGCCTGGTGCTGCGCTCGGACCTGCTGGGCGCCTGGGCGCGCTGGATCACCCCGGAGTTCGAACCGCGCCGCTACGACACCTGGTTCTTCGTCGCCGCGCTCCCCGAGGGGCAGCGCACCCGCGACGTGTCCACCGAGGCCGACCGCACGGAGTGGATCGCCCCCGCCGAAGCCGCTCGCCGCTACGACGCGGGCGAACTGCTGATGATGCCGCCCACCGTGACCACGCTGCGGGCCCTCACGCCGTACCGGACGGCTGCCGAGGCGCTCCGGGCGGCAGGGGAGCAGGACATGGCCCCGGTCCTCGCGCGGGCCCGTCTGGAGGACGGTGAGCTGGTGCTGAGCTGGCCGGGGTACGACGAGTTCACCCGGCACATGCCGGCGGCGGGGCCGGGGGGTGGCGGGAAGTGACCGACGCGGCCGCCCTGCCCGGACAGCCGCGCGGAGCGGTGGCCTCCGGCCCCGCCACCGCCCGTGCCGTCAACGTCCTCGCCCCCAACCCGTCCGCGATGACCCTCGACGGGACGAACACCTGGATCGTGGCCGAGCCCGACTCCGCTCTCGCGGTCGTCATCGACCCCGGGCCGCTCGACGACGTGCACCTGCGGGCCGTGGTCGACGCGGTGGAGCGGGGCGGGCGGCGCGTGGGCCTCACGCTGCTCACCCACGGGCACCCCGACCACGCGGAGGGCGCGGGCCGGTTCGCCGAGCTGACGGGCACGAGGGTGCGGGCCCTGGACGCGGCGCTGCGGCTGGGCGACGAGGGCCTCGCGGCGGGCGACGTGATCACCACGGGCGGCCTGGAGCTGCGCGTGGTGCCGACACCGGGGCACACCGCGGATTCGCTCTCGTTCCATCTGCCCGCCGACCGGGCGGTGCTGACGGGCGACACGATCCTCGGCCGCGGTACGACGATGGTCGCGCACCCGGACGGGCGGCTCGGCGACTACCTGGACTCGCTCAGGCGGCTGCGGTCGCTGACCGTCGACGACGGCGTCCACACGGTGCTGCCGGGCCACGGCCCGGTGCTGGAGGACGCGCAGGGGGCGGTGGAGTTCTACCTGGCCCACCGCGCGCACCGGCTCGCCCAGGTGGAGACGGCGGTGGAGGCCGGGCACCGTACGGTGTCCGAGGTGGTGGCCGCGGTCTACGCGGACGTGGACCGCTCCCTGTGGCCCGCCGCCGAGCTGTCGGTACGGGCGCAGCTGGAGTACCTCACCGAGCACGGGCTCATCTAGGTCCTGTCGTCACACTGCCGCTTGCCGCCTGCCGGGCGCCGGCGCGAAGGGCCCCGCCGACCGGAGCGCGTACCGGTCGGCGGGGCCCTTCGCGTCGCGTTCCACGGAGCGTCGGCTCCGTGCGGAGGCGGGCGTCAGCGGGAGCGCTTCGCCAGCCGCTCCACGTCCAGCAGGATGACCGCGCGGGCCTCCAGGCGCAGCCAGCCGCGGCCCGCGAAGTCCGCCAGCGCCTTGTTGACCGTCTCGCGGGAGGCGCCGACCAGCTGGGCCAGCTCCTCCTGGGTGAGGTCGTGCACCACGTGGATGCCTTCCTCGGACTGGACGCCGAAGCGGCGCGACAGGTCCAGGAGGGCGCGGGCGACACGGCCCGGCACGTCGGAGAAGACCAGGTCGGACATCTGGTCGTTGGTCTTGCGCAGCCGCCGGGCGACCGCGCGCAGCAACGCGGTGGCCACCTCGGGCCGGACGTTCAGCCAGGGCTGCAGGTCGCCGTGGCCGAGTCCGAGGAGCTTGACCTCGGTCAGCGCGGAGGCGGTCGCCGTACGCGGGCCCGGGTCGAAGAGCGACAGCTCCCCGATCAGCTCGCCGGGGCCGAGCACGGCCAGCATGTTCTCGCGCCCGTCGGGCGAGGTGCGGTGGAGCTTCACCTTGCCCTCGGTGACCACGTACAGGCGGTCGCCCTGGTCGCCCTCGTGGAACAGCGCGTCTCCGCGGGCGAGGGTCACCTCACTCATCGAGGCGCGGAGCTCCGCGGCCTGCTCGTCATCGAGCGCCGCGAAAAGCGGGGCGCGCCGCAGAACGTCGTCCACGAGTTCTCTCCTTGTCGGCCTGTTCCGGAAACCGTGGTCCCCATCATGCCGGACGGTAAAACAGTGCGATCAATCACAAACCAGTTTGACGCACGGACGTCATGGAACCTACGGCAGGGGTCCGATCGGGGATGGAAATCCCAGGACAGCCGTGGTTGTCGGTGCCGGGCCCTAGGCTGGCCGGGTGTCCAGAACGCCGGGGAGAAAACGTGCCGAGGGGGCCGACCGGGTGGTGAAGGGCACCGGTTCCGCTGTGGGCGAACAGACCCGGCCACGCCCGAAGTATGCCGCGAATGGCTCCCCGGGAGGGGCGACCGGTTCCTCCGGAGAGCCGGGGAAGCCGGTCCGGAAGTCGGCCAGGAGGTCCGCAGTGTCATCGTCGAAGTCCGGCAAGTCCGGCAAGTCCGCCGAACCCGTCCCGGCGCCCGCCGCCGACGCCGTGGCGCCCGCCAGGACGGCCGCCACCGGGGCGAAGGCCCCCTCCGGTCCCAGGGCCGCCGCCGCCAGGGCCCCGAAGGCCGAGTCCCGTCTCGCGATGGTCCGCCGGGCGCGCCGGATCAACCGCGAACTCGCCGAGGTCTACCCGTACGCCCACCCCGAGCTGGACTTCCGCAACCCCTTCGAGCTCCTCGTGGCCACGGTCCTCTCCGCCCAGACCACCGACCTGCGGGTCAACCAGACCACCCCCGCCCTCTTCGCCGCCTACCCGACGCCCGAGGACATGGCGGCGGCCGTGCCGGAGGAGATGGAGGAGCTCATCCGGCCCACCGGGTTCTTCCGGGCCAAGACCAAGTCGCTGCTGGGCCTCTCGGCCGCTCTGAGGGACGAGTTCGGCGGCGAGGTCCCGGGACGCCTCGACGACCTCGTCAAGCTGCCCGGCGTCGGCCGCAAGACCGCCAACGTCGTCCTCGGCAACGCTTTCGGCGTCCCCGGGATCACCGTCGACACGCACTTCGGCCGTCTGGTGCGGCGCTGGAAATGGACGGACGAGGAGGACCCGGTGAAGGTCGAGGCGGTGGTCGCCGGCATCTTCCCCAAGAGCGAGTGGACGATGCTCTCGCACCGCGTCATCTTCCACGGCCGCCGGGTCTGCCACGCCCGCAAGCCCGCCTGCGGGGCCTGCCCCATCGCACCGCTCTGCCCTTCGTACGGAGAGGGCGAGACCGATCCGGAGAAGGCCCGGAAGCTGTTGAAGTACGAGATGGGCGGCCACCCGGGCCAGCGGCTCAGCCCGCCCGCCGACTACCCGGGCAAGCCCGCGCCTCCGCTGGGGGCCGGATGAGGGCGATCCCCGCGCACGGCAGCCGACTTCCACCCCGCAGGACGGGACGGCCGGAACGAAATGGCCGATGACACGCGTTGTGAATCGACGGGGGTGCCTATGACGCACACGTACACACACGGCACGGCGCAGGCAGGGAACGGCCCCGGAGAGGGGCCGGACCGCGCCGGAGGCGAGGGACGCGTTCCCGGCCTGCCCGCGGCCGTCACCACCGACGGCCTGCCCGGCTGGCTCGTCCCCGTCGCCGACGCCGCCCGCACCGTCCGGCCGCAGCAGCTCAGCAGCTTCCTGCCGCCCGAGAGCGGGGCGGGCCGGCAGTCGGCCGTCCTGATCCTGTTCGGCGAGGGGGAGCGCGGACCGGAGCTGCTGCTCATGGAACGTGCCGGGACCCTGCGCTCGCATCCCGGCCAGCCGTCCTTCCCCGGCGGCGCCCTGGACCCCGAGGACGGCGACCAGGCCACCATCGGGCCCCTGCGCGCGGCGCTGCGCGAGGCCGAGGAGGAGACCGGGCTCGACCCCCGGGGCGTACAGATCTTCGGCGTGCTGCCCCGGCTGTACATCCCGGTCAGCAGCTTCGTCGTGACGCCCGTGCTCGGCTGGTGGCGTACGCCCAGCCCGGTCGGGGTGGTCGATCCGGCCGAGACGGCCCGGGTCTTCACGGTCCCCGTGGCGGATCTCACGGACCCCGCCAACCGGGCCACGGCCCTCCATCCGAGCGGGCACAGCGGCCCGGCGTTCCTGGTCGAATCGGCCCTGGTCTGGGGCTTCACGGCCGGAGTGATCGACCGCATCCTGCACTACGCGGGCTGGGAACGCCCCTGGGACAGGGCCAGACAGGTGCCGCTCGACTGGCGCGCATGACACGCTGGCTGTCCTGTTGCGCTGCTCCGGGCCCGGCCCGGACCCCGTCACCCCCGACGGGCCAGGTGACGAAACTGCGAGGCTATAGACGGTGAACGTGCTGGACATCCTGCTGCTGCTGGCTGCCGTGTGGTTCGCGGTCATCGGCTACCGCCAGGGTTTCGTCGTCGGCATCCTGTCGGTGATCGGCTTTCTCGGGGGCGGCCTCGTCGCCGTCTACCTGCTGCCGGTCATCTGGGACCGGGTGACCGAGGACGCCGAGGTCTCCACGGCGGTCGCCATCGGCGCGGTCGTGGTCGTGATCGTCTGCGCCTCGATCGGCCAGGCGTTCACCACCCACCTGGGCAACAAACTCCGCCGGTACATCACGTGGTCGCCCGCGCGCGCCCTGGACGCCACCGGCGGCGCCCTGGTCAACGTGGTGGCGATGCTGTTGGTGGCCTGGATGATCGGCCTGCTGCTGGCGGGCACCTCCCTGCCGACCCTCGGCAAGGAGGTCCGCACCTCCTCGGTGCTGCTCGGGGTCGACCGGGTGATGCCGAAGCAGGCGCCCACCTGGTTCCAGGACTTCTCCTCGGTCCTCGCGCAGAACGGCTTCCCGCAGGTCTTCAGCCCGTTCGCCGACGAACCGATCACCGAGGTCAAGGCCCCGGACCCGGCTCTGGTGGGCAGCCCGGTGGCCGCGCGCGCCAAGAAGTCGATCGTCAAGGTCGTGGGCACCGCCCCGAGCTGCGGCAAGGTCCTCGAAGGGACCGGCTTCGTCTTCTCCGAGCGCCGGGTGATGACCAACGCCCACGTGGTCGGCGGCGTGGAGGAACCCACCGTCCAGATCGGCGGCGAAGGCCGGCTGTACGACGCGAAGGTCGTCCTCTACGACTGGCAGCGCGACATCGCCGTCCTGGACGTCCCCGATCTGCGGGCCACGCCGCTGCGGTTCACCGGTCCTGACGACGACGCGGAGACCGGTGACAGCGCGATCGTCGCGGGGTTCCCCGAGAACGGCGCCTACGACGTGCGCTCGGCCCGCGTCCGCGCCCGCATCGACGCCGACGGCCCCGACATCTACCACCGGGGCACGGTCCGCCGCGATGTGTACTCGCTCTACGCGACGGTGCGCCAGGGCAACTCGGGCGGTCCGCTGCTCACTCCGGACGGGAAGGTGTACGGCGTGGTGTTCGCCAAGTCGCTCGACGACCCGGACACCGGCTACGCGCTGACGGCCGACGAGATCCGCGAGGACATCGAGATCGGCCGCTCGGCCGACCAGCAGGTCGACAGCCAGGGCTGCGCCCTCTAGCTCCGCGCCGACCCGCCGCCGCCCTCCGACGTGTCGGGGAGGGCGGCGGTGCGGGTCAGCTGCGGGGGTGGCGGAGTCGTGCCGAGACCCAGCGGGCCCGGCGGCGGAGAATGCGCGAGATCCCGAGACGGGAACGGTGAACGTCATGCACGTGGTGCACCCGGCCGCGAGGGCCGCCCCCCTCATGCGTGCTCGCACCGGCTGACGCGGTGGAGCGGCGGTTGCGTGCTTCGTCGGTGAAGTCGTGCGTCCAGCCCATACCCCGACGTCTGCCCGTGACCCAAGGTCGGTAATCGCGTGCGAGTCAGCCAATCGGCCTATGCGGCAGGCAATTGGCGAACCGTCGGACACCTGGGCCCGCCCCGGCCCCACGGCTACCGGTCGGGCTCGGGGTCCTTGAGCCAGTTGATGAGTTCGGTGGAGAAGCCGATCGGGTCCTCCTCGTGCGGGAAGTGGCCGACACCGTCGAAAAGTCGCCAACGGTAGGGCGCCTCGACGAACTGTCCGGACCCCGCCGAACTACGCGTGCGGACCGCCGGGTCGAGCGAACCGTGCAGGTGCAGCGTGGGCACCCGGATCGGTCGTTTCATCCGCCGGTTGAACTGGATCCCGTCGGGACGCGCCATCGACCGCACCATCCAGCGGTACGGCTCGATCGAGCAGTGGGCGGTGGAGGGGATGCTCATGGCCCGCCGGTAGACGCCCAGGGTCTCCTCGTCGGGGAAGTCCGGGGTGCGGGGGCCCGCCCACTCCTGGATGAGGTTTCCGACCAGGGCGGCCTCGTCCGCCTGGAGCTGACGCTCCGGCACCCACGGGCGCTGGAAGCCCCATACGTACGATCCGGCCCGCGATTGGGCGAAGTCGGACAGCATCGAGGAGCGCCAGCGGCGCGGGTGCGGCATGGAGGAGACGGCGAGCCGGCGGACCAGTTTGGGCCGCATCACGGCGGCCGTCCAGGCGAGGTAGCCGCCGAGGTCGTGGCCGACCAGGGCCGCGTCGGGCTCGCCGAGGGAGCGGATCACCCCGGTGACGTCGAGGGCCAGGTTGGCGGGGTCGTAACCGCGCGGTGTGCGGTCGCTGCCGCCCACGCCGCGCAGGTCCATCGCGACCGCCCGGAAACCCGCGTCGGCGAGCGCGGTCAGCTGGTGGCGCCAGGTCCACCAGAACTGCGGGAAGCCGTGCAGCAGGAGCACGAGCGGGCCTTCGCCCGCCTCGGCGATGTGGAAGCGCGCGCCGTTGGCGGCCACGTCGCGGTGGGTCCAGGGGCCTTCGAGCCGCACCGGGCCCCCGGCGGCGGCCCGGCCCACGGGGGGCGCGACCGGTTCGTCCCGGGGGGCCGTGCCGTTCGGATCCGCCTGGTCGACGGGGGCCGCCCCGTCGGCGGCGGGCCGGGCGGCCGGGGCGGCCCGGCCTTCCGGGTCCACGGGGCCCGTCGGGCGGAAGGCGCTGGAATCGGGAACCGTCATGTGGACGAGCGTGCCACAGCGGAGGCCCTGTCCTGACCGGCGCCGCTCTCGATGCCCTTCTTCGCCAATGAACTGCCGGAGCGCTCGATGATCGCGGCGGCCTCCACGGACGGACGCGGGTGCGGCTTGGCCTTCTGGAGGACGGCGGCGGTCTGCTTCGCGGAGGCGATGGACTTCTCCGGCGGCTTGATCTTCTTGAACTTCCGCAGGCCGATGAAGCCGATCAGAGCGGCCAGGAGGATGAAGGCGCCGGCCACGATCAGGAAGGACCAGGCCAGCCCCAGCCCCAGGTTGTGGATCCCGTAGGCGGCCGCGAAGCTCAGCATCGGCATCGTGAAGAGCAGCAGCACGCCCGCGGCGACGAACGCCGCGCTGCCGATCGCGCCGCGCTTGACGTCCTGCCGGACCTCCGCCTTGGCCAGGGCGATCTCGTCGTGCACCAGCGCGGACATCTCGGCCGTCGCCTCGGCGACCAGCTGCCCGATACTGCGGTCGGTGCTGCCCGCGTAGTTGCCGGGGTCGCTCATCCCTGACTCCCTCTCCGTCTTCGACACATCCGATGTCAGATCATGCCGGACTGTTCGGCTCGGTGCGCGCTGCCCCCGCCCGCTCTTCGGCGATACGGCGGTGTTCGGCCGCCTTGCGCTCGTGGATGGCGGCCATCCGCAGGTGGTACTCCGGGTCGCCCTGCTCGTAGACGTCCGGTACCCCGGACGCGTCCTCGTCCAGCTCCTCGGCCTCGTACAGCGCACGGTACTTGCGTACCCGGATCCTCAGCAGCACACCGGCGAACGTGGCCGCGATGAGGGAGCCGAGCAGGACGGCGGCCTTGATCTCGTTGATCATCTCCGGGTCGCCCTCGAAGGCGAGCTCGCCGATGAGCAGCGAGACGGTGAACCCGATGCCGGCGAGCGAGGCCACGGCGAAGACGTCGGCCCAGGCCAGGTCCTTGTTCAGCTCCGCCTTGGTGAAGCGGGCGGCCAGGTAGGTGCCGCCGAAGATGCCGACGGTCTTGCCGACCACGAGGCCGAGGACGACGCCGAGCGTCTCGGGCCGGGTGAAGACGCCCGCCAGCGCCTCGCCGTTCAGCGCGACCCCGGCCGAGAACAGGGCGAACAACGGGACGGCGATCCCGGCGGACAAGGGGCGGACCAGGTGCTCGATGTGCTCGCCGGGGGAGTGCTGCTCGCCCTCGCGCCGGGAGCAGCGCAGCATCAGGCCCATCGCGACACCGGCGATGGTGGCGTGGATGCCGCTGTTGTACATCAGGCCCCAGACGACCAGGGCGAGCGGAACGTAGACGTACCAGCCCCGGACTCCGAAGCGGAGCAGGAGGTGGAAGACGACCAGGCCGAGGACGGCTCCGCCGAGGGCCAGGAAGTTCAGGTCCGAGGTGAAGAACACCGCGATGATCAGGATCGCGAAGAGGTCGTCCACGACGGCCAGGGTGAGCAGGAAGGCCCGCAGCGCGGACGGCAGGGAGGTACCGATCACGGCGAGGACGGCGAGGGCGAAGGCGATGTCGGTGGCCGTGGGGACCGCCCAGCCGTCCAGCGTCCCCCCGCCGGCGGCCGCGGTGACGGCGTAGACGAGGGCGGGCACCGCCATGCCGCACAGGGCCGCCACCACGGGGAGGGCCGCGGCCTTCGGATCGCGGAGTTCGCCCGCGACCAGCTCGCGCTTGAGCTCGACCCCGGCGACGAAGAAGAAGACGGCGAGCAGTCCGTCCGCCGCCCAGTGCGCCACGGAGAGGTCCAGGCCGAGGGCGCCGGGGCCGAAGTGGAAGTGGCTGACGGTCTCGTACGAGCCGCCGAAGGCGTTCGCCCAGACGAGGGCGGCGACCGCCGCCACCAGCAGGAGTATTCCCCCGACCGTCTCGGTGCGGAGCGCCTCCGCCACGTAGTTCCGCTCGGGGAGCGAGAGCCTGCCGAGCAGGGACCGGCGGGGCGGTGGCGTGGGGCCGGACGGGGTGGGGGGCGTGGGGGCGGCCGTGGGCGGGTGGGGCGGAGCCACGAGAGAGACCTCCGGGTCGGGACGGCTGTGGGCAGCACTGATCGGCGTGCCGACCAGACTTCCCGGCGCCCCTGTGGAGATGTTCTCTGAAATTGTCGATGAAGCGTCCACTCTACCGGGGGCGTGCGGAGCGGGGCCGTATGAGGTGATCTTCGGGTGGGGCGATCTTCAGAGTAAATGCCCGATGGGCACCCGGCGCGTCGCCGGATGCCCATCGGAGCCCTGCCCATGCGTCCGTACGTCGGTACGGGGCCGTATCAGTCCTCGGATCAGTCCTCGGACGACGAGGACGGGAGCTGAGTGGTGATGAGGTCCATCACCGAGGAGTCGGTCAGCGTCGTGACGTCGCCCAGTTCGCGGTTCTCCGCGACGTCGCGGAGGAGGCGGCGCATGATCTTGCCGGACCGGGTCTTCGGGAGCTCGGCGACCGGCAGCACCCGCTTGGGCTTGGCGATCGGACCGAGCGTCGCGCCGACGTGGTTGCGCAGGTCCGCGACCAGTTCGTCCGAGGCGGTCGCCGTGCCGCGCAGGATGACGAACGCCACGATGGCCTGGCCGGTCGTCTCGTCGGCCGCGCCGACCACGGCGGCCTCGGCGACCGAAGGGTGGGAGACGAGCGCCGACTCGACCTCGGTGGTCGAGATGTTGTGGCCGGAGACGAGCATGACGTCGTCGACCCGGCCCAGCAGCCAGACGTCGCCGTCCTCGTCCTTCTTGGCGCCGTCGCCCGCGAAGTACGTGCCCTGGAAGCGTGACCAGTAGGTGTCGATGAAGCGCTGGTCGTCGCCCCAGATGGTGCGGAGCATGGACGGCCACGGCTCGGTGAGGACGAGGTAGCCGCCTCCGCCGTTCGGCACCTCGTTGGCCTCGTCGTCCACGACGGTGGCGGCGATGCCCGGCAGTGCGCGCTGGGCGCTTCCCGGCTTCGTCTCGGTCACACCGGGCAGCGGCGAGATCATCATGGCGCCGGTCTCGGTCTGCCACCAGGTGTCCACGATGGGGCACTTGTCGGCGCCGATGTTCTTCCGGTACCACATCCACGCCTCGGGGTTGATCGGCTCACCGACCGAACCGAGGACGCGGAGGCTGCTCAGGTCGAACTTGGCGGGGATGTCGTCGCCCCACTTCATGAACGTACGGATCGCGGTGGGCGCGGTGTAGAGGATCGTGACGCCGTACTTCTGCACGATCTCCCAGAACCGGCCCTGGTGCGGGGTGTCCGGCGTGCCCTCGTACATGACCTGCGTCGCGCCGTTGGCCAGCGGCCCGTAGACGATGTACGAGTGCCCGGTCACCCAGCCGATGTCGGCGGTGCACCAGTAGACGTCGGCCTCGGGCTTCAGGTCGAAGACCGCGTGGTGGGTGTAGGCCGCCTGGGTGAGGTAGCCGCCGGAGGTGTGCAGGATGCCCTTCGGCTTACCCGTAGTCCCCGAGGTGTAGAGGATGAAGAGCGGCTGCTCGGCCTCGAACGCCTGGGGGGTGTGCTCGGCGGACTGGCGGCCGATGATCTCGTGCCACCAGACGTCGCGGCCCTCGGTCCACGCGGTGTCCTGGCCGGTACGGCGGACGACGAGGACGTGCTCGACGGTGTCGAACCGGGAGACGGCGTCGTCCACGGCGGGCTTGAGCGCGGACGGCTTGCCGCGGCGGTAGCCGCCGTCGGCCGTGATGACGACCTTGGCGTCGGCATCCTTGATGCGGGCGGCGATGGCGTCGGCCGAGAAGCCTCCGAAGACCACGGAGTGCGCGGCGCCGATACGGGCGCAGGCCAGCATCGTGATGGCGGCCTCGGGGATCATCGGGAGGTAGACCGCGACCCGGTCGCCCTGGCCGACGCCCAGCTCGGTCAGCGCGTTGGCGGCGCGGGAGACCTCGTCCTTCAGCTCCGCGTAGGTGATGGCCCGGCTGTCGCCCGGCTCGCCCTCGAAGTGGATGGCGACCCGGTCGCCGTTGCCGGCCTCCACGTGGCGGTCCACGCAGTTGTACGCGACGTTCAACTCGCCGTCCGCGAACCACTTCGCGAAGGGCGGATTGCTCCAGTCGAGGGTCTCGGTCGGTTCGGTGGCCCAGGTCAGGCGGCGCGCCTGCTCGGCCCAGAAGCCCAGCCGGTCCGCCTCGGCCTGCTCGTACGCCTCTGCGGTGACGTTGGCGTTGGCGGCCAGTTCGGCAGGCGGAGCGAACTTCCGCTCTTCCCGCAGCAGGTTGGCCAGGCTTTCGTTGCTCACGACTTCTCCCAGTCCCAGGGTGTCCGTTGTGTCCCGGGGCATAGCTCATCAGGCGCGAGGCCGGGTGACAAGTGTCTGCCGGGAATTGGTTTAGACCTGTGTCTTCGTGTATGGAGCCATGATCCCGCCCCGCGCGCGAGGGCCGCCGGTCGACGCGTGGGGCACGGCGATTTCGCCCTGGTGGGGCGTGCCGGGTGGCCCCGCAGGGGGTGCCGGGAGCTCGGGCCCCGGAACGGCGCGGGGCGGGGCGGGCGATGGTCGGTGGTTCTGTCCGGCGGCGGTTCCGTCGGTCGGTCCTCTGGTTGCACGGGCCCGGCGGGCGCCGGGTTCAGGCGGAATGCGTCCGGGCGGTTCGGCTCGGGGGCCGGGCGGGGCGGGGCGGTTCGGCTTGGGGGCGGGGCCCCGGATGGGGGCTCCGGGCGGGGTGGTTCGGCTCGGGGGTCGGGGGACCTGGGTGGGGGCCCCGGATGGGGCGGCGCTGAAGCGTTCGGGCCAGCCGGTAACTCTTATTGGTGAATAAGCAGTTTTTCATTCGGTATGTCGCCCTTGCTGTACGGAACCGCGTGCGAATTTGGCCGCGCCGTGTCGGCACTTCAACGCAAATAACCTGCAAGGAAGAGGGTGGGCGGATGATGGCCGCCACGAAGAGGATCGCCTTGGGCGTCATGTCCACGGCCTTGGTCGCCGTTCTCGCGGGCTGCTCCGGAGGTTCCGGGGCGAACGACACGGAGCAGGGCGCCCACGGCGCGAAGGAGAACCCCCCGGCAGCCCCGAAGGGCGCCGTCAAACTCATCGGGGACGGGTCCACCGCCCACACGGGCGTCCAGCCGAACATGCCGGCCGTCCAGCGCCTGGCCCCCGGAGAGAAGCCCCCCCAGTTCGTGGTGTTCTCCTGGGACGGCGCCGGGGAGGACAGTCAGAAGCTCTTCTCGCACTTCCGCGAGGTGGGCAAGAAGTACAACGCCAAGATGACGTACTTCCTCAGCGGCGTGTACCTGCTGCCGGAGGAGAAGAAGGACCTCTACAACCCGCCCCAGCACGCGCCGGGCCGTTCCGACATCGGCTTCAACGACACCGAGGGCATCCGCGCCACCCTCGCCGAGGTCCGTGCCGCCTGGAAGGACGGCAACGAGATCGGTACCCACTTCAACGGGCACTTCTGCGGCAAGGACGGTGGGGTCGGGACCTGGTCCGTCGAGGAGTGGAAGAGCGAGATCAGCCAGGCGAAAGCTTTCGTCAAGGGCTGGAAGACCAACGCTCCGGAGCTGAAGGGCGAAGACCCGCTCCCCTTCGACTACGACAAGGAACTGGTCGGCGCCCGCACTCCCTGCCTCGAAGGCCAGAAGAACATGATCGCCGCAGCGCGGACCATGGGCTTCCGCTATGACTCCAGCGGCGTCGGGAACCAGGTCTGGCCCAAGAAGAAGGGCGGCGTCTGGGACATTCCGCTCCAGCTCGTCCCGATGCCCGGACGCGCCTTCGAGACCCTCTCGATGGACTACAACTTCATGGTCAACCAGTCCGGCACGGCCACCCAGGGAGACCCCTCCCAGCACGAGTTCTGGGGCAACCAGATGCGGGACGGCCTGCTCCAGGCCTTCGACCGCTCCTACAACGGCAACCGGGCTCCCCTGATCATCGGCAACCACTTCGAATCCTGGAACGGCGGCACCTACATGCGCGCCATCGAGGAGACCATCGCGAAGGTGTGCCCGAAGGAGGGCGTGCGTTGCGTGTCCTTCCGGCAGCTCGCCGACTGGCTGGACGCCCAGGACCCGAAGACGCTGGCCAAACTCGCCGAGCTCGGCGTGGGCGAGGCCCCCAAGGCCGGCTGGCAGTCCTTCCTCGATAACCGGCCGGCGCCCCAGAAGGCCGGGAGCAAGGCCGGGAACAAGGCCGGAGCGGATGCCCCGGAGAAGACGGGGAAGGACACGGAGAAGTAGGTCCCCGGGTGCGCGGAGGGGCGGCAGAAGCGAAGTCTCCGGAGCGCGCGGAACGGGCGACGGGAGCGCTCGGCCGGAGTGAGGGCTGACGCACCGCGGTGTTCGCCGGTCACCGGGAAGGAGAGGTGGCCGGCGAACACGGGCACGTGATCGAGGGTTCCGCCCGACCGCGGCGCGTCAGGCGGGTGCGGCCGCCCCCACTTCGGCGCGCCGCTCGTCGAGGACGAAGGCGGGGTCGACCTGGGCGGCCAGATCGGCGCCGGTCTTCTCGTTGCCCCAGCTTTCGGCGTTCTTCAGGTGGAAGTGCACCATCTGGCGGGTGTAGCGCTCCCAGTCGCGCAGCTCGTAGGAGTCCTCGGCGGTGTCCTGCAACGTCTGCAGAGCCATGCGATTGTCGGCCTCCAGCAGTTCGAACCTGGACGGCCGCCCCTTCTCCATCGCTCGAACCCAGTCGGAGTGACCGAATCCGATCAGCAGGTCGTCGCCGACCTCCGCGCGCAGGAACTCCAGGTCGTCCGGCCCCTGCACCTTGTTCCCGACGACCTTCAGGGCGACGCCGAAGTCGCGTGCGTACTCCTTGTACTGGCGGTAGACCGACACTCCCTTGCGGGTCGGCTCCGCGACCAGGAACGTCATGTCGAAGCGTGTGAACATCCCCGACGCGAACGAGTCCGAGCCCGCCGTCATGTCGACCACCACGTACTCCTCCGGCCCGTCGACCAGGTGGTTGAGGCAGAGCTCCACAGCCCCGACCTTGGAGTGGTAGCAGGCCACCCCGAGGTCGGACTCCGTGAAGGGGCCCGTCGCCATCAGCCGGACGTCCCCGTCGTCCAGCCGTACCGTGCGTGCGCAGGCATCGAAGATCGGGTTGTCCTCGCGGACCCGCAGCAGCCGGGAGCCCTCTCCGGGAGGCGTCGTCTTGATCATCGTCTCGGCGGAGGCGATACGGGGGTTGGAGCCCCGCAGGTAGTCCTTGATGAGGGGGAGATGGGCGCCCATGGCCGGAAGCGCGGCGGCCTCCGCGTCGTCCAGACCGAGTGCGGCCCCCAGGTGTTGGTTGATGTCGGCGTCCACGGCGATCACGTGGGCTTCGTTGGCGGCGAGGTGGCGGATGAAGAGCGAGGACAGCGTGGTCTTTCCGCTGCCGCCCTTCCCGACGAAAGCGATCTTCATGTTCACCTAGGGTAGTGGTTCCGTCGCGTTGTGCTGTCGCGGTTCGTGAAGAAGGCCACTTGGGCGTCATCCGGACGAGGCGGGCGCGTAGCCTCGCTCCTTATGAGTACGACTGCCTCAGACCCGCTTGCCGCGCTCGGTTCCCTGCCCGGCGTGCCCGATGCCGTGGACTCCGTGCGCAAGTCCGTCGACCGGGTCTACGGCCATCGCGTCATGCGGCGCCGCAGCAACGAGGTCACGGCCGAGGCCGCACTGCGGGGCTCCCGCGGGTCGGCGGCGCTGGCCGGTGCCGACTGGAACCTCGAAGAGGTCCGTCGCCGCACCGATTTCAGCGGTGAGGACGAGGCGCGGGTGGTCGGCGCCGCTCTGCGGCTCACCGCGGAGGCGGGGCAACTCCTCTCCATCTGGCGGCAGTCCCCGCTGCGGGTACTGGCCCGGTTGCATCTGGTGGCGGCCGGCGGGGCGACCCCCGACGACGCGGTGGGGCGCCCTCGGCTGGCGGGCGAACCGGTCGACGAGCCGTTGATCGAGGCGCCGCTTCCCGGTGCCGAAGAGGTCGCCGGGCGACTTGAAGGACTCTCGCGGCTGATCATCGCGGGCGGCAGCGCCCCCGCCCTGGTCACGGCCGCCGTGGTGCACGGTGAGCTGCTGGCGCTGCGTCCGTTCGGCTCGCACAACGGTCTGGTGGCCCGGACGGCCGAGCGCATCGTGCTGATCGGCAGCGGCCTGGACCCCAAGTCGATCTGTCCGGCCGAGGTGGGCCACGCGGAACAGGGCCGGGCGGCCTATGTGGCGGCGTTCGAGGGTTACACGGCCGGAACGCCGGAGGGCATGGCCTCCTGGATCGCCCACTGCGGACGTTCGGTCGAGCTCGGCGTGCGCGAGTCCACCGCCGTCTGTGAGGCGCTGCAGCGCGGCGCTGCCTGAGCCGCTTGAGGCTCCCCGCCGCCGTGAAGGCGCGTCGCCCTCGATCGCGGTGTGCTTCTCCCGGGGCGCGTGCTCCCTCCTGGGTGCGTGTCCTCCCGACGGGCCTCTCCGTGGCGCGCCTTCCCGTGAGGCCTCCGGGGCGGGTGTCCTCCTGCGGGGCCGCTGAGCGGTGGGAGCCGGAGAGGCTGTTTCCGGGCGGGCCGGGGGGGATGGGCGGGCGTCGGACGGGTGGGCGTCGGACGGGCCGGATGGGTGAGAGCCGTCCGCTGGGATCGACTGCCGCTGAGGCCGACTGTCGTGGAGGGCGAGGGGCGGGGCCGCCTGCGGGGATGATGACCCGGGCCGCCTGGCTGGCGGGCCGGTCGAAGAAGGGCGGAACCGGGCCGGGGCGGCGGGAGGAGTTGCGGCGGTACCGGAGTCCGGTACCGCCGCTGGCACGTCTGCCGAGTTACCAAGCGTCCTCGTGAGTTCGCCCATCAGGTCGGGTGCTTTGCCCGTCACCTGGTGCGGCTGGCCCGTAATCGACGGGTCGACGTCGCGTGGGTGCTCGGCTTCCGTGCGCGGTCCGTGGGGCCGTCATGCGTAACAGGTCATCCTCACGGACGTCCTTGGTCTCGCGGGCCGTTAGCTCCTTTGTACTCCAGGACGCTGGGGAGGGAAACCCCTGGCCGCACTTCTTTACTTTTATGCTCAATCAAGGGCGAATCGGACTGGATGGCCGATGCGCGGCGGGCCCCTGTCGTCCCCGCCGCCCTCGCTGCATCCGGCTCCGTCTCCTCGTGCTCGTCGTGCCTATCCGGGCAGTGCGGAAGCGGTGGTGCGCCGACGGCTGGCATACCAGACCAGTCCAGCGGTGACCGCTGCCGCGCCGACCGCTGCCGCCGCCACGAGAGCGGGTCGGGGCGGCATGGAGAAAGCGGGCAGGCGCTGCTTGAGTCGGACCGGGCGGTCGAAGACGAGAATCGGCCACTCGCGAAGGGTCGCTTCGCGGCGCAAGGAGCGGTCGGGGTTGACCGCGTGCGGGTGTCCGACCGACTCCAGCATCGGCACGTCGGTCACCGAGTCGCTGTAGGCGTAACAGCGCGAAAGGTCGTACCCCTCCGATTCCGCGAGGGCCTTCACGGCCTCGGCCTTGGTCGGTCCGTAGGCGTAGTACTCGATCTCGCCCGTGAAGCAGCCGTCGTCGCCGACGACCATGCGTGTGGCGACGACGCGGTCCGCTCCGAGCAGTTCGCCGATGGGCTCCACGACTTCGGCGCCCGAGGTCGAGACGATGACCACATCACGCCCCGCCGTGTGGTGTTCCTCGATGAGGGTGGCGGCCTCGTCGTAGATGATCGGGTCGATCAGGTCGTGCAGGGTCTCGGCGACGATCTCCCTGACCTGCTGGACATTCCACCCTTTGCAGAGTGCGGAGAGGTAGGCGCGCATCTTCTCCATCTGCTCGTGGTCGGCGCCCCCGGCCATGAACACGAACTGGGTGTACGCGGTACGTAGTACGGCGCGGCGGTTGATCAGTCCGCCTTGGTAGAAGGACTTGCTGAAGGTCAGCGTCGAAGACTTCGCAATGACCGTCTTGTCCAGGTCAAAGAAGGCTGCTGTGCGCGGCGAGAAGCAGTTTTCCACAACGCTGAGCATAGGGGGCCACCATTCGGCGTAAACTCCGGCGCGTGGGTTTGCCTGAGAAGGCCCTCGGGTACACCATGGAAGTCACGGATCGTTCGCGACCGTGTCTAACCCGGCCCGACTCCTCCCCCCCCGAGTCGGCCGTGGAGACGACCCCCGCTCTCCCCCCCGGCGGGGGTCGTCGCATGTCCGGACGCGTTTTGCGGGGTGGAAACCACCTCGATCTCCCTTCCGGCCGTCCTCGGCCTGTTTCTGCGAGTCGGGTGTCGTGCGACTCGTCTCGTCACAGTGTGTAGCCGAAGTGATGCGCTGCGGAAGTCGCTGGTTCGGGTTACGGAGTTATTCACAAGCCCGAGGTTGTCCACAGTTTTTCATCAAGATCCACATCTTTTTCCGTCGTGCCCCACGTTGATTCCACCCGCGAAGTCCGCGGCGGCCGGAACGCGCACCTCGGAAACGCTCCGAGAACACCGCGAACCGCACTGATGGGGCAGTGAGAAGGGGGCGGAGATCGTGGCTGGATCCCTCGCAGGAGACGGAGCGGCGGTCGTCGAGCGGCGGCGCGGAGGCCCGCTGATCGTGACGGAGGACGTGGAGCTGCTCGACGACCTGCTGCGGCTGTGCGCGGCGGCCGGAGCCGAGCCGGAGGTCCATCACGGGCCGCTGGGGCGTCGTGGCGGCTGGGAGCGGGCTCCGATGGTGCTGGTCGGGGACGATGCCGCCGCGCGGTGCCGCGGAGCCGGCCGCAGGAAGGGGGTGATGCTGGTCGGGCGGGGCCAGGACGACCCGGAGGTGTGGCGCCGGGCGGTGGAGATCGGGGCCGAATACGTGCTGCGGCTGCCTGATTCCGAAGGCTGGCTCGTCGACCAGATCGCCAACGCCGCCGAAGGCGCGGAGAAGCCCGCGCTCACCGTGGGAGTGATGGGCGGCCGGGGCGGAGCCGGGGCGTCCACGCTGGCCTGCGCCCTTGCCGTCAGTGCTGCGAGGTCCGGCCGGAGGGCGATGCTGATCGACGCCGATCCGTTGGGCGGCGGCATCGACGTCCTGCTCGGCGGTGAGCGTGTCGAGGGCATGCGGTGGCCGGATTTCGCCCAATCGAAGGGGCGTCTCGGCGGTGGCGCCCTGGAGGACTCGCTGCCCGCGCTCCACGGGCTGCGGGTGCTGAGCTGGGGTCGTGACGACGAGGTGGCAATCCCGCCGCAGGCGATGCGGGCGGTGCTCGCCGCCGCGCGCCGACTCGGCGGAGCAGTGGTGGTGGACCTCCCGCGCCGGGTCGACGAGGGGGTCGCGGAAGCCTTGGCCCAAATCGATCTCGGTCTGCTCGTGGTGCCGGGCGAACTGCGCGCGGTCGCCGCGGCCAAACGCGTCGCGGCCACGACCCGCATGGTGCTGGACGACCTGCGAGTGGTCCCTCGGGGGCCGTACGCGGCAGGGCTGGACGGGCAGTGGGTCGCCCAGGCCATCGGTCTCCCGTTCGTCGGCGAGCTTCCCCGGGAGCCGGGCCTTCTGGCTTCCCAGGACGACGGAACCCCGCCCGGTGGCAGCGGGAGGGGCCCTCTGGCCCGGTTCTGTTCGGCCTTCTGGAGACAGGCGGAGGCAGCGGTCGGCACCGGCTCCCTCGCCGGCCCGCCCGGGGGAGCGACGGCATGACGGACGAACTGCTCGATGCCGTACGCCAACGGCTGGCCCGCAGCGGCACCGCTCCGACCCCGGCCGGGGTGGCCGCCGCCCTACGGGCGCAGGGACGGCTGCTGGGGGATGCCGAGGTGCTCGGAGCCGCGGCGGAGCTGCGCGGCGAGCTCGTAGGAACGGGGGTGCTGGAGCCGTTGCTCGCGGACCCCGAAGTGACGGACGTGCTGGTGTCGGCACCGGACCGGGTGTGGGTGGACCGGGGCAGAGGGCTTCAGCTGACGGCCGTCACGTTCTCGGACGCGGCGGCGGTCCGGAGGCTGGCCCAGCGTCTTGCCGCGGTGGCAGGCAGGCGGTTGGACGACGCGCGGCCCTGGGTGGACGCCCGGCTGCCCGACGGCACCCGGATGCACGCCGTGCTGCCCCCGGTCTCCGTCGGCTCGGCCTGCCTCTCCCTGCGTGTGGTGCGGCCGAGGGCCTTCTCGCTCACGGAACTGGTGGACGCGGGCACGGTACCGCCGGGCGGTGACCGGATTCTGCGAGCACTCGTGGAAGCGCGGGTCTCCTACGTGATCAGCGGCGGCACGGGAGCGGGCAAGACGACGCTTCTCGCCAGCCTGCTCGGCGCGGTCGGTGGGAACGAACGGATCGTGCTCGCCGAGGACTCCGCCGAACTCCGACCCGACCACCCGCACGTGGTCCGTCTGGAATCCCGCCCGGCCAACCAGGAGGGCGCGGGCCGGGTGACGCTGCGGGACCTGGTGCGGCAGGCGCTGCGCATGCGGCCCGACCGCCTGGTGGTCGGAGAGGTGCGCGGCGCTGAAGTCACGGAATTGCTGGCTGCGCTGAACACCGGACACGAAGGAGGGTGTGGCACCGTCCACGCGAACGCGGCGGAGCATGTCCCGGCCCGGCTGGAGGCGCTGGGCACCGCGGCCGGTCTCGACCGGGTCGCCCTGCACAGCCAGTTGGCGGCGGCTCTCTCGGTGGTCGTGCATCTCGTGCGGGACCGCTCGGGGCAGCGGCGGGTCGCCGAGGTGCATGTGGTGGAGCGGGACGCGGCAGGGCTGGCCTTCACCGTTCCGGCCCTGAGCTGGGGGTCCGGTGGCTTCGTACCGGAGCGGGGCTGGGAACGGCTGCGGGCGCTGGTCGGGGGTGCGCTGTGACGGCGGCGACGTCCGTGTACGCGGCCCACACGGTGGCGCTCTGCGCCGGTTCGGCGACCTGGCTCGCGATGGTGCGGGATCCCGGGGCGAGGCGGGCGCGGGTGCTGTTCGCCGATGCCCGCCCGCAGCGGCCGGCAGGGCGGTGGCCCCGGCTGCTCAGGACCTGGGAGCAGATGGGGGAGGCGGCCCGGGGACGCCGGGAGTGGTGGTGCGTTCCGGCTGCCGTGCTGCTCGCTGTGGTGGGGAGTTCGGTGCTCCCGTTGGTCGCGGGAGTCATGGCGGTCCCGCTGGTGCGCCGATGGCTGCGGAGACGGGCCGGAGCCCAGGAGGCGGAGCGGGGGGAGGCCGCGGTGGCGGCGTTGTGCGGGGCCGTGGTCGGAGAGTTGCGCGCCGGCCGTGAGCCGGTGCAGGCGTTGCTGATCGCGTTGTGCGAGGGCCCGGCGGAGGGCGGCGCGCCCCTGGGGACCGCCGGTTCCGGCGGTCGGCTGGGGAAGGCGGAGGACGAGGTGCTGGCGGCGGCGCGGTTCGGCGGCGATGTGCCGGGTGCGTTGCGGAAGGCTGCGAAGGGGCCGGGGCTGGGAGGGCTTTCCGGCATGGCCGCGTGCTGGCGTGTGGCCGTCGACGGCGGGGCCGGGCTGGCGGCAGGGTTGGAGCGGCTGGAGGCGACGCTGCGGGGCGAGCGGCGCAGGCGGGAGGAGTTGCGCGCGCAGCTGGCGGGCGCGTGGTCGACCGTCGTGGTCCTGGCGCTGCTCCCGGTGGCGGGGCTGGGGCTCGGAGCGGCGCTCGGAGCCGAGCCCTTGCGCGTCCTGCTCCACACCCCGGCGGGGCTGGCGTGCCTGGCGGTGGGCGCCTCGCTGGAGGCGGCCGGACTGTACTGGGCCTGCCGCATCGTGCGCGGAGGGGAGGCGACGTGAGCGCGTCGGGCGGAGGAGTTCTCCACAGCCTGGGGACGGTGGTGGCGTTGCTGGGCCTGGCGGGGCAGCTGGCGGCCATGACCGCTGCCCGGTACCGGAGGCGAGCGGTTCGCTGTCGAGGAGTGCTGCTGTCGGGGGTGGATGCGAGGACGCACCCCGGCAGGTCGGGGGCGAGCAGGGTGGCCGCACGGCTCCGACCGGCCGTTGGATCGGGGTCTTCGGGCCCGGCCCGCCGGTGGGCGGCTCCGACGGGAGCCTGGTTGGCCGGATGGATTCTGGTCGGCGGTGTGCTGGGATGCGTCGCTGGTTCGGCTGCCGCGTACGGGGCGTGGCGGTGGCAGCGGGCCCGGCTCCGGCGCGGTCCTGAGGGCACCGGGCCGGATCGGGCCGTGTTCGCCGGGCAGCTCCCTCTGGCTGCGGATCTTCTGGCCGCCTGTATCGCGGTCGGAGCCGGCCCTGGCGAAGCGGCCGAGGAGGTGGGTGCGGCGATCGGGGGCCCGGTCGGTGACGGGCTCGCCCGCACGGCTGCCGAGATCCGTCTCGGCGGTGAACCGGCCGAGGCGTGGGGACGGTTCGCGGAGATGCCGGGCGCCGGTCCGCTGGCCCGCTGTCTGTACCGGGCGGGTTCGACGGGCGCTCCGGCCGCGGAGCCGGTCGCCAGGCTCGCCGAGTCGATGCGCGCCGAGCGATCAGCCGCGGCGGTCGCGCGGGCGCAACGAGCCGGGGTGCTGATCACCGCCCCGGTCGGTCTCTGCTTCCTCCCCGCCTTCCTGGCGGTCGGGGTGGCACCGGTGATCATCGGCCTGGCCGGCGGCCTGCTCTCGGGCGAGGGCCCAGGCCGGTGAGACCGTACGCGGTTCACGGTCGGCGGAGTTCTCTCCGCCCTTCACTTCGGCTGTCGAGCACGGGCGTTCCGCCTCGCTCATGGATTCTCCATGCCACTCACGGGCGTTCCGTTCGGACGCCCGCTCACCATCGATGCTCATCGGGGGACGAAATGAAAACGACGTTCTGGGGCTTGGCCGTCCACGCACTGTGCCGGGGACGGCTGTTCACAGGTACGCAGGGCCGCTCGGCACCGTGGCCCGCGCGGTGGGCGGGCCGGTTCGGCCGGTCCGATCGGGGGATGACCACCTCCGAGTACGCGGTGGGAACCATCGCGGCGTGCGCGTTCGCGGCGGTGCTCTACAAGGTGGTGAACAGCGGGCCGGTGTTGTCGGCACTGCAGTCCCTGGTCGAGGACGCGCTCGATGCGAAGTTCTGAGACCCGCTCCGAGCCCTGCACGGCGGCCTTGTCCGGACGGACGCGCCGGTTTCCCTTCCGGTGCCGGGGCCGGTTTCTCTTCCGGGACCTTCTCCCGGGGGCCCGCCGGGGCGCGCGCCGGGATCGGCCTCTGATCGGCGGGGACCGGGGGGCGGTGACGGCGGAGGCGGCCGTGGTGATCCCGGTGCTGGTGGCCTTCGCCCTGGCGCTGCTCTGGGCGCTCGTGGCGGCCTCCGACCAGATCCGGTGCGTGGACGCGGCGCGGGCGGGGGCGCGAGCCGCGGCCCGTTCGGAGCCGGAGGAGGCGGTGGTGGGGGCGGTGCGTGATGCCGCGCCCCGCGGCGCCCGGGTGGAGGTGGGGCGGGCGGGCGACATGTGGCGGGTCCGGGTGGAGGCACCGACCCCGGGGCCGGGGGCGCTGGCTTTGACGCTGAGTGCCGAGGCCGCCGCTCTGGCCGAGGACGTGGTGGGAGGCGCGGCCCCATGAGGGCGAGAAGGAAGGGGAGGCGGCGCCTGAGCCGATGGCCGGGCGGGCCCTTGCGCAGGTCGCCCGAGGAGCGGGGCAGGGGCGCGGTTCAGGACGGGGGCCGGCCGGTGGCTTCGGGCGTGGGCCGGGGGACGGGCGGCGGAGTGGTCTCGGGCGCGGGCCGGGTGGGCCGTGGCGCGGCTTCGGGCGTGGAGCGGGCTGGAGTCCGGGTGATGGCTCCGGGGGTGGACCGGGGAGTGGCGACGGTGTGGGTTGCCGTCACCGCCACCGTGCTGTGCACTGTGTTCGCCCTCGTGCTCGCCTTGGGGCAAGCCGTGGCTGCCCGACACCGGGCGGGCGGAGCAGCCGACCTGGCGGCGCTCGCGGCGGCGGACCGGGCGCTGGAGGGAGGAGTGGTGGCATGTGAGGCTGCCCGGAGAGTGGCCTTGGCGCAGGGCGGCGAACTCGCCCGCTGCGCGGTGGACGGAGAGATCGCCGATGTGACCGCCCGTGCGCGGTTCGGCCCGTATACACCCGCCGTCAGAGCACGGGCCGGCCCGGGCGGCCCTGGGACGGGGACCGGGACGAGGGCGGGGGCTGGGGCTGAGACGGGGGCTGGGGCTGGGGCCGGCCCGAGTGTGGGCGAGGGGTCGCGGGGCGACGACACGGATACGCCGGGCGGGGACGCGCGACCCCTTGAGGAGGGTGATGGAGACGGGGCGGGTACGCAGGTCGGGGGCGGGTGAGCCTTTGAGGGCGGCGGGAGGCGGGCTGGTGTGCCCCGCCCGTTGCCGACGGGGCCTCTCCTACGGCGGGGTGCCGGGCGGGTCGGCCTTCGGGTCGGACGCTCCCTCCGGTTCCGGAGCAGAGGGCGCGGACCGGAGGAGTTCGGTGAGCAGGCGGACGGCTCCCCGTTTGTGCAGGGGCTCGTTGCCGTTGCCGCACTTGGGGGACTGGATGCAGGAGGGGCACCCCGCGTCGCACTCGCAGGACGCGATGGCCTCCCGGGTCGCCGTCAGCCAGGTGCGGGCGGTGTGGAAGGCCCGCTCGGCGAATCCGGCGCCGCCCGGGTGGCCGTCGTACACGAAGACCGTCGGCAGCAGAGTGTCCGGGTGCAGCGGCACGGAGACGCCGCCGATGTCCCAGCGGTCGCAGGTGGCGAAGAGGGGCAGCAGGCCGATCGACGCGTGTTCGGCGGCGTGGAGCGCGCCGCCGAGGATCTCCGGGTTGATCCGGGCCGCGTCGAGCTGGTCCTCGGTGACCGTCCACCAGACGGCGCGGGTGCGCAGGGTGCGGGGAGGCAGGTCGAGTTTGGTCTCGCCCAGGACCTCCCCGGTGATCAGTTTCCGGCGGAGGAAGGAGACGACCTGGTTGGTGACCTCGACGGAGCCGTAGCAGAGCCGTCCCTGACCCCAGGGGATCTCGGTGTCGGTCTCCAGGACGGTGATGGCCGTGGTGTCGCGGGCGTCCGTCGAGTAGGGCGGGTCGGCCTGTTCGACCAGGGCCACGGAGTCCTCCAGGTCCAGTTTGCGGACCAGGTGGGTGCGGCCCTGGTGGAGGTGGACTGCGCCCTCGTGAACCGCCGTGTGGGCGGCGGCCGCGTCGACGGTGCCGAGCAGGCGGCCGGTGCCCTCTTCGACGATCTGGACCGGCCGGCCGCCCCCGCCCCGGATGTCGGCGAGGTCGGCGGCCCGTTCGCGGCGGGTCCAGTGCCAGCCCGACGGGCGCTTGCGCAGTAGTTTCGCGGCCTCCAACTGTGGCAACAGCTCGGGTGCCGCCGGACCGAAGAGCGCGATGTCGGGCTCGGTGAGGGGCAGCTCGGCGGCGGCCGCGCAGAGGTGGGGGGCCAGGACGTAGGGGTTGTCCGGGTCCAGCACCGTCGACTCGACGGGCTGCCGGAACAACGCCTCGGGGTGGTGGACCAGGTACGTGTCCAGCGGGTCGTCCCGGGCGACGAGGACGGCCAGGGCGCCTTGACCCGAACGGCCGGCCCGGCCCGCCTGCTGCCAGAGGGAGGCGCGCGTGCCCGGATAGCCGCAGATGACGACCGAATCGAGGCCGGAGACGTCGATGCCGAGTTCCAGGGCGGTGGTGGCCGCCAGACCGAGGAGCTCGCCGGAGTGCAGCGCCCGCTCCAGGGCCCGGCGCTCCTCGGGGAGGTAACCCCCGCGGTAGGCGGCGACCCGGTTCGGCAGCGAGCGGTCGATCTCCGCGAGCCGTTCCTTGGCGATCACCGAGATCAGTTCCGCGCCGCGCCGGGAGCGTACGAAGGCGACCGAGCGGACGCCCTGCCGGGTGAGGTCGGTGAGGAGGTCGGCGGTCTCGGCCGTCGCGGTACGGCGTACAGGGGCGCCCTTCTCGCCGTGCAGTTCGGTCAGCGGGGGCTCCCAGAGGGCGAAGACCAGTTCGCCGCGCGGAGAGGCGTCGTCGGAGACCTCGACGACCGGCAGGCCCGTCAGGCGACCGGCTGCGACCGCGGGGTCCGCCGCCGTGGCCGAGGCCAGCAGGAAGACCGGATCGGCTCCGTAGCGGGCGCACAGGCGGCGCAGGCGACGCAGGACCTGGGCGACGTGGGAGCCGAAGACGCCCCGGTAGGTGTGGCATTCGTCGATCACGACGAACCGCAGGGCCCGCAGGAAGGCCGCCCAGCGGGGATGGGAGGGCAGGATTCCCCTGTGCAGCATGTCGGGGTTGGTCAGGACGTAGTTCGCGTACTGGCGGACCCACTCGCGTTCCTCGACCGGGGTGTCGCCGTCGTAGACCGCGGGCCGGAACGCGTTGCCGAGCGGGGCGGCGAGCGCTTTCACCGAGCGGCGCT
Organism: Streptomyces sp. NPDC017448; assembly: GCF_044330565.1. NCBI lineage: Bacteria > Bacillati > Actinomycetota > Actinomycetes > Kitasatosporales > Streptomycetaceae > Streptomyces > Streptomyces sp. NPDC017448. The sequence goes on along the minus strand of NZ_JBIRLM010000023.1, from coordinate 41,561 downwards.
GGTCGGCCGCCAGGGCCTTGGTGGGAGCGAGGTACAGGGCGGTGGCCCCGCGGCCGTTCGGGGCCTCGGAGCCGCCCAGCAGGGTGCTGAGGACCGGCGCGAGGTACGCGAGGGACTTTCCGGACGCCGTACCGGTGGCGATCACCACGGACGCGCCGTCCAGCGCATGTTCGGCGGCGGCCGCCTGGTGCGCCCACGGATGGGCGATCCCGGCCTTCTCGATTGCGGAGATCACTTCTGGCCGGATGCGATCCGGCCAGATGGCATGGGTTCCCGGTCTCGGGGGCAGGTGCTCCGTATGAGTGATGCGCGCGGCCCGGCCCGCCCCTGCGGCGAGCCGGTCGAGGATCATGGTGGGAGAGGGGCGCGAGTCCCCACTCTCGGGTGGTCGTCCGGGACGATGATTCTTGGCCATCGGCACCGAGTGTGTCACTGGCGTGACGGACAATGGTCCCAAGGCGTCGTGCATGGCTGCTGGTAAGTGATTGAATGCCATCGCGGCTGGCGATCCGTCCCCTGGCCTCCGTCGGGGAGACCGAGGGGCGACCGCTCGATAGCAAGGTGCTGGAGGATCCGTGGACCTGTCCCTGTCGACTCGCAATGTGTCCGGACCTGGTGGCGACCGTACGGTCGTCGAGGTCGGTGGCGAGATTGATGTGTATACCGCGCCCAAGCTGCGCGAGCAGTTGGTCGAGTTGGTGAATGACGGCAGCTACCACCTGGTTGTCGACATGGAAGGCGTCGACTTTCTCGACTCCACCGGCCTCGGCGTGCTCGTGGGCGGCCTGAAGCGTGTCCGGGCTCATGAGGGCTCGCTGCGCCTGGTCTGCAACCAGGAGCGCATTCTCAAGATCTTCCGGATCACGGGCCTGACCAAGGTGTTCCCGATTCACACCACGGTCGACGAGGCTGTCGCCGCCACCGACTGAGGTCGGAGCGGGCCGGCCCGCGGGCCGGCCGGCAGGCAGTGAACGGACCGGCAGCGGCAGCGCGTGGGCCGTGACGGGCAGGCGGTCGACCTTCGGGTCGGCTGTCGGCTTTGTCGGCTTCCGGAGGAGGAGAGCAGGGGTGCCGGGCGACACGCCCGGGGCCCCTGAGTCGTACGCCCGAGAACCTTCGAGGGGGGATGGCATGGCCACCGTTGAACTCCGTTTCAGCGCCCAGCCTGAACATGTCAGGACGGCCCGCCTGGTGGCGGCCGCCGTGGCGCGCAGGGCCGGTGTGGACGAGGCGGTGCTCGACGAGGTCAGACTCGCGGTCGGCGAGGCGTGCAGCCGCGCGGTCGGGTTGCATCGCAGTCACGGCATCACCGAGCCGGTCAGCGTGGCGTTGACCGAGGAGGAGAAGGCGTTCTCCATCGAGGTCGGGGACAGCGTCCCCGGGCCCGGTGCGGAGCCCGTCGGCCCCGAGGAGGGCTTGGACCGGCCCGGACCCGAGACGGACGGCGAGGGCGAGGACGAGATGGGCCTCGCGGTCATCAGCGGCCTCGTCGACGACATGGAGGTCCGCTCAGGCGCGGGCGGCGGAGTGATCCGCATGAGCTGGCCCACCGCTGACGCCACGCTACCGACCTGAGGGCCGGCCCCGGAGCCACGCGCCGTGGACAGAGGGCCCGCCGTGGAGCGCTGGTTTGGCCGCGCACCCCTGTGGCCCGCGGTGATGCCCACGGTGGCAGCGCCGGGGCCCTGACTTCCCGTGGGGGGCCGGCCTCCTGAGCCACCGCGTCGTAGCCGCGGTGGCCCGGACCCGGTTCCGAGGCCCGTGTGCGGCCGAAGACGGCGTGGTCCCCACGGCTCCGGGCGACGACGACCACCTGAGGTCCCCGCAGCCCTGCGGTTTCCCGGATTCTTCGCCGTTCCGGTGCCCCGGCTTCCCGTGCCCCGGGTTCCCTTGCCCCGGCGTTCCGGCACCCCGGCCCCGACCCGGCGGCCCCTTCCCCCGGGTGGAATGTCGGCCGGGCCTCCGGGCCTCCGGGCCTCCGGCCCCGGCACCCGGCACCCGGGCCTCGACTCCCCGGGCCCCGCCCTGGGCGCCGCGTAGGGGACGAGGTTTCTGTGGCCTTCGGGGTGGCTGAACAGGGTCGTTTTTTATGAGGATCGTGCGCGTAATGCTTCTACCGTATTACTGCATTCGAGGTGAATCCTTCCGTTGATCTTTCGGCGTCGGGGGGAGTGCGGTCAATTCTCCTCCCACCCACTGTTTTGATCGGGTTCCGCTCCCTACAATCCGTCCACGACTTGAGCTTTGAGCATCAAGGAGGACGTATGGCGGAGTTCCTCATCACCCCCACGGCGGCACTGGCGCAAGAATCCGTGTTTTCCGACCGGCCGGCCTCTCTCGCGGCGGTACTCACCGACGGCAACCGGCTGATCGTGATCGCGGTGGCGGTGGTCGCCGTCGCCGCGCTGGTCGTGGCCCAGCTGCTCGTACGCCAGGTTCTGGCAGCCGGGGAGGGCACCGAGCGCATGAAGGAGATCGCCGCGGCGGTCCAGGAGGGCGCGAACGCCTATCTGGCCCGACAACTGCGTACGGTCGGCGTCTTCTCCGTCGTCGTGTTCTTCCTGTTGTTCCTGTTGCCGGCCGACACCTGGTCGCAGCGGCTGGGGCGTTCCCTCTTCTTCCTGGTGGGCGCGCTTTTCTCGGCGGCGACCGGATACATCGGTATGCGGCTCGCCGTGCGGAGCAATGTGCGTGTGGCGGCAGCGGCGCGTGAGGCGACCCCGGTGGAAGGCGAAGCGGAAAAGGATCTCACCGCCGTCTCGCACAAAGCGATGAAGATCGCTTTTCGTACCGGCGGCGTGGTCGGAATGTTCACGGTGGGACTCGGGTTGCTCGGGGCGTCCTGCGTGGTGCTCGTCTACGCCGCCGACGCTCCCAAGGTGCTGGAGGGGTTCGGCCTCGGTGCGGCGCTCATCGCCATGTTCATGAGGGTCGGCGGCGGCATCTTCACCAAGGCCGCGGACGTGGGCGCCGACCTGGTGGGCAAGGTGGAGCAGGGGATCCCGGAGGACGATCCCCGCAACGCCGCCACCATCGCCGACAACGTGGGCGACAACGTCGGCGACTGCGCGGGCATGGCCGCCGACCTCTTCGAGTCGTACGCCGTGACGCTCGTCGCCGCCCTCATCCTGGGCACGGCCGCCTTCGGCGACTCCGGTCTCGCCTTCCCCCTGATGGTCCCGGCGATCGGCGTCGTCACCGCGATGATCGGCATCTTCGCGGTCGCCCCGCGCCGCTCCGACCGCGGCGGGATGACGGCGATCAACCGAGGCTTCTTCATCTCCGCCGCGATCTCGCTCGCCCTGGTGGCCGTGGCCGCCTTCGGTTACCTGCCCTCCTCGTACGCCGAGCTGGACGGGGTCACCGACGGGGCGATCACCGCGCACGGCGGCGATCCACGGGTCTTCGCCCTGGTGGCGGTGGCCATCGGCATCGTCCTGGCCGCGCTCATCCAGCAGCTCACCGGCTACTTCACCGAGACCGATCGCCGTCCCGTCCGGGACATCGGGAAGTCCTCGCTCACCGGCCCGGCCACCGTGGTGCTGGCGGGCATCTCCATCGGACTGGAGTCGGCGGTCTACACGGCGCTGCTGATCGGCCTCGGGGTCTACGGGGCGTTCCTGCTGGGCGGTACGTCGATCATGCTGGCGCTCTTCGCGGTCGCGCTGGCGGGTACGGGGCTGCTGACCACGGTGGGCGTCATCGTGGCCATGGACACCTTCGGGCCGGTCTCCGACAACGCCCAGGGCATCGCGGAGATGTCCGGGGACGTCACGGGGGCCGGCGCCCAGGTCCTCACCGACCTGGACGCGGTCGGCAACACGACCAAGGCCATCACCAAGGGCATCGCCATCGCCACCGCCGTCCTGGCGGCGGCGGCGCTCTTCGGCTCCTACCGGGACGCCATCGCCACCGCCGTCGCGGACGTGGGGGCCGGGGCGGGTGAGCTGGGGCTGAGCCTGGACATCTCCCAGCCCAACAACCTCGTCGGCCTGATCCTGGGCGCGGCGGTCGTCTTCCTCTTTTCCGGACTGGCCATCAACGCGGTGTCCCGGTCCGCCGGGTCCGTGGTCCATGAGGTCAGGCGGCAGTTCCGCGAGCACCCCGGGATCATGGACTACTCGGAGAAGCCGGAGTACGGCCGCGTCGTGGACATCTGCACCCGTGACGCCCTGCGTGAACTGGCCACGCCCGGGCTCCTCGCGGTACTGGCGCCGATCGCGGTCGGCTTCACCCTCGGTGTCGGCGCGCTCGGCTCGTACCTCGCGGGCGCGATCGGCACCGGCACGCTGATGGCGGTGTTCCTCGCCAACTCCGGCGGCGCCTGGGACAACGCCAAGAAGCTCGTGGAGGACGGCCACCACGGCGGCAAGGGGAGCGAGGCCCATGCCGCGACCGTCATCGGCGATACGGTCGGCGATCCGTTCAAGGACACGGCGGGCCCGGCGATCAACCCGCTCCTCAAAGTGATGAACCTGGTCGCCCTGCTCATCGCCCCCGCGATCGTCCAGTTCAGCTATGGCACGGACGCGAACCCCTGGGTCCGGGCGCTGGTGGCCGCCGTCGCCATCGGGGTCATCGTCGGCGCGGTGTACGTATCCAAGCGGCGGGGCGTCACCGTGGGAGACGACGACGCCCCGGGCGGCGGGCCGTCGCCTTCCACACCCGGACCCGCGGTGGCCCCGTGATCCGTAACCGCGTTCGTACACGTCTGCCCGCGCACGTTCGTACGCGCATCCGTGCGTGCAGGGGAGCCGACGGTTCCGTACCGGTGTGACAGGAGGTCAAGGAGGTGGCGGACGGTGCGTGCTGACGTGCCGTCCACCCCTGGGGACCGCCCTGCCCGCCTTTCCTTCTTTCGGGTCCGCTCCCTTCCCCCGTTCGGAGGGGTGTCCGTCCATGCGTACGCATTTCTGTATGAGTGGCGTCCCCCTCATTTCGCTTGGTGCAAATGGCTTCAAAAGGGTGCACACCGGTTGACCGGCACCCGGCCCCCGGACCGTCGGCGTGTAAGTTCCGGGCCGAGAGCCTTGGAAGGGACCAAACCGGTGAACAAGAAGCTTGCAGCCGCGCTGTCCGGCGGTGCGGTACTCGTACTGACGCTGTCGGGTTGTGGCGACGACGGCGACGACAAGGTCAACGACTGGGCCAAGAAGTTCTGTGCCCAGGCCCAGCCGCAACTCCAGAAGATCGACAAGGCCAACGCCGCCATCGGGCAGAAGACCCAGGACAACGACCCGCCCGCCGAGGTCCAGCAGACCGACTCGGTCGCCTTCCAGCAGATGTCCGACGCGTACAAGGCGCTGGGCACGGCCGTGGGCGAGGTCGGCCCGCCGCCGGTCGACGACGGCGAGGCCACGCAGAAGGCGGCGATGAAGGAGCTCAACGCCTCTTCCAAGGAGTACGCCGAGCTGAAGACCAAGGTCGAGGCGGTCGACATCAAGGACCAGCACAAGTTCTCCGACGGGCTGAAGACCATCGCCAACGAGCTGGAGAGGATCAGCACCGGCGGTAACCAGGCCATGAAGAAGTTGGAGTCCGGCAAGGTCGGCGTCGCGATGTCGAAGCAGAAGGGCTGCCAGAAGCAGCCCGCCTCGACCGGACCCTCCGGTTCCGGGGCGACCGGCGGTGACGGGTCCGCGGAAGGCGCGGCCCCCGACGCCGAGGACGCCACACGCAAGGACTCCTCGGACCAGGACGCGTCGGAGAAGGACTCCTCCGACAAGAACTCCTCCGGCAAGGACTCCTCCGGGAAGAAGGACTGAGCACCGCTCTCGCGGCCCGGGCGCCCGGTGGGCGGCCGGGCCGCTGCCGTTGTCGGTGGGAGCGGACACAATGGAGGGGTGAGTAAGAGCAGCCTTCCCGCCCCCGACCACGCCGCCGACCTCCGTGAGGCCCTGCTCGCCGCGGACTTCACCGCGGACGGGCTCCTCGACCGGCTCGGCGCGCCCGCCTACGCCGCCCTCGCCCGCAGCGAGACCGTCCCCGCCCTGCGGGCCACTCGGGGCGACGACCCGCTCGACACGCTGGTGCGGTTGTTCCTTCTGCAGCGCCCCGTCGCCGAGGAGCGGGCCCGTGCGGCCCTGCCGCTGGCCGTGTGCGTCGCGGACGGCTGGGTGTCCCGCGAGGGCGCTGCGGACGGGGAGGTCCGGGCGTGCGTCGACGTACGGCCGTACGGGGGACCCGACGGCGAGGACTGGTTCATCGTGTCCGACCTCGGCTGCGCGGTCGGCGGGGCGGGCGGGATCGGCTCGCGTGAGGAAGGCGTCGTCCTGGGCGTCGGCGGCGCCTCCACCACCCTCGCCGGGATCACCGTGCGTACGCCGGTCGCCTCGGCGCTCGACCTCGGAACGGGTTCCGGCATCCAGGCGCTGCACGCCGCCCCGTACGCGACCCGGGTCACCGCCACCGACCTCAACCCCCGTGCGCTGGAGTTCACCCGGCTCACCCTCGCCCTGTCCGGCGCCGCCCCCGCCGACCTGCGCGAGGGCTCCCTCTTCGAGCCGGTGGGCTCCGAGACGTTCGACCTGATCGTCTCCAACCCGCCCTTCGTCATCTCGCCCGGCGCCCGCCTCACCTACCGGGACGGCGGTATGGGCGGGGACGACCTGTGCCGGACGCTGGTGCGGCAGGCGGGCGCTCACCTGAACGAGGGGGGGTACGCCCAGTTCCTCGCCAACTGGCAGCACGTGGAGGGCGAGGAGTGGCAGGACCGGCTCCGCTCCTGGGTGCCGCACGGCTGCGACGCCTGGATCGTCCAGCGCGAGGTCCAGGACGTCACGCAGTACGCCGAGCTGTGGCTGCGGGACAGCGGCGACCACCGCAGCGACCCCGCCGAGTACGACGAGCGGTACGAGGCGTGGCTCGACGAGTTCGAGGAGCGGGGCACCACGGCCGTCGGGTTCGGCTGGATCACCCTGCGCAAATCCGCCGCGGCGGCGGCCGGGAACCCCTCGATCGTCGTCGAGGAGTGGCCGCACGCGGTGCAACAGCCGCTCGGTCAGGCCGTTCAGGAGCACTTCGCCCGCCAGGACTACCTCCGCGACCAGGACGACGCGGCGCTGCTCGCGGGCCACTTCGTCCTCGCCGGGGAGGTCGTGCAGGAGCAGGTCGGACTGCCGGGCGCGGAGGACCCCGAGCATGTGGTGCTCCGCCAGCACCGCGGCATGATGCGGGCGACCAAGGTGGACGCGGTGGCCGCCGGGTTCGCGGGCGTGTGCGACGGCTCGCTGCCCGCCGGACGCATCCTGGACGCCATCGCGCAGCTGATGGCCGAGGACCCCGTGCTCCTGCGCGACCGCACCCCGCAGGCGATCCGGCTGCTAGTGGAGGAGGGCTTCCTGGAGCCGGCGCCGGACGCGGTGACGCGGGGCGAGTGACCCCGGCGCCGGAGGCGGTGACGAGCGCACGGGGCTCTGCGCCGGACGGGGCGGGCTGGGACGCGTGACCCGGCGCCGGATGTCGTGCGGCGGGGCCATCGGCCTGGTGTCGGATGTCGTGCGGCGGGGCCATCGGCCTGGTGTCGGACGTCGTAACGCGGACTCAGTGACCCGGCACCGGACGTCGTGCGGCGGGCCCAGTGAGCCCGTGCCGGAGAGGGGGACGCGGGGGAGCAGGCCGGCTGGCCCCGTGGGCCGGGCACGGCTGCCGGGCGTCGTACCGCGGGGGGTGCCGGCGGCCGGCCCCGGCTCTCCGGGCGGGTGCCGGACGGGGCGGGTCCGGTGCCTTCCGGTACCGGTGGGTTCTGACCACCGTGCGAGGTGCGTTGCCCCTGTCGGCCAGCGTGTTCGTGTGCCGTGGGGGTTGCGGCGCGCCCGGCCCGCACATTCCGGTCACGGGGCGGTCCGGCCCCGGCGCGATCCGTGTTCCCGTCCCGCCGGGCCGCGCCCCTGGCACCCCGCCGGACTGCGACCATGGCACCCCGCCGGGCCCGTCCTCGTCCTCCCCGCCCCTCCCGGCCCCCGGGGCCCTTGCCGCCGCCCCGCCCTCCCCCGGGCCCGCCCGCTGCGGTGCACCCCGTGCGATGCACCCCGTGCGGTGCACCCCGGCGCGTGCGGACGGTGCGGCGCATGCGGCCGGGCGGTGCGTGCGCCCGGTGCGGTGCGTGCGCCCGGTGGGGTTGCGTCGGGCGGCGGGGGAGTGCTGTTCATCCCGGGTTCGTGTGGGCGATGCCCCGGGGTGACAACCTCCCCGTGCCGGGCCGCCGAGGCCCGGCTCCGACGCTCCGGCCCGCCCCGGTCGGCTCGCCCCGGCAGGCCGCTCCACAGGCCGCACGGCGGACCGCACGAAAGGCCGTGCGACGGGCCGCACGACGGGCTAGGGGTACGACATGGAGAGCGTCTCAGCATTCTTCGCCGGCACGGCCCTGTCGCTGTTCGGCGCCGCCCTCCTGGTCTGGACAGGGGCGCGAGCCCTGCACCGCGCGCCGGTGGCGCACGATGTGAGCCCCGTCGCCTCCACCGCACTCACCACGATCTTCGGCGTAGTCTCCCTCGGCCTCGGCGTGTGGGTCCTCACGCTCGTCTGACCCCCTGTCCCGGTGGCGTACAGCCCCGGACGACCGGCCGCCCGCCGGGATGGCCGAGGGCCGCCCGGCGGAGAACCCGCCCGCTCCCGAAAGCCCCAGGCCGGAGCCCCGGCCACCACGGACCCGGCGGTCCGGGCGGCAGGAATGGCGGAAGTCGGGTTACCGTTCGAGTGGCCGTTGCGGGCTTTTGCCGTTTGACACGGGGGCGGGTTGTACCGTCACACTCCGCAGCGACAGCACCTCGGCGGCGTCATGACGTCCGCCCGGATGCCCATCGAGTGTCGACCGGAGAGAAGAGCGAAGTTGTCCCCGACCAGCGAGACCGCACAGGGCGGCCGCCGACTCGTCATCGTCGAGTCGCCTGCCAAGGCGAAGACGATCAAGGGCTATCTCGGCCCCGGATACGTCGTCGAGGCGAGCGTCGGGCACATCCGCGACCTCCCGAACGGCGCGGCCGAGGTCCCGGACGAGTACACCGGCGAGGTACGCCGCCTCGGGGTGGACGTCGAACACGACTTCCAGCCCGTCTACGTCGTCAACGCCGACAAGAAGGCCCAGGTCAGGAAGCTCAAGCAGCTGCTGGCCGAGTCCGACGAACTCTTCCTCGCCACCGATGAGGACCGCGAGGGCGAAGCCATCGCGTGGCACCTCCAGGAAGTGCTCAAGCCCAAGGTCCCGGTCCACCGGATGGTCTTCCACGAGATCACCAAGGAGGCGATCCGGGCCGCCGTCGCCAACCCGCGCGAGCTCAACCAGCGCATGGTCGACGCCCAGGAGACCCGCCGCATCCTCGACCGCCTCTACGGCTACGAGGTCTCGCCGGTCCTGTGGAAGAAGGTCATGCCGAAGCTCTCGGCGGGCCGCGTCCAGTCCGTCGCCACCCGGCTCGTCGTCGAGCGGGAGCGCGAGCGCATCGCCTTCCGCTCCGCCGAGTACTGGGACCTGACCGGAAAGTTCGCCACCGGCCGCACCGGTGACGCCTCCGACCCCTCGAACCTCACCGCCCGCCTCAGCGCGGTCGACGGCCGCCGTATCGCCCAGGGCCGCGACTTCGGCCCCGACGGGCAGCTCAAGGCCGGCTCCGCCCAGACCCTCCACCTGGACGAGGCGAACGCCCGCGCGCTGGCCGCCGCGCTCGCCGACTCCTCCTTCGCGGTCCGCTCCGTCGAGTCGAAGCCCTACCGCCGCTCCCCCTACGCCCCCTTCCGGACCACGACCCTCCAGCAGGAGGCGAGCCGCAAGCTGGGCTTCGGGGCCAAGGCGACCATGCAGGTGGCGCAGAAGCTGTACGAGAACGGCTTCATCACCTATATGCGTACGGACTCCACGACGCTCTCCGACACCGCGATCGCCGCCGCGCGGGCGCAGGTCACGCAGCTGTACGGGTCGGGCTACCTTCCCGACAAGCCGCGTACGTACGCCGGGAAGGTCAAGAACGCTCAGGAGGCGCACGAGGCGATCCGCCCCTCCGGCGACCGCTTCCGCACCCCTGCCGAGACCGGTCTCACCGGCGACCAGTTCCGGCTGTACGAGCTGATCTGGAAGCGGACCGTCGCCTCCCAGATGAAGGACGCGACCGGCAACTCGGTCACCGTCAAGATCGGCGGCCGGGCGAGCGACGGGCGCGACGCCGAGTTCTCCGCGTCCGGCAAGACGATCACCTTCCACGGCTTCATGAAGGCGTACGTCGAGGGCGCCGACGACCCCAACGCCGAGCTGGACGACCGCGAGCGCCGACTGCCGCAGGTCGCCGAGGGCGACGCGCTCTCCGCCGAGGAGATCACGGTCGACGGCCACGCCACCAAGCCCCCGGCCCGGTACACCGAGGCATCCCTGGTCAAGGAGCTGGAGGAGCGCGAGATCGGCCGCCCCTCCACGTACGCCTCGATCATCGGCACCATCCTGGACCGCGGGTACGTGTTCAAGAAGGGCACGGCGCTCGTCCCGTCCTTCCTCTCGTTCGCCGTGGTCAACCTGTTGGAGAAGCACTTCGGCCGGCTCGTCGACTACGACTTCACCGCCCGCATGGAGGACGACCTCGACCGCATCGCGCGGGGCGAGGCCAAGTCCGTGCCGTGGCTCAGGCGCTTCTACTTCGGAGCGTCCGGTTCCGGTGACGACCCGGCCGGCGCCGGTTCCGCCTCCGACGCGGGCAACGGCGACGGCGACCACCTCGGCGGCCTGAAGGAACTGGTCACCGACCTCGGCGCGATCGACGCCCGGGAGATCTCCTCCTTCCCCGTCGGCAACGGCATCAAGCTCCGCGTCGGCCGCTACGGCCCGTACATCGAGCGAGGTGAGAAGGACGCCGAGGGCCACCAGCGCGCCGACGTGCCCGACGACCTCGCTCCCGACGAGCTGACCGTCGAGCTGGCCGAGGAGCTGCTGGCCAAGCCCAGCGGCGACTTCGAGCTGGGCACGGACCCGGTCAGCGGCCACCAGATCATCGCCAAGGACGGGCGTTACGGCCCCTACGTCACCGAGGTGCTGCCCGAGGGGACGCCGAAGACCGGCAAGAACGCGGTGAAGCCGCGGACCGCCTCGCTCTTCAAGTCCATGTCCCTGGAGACGGTCACCCTCGCCGACGCGCTCAAGCTGATGTCGCTGCCGCGCGTCGTCGGCACCGACGCCGAGGGCGTCGAGATCACCGCGCAGAACGGCCGCTACGGCCCGTACCTCAAGAAGGGCACCGACTCCCGGTCGCTGACCTCCGAGGACCAGCTCTTCGACATCACCCTCGAAGAGGCGCTGGCGATCTACGCGCAGCCCAAGCAGCGCGGGCGGGCCGCGGCCAAGCCGCCGCTGAAGGAGCTGGGCACCGACCCCGTCAGCGGTGCCCCGGTCGTGGTGAAGGACGGCCGCTTCGGCCCGTACGTCACCGACGGCGAGACCAACGCGACCCTGCGGTCCGGCGACAGCGTCGAGGAGATCACGCCGGAGCGCGGTTACGAGCTGCTCGCCGAGAAGCGCGCCAAGGGCCCCGCCAAGAAGACGGCCAAGAAGGCCCCGGCGAAGAAGGCGACGGCCAAGAAGACCGCCGCGAAGAAGACGACGGCCGCCAAGACCACGGCCGCGAAGAAGACCGCGGCGAAGAAGACGACGACGGCCAAGAAGGCGACCGCCACCAAGACGGCCGCCAAGAAGACGACGGCGGCGAAGAAGACGGCTTCGGCCTCCTCCGCACCGACCGACGACTGACCCCCGCGCCGCCCGTACCGCACTCCGCCGCCCGGCGCCTCGATCCCCGTGATCCCGGCGCCGGGCGGTGGTGCGTCGGCGGCCGGGCGGGCCGGGCGCCGGAGACCGCGCGCCGAAATGTCGGGGCCGGGCGGGCGGAGTGGCCGGGGTCGGGCAGGGGGAGTGCCAGCGCCGGGCGGGCGGAGTGCCGGGACCGAGTAGGCGGAGTGCCGGGCCCGGGCGGGCGGCACGGGGTCGGGAAGCGCTCGCGAGGGCGTGGCCGGAACGCGTCTGCGGCCATATGTTCGGACGGGCCGACAGTCACCGGACCGCTGCCGATAGGCTGGGCGGATGACGCGAGCCGAGCAGCCAACGGTCGTGAGCCCCACCTCCGACACACTTGCCGCAGACTCACGCGAGCGCGCCGTACGGGCCCTGTTGCGCATCCCCCCGCTGAAGCGGTTGTGGAGCGCCCAGCTCGTCGGCGGTATCGGCGATGCACTCGCCCTTCTCGTGCTGGTGCTGCTGTCGCTGCAAGCGGCGGTCCTCGAGGGCTCATTCGGCGCCGGATACCGCGGGGCGGCCTTCGCCGTCGCCGCCGTCTTCGGCGCCCGGATCCTTTCCACCCTCCTCTTCGGAGCCGTACTCCTGGGGCCGTTGACGTCCCTCACGGGGCCCGGCGGAAAACTGGACCGACGATGGCTGATGATCGGGGTGGACGGGTTGCGCCTGGCGCTGCTGGTCGTCGCCCCGCTGTGGATCGACTGGACGCCGGACAAGGCGCTCATGATGGTCCTCATCACCGTCTTCGTGACGGGCGCGGGTGAGCGCCTGTGGGCCGTGGCCAAGGAGAGCGCCGCTCCGGCGCTGCTGCCGGGCCCGCCCCCCGAGGGCGCGGCCGTGCGCCCCCTGCCCGACCACCTCGACGCCCTGCGCCGCCTCTCGCTGCGGACGAACTTCCTCGCCGTTCCCGCCGCCGCGGTGGTCCTGCTGGCCGCCACGCTGATCGGCAACCTCCTCGGCTCCGGCCTGGAGTGGTTCTCCTTCCACCAGGCGGCCCTGGGGTCCTACGTCGCGGCCGGCCTCTTCGCCGCCTCCATCTCCGTCCTGTACTTCCTCGAGTTCCCGGCCGACCGGACGCCCCGGCCGCGTTCCCCGCTGGAGGGCCTGCGCCGTCCCGCCACCGGCAACGGGCCCGACAAGGGCCGCACCGGCGCGACCCCGCTGCTGGTCGCGGTCTGCGCCGCCGTCGCCGGAGCCGTCGCGGCGGCCGCCGCCGTCTCCGTCCTGCACGCGTACGACCTGGGCGGCGGACCCGCCACGTTCGCGTTGCTGATCCTCGGGCTGACCGGCGGCACCGCCCTCGGCATCCGCACCGCCCGCCAGGTGCTGCCGGCCCTGTCGCGCCGCCGCCTGCTGGCGCTGGCCGTCTCCGTCACCGGCCTCTCGCTCCTCGCGCTCGGTCTGGTGCCGGACACCGCGACCGGGCTGGCCATCGCCCTGCTCGCGGGGTACTCCGCCGGAGTCGCCGCGAACACCGGGCACACCCTGATCGACCAGGAGACCGAGGCGCTCCGGCAGGCCCGGACCACCGAGCACCTCCAGGCCGTCGTCCGGGTGCTCGTCGCGCTCGGCGCGGTCGCCGGCCCCCTGCTGGCCGCCGCGACAGGGCGCCACCGCCTGGTCGCCGGGGACTTCGTCTTCGCCCACGGCGGGGCCGCCTTCACCCTGATGCTGCTCGGCGCGCTGCTGCTGCCCGTCGCCGCGCTCGTCCTCGCCAAGGCGGACGACCGGGCGGGCGTGCCGCTGCGCCGGGACCTGCGCGAGGCGCTGCGCGGCGACGACCCGGCGGTCGCACCCGCCGCCACCGGCTTCTTCCTCGTCCTGGAAGGCGGCGACGGGGCGGGCAAGTCCACCCAGGTCGAGGCGCTCGCCGAATGGATCCGCTCCAAGGGCCACGAGGTCGTCGTGACCCGGGAGCCCGGGGCCACCCCGATCGGCAAGCGGCTGCGGTCGATCCTGCTCGACGTCTCCTCCGCCGGCCTCTCCAACCGCGCCGAGGCCCTGCTGTACGCCGCCGACCGCGCCGAGCACGTCGACTCCGTGGTGCGCCCGGCGCTGGAACGCGGCGCGATCGTCATCTCCGACCGTTACATCGACTCCTCCGTGGCCTACCAGGGAGCGGGCCGGGACCTCGCCCCGACCGAGATCGCCCGGATCTCGCGGTGGGCGACGAGCGGTCTCGTACCGCACCTGACGGTGCTGCTGGACGTCGACCCCGCGACGGCGCGGGAGCGGTTCACGGAGGCGCCGGACCGGCTGGAGTCGGAGCCGGCGGAGTTCCACGAGCGGGTGCGGTCCGGGTTCCTGACCCTGGCCGCGGCCGACCCGACCCGCTACCTGGTGGTGGACGCCGGCCAGGAGCCGGAGTCGATCACCACGGTCGTACGCCACCGGCTCGACCAGCTCCTCCCGCTCTCCGAGGCCGAGATCGAGGCCATCGAGGAGGCCCGGCGCAAGGCCGAGGAGGAGGCGCGGCGCAAGGCCGAGGAAGAGGCCGCCCGCAAGGCCGAGGAGGAGCGCCTGGAGAAGGAGCGCCAGGAGCAGCTCGCCCGGCTGCGCGCCGAGGAGGAGGAGCGCAAGCAGCGCGAGCTGGAGGAGGCCCGCCGCCGCGAGGCCGAACGCCAGGCCGAGGAGGCCCGGCAGCGTGCCGAGGAGGCTCGCCGCCGCGCCGAGGAGGACCGGCGCCGGCTGGAGGCCGAGGAACGGGCCCGCGAGGCAGAACAGGAGCGGCTGCGGCAGAGGGCCGAGGAGGAGGCCCGGCTCCGCAAGGTGGCCGAGGCCGAGCGGCTGGAGAAGCAGCGGAAGGCCGAAGAAGCCCTGCTGCGCGCCGAGGAGGCCCGTCGCCGGGCCGAGGAGGAGGCGGCCGCCCGCACGGTGGCGGCGCGGGCCGAGGCCGAGCGGGTTGAGGCGGAACGGGCTGAGGCGGAGCGGGCGTCCCGTACGGAGGCGTCCTCGCGTCCGTCCTCGCCCTCCGGGGCCGGGCCGGAGCCGTCGGTGCCGGAGAACGAGCTCACCGTCCCCACGCCGATCGTGAACCCGAACGAGATCACCCAGCCGGTCCCGACCGCCCGCCCGGAGGACGACCGCGCTTCCGGTTCGGGCCGGGGCCCGGGTTCCGGAACCGGTTCCGGTACGGGGTCGGGTTCCGGGCTCGGGGACGACGAGACGGCGATGCTGCCGCGCGTTCCGGACCCGGGGCAGGCGGACCCGTGGCCGCCGGTGCGTGAGGCGGACGAGACGGCCGTGCTGCCGCCGGTACGCGACGACCGGCCTTCCGACCGGGTGCCCCGGGGCTACTTCCGGGACGAGGAACCGGTGGCCCCCCCGGCGGAGAGCGAGAGCGAGCGCACTCGCGAGCTGCCGCAGATCGAGGACCCGAACGCCCCGGCGGTCGGCGGGCAGCAGCAGTCCCCGCGCAAGCGCCCCCGCCCGGACTGGGCGGAGGAGACCCCGCTGGACGATCTGCCGACCCTCGCGGACGAGCTCCTCGGCGGCCAGGACGACGACGGCCGCGGGGGCCGGGGCCGCCGTCCGCGCGGCTGACCCGCCCCACGGCGACCGTGCGGCCCGCCCGTCCCTCCGGGGGCGGGCGGGCCGGTGTTGTCAGCGGCGTCCTCCACAATGGAATCCGACGGGGCATCGGAGGGGGAGCGGCACGGTCCGCCTCCCCCGTCACAGGCTCTCCCTCGTCACAGGCTTTCGCACGACACCACCGGAAGGGCGGTGCCCCATGACCGTATGGGACGACCTGGTCGGCCAGGACCGGGTGCGGGAACAGCTCGCCGCCGCGGCCCAGGACGCCGACGCGCTGGTCACCGCCGTATCGGACGGGGTGCCGCTGGACCAGGGCTCCAAGATGACGCACGCCTGGCTGTTCACCGGGCCGCCCGGCTCCGGCCGGTCCACGGCGGCGCGCGCCTTCGCCGCCGCGCTCCAGTGCACGAGCCCGGACCGGGCGCTGGGCGGCGCGCCGGGCTGCGGTTTCTGCGACGGCTGCCACACCAGCCTGATCGGTACGCACGCCGACGTCGAGGTCATCCGTACGGACCTGCTCTCCATCGGTGTGAAGGAGACCCGCGACCTGGTCCGCCGCGCCCAGCTCTCCCCGGCGGTCGGGCGGTGGCAGGTCATCGTCCTGGAGGACGCCGACCGCCTCACCGAGGGCGCGGGCAACGTCCTGCTGAAGGCCGTCGAGGAGCCCGCGCCGCGCACGGTCTGGATGCTGTGCGCCCCTTCGCTCGAAGACGTCCTGCCCACCATCCGCTCCCGCTGTCGGCACCTGACCCTGAGCACCCCGGCGGTGGAGGCGGTGGCGGACGTTCTGATCCGCCGCGACGGCGTCGACCCCGAGCGGGCGCACGCGGCGGCGCGCGCCACCCAGGGGCACATCGGGCGGGCCCGCCGTCTCGCCACGGACGAGCGGGCGCGGGCGCGGCGGGCCGCCGTGCTGAAGGTTCCGCTGCGGGTGGCCGACGTCGGCGGCTGCCTCAAGGCGGCCCAGGAGCTGATCGACACGGCCACCGAGGACGCCAAGCAGATGGCGGAGGAGGTCGACGTCAAGGAGACCGAGGACCTCAAGGCGGCGCTCGGCGGGGTGGCGGGCGGTCGGATGCCCCGGGGCACGGCGGGGGCGATGAAGGAGCTGGAGGACAAGCAGAAGCGCCGCAAGACGCGTACGCAGCGCGACAGCCTGGACCTGGCGCTGACCGAGCTGACCGGGTTCTACCGCGATGTGCTGGCGCTCCAGCTCGGTTCGAAGCTGGCGATCGCCAACACCGACGTGCAGGACTCCCTCGACCGGCTCGCGGAGTCCTCCACGCCCGCGCAGACCCTGCGCAGGATCGAGTCGGTGATCGCCTGCCGGGAGGCGATGGACCGCAATGTGGCGCCGCTGCTGGCGGTGGAGGCGATGACGATGGCGCTGAGAGCGGGCTGACCGGCGGCGCACCCGGGGAGGGCGGGTGGGCGTGGACCGGGGGCCGCCGGCGGGTACCTGTTCACCCGAATGAGCAGGGAATCGGACGACTCGTCACCTGCCGGATACGCTCCCGGAATGGAAACCAGGCGCCTGCTCCGCACCTTCGGCATCGGGATCGGCACTGCCGGCCTCCTCATCTCCGGCTGCAGCGGCAGCGGCTCCTCGCCGAACGCTTCGGCCACCGGGACCGCGGCCCCCGAGGGGCTCTCGTCGTACTACACGCAGAAGCTGAGCTGGCGCGACTGCGGCGTGGAGGGGTTCGAGTGCGCGACGATGAAGGCGCCGCGCGACTACGACCATCCGGATGATGGCGACATCGACCTCGCGGTCTCCCGCAAGAAGGCCACCGGGCCCGGCAAGCGGATCGGCTCGCTCCTGGTGAACCCGGGCGGCCCGGGCGGCTCCGCGATCGGCTACCTCCAGGGGTACGCGGCCCTCGGTTACCCGGCTCCGGTGCGGGCCCGCTACGACATGGTGGCCATCGACCCGCGCGGCGTGGCCCGCAGCGAGCCCGTCGAATGCCTCACGGGCAAGGAGATGGACGCCTACACCCAGGTCGACCAGACTCCGGACGACGCGGCGGAGGTCCGGAAGCTCACGGCCGCGTTCGAGAAGTTCGCCGCCGGGTGCGAGAAGCGGAGCGGGAAGATCCTCCCGCACGTCTCCACCGTCGACACGGCCCGCGACATGGACGTCCTGCGGGCCCTCCTCGGCGACGAGAAGCTGAACTACGTCGGGGCGTCGTACGGGACCTTCCTCGGCGCCACGTACGCGGACCTCTTCCCGAAGCGGGCCGGACGCCTCGTGCTGGACGGGGCGATGGACCCCTCCCTCAAGGCCGTCGAGATGAACCGCGACCAGACGGCGGGGTTCGAGGGGGCGTTCCAGTCGTTCGCCGCCGACTGCGTGAAGCAGCCGGACTGCCCGCTTGGCACCACCTCCCCCGCGGACGCTGCGACCGCCCTGAAGCAGCTGTTCAAGGACCTGGACGCGAACCCGGTACCGACCGGTGACGACCGGAAGCTGGGCGAGGCACTGGCCACCACCGGGGTGATCGCCGCCATGTACGACGAGGCGGCCTGGCCGCAGCTCCGTGAGGCGCTGGCGGGCGCGCAGCGCAGCGACGGCTCCGGTCTGCTGTCCCTGGCCGACAGCTACTATGAGCGCGAGCCGGACGGGAAGTACGCGAACCTGATGTTCGCCAACGCCGCCGTGAACTGCCTTGACCTGCCGCCCGCCTTCGACGGCCCCGACGCGGTGCAGAAGGCGGTCCCGGACTTCGAGAAGGCGTCCCCGGTCTTCGGCCGCGGCTTCGCCTGGGCCTCCCTGAACTGCGCGTACTGGCCCACCAAGGCCACCGGCACCCCGCACCCCACGGAGGCGAAGGGGGCCGCCCCGATCCTCGTCGTCGGCACCACCCGCGACCCGGCCACCCCGTACACGTGGTCCGAGTCCCTCGCCGACCAGCTCTCCTCCGGCACCCTGCTCACCTACGAGGGAGACGGGCACACGGCGTACGGCCGGGGCAGCGACTGCGTCGACACGGCGATCAACACGTATCTCCTGGAGGGCACCCCGCCCCCGGACGACAAGAAGTGCACCTGACCCCCGCACCACGGCCCCGACCCGCCCGGCCGCCCCTGACCAGCGAAAACGCCCCCGGGGACACCGTGTACGGAGCACCCCGGGAAACTGTGTAGACTTGGCTCCGCTGCTGATCGCACCATAGTGCGACGGGGCGCGCCGCCTTAGCTCAGTTGGCCAGAGCAACGCACTCGTAATGCGTAGGTCTCGGGTTCGAATCCCGAAGGCGGCTCCATCCGAAGCCCAGCTCAGACCTTCTCTGAGCTGGGCTTCTTTGGTTCAGCGGATGCGGCGGCGACGCCGTGAGCGCTCCGCGCGACTGCCGGGGGTCTCACTTCTGGTCTCAGACGGGCCCGTGGAAGCCCCCGGCGCGAAGGCGTTGCCCATGCGGAGCATGGCGTCCTTGGAGAGGGCTGAGCGCCCCTTCACGTAGCGGCGGGTCTGGCTGATCTGGGTGTGGCGGAGGATCTCCATGATGGTCGGCATGTCCACCCCCAATTCGTTGAGGATCGTGCCGGCGGTGTGGCGGCTGCCGTCGTAGAGCCGCCGATCGCTGATCCCGGCCTCTTCAAGCAGTTCCTTGAACTCCTCCCAGTCGGCCCGGGGATCGATCGGCCGGCCGTCCGGGCGCGTGAAAACCGCGTCGAAGTCCTGCCACTCCTCCCCGGCCGCCACCAGTAAGGCGGTCTGCTGCTCTTTGTGGTCGCGGAGATAGGGGATGAAGGGGGCGGGGATGGGGACGGCGTTGCGGCTCTTCTTGGTCTTGGGCCGGGTGAAGGCGAGTCCGCCGCCCTTCCGGTCCGGACAGGTGCTTGCGTGGCGTACGCAGCCCTTCGGGCACGGCTTCGGGCAGCCGCGCTTGTAGGTCTTGTGCGTGGTGCAGTCCGCCGGGCAGGGATCGAAGCGGTGGAGGCGTTCGCCGCAGAGGTGCGGGTCGGCGCAGCCGTGGCGCCAGGTGAGGCGCTGGAGCTGCCACTGCGGGTGGAACAGCTCGGCTTCCAGGTCCACGTACTTCCACCGGAGTCCCAGGCTCTCCCCCTGGCGGAAGCCCATACCGACGCCGATGAGCCAGCGCATGAAGGTCGGCCGCTTCGCCGCCGCGAGGAGGAAGGCTTTGGCCTCTTCCATGGTGAACGGGTTGGCTTCGGTCTCGTCGACAGTGGGCGGGTCGACGAGGGTGGCGACGTTCTCCACGATCATCCGGCGGCGGTGGGCGATCTTCAGGGCGCGGGAGAGGATGCGGTGCACCTTGAGGACGTGAGACGGGGCATGGCCGGCGCGAAGCAACTCGGCATAGCAGCGTTCCAGGTGCTCGGGCTGGAGCTTGTCGATCCGGTGCTGTCCGAGCCCGGGGACAATGTCGTTCCGGGTCTTGGACCAGTAGTCGTCCAGGGAGCGAGGCTTGAGTTTCAGGCTCGCGATGGTGGTCAGGTAGGTGGTCATCCACTGTTCGACGGTGGGTTTGCGCCCGGCGACAGGGGCCCGCCCCTCGTCGCGCAGCTTCTCCAGTTCCCGGACCTTGCGCTTGACTTCGGCCTCGGTTTTGGCGCGCCGGTGGCGCCGGTCGGGGCTGCCGTCGTTCTTGGTATCCATCGTGACGCGACCGTGCCACCAGCCGTCGCTGCCGCGGTAGATGAACGATTCGAGGTTGGCCTTGCGAGGGCTCATCGTGCTCCTTGTGCGGCGAAGCGGGGGGGGGGGGGGGGGGCCCCCCCCCCGCCGGGGGGGGGGTGGCGGGGGGGGGGGGGTGCGGCGGCGAACCCCCGCCCCAATGCGGGACCTCCGCGGCCATGTT
>NZ_JBIRLM010000023.1:0-21427 GCF_044330565.1 Streptomyces sp. NPDC017448 | reverse complement strand
GCGGGGGGGGCGGGGTTTTTTTACGTTTGGGTGTTGGGCTTGGGGGGGCATCTGGGGGCGCGTGGGGCGGCGACGGGGGGCCGGGTGGCCGCCCCCCGCCCCGCGCTTCGGGTCGTGATCAGTGAGAGGTGGTCTCCGACGGCATCCCAGCGACGAATGCCTTCAGCACGGCGACCTTGATGCGGCGGCAACGGCCCTGCTTCACGTACTCCAGGGCTCCGTCGGCCCTCAGCTCGTAGACGGTGGAGCGGCCGAGCCGGAGGGCTTCGGCGGCTTCCTCGGGGGTGTAGAGAAGGGGCTCGATGACTCGCGTGGCGGGGTTCAACAGAACGTGCCTCCTCGGGCGCTGTTGAGGGTTGGATTTGAGCACCGACGCTCTCCTCGGAGCGCACCTGTCCGAGGTGGGGATTTCTGCGTCACCGCGTCACCCGCGTCACCCGGGGCTGTGACCTGCGCTTTCGGGTGACGCAGCGGAGTGGGGGTGCGTCACCCGTGCGTCACCTTCTGCGTCACCGGGTGACGTGGGGGTGACGCGGGTGACGCAGGGGTGACGCAGGATTCGGCGTCTGCGTCACCCCTCCCGGTGCAGGTCAGAGGCCGCTTTCCGTCCCCGGTGACGCAGGTGACGCAGACCTTCCCTACTTACGAGTTGGTGCGTGATAGCGAGTGAGGCGTCGAACCTTGCTGGTGGCATGATCCGGGTGTGTGATCACGATCAATCGGGCGGTGTTGACGCATCGGCTGTTCGCGGGAATCTCTCGGCAGCATCTCACCTGCCTGGTAGAGGAGTTGGCTGCGCCGTGGCAGGCCGGACTCGAGGGCCGACGCCATGCTGCACGAGGAGGAGCCAGGAAGCGGGCCGCGGGTGCCGGCGCCCGCCACCAGCTGGTGTTCGTCGACCGGCTGGCGGCCACGTTGATCCATCTGCGGCACGACCTGCCGCATTCGGTTCTGGGGCTGCTGTTCGGCGTCGACCGCTCCACCATCACCCGCGCGATCACAGAAGTACGCACACTCCTGGCCGCGCGGGGATGCGCGGTCCCCGACCGTCCCGGCCTGCGGCTGCGGACGCTGACGGACGTGTTCGCCTACGCCCAGGCAGAAGGTGTCGAGCTGCGGTTGGACGCCACCGAGATCCAGGTCCGCAGGCCACCGGCCGGCCGCGGTGGCCGACGCGCGTTCGTGTCGGGCAAGAAGAAGCAGAACACCATGAAGGCCACCGTGATCGCCGACCGGCGGGGCCGCACGTTATGGACCGACGCACTGCGGCCAGGACGCATGCACGACGCCACAGCCGCCCGCAACGAGGGCATCGCCGTCTGCTTCCAGCACTTCCCCGACGTCGAGGTCCTCCTGGACGACGGTTACCTCGGCCTGAGCCGCGACCACCGCGGGCAAGCGATCACACCACCCAGAAAACCCCGCCCTGGAGCACTGCCCGGCAGAGTCGAGCAGTGGGAACGCGACCGCCACGGCCACTCATCCGATCGCATCACCGTCGAACACGCCCTCGCCGACCACAAACGCTGGAAACAGCTGACGCGCTGGACCCACCGCCGCGACCGCCTACCCGACACCTACCGCGCCATCGCCAACCTCGTCTCCGACCGCAACACCACCGCCTGAAAACAGGCCACGAGCAGGCCGAACACGCCTCACTCGCTATCGCGCACCAACTCGTAAATACCCAAGTCGTATCTGAGCGAGTTCCGTAAAGCGTCGCTCAGTAGTTCTCCCGTATGTATTCGTACGTTCGGTCGAATAGCTCTCCCTTGATCGGCAAGCTGTACTCCTTCAAGACGGAACGCAGCTCGCGACGAACGCGTTTGTCGCCCGCGTCGCTCGCGCTCCAACCGGCATAGGCGACCTCGACGACGATCGAGTCGATCCGCGAGGCTATGTCGGGGACGATCTTGTGTAGCCCCGGCGGTGTGTTCTCCGTGACTATCTGAGTGAGTGCCCCACGCTTCGGATCGGCCAGGCCGTCGAGTGCTACCTGGTCGCCCTGTTCCGCTGCCCGATCCGCGGCGACCACGTCCTGAGCGATCTTTAGGGCTTCCTCGAGGAAGGCCAGCGAGTCTTCGATGTTCTCGATCGCCTTGGCACGGAGCTTCTCGATCCGCTCCGCCAGCGACCGATACGCCGGGCTCTCGGTATCGGCCAGCCGACGCCTGAGGCGTGCCTCGATGGAGTCGAGGACCTCCTGGTACACGTCGTCGGCTTTCGACTCCGGAGTCTGCCGCTCGGAAAGCTTGAGCTGCTCGGCGATCTTCTTCACCAACGCTAGGCCGGCAGCATCGAGCGTGACTGTCTTCGACGGCATCGACTTCACTCCCACATCGGTCATGTGGCCGTGAATCAGGTCAGTGGTCTTCGCGCCGAGACGTGCCCAGAGGAAAGTCTTGGAGACGTCCTTGGGCCGGATCGACTCGTATACCTTCGCGAGCCAGAAATACTCCCCCTTGAATGGCCGGAGCATCGGGTGCGGGTCGAGGAACTCCCACACCGTCTGCAACGCGACATAGGCCTCGATGAACTCGGTGCGCTGCGCACCGCCCTCGGGGATTCGCTCGTGGGCCTCGGCGAGAGACTCGAATGATGAGTCACTGGTGTCAATGCCGTCGAACAGATGGAGTAGACGTGTGAGGTCGGTGACGAATTTCCCCGCCAGCTTGGAGGCGTCGGTGACGTTGAGCTCGTCCTCTTCGTCGTCCTTCACCTTCGGACCGGCGACTGCCTTGCCGATGGCCCTCGCGAGACCGATGTAGTCGACGACCCGCCCGAAGTCCTTGCGCTGACCGGTGACTGGGTTTTTCCACGGACGGTTGGGCCGCGTGATCGTCTGGAAGAGGTTCGTGTCCTTGGCGGGCTTGTCGAGATACAGCACGCCTTCGATGGGTGCGTTGAAGCCGGTCATCCACTTCGCGGTGACGACGATGAACGACATCGGGTCGTCGACCTTCTTGAATCGGCGCTTAAGCGCCTCCTCCTGCTCAGGAGTGAGGAGGTGCTTCTTGTATTCCTTGGGGGTCTCCTTGCTGTCGGCGACGTGCATCACAACACCGACCTCACGGAGTCGTCCGTCCGGCATGACTGCAGCGCGGCGCTCCAGCACGGCCTCGATGGCCCTGGTGTACGCGATCACAAGGCGCTGGTTGTAGGCCACGACCTGAGCCTTCTGCCCCAAAGGCGCGACATAGGTTAGGAAGTGGTCGACGATGTCGGCACACACAGCCGCCACGCGCTCAGGGTTGGACAGGATCGTCTCGATGTGAGAAGCCTTCCCCGACAGGAAGACTTTCTCCTCCTCGTCCAGGCCCTCCTCTCTGGCCAGCTCGTCGAAAGCCTCGTCCAAGGCTTCCTTGTCGAGGTTGAACCCGACAGACCGACCTTCCACGATCACCGGCTTGGTGAACCCGTCGGCGATCGATTGCTCCGGCGTGTACCGCGACATCACGAAGTCCGGGTCGTCAGGGTCGCCGAACAGCTTGAACGTCGAACGGTCCCTGTCCTCGATCGCAGTACCCGTCGCGCCGAAGAACTTCGCGTTTGGTACCGCTGCGCGCCACGCGTCGCCGAACTTCCCCTCCTGCGAGCGGTGCGCCTCGTCGACGAGGACCACGATGTTCGACCGGTTGTTCAGATGGCCGGCCTCAGCGAATTTGTGCACGGTCGTGATGACCACGCCCGGCTCACCGCTGCGCAGCAGAGCGTGCAGCTCGCGCCGGTTGCGGGGCACCGTCATCCGCGGCATGCCGGCAGTCTCGAACATCTCCGCCGTCTGCCGGACCAGATCCTTACGATCGGCGATCACGATGACCGTCGGCGCGCTCCCGAATTTCTCCGTCACGGCGTCATCGCGCAGCAAACGGGCGGCGGCGAACGCCATGAGTTCGGTCTTGCCTGATCCCTGGTGATGCCAGATCAGTCCGCCAGGACGGTCGGCAAGTACCTTGGCGTGGATCGCCAGAGCCGCCTCGAACTGCGGGTAGCGGGGCAAGAACTTGATGTCGACCTCGGAGGCATCCCGAGCGTGACGGAACATCACCAGGTCCTTGAGGATCGGCAGGATAGTCTCCGGCCGCAGCAACAAGCGCGCAGCCCGCTCGACACGAGCCGGTCCCGTGATGGTCTTCGGGTCGTCCGTAGTGGATCCCCATGGGGCCCAGATCTCGGAGTCGGGGTCCGGAACTGCACGGATCGGAGCCATGCGGAGCTCCAGGCCCTCGGTGGCGACGTTGAAGACGTTCGTCGCGAAGAAGTTCGGGTACTCCTCCTCGTACACGTCGTGAAGGTCCTTCGCGGCGTTGACCCACGAGACCTGATGCTTCACAGGCGTCTTAGTCTCGGCAACGACCAGCGGGAACCCGTTGACGTAGTAGACGACATCGAACCGGCGTGGTTTGGTTGCACCGCTGACGGTGACCTCGTCAGCGACAGTGAAACGGTTGTTATTGGGGTCTTTGAAGTCGATCAGCCGACGAGGAACATGCTTACCGTCGATCGTCGTGAACGAGTGGTCGCCACGAAGCATCACGGTCAGCCGCTCGTTGGCCGCAACGAGACCGTTGTGCGCATCGAGGACAGCCTGATTGAGCTCATGCAGAACAAGGTCTGCCGACTCGGGGTCGTCGACCAGATCCGGGTTCAGTGCGAGTAACGCTTCGCGTGCCCAGTTCTCGACGATGACGTCATGCTCATCGCGCGGCAACTCCTCCCCTTGGAGACGCTCCCAGCCAGCCTCCTCCGCCCACTCGAGCAGTGAACGCTGGATCGTGCTCGCTTCCGTCCACCCCATGTCAGTGCACCTCAAGCAGAGCGTCGTAAGACTCAGGAATCTCGATTTCCCGGTTGAGGAGGGAAGCCAGGAGCGCGGCGCGGAAGGCGCGGAGGTGAGCAAGTTCAGCCTCGATTGCCAGCGCCTCCGAGATCAACTCGTCCAGGCCTGATGCAAGTACAGCCTGTGCATCAGTCCCAGGATCGGGAATTACAAGCCCTCGAATTGCCTTCTGTCCGATGTTGCGCATGTCGGAACCAGCAGTCAGTCGGGCGATCTGATCACGAACGCTTGGCGCTGCCATCGCGTGCACCAAATAGTTAGGAAGCAAGACTTCCTCATCAGGTACGAGGCGCAACGTCTTATCGCATAGATACAGGTTTTCGGGTACCTCATTCACGCGGCAGACCGTTCCAACGCGATCGAGGATGGCGTTGCAGCGGACCATGAGAACATCGCCAGACCGCAGCTTCGTGGCTTCGGGGAGTACCGTGCTGGCGTCGATAGTCTTCACCTCGGATGGGATGAATCGCGCTCGCCCGACTGCACTAATCTTTAGTACGGCTCGCTCGTCGGGCGCCGGGATTCGCTCCTGTCCTTTAGGGCTTTTGCCAGCTTCGATGGCTCGCAAACCATCTGACAGAATTAGCTGGCCCTCGTAGTCATCAAGGTCTGCCACCACCGCCTTCCATGATGCCCAAGCCCGATCAGCCTCCTCCCCGAGCGCCTGGATCTGCTTGTCGACCGCCGCCATGACGTCGACGATGCGGCGCTGCTCGGAAAGGGGTGGGAGGGGGATCCTCCACGCTTCGAAATCGGCTTCCTTCCAGCGTGACCTCCCCTCACTGCCGACGCGCAGGGCATCGATCTGCCCGAGCACCGATCGCTGCTGGAAGTAGAGGAGGAGGAACTGAGGAAGCAGCCGATCCGAATCCAGGACGTAGAGGGGGAACTCGTTCGTCGCGAGGGCGCCGTGGAGTTCGGCCGGAACGACGTCGAACGCCCCGTTCTGCGTATCGATTCGATTGAAGACGAAGTCGCCCTCGTGCGCCCGGAACAGGCGCTTGGCCTTGATTGTCTCGGTGCTTCCGGCGCCTCGGTCGTACGCCCCTCTGCCGTACCAACGCACGCCCATCGTCCGGTACTCAACACCAGGCGCGAGTGTCACAACGTCCTTGCGTTGCGTGGCGACGGTCCCGGCAGGAACGGTCTTCCATTCACTCACCGGACGCCCCGAACACGCTCAGGTCGACGCCGGCCGCCGCGAGGCGCTTGAACATTTCAGCCTCGGTGTCCATCCGGTGCTGGCGGGCATCGGCATACGCGACGAGCACTGCGCCGAGATCGGCGGCTTCTTCGGCAGCAACATTAATGTAGCGGCCGATGTTCAGGTCGAAGCCGTTCTGCTCGATCTCCTCGAACGGCACCAGCCGGACGTTCGCACCATCTGGGTCATTGCCTGTCTTGTACGCCTCGATGAGAACGTTGACGTCCTCCTCGGACATCAGGTTCTGGTTCTTGCCCTTGACGAACCGGGCAGAGCCGTCGATGAAGAGAACCTGCTTCTTGCGTTTGACAGGCTTCTTGTCTCGGAAGATCAGAAGGCACGCCGGGATCGAAGTCGAGTAGAAGAGGTTGGGCGGCAGCCCGACGACGGCTTCCAGGAAGTCCCGCTCGATGAGGCCCTGGCGGATCTTCGCCTCCGCACCTCCGCGGAACAGCACTCCGTGGGGCATCACCACGCCGACGCGGCCGGATTCGGGCTGCATCGACGAGACCATGTGCTGGACGAAGGCGTAGTCGCCGTTTTTGGCCGGCGGCACGCCGCAGATGGCCCGCGGGTCCGAAGTCCAGCGGTCTGCTCCCCAGTTCGCCAGCGAGAAGGGTGGGTTGGCGATCACGACATCGAACCGACGGACCGCACCGGTGGTGTCCTTGAACGCCGGAGCGCGGAGGGTGTCTCCGCGCTTGATGTCGAAGTCCTCGATCTCGTGTAGGAACAGGTTCATCCGGGCGATTGAGGCCGTCGTCAGGTTGATCTCCTGGCCGTACGCCTTAAGCGCGCGGTGGTCCTTGCCGGACTCGCGCAGCTGGTTGATCGTCGCGACCAGCATGCCGCCGGAGCCGCATGACGGGTCGTAGACAGACTCGCCCGGCTCGGGCTGGAGAATCCCGACAAGCAGGTTCACGACTTCACGGGGCGTAAAGAACTCACCGGCCTTTTTGCCCGACTCGTCAGCGAAGTTCTTCAGCAAGTACTCGTAGCCCGCGCCGAGTAGGTCATGCGAGACCGTCGACGGGTCGAGCGTGATCTTGTTGAACGCTCGGATGAGCCCCAGCAGGGCCGACTCCGGGATGCGCTCCTGGTTGCCCCACGAGGCGTCGCCGAAGACACCGGCTAGCGAGCGGGGGTTGGCCATCTCGATTCGCTGGAAGGTCTTCGCGATCTCCGCACCGAGGTTGGTGACCTTCTCGGTGACCTCGCTCCACAGCGTGCCCTCGGGCAGCTCGAACCGGTGAAAGTCGGCCTCAATCTCGTCGTCGAGGTCGTCGCCGTACTTAGCGAACGCCGCGTCGTGCTCGTGGACCCAGGTGTCACTGATCCACTTCCAGAACAGCATCGGGAAGACGTAGGTCTTGAAGTCAGCGGGGTCGACGGGACCGCGGAGCGCGTTCGCGGCGTCCCACAGCCGGGATTCGAGCTCGTGCTGGGTGATCGTCACAGAGGTGAGGTCCTTCGTTGAAGACGGTACCTAGATTATGGAGGAGGGCACTGACATCTCGGGAGTCCGAGACAGCAGGCAGTGGCTACCTTCAGACGATGACCTGCACCCACGCTCTGAACCGAGCGTGATCGAGGACACACTGAGACTGGATCTCGCGTCTCGGCGTCCAGTCAGGCTTCTCCTCGGAGCCCAACATTAAAAGCTCAAGAAGGAGGCTGAGGGGCCGCAGGGTGGCTTTCTTGGTGAGCTCGGGTAGTCCCTCACCAGGCTGGCACTGCGTGAACGCTGCGTGAGCGGACCGGGTGGCACGAGGGCGGACCAGGTGTCACGCTGTTCACGACCGCAAGCCTCTGATCAGGGGAAACGGGATTCGGTGGCACCGTCCAGCACTACTCGGGATGATCTTTTGGGTCCTCGTAATGCGTAGGTCTCGGGTTCGAATCCCGAAGGCGGCTCAGAAAAACCCCAGGTCACATAGCCCGTGACCTGGGGTTTTCTGTTGCTCGGGGCATGGTGTGGCGGGCGGCCGGGGTGCCGTGGCGTTAACCGCGTGAGCAGAGGAGTGGGCCCCCGGGGCGGAGGTCGCTCTGGGGAGCCCACGGGGGAGTGAGCGGCCGCAACGGAGAGGCGACCACGCTCGTCGATCGTCTTCGCGGCCTTCTTCGCTGCTTTGGCGGCTTGGCGGGCCTTCTCCTCCCGCTCGACCTTGCGCTGCTGGAGGGGGACGAGCAGTGCGGCGGCCTCGGCGGCGCTTCTCCCCACGCGGGGGAGGATGCTCTGACAGATGTCGTGTGTGATCCGGGTGTCACTGTGCCCGAGGGTGTCGGACACGATGTCGATGTCGGCGCCGATCATGAGGGTGGCCGCGTCGTGGCGCAGGTCGTGCAGGCGGAGGGGCAGGAGGTCGGACGCGGCGACGAGGCGCTCGAAGAGGTCGGTGCCCTTGCCCGGGTGGAGCCAGGGGCCGTCTTCCTGCGTGAAGACGTGGCCGGTCTCGCCCCAAGCCGTGCCCCACTTCTCACAGGTCTTGTCCTGCCGTTCGGGGTGGCGCTTAAGAACGCCTAGGGTGTCGTCGTCGAGGGCGACCACGCGGTAGCCACTGTCGGTCCTGGATCTGATGCCTTCACTTCCCAGCTCCCTGGACGAGTTGGGAGGAGGCGGTGAGGAAGTGGGTGTTGCGGTTCGTCTCCGACCACGGTTGTCCGCATGCCTCGCCACGGCGCCGGCCCCGGTAGGCGATGAGATGCCACCTTGCGTACAACCGGTCCTCGGCGACGAAGTCGATGAAGGCACCGGTCTGTTCCGATGCCTAGACCATTGTGGGGAACGGCTTCTCGCCGGTCTGCTCCCATTTGGAGACCCGCTCGTCGGACCACACGAGGGCCTTGGACGTAAGACGGTCGCTGCGTTGTCAGATTGTTCGTCTCGGGGGCTTCCGTGGGAAGCACGCCCGCCAAGACCCGCCTGGCCACGAGCTCTCGCTGCGGGGGACAGTGGGCACCTGCTGACCAGGGCGGGAGCTTAACCTCGGCGGAAGAGCCTGCTCTCGCCCCGATGCTTGCCGGTTCTCCTGCCGGAGGTTGACTGCCCCACTGCGGCGGATTCGCTCGGCAGCGCGGAGTCGGCGGGACGGCTCTCGTAGAAGGATTGCCAGACTCGTTCCTGCAGCTCGCCGATGCAGGCACCGCACGCGTACATCGGGGCTTGGGCCCCGGCGACTCTGGCGGGGCCGATCCACAGGACGCGCGTCCACCGCTGTCCGCAGTAGAGCCAGCAGGGTCCGTCGACCCACTCGTTGCCGTCGTCGGTGGCCGCCGGTGAGGGCAGTCCTCCTCGGGCGAACTCGCCGATCCCGGGGGCCACCCTGTGCTGTAGGGCGAGTTCCGTCAGCATCGCTCGTCTCCCTCCGTGATCATCGGTCCTGGGCCGTGGGAGAAGCGTCTTTCTGCTTGTCGGCTTCGGAGAACAGGAGCGTGGGCTCGGCGAGGATGTCGCGGCCGGCTTCGCTCTTGTAGATCTCGTCGACGCTGCCGAACCGGGCCTCGGAGTAGTCGAGGTCCAGCAGCGCGGCGGCTTGGCGCACCGATGCCTCGTCGGGTCCTTCGATCTCCAGGAAGGTGGGGAGGTCGGGCCAGGTGTCGAAGTCGAAGGCGACCTTGCCCAGGTTCCATTCCTCGCGGTAGTTCTCCTGGTACCGGACCTCGGTGAGGCCGACCCGGCGCAGGATGTCGGCCATGGCGTGCAGGTCGGTGACCTCGGTTTCGATCTCCTTGGTGCCGTCGATCGTCGTGGCGTCGGTGACCTGCTTGAGGGTGAGTGTCGAGCGGGTGCCCTCGTCCCGCAGGCGGATCCAGGCTCCACCGTCGAGGGAGTCGTTCTCGAAGATCTTGCGGGTGAGGAGCGTGCGGGGGAATGCCTGGACCGCATTGAGGGCGCTCAGTTTGTTCTGGAGGTCGGCGACGTCGACGGCCAGGAACTTCGCCTCGTATTCGTGCTTCATGGGGTCTTCTCTCAGAAGTGGTCGGTGAGGGCGGGCGTTCGGGCCGCGAGCAGCAGGCCCGTGCGGTGGGTGTGGTCGTGCAGCCGGCCGACATGGGCGCGTTCCGTGAACTCGGTGGTGCGCAGGGCGAGCAGGACCTCCCCGCCACCGATGAAGTGGGGGTGGAGGCGTTCCGGGGAGGTGGGGTGCTCGATCATGTGGTGGCGTCTTTCGACGGGCATCATGAACTCCGCGTCGGACACACCGGCCGGGCGGGCCAGGCGCTGCATGCGATGCGAGTAGCCACTTCAGGAGCGGACCATGGGCAACGAGATTCAGCTGATCAGCGACGGGGATGGGCTGACAGTCGTCGGGAGCGCCGAGGATGTCGAAAACTTCCTCGCTTCGGAGGCGCTGCCCTCCAAGAGCCTCGGACCGCGATGGTACAAGTCCGTCTTCGCCACGGGTGCTGCGGTGGCGGAGGCGGCAACGGAGATCGCCGCCAACTCTGCTCACTGGGTGAAGCTGACCCCGGAGTCGACGCTGCTTCTCAAGAAGTACGGCCTGAGGGAGAGTGCGAAGACGGGGCTCAGCACGGGCGTGCTGAAGGGGCAGAAGGGTCAGATCAAGGGGTTTCTGGAGTTCGCGCACGCGCCCCGATCGCTCCTGTCCAACCCGACGGCTCTTGCCAACGCCGGGAAGTTCATGGCGCAGGTTGCCATGCAACAGACCATGGATGAGATCACCGACTACCTCGCCGCGATCGACAAGAAGGTCGACGACGTACTGCGTGCCCAGAAGGACGCTGTGTTGGCCCGCATGATCGGCGTGGGCTTCGTGATCGAGGAGGCCATGACCATTCGGGAGAAGCGGGGCAGAGTCGACGAGGTCACCTGGTCGAAGGTGCACGCCGCGCCGGCGACGGTCGCGGAGACGCAGGCGTATGCGCTACGTCAACTCGATGCGCTCGCGGAGGACATGGAGCGGCAGACCAAGATCGGCGATCTCGCCACGATGGTCAAGGAGGCTGAGGGCGCCGTTCGAGAATGGCTCGCCGTTCTGGCTCGCTGTTTCCAGTTGCAGGACGCGATCGCCGTACTGGAACTCGACAGGGTGCTGGACGCGTCCCCCGATGAGCTCCACGGGCATCGCCTCGGTCTGAAGGCCGCCCGGCGGAATCGGCTGGAGTACATCTCGCGCAGCACGGAAACCCTGCTGGCCCGGATGAACGCCGCTGCCGGCGTGGCCAACGCCAAGGTGTTGCTGAATCCGACCGCCTCCCCGGCCGTGGTCCGGTCGAGCAACCAGGTAGCGAGAGGCGTCCATGAATTTCACGTGCGGCTGGGAATCGAGTCCGGCGGCGACTCGTCCGAGGCGAGGCGATGGACGGAAGCCGCCGTGGAAGTGAGGGACAAGGCATGGGAAAAAGGAGTGAAAGGCGTTGGTGCTGCCCGAAGTCTGGGCAATGAGACCTTCGATCGGGCCAACTCGGTGAAGAACAAGCTCTCCAGCGGTATCGCCGAGCGAGCGCGTCGTCTGCGCGGGACCGACGAGCAGGACGAGAAGGAGACTGAGTGAGCGCTGACGATCCCGGGATGCGGGACGGCCGGCGTCTTTTTCTGACGGTGCCGCACCAGAAGGCCGGGCGCCCCGGATCCTGCGGCGAAAGGGTGAAGCGCGTCGCTGCGTGAGCCGTGTGTGAGCGGACAGGCCGGCTTCGGTCGGACCGTGGGAGTACGTGACTCTCGGCCGCTCGGAGCCTTCGGCCCGTCGTCGTTCCGGGGCGGGAGGCCGGCGCGAGGATGCCCACGGGGTTCGTCGTGGACCGGCTGTGGACGGGCCTCGTGCCGTGTCCGCGGGCGGGGCCGGTGCGGGAGGCGGGCGGTGCGCTGCTCGTACTCGCGAGGCGTCCGGCGGTTCCCGCCCGGGCCTCTTGCGGTTCCCGCTCGGCTCTCCTGCGGTTCCCGCCCGGGCCCCCTGCGGAAGCCACCCGGCCCCTGCGGAAACCGCCCGGCCCTCTGTGGTTCCCTGCCCGGCCCCCCGCGGGTTTCCGCTCTGCCCGCCGGGCGTGCCGGTTCGTGCTCCGGCCGCTCGGCGCGAGGCGAGTCCCGTAGGCCAGCAGCCCAGCAGGCCAGCGGGTCAGCAGCTCAGCGGGTCCAGGGCAGGTCGCCGTCGACCTCGCCGGTCAGGGGGGCGACGACGTCCAGGACCGTGTCGACCACCAGCTCCACCGTGCGCGGCGACGGCGCCGTCCAGGGGAGGTCGCTTTCGTCCCCGCCGTCGGCCGCGGCCGGAGTCGCCAGCAGCAGGACGTTCAGCAGGATCGCGCCGGTCGCCGCCGCAAGGAACGCGCTCTTGTTACGCATCTGGATTTTTCCCCCTCGTTGAACGGCCCGTTCGCCGTTCACGCTGTTCTCGTTTTCTGAGCAGAACCTTACGGAGCCGGACTTTCGAGCCTATTTTTCCTTGATTTCGCAGCACGGAAATCCGCGTGAAAAAGCGTGAAAAGGGGCTCGGCATACGCTGCGCGCACCATCGACGACTGGAGGCCGGAGTGCTCACGGAGATCGGACTCGGCACGGACGCCGCGTGCGCGTACCGCGCTCTGCTGAAGGAGCCGCGGGCGGAGGCGGGCGCGCTCGCCGAGCGGCTCGGCTGGTCGGTCGACCGGGCGTCGAGCGCCCTCGACGAGCTCTTCGGCCTCTCTCTCGTGCGGCCCTCGCACGAGCACCGGGACAGCCGCCGACTGGTGGACCCCGAACTCGGACTGCAAGCCCTGATCGACGCGCAGGAAAGGGAGCTGCTCCGGCGGCAGCAGATTCTCACGCAGACGAAAATCGCGGCGGAGAACCTGGTCGACGAGTACCGCAGCGCATCGGAGAGCGGGCCGGTGTCATCCGTGCGGGAACTGCGCGGGATCGACGCCGTGCAGACCTGTGTGGAAAAGGCGTGCCACGAATGCCGGGAGGAGATCCAGGTGTTCGTGCCCGGCGGCGCACAGCCCAGCGACATCCTCGCCTCGTCGCAGCCGCTCGACCTGCTGCTCCTGGAACGGTCGGCCCGGGTCGGCTACGTCTACCAGGACAGCATCCGCAACGACCGGCCCACCAGTGAGTACGCGCAGTGGCTGGTCGAGCGCGGAGCGGAGGTCAGGACGGTTCCCCATCTGCCGCTGCGGGTGATCATCTGGGATCGGCGCACGGCGCTCGTGCCGATCGATCCGGCCGCACCGGAGGCGGGGGCCTTCCTGCTGTCCAGCCCGGGTCCGGTGGCCGCGCTGCAGTCCTTGTTCGAGCAGGTGTGGCAGCGGGCGGCGCGGTTCGGCGAGGAGCGGGACCGGGAGCGGGACGGGGCGCTCGCCGACCAGGAGAGCGCGGTGCTCGGACTGCTCGCGGCCGGCCTCACCGACGAGGTGATCGCCCGCAAACTGGGGGTGTCGGTGCGCACCAGCCGCCGGGTGACCGCTGCCCTGATGGACCGTCTGGGGGCCCGCAGCCGGTTCCAGTTGGGCGCGCTGGCGGCCCAGCGGGGCTGGCTCGCCGACTGAGCGGGCCCGGACGCGGGTGGCCGCGGCGCCGCCCCGGAAGGTCAGCCGCGCAGGTAGGCCAGGACGGCCAGCACCCGGCGGTTGGTGGCGTCGGACAGGTTCAGGTCCAGTTTGGTGAGGATGGAGCCGAAGTGCTTGCTGACGGTGCCCTCGCTGACGTGCAGGGCCGCGGCGACGGACGCGTTGGACTGGCCCTCGGCCATCAGCGCGAGGACCTCCTGCTCGCGGGGGGTCAGTCTGGCCAGCGGGTCGCGGCGGTGGCGCAGGAGTTGGCGGACCACTTCGGGGTCGACGACGGTCGCGCCGGAGGCCACCCGCTGGAGGGCTTCGACGAACTCCTCGACGTTGCCGACGCGTTCCTTGAGCAGGTAGCCGACGTGGGTGCCGTCGGAGGAGTCGAGCAGCTCCTCGGCGTAGGCGCGCTGGACGTACTGGCTGAGGACGAGGATGGGCAGCCGGGGGTTCTTCTCGCGCAGGCGCAGCGCGGCCCGCAGCCCTTCGTCGGAGAAGCCGGGCGGCATCCGTACATCGGTGACGACGATGTCGGGGTCGTGCTCGGCGACGGCCTCCGTGAGTTCGTCGGCCGTACCGACACCGGCGAGGACCTGGTGGCCGAAGCGCTCCATGAGTCCGACGAGGCCCTCCCGCAGCAGCACGCTGTCCTCGGCCAACACGATGCGCAACATCTGGTTCCTCTATCGGGTCATCGGGCCGGCGGGGCGTCGAGGCGGCGGTCCGGAGCCGGGGTGCAGGGAACGAGGAGGCGGAAGACGGTGGGCCCGCCGGACGGTGAGGACACTAGCAAATGGCCCCCGAGGACCGAGATGCGATCCGCGACGCCCTCCAGCCCGGTGCCGTCGGCCTCGTCCGCGCCCCCCACGCCGTCGTCCCG
Organism: Streptomyces sp. NPDC017448; assembly: GCF_044330565.1. NCBI lineage: Bacteria > Bacillati > Actinomycetota > Actinomycetes > Kitasatosporales > Streptomycetaceae > Streptomyces > Streptomyces sp. NPDC017448. The sequence goes on along the minus strand of NZ_JBIRLM010000023.1, from coordinate 7,006 downwards.
TACGCGGACGACGAGCCGGCCCCCGTCGACGCGGGCCTCGACGGAGGCCCGGGTGGCCCGGCTGTGTTTGGCGACGTTCGCCAGCGCCTCGCTCACCGCGAAGTAGACGGCGGACTCGACCGCTTCGAGGAACCGGTGGGGCAGGTCGAGATCGAGGTCGACGGGGACCGGGGAGCGGTCGGCGATGTCCTCGATGGCCGCGGCCAGCCCCCGGTCGGTGAGGACCCGGGGGTGGATGCCCTGGATCAGCTCCCGCAACTCGACCAGCGCGGCCTGGGCCTCGCCGTGGGCTTGGGCCAGGAGTCCGGCGAGGGGTTCCTCGCGGGCGTCGAGGCGCGCCAGGCCCAGCCGCATCGACAGGGCGACCAGCCGCTGCTGGGCGCCGTCGTGCAGGTCGCGTTCGATACGGCGGCGCTCGGCCTCGAAGGCGGTCACCAGGCGCATCCGCGACCGGCTCAACTCCTTTACGCGTACGTCGTCCTGATGGGGCGACGCGTCCAGCAGGAGGCGGGTGAGCTGTGCGCGCCCCACGGCGAGCAGGCCGAGCGGGTAGGCCAGCAGGGGGAGCAGGAGCAGTCCGGCCAGGGCGACGGCGAACGCCGCCGGGTAGGAGTGGACCAGCCACAGCTTGATGACGCGCGCCTCCTCGCCGCCGCCGGCCGTGGCCATGACCAGGGGGGTGGAGATCAGCCCCCCGCTCACGCCGACGACCGTGCCGATGACCGCCGCCTCCAGGGGCCACAGGAGGCAGCCGAAGAGGAGGGCGTACCCCAACTCCCGCCAGGTGGAACGTTCCTGGAGGCGGGTGCGCAGCCAGGCGGCGGGCCCGGTGCGCGGCGGGTCCTGGTGGGCGTCGGCCAGCGGTACCTCCGGGTCGATCAACCGCAGCCGGCGCCGCTCCACCTGCGCGACCGGCAGCCCGACGAGGACCAGCGTCAGCAGGAGGGGCACCCCGACGAGGACCACGGTCAGCAGGCTGCCGGCCAGCGCGAGGACGAGCAGGCAGGCCAGCAGAGCGGCGCCCAACGGCACGCTGGTCAGGAAGTACAGGGCGCAGCGCCACGGCCAGCCGCTCCGGAGGTACCGGCGCTGGTGCAGGGCCTGCCAGAGGCTGGGTGAGTGCATGGGGGCACGATATGAGGCCCGTATCGCCCGGACCACCCAGCCAGCTCCACCATCGGACCGGTAGCGGGCTCCCCGTGAGGACGGCCGCCAGGTGCAATGCGCGCGGGGGGCGCCGCGCGGTCGGATGGGGGCAGTGGGCAGCCGCCCGCTCCTGTACGAGGGGGAGGGGACCGGGATGTTCTCGCCGGAGGCCGTGTTCGCGGTCGTGCCCGTCTGGCTGACGCTGGTGATCGTGTTCCTGCTGCCCGCGGTGGAGCCCGCGGTACCGCTGGTGGGCATGCTGTTCCCTTCGCAGACCGCCCTGGTGGCGAGCGGGGTGCTCGTGCACCACGGGGTGCTGCCGGTGGAGGGGGTGTTCGCGCTGGCGGCGGCCGGGGCGCTGGCGGGCAATGTGCTCGGGTACGGGGTGGGCCGGCGGTGGGGCGACCGGCTGGAGGCCGCCCTGCCGGGCAGGCTCACCGGCTCGCGTTCCTACCGGCTGGCGCTGGCCACGGTGGGCGCCCGGCACGGCCGGGCCGTGCTGCTCGGCCGGTTCAACGGGGGCCTGCGCACCCTGGTTCCGGCGCTGTGCGGCTCCGTGCAGGTGCCCTGGCGGCCGTACCTGGGGTGGTCGGTGGTGGCCGCGCTGTTGTGGGGGCCCTGCTGCGTGGGGCTCGGGCTGCTCGCCGGGAGCTCCTGGGAGAAGTGGGGCGGTTCGGGTGTGCTGGCCTGCGCGTCGGTCGTGCTGCTGCTGACCACGTCGCTGCCGCTGCTGCTCACGGCCCGCGGCGAGCGCGCCCGGGCCGCCCGCGCCGAAGAGGCGGGCGGCCGGGGCCCGTCGGGCGGGCCCGCCGCGGTCGGCGGCCTCCGGGTCACAGCCGCTCGGCGAGGAAGCGCACCAGGGCCTCTTCCTGCGGGACCAGGTAGAAGTGGTCCCCGGGGAACAGCCGGTGTTCGTACGACGCCGTAGTCAGCGCCGACCAGGACAGCAGCTCGGGGAAGGTGCAGCCCGGGTCGGCCGTGCCGCCGACGGCCGTCACCGGAGCGCGCAGCGGGGCCGCGTCGAGGGGCCGGTAGGACTCGATGAGCCGGAAGTCGCCGCGCAGCGAGGGCAGGAGCAGCGGACGCAGGTCGGGGTCGTCGTAGACGGCGGAGCCCGCGTCGCCGAGCCGGCGGGCCGCGGCCACCAGGCGGTCGTCGTCGAGCAGGTGCAGGGTGCCGCCGGCCCGCTCGATGTGCGGCGCCCCCCGGCCCGAGACGACGACCCGGTCGGGGACGACGCCGTGGCGGTCTTCGAGGCGGCGGGCCACCTCGTAGGCGACGGCCGAACCGAGGCTGTGGCCGAAGAGGGCCACCGGCACCCCGAGTTCGGGCTCCAGCGCACCGGTGATCGCGTCGGCCAGCTCCGTCATGGAGGAGGCGCACGGCTCGTCGATCCGTTCCTGGCGGCCGGGGTACTGGACGGCCAGCACCTCCACATCGCCGGGCAGCTGTTTCGACCAGCCGTGGAACAGCGTCGCGGTGCCCCCGGCGTGCGGCAGGCACACCAGGCGCAGCCGGGGCGCCCCGCTCCGCGCCGGGAACCTCCGGAACCACTTCCCCGCCGTCCCCCTGCTGATGACCGTCATGCCGAGCCGCCCTCCCGCCACCCCGCGGTGGCCGTTTCCGTCCCTCCATGGTGCGGGCCGGGGCCGCGGTGATCCGCCCCGGCCGGCGGCAGGAGGCTGCCCACGCACGTTCCTGCCGACTCCGGACCCTGCCTTTTTCCGCCCGGGGCAGCCACCGTGCACAGAAGGGTGGAGCTACCTCCACCCCGAAGACTCCGCCCGGCTGCGATGTGCGCCAGCTCCGGGCCCGATTGAGTGGACACCATGAATCAAGCAGCCGTCCGACTCCGTTCGGTCACTCGCTCCTACGGCAAGGGCGCCAGCGCCGTGACCGCCCTGGACGACGTCTCCCTGGACATTCCCCGGGGCACGTTCACCGCCGTCATGGGGCCCTCGGGCTCCGGCAAGTCGACCTTCCTCCAGTGCACCGCGGGCCTGGACCGGCCGACCGGCGGCCAGGTGCTCCTCGGGGAGACCGACCTGAGCAAGCTGAGCGAGAAGAAGCTCACCCTGCTGCGGCGGGACCGCATCGGCTTCGTCTTCCAGGCGTTCAACCTGCTGCCCTCGCTCACCGCCGAGCAGAACGTGGCGCTGCCGCTGCGGCTCGCCGGCCGCCGCCCCAAGCGGAACGAGGTCCTGGACGTGCTGGAGAAGGTGGGGCTGCGCGAGCGGGCCGGGCACCGGCCCAGTGAGATGTCCGGCGGCCAGCAGCAGCGGGTGGCGCTCGCGCGCGCCCTGGTCACCCGGCCGGAGGTCCTCTTCGGGGACGAGCCGACCGGCGCCCTGGACACCACCACCAGCCGTGAAGTGCTCACGCTGCTGCGCCAGATGGTCGACCAGGGGCAGACCGTCATCATGGTGACGCACGACCCGGTGGCCGCGTCCTTCGCGGACCGGGTGCTGTTCCTCACCGACGGCCGGGTCCACGACGAACTGTTCGCCCCGACGGCCGAGCAGGTCGCCGCGCACATGACCGGACTGGCGGCCCTCCCGTGCTGAAGCTCGCTCTGCAGGGAATGCGGACCCGCTGGGCCACGTTCGTCGGCTCGTTCATCGCCCTCGCCCTCGGCGTCGGCCTCATCGCCACCACGGGGCTCGCCCTCGCGGCGACCTTCAGCGCTCCGGACCGCGGGCCCGAACGGCTGGTGAAGGCGCCGGTCGTCGTGAAGACCTCCGACCTCGTCCGGGCGGACACGCCCATCGGGGAACGTACGCAGACGATCACCGACCCCGCGCCGGTCCCGGCCGACGTCACCGCGAAGCTCGCGGCGCTCGGCAAGACCGTCGAGGACCGCACCTTCCCCGTGTCGGGCCCCGGACTCGGCGAGGACACGGTCGGCCACCCGTGGTCGATCGCCGCGCTCACCCCCTACACGCTGACCGCCGGACGCGCCCCCTCAGCGCCCGGCGAGGCCGTCGCCACCGGGGACGCGCTGCGGCCCGGCACCCGGGTGCAGGCCGCGACCGCCCGCGGGTCCGAGCAGGTCACCGTCGTCGGGACGGTCGCGTCGGCCGGCTTCGAGAACGCGCTGTTCTTCACCGACGCGGAGGCCGCGCGGATCTCTCCCGGCGTGGACGCCGTCGCCGTGCACGCCCCGGCCGACCGGGTCGAGGCGGCCGTGGGCGCCGGATACGACGTGCTGACCGGCGACGAACGCCGGCGCGCCGACCCGGACCCCGACCGGGACGAGGAAGCACTGGTCTCGGTGAACGCGCTCCTCGGCACGGCCGCGGGCGTCACCGGCTTCGTGTCGGTGTTCGTCGTCGCCTCGACCTTCTCCTTCGCGGTCGCCCAGCGGCGCCGGGAGTTCGGACTGCTGCGCACCGCCGGCGCCACCCCCGCCCAGGTGCGGCGGATGGTGTTCACCGAGGCGTTCGTCATCGGCGTGCTCGCCTCGGCGGCCGGCTGCTGGCTCGGCGCGGCGGGCGCGCCCCGGCTCGCCGCCTGGATGGCCGACGCCGGGATCGCCCCCGCCTGGTTCCGGATCGGCGAGCAGACGTGGCCGCTGCACACCGCGTTCTGGACGGGTCTGTTCGTCGCCCTGAGCGGTGTGGTCGTCTCCTCGTGGCGGGCCGGCCGGGTCGGTCCGACGGAGGCGCTGCGCGAGTCCGCGGTCGACTCCCGGGCCATGCCGGTGAGCCGGTGGCTGATCGGCGCCGCGGTCCTCGCGACCGGTCTCGGGCTGCTCTCCCTGGCCCTGCTGGACAGCCCGGGCGACGTCCTGAAGCGCAAGACCTACATCACCCAGCCGATGCTGCTGATCGTCGGGTTCGCCCTGTTCGCCCCGGTCCTGGTCAAGCCGCTGACCCGGCTGCTGACCTGGCTGCCGGCCCGGCTTCCCGGCGCGACCGGCATGCTGGCCCGGGAGAACGCGTCCGCGGGGGTCCGCAGGACCGCCGCCGTCGCCGCTCCGGTCATCATCACCGTGGCCCTCGCCGCCTCCCTGATGGGCACCACCGCCACGATCAGCGAGGCCAAGGCCGGGGAGGCGCGGGAGCAGATCACCGCGGACCTGGTCGCCACGGCGGGCGGAGAGGGCCGCGCGCTGCCCGACGAGTTCGTCCGGCGCGCCGGGGCCGTCCCCGGCGTGACCGTCAGCGCCACCCGGTCCACCGGCGTGACCGTCCTGGAGGAGGGGGTCGCCCTCGTCAAGTCCGAGGCCAAGGCGGTCGATCCGGCGGCGCACGCGGCCGTCTCCCACCTGCCGGTCGTGGCGGGCCGCCTCGCCGACCTCGACGACGACGGCATCGTCGTCAACGAGGAGTGGCTGACCACGGAGGTGGGCGACACGGTCTCGGTCTGGCTGGGCGACGGCCGCAAGGCGGACCTGCGTATCGCGGCGGTGCTCTCCACCGGCACCGGCAGCAACGGCGTCTACCTCACCGAGCGCAACGCGGCCGGCGCCCCCGTCGACCGCGTCGACCTCGCGCTGCCCCGGGACGGCGCGGACAGCGCGGCAGCCGCGCTCCGTGCCGCCGCGAAGGCGACCGGTGTGCAGCTCCTGACGGGTGATCGGTGGGTCGAGGCCCACTACCCGCGCTCCAGCGAGAACACCCGGCTCGGCCTGTGGATGATCCTCGGCATCGCCCTGATCTACACGGGCATCGCGCTCGCCAACACCCTGATGATGGCGACGTCGGACCGGGTCCGCGACCTCGCGTCGCTGCGGCTGACGGGCGCCACGAAGGGGCAGGTGCTGCGGCTCGTCGGGGTCGAGGCCCTGGTGGTGGTCGCGGTCGGCGCGGTGCTCGGGGCGGTGGTCGCCGGGGTGAACCTGCTCGGCGTGTGGAGCGCCCTCGGCCTGCTCGGCGTCTGGTCCGACGTCGTCGTGCCCTGGGGCACGGTCGCCGCGGTGATCGGCGCGAGCGCCCTCCTCGCGACGGTGGCCTCCGTGCTGCCCGCGTCGTTCGCGCTGCGCGTCCGGCCGGTCGAACTGGCGGGCATGCGCGAGTGACCGCCCGGTCCCGGGCGCGCCCCGTCGCGTCCCGGCACCCCGCGCCCACCCCCTTACAACGCGAGAGGCCAGCGCTGTGACGAGCGGTCGAGCCACCCTGCCCGGCGGGCCCCCGCGCCGAAGGTCCCGGGTCCGCGCCGGGGCGTCCGGCCCCCGCCGGATCGCCATGGCCCTGACCGCGGCGGTGCCCGAGTCGGGACAGGCCGTGGTCGTGGAAGTGGACGCGTACGAAGGCGGGGTGACCGCCCTGGTCCGGGAGTTGCTGGGCGGCCGGGGGCGGCACCTCGCCGTCGAGTCCGACCCGGTGCGGGCGGCCCGCCTCAGCCTGCGCTTCCCGGACGTCGAGGTCGTCACCGCCGATGCCGCGTCCCTGCCCGGTGTGCTCGCCGGGCGGGGGATCGCGGCGGCGGACGTGGTGATCGCGGGCCGGTCCTGGGCGGGCCTGCCGCACGCGGAGCGGCGGGCCTCCCTCGCCGCGGTCCGCCAGGTGCTGGAACCCGAGGGGGCGTTCACCGTACCCGCCCCGCTGCACGCCCGGTTCGGGGTGCGGGAGCGGTGCTTCCGGCGGATGCTCGGGGTCTCCTTCGAGGAGGTGGTGGCCGGCCGCACGGTATGGGACTCCCTGCCGCCGTCCTCCGTCCACCACTGCCGGCGCCCGCGCGCGCTGGCCCCGCTGATCTCCTTCCCGTAGGGCCGGCGGAACGCGCGGACGCACGAGGGGGGCGGGGCCCCCCCCCCGCGGGGGGGGGGGGCCCCCCCCCCGGGGGGCCCCGGGGGGGGGGGGGGGCCCGCCCCCCGCCCCGCCCGCCCCGCCCCGCCCCCCCCCCCCCCGGGCCGGCC
>NZ_JBIRLM010000022.1:105556-135001 GCF_044330565.1 Streptomyces sp. NPDC017448 | reverse complement strand
GCGCGCGCTTCGCTCCGCGAAGACGACGCGCCGTCGCTACGCGACGGTTACATCGCGATGCTCCGCATCGCTGATGCTGCGTCACTCCGTGACGCAGGCCGGCCGCTTCGCGGCCGGAGCTCGGTTCGCTCCGCGACCCGAGCATACGAGATCCCGCTCCGCGGTCTCTCTCAACGGAGTTCGCTCCGCGAACTCCTGGGCTGGCTACAAGGGCAAGTCTGCTGCTGGGGCTTGCGTAATTTTGACCCTAGCTCATCTCAACTTTCTGAGCCCCTTTCAGTAAAAGGGTTGGGGGCTTCACGCCGGGTCTTTACGGAAATTTTTCCAAGGTGCTTCCTCAAGAGAAGCACGGGAAAAGAATTACGTGGTCTCTGTTTTTCGGAACGCTCCTCTTCGGCAGAGGGAGGACCGGTTTTGCAGAGGTTCAGCTGAATCAACTTGCTTCTTTTTAAGAGAGTTGGCTGTTCCTTTAGAGTGTTCGGATTTTGTAGATCCAAGGGCGGATAGGGGGTGGGCGACGACCGCCACGGGGCCGGTGCTTCGTCCCTCCAGGCTGGTACGGAACTGTGGGTCCTGCCCGTAGGCTTCGTCGCCGGTCGTCCACGGTTCCTCCGCTTCGGCGTCCAGCCCGGTGTTCGGGGCGATGCGCCAGGAGTGCTCAGACAAGCGTAGAGCCGGTGTTCGATCAGCGCCCGTCTCCCGCTGGTGGCGCAAGGGGGGAAGTCACCGGCCTGGGAGTTCTCGATGTGCCGGATGGTGTCGGTGTGTCGTCCATCGAGGTGGTCCTGGGAGTCCGTGCCGGTGGTGCTGCAGGCGGGGTGCCGGCCTGTGGGGGGATCAGGCGGCGAAGCCGATGTTCGTCACGTATTCATACTGGCCCCACTGGCTGCCCAGGTCCGGCAGGACGCCGGTGGTCCAGGCGTCGTCGAGGGCGTGGCTGTCGCCGGTGCTCCAGGCGGTCACGATGGGATCCCAGCGGCGGACGTTGATGTGCCGGTAGTCGAGGGTGCGCCGGTGGGGTGTGGAGACCTGGGTCTGGTCGAGGGGGTGGAGCTCTACCCGGGTGCCGCCGGAGGAGTTGAGACGCTTCAGGAGGTGGCGGGCGACGTTGTGGCGGCGCACCGTGCGGTAGGTCTGTTCGATGCGTTCCAGGTTGGCTTTCGTCGGTTTTTGGGTGCCGGCGAGCCAGGCTTTCAGGGTGCGGTCGGTGACGGTCAGTCCGGCTGCGCGGGCGGCTTTCAGTGTTCTGGGGGATGTCGTCAGGTAGTGGAGGCGTGCGAGGAGGCCGCGTGGGGTGGTGACGGGGGTGATGATGAAGTCGACCAGGTTGTCCAGTCGGTGGGCGACCAGGGTGCTTCCTTTGGTGCCGCGGGCGCCGAATTTTCCGAACTCGTGGTTCCGGTCCGGCATCAGTCTTCCTCTCCTGCCGGGTTCGTGCTGTCGGCGGTGTATTCGTCTTTCACTTTTACTTCGGCAACGCCGCGGCCTTCGGGGAAGACCTTGCGCCAGTCGCCGATGACGTGGAGTTCGTCGGTGCCCATGGCCCGGACGACGGTGAGGCCTTCGTCGTGGGCTTTGAGTGCTTTCATCCAGAGGTTGGCGAAGGCTTGGGAGCGGATGATGTGCATCCAGTCGGGGCGGTAGAGCTCGCGGTTGTAGTTCGATTCTCCCATCGTGGACACGAATTTGGAATACATGGCTTTCACGTATTGGAGTGTCAGTTCGTCGCCGTGTGCGAGGGCGGTGTCGCGGGCGTCCTTAAGGGTGATTCGGAATTTCTCCAGGAGGTTTTCGGTGGCGCCGGAGGTGTAGGACTCGTGGATTTCGGGTGGTTCGCACAGGTCGTGTTTCGGGCTGGACAGGCGCAGGAGGAGGCGCAGGGTGGGTTCGGTGACCCACAGGGGTCCTGGTTCGTCGCGTCGGCCGATCGGGTTGGGCAGCGTTGCGTCGTGTTTCCAGGTGGGTGGGGTGATCAGGTGGACTCCGGCGCGGCGCCGGTCGTGTGGGAAGCCGGTGGAGTGTTCGAGTTGGCCGAGGGGGAGGTGGGTTTTGAGTGCACTCAAGTAGGCGCCGTTGATGTCGAGTGCGGTGATGTGGTGTTTTCCGGGTGGGAGTTGGTGTCGGGTCCACTTGGGGCGGGCTTCCCAGATCTGGTCGGCGCCGCGTGCGGTCTGCTTTTTGAGGATGTCGGGAATCCAGGGGTGGGCGATCAGGTCGTAGCGGGCGCCTTTGCGGGTTTCGTCCAGCAGGCGCATCGCGTCCGGGATGGCGCGCTTCAGTAGGGCGGTGCTCGCGGCTTCGACGTCGCCCTGGTGGTCGGCGAGCACGGTGTGCACTGCTTCGTGGATCAGGTCGGTGGGGCCGGAGGGTTGTTGGAAGGGCCGCTGGTATGAGGTGGGGGGGGTTCGGCTGGTGGGGTGGGGTGGGGGTGTGGTGTGTGGTTCTTGGGTTTGGGCGGAGGGAGCGGTGGGTGGGGGGGTGGGGGTTTCGGCGGGGGTCGTTTGGCAGTCGGAGGGGTCCAGGTGCTGGGTGAATCCCGCTACGCGTTGTTCGGCGGGGTGGTTGCACAGTACGCATGGCTCGGGCAGGGCGAGGGTTTCCACCTCGTCCTGGTCGTGTTCGGGTGGGGGTGCGGGGGTGGGGGGTGTTGTGGCAGCGCTTGACGTCGTGGGTTGTTGAGTGGCTGGGTCCGCGGGGGTCTCGGTCGTGGGGGTGAGTTTGGTGTTCAGTCCGTCCAGGAGGTAGGCGTACTTGGTGCGGGCTTCGCCGGTGGGGTCGCGATCGTTCTCCCATCCGCTGAGGGTGGCGGGGCTGATGCCGAGGGCGCGTGCTACTTGTGCTTTGGTCAGCTGGGCGCGTTCGCGCAGTTCGCGGCGTGCGTGGTGGGGTGGGAGGGGGGTTTGCGGGCCGACGGTGTGGAGCAGGGAGTCGATCGTGTCGAAGTCGCTCACCGGCTCGTCTCCTTTGCCTGGGCGGGGGTGGGGCGGCGGCGGGCGGTGGGCAGTGCCTCGCATGCTCGGGTCGGGCCCGCGAGCAGGTCCAGGGCTCCGATGCCGTAGTGCTCGGCCAGGAGGTCGACGTCGTGCAGGCTCCATGAGGCGGTGCCTGTCTGTCGGCGTGATACCTGTGTCTGTGTCAGTCCCAGTACGGTCGCGACCGACCGTTGCGAGTCGCCGGTCGCCTGCATCAGGGCGGCCACCGTCAGGCGCAGTGATTCCTCCAAGGTCAATGCCATGGTCTGATTCTACCCAAGGTGATGCGTTTTTCGCATGATGATTAGCTTATTGCTATCGATGGTGGGGGATCGCGTGTCCTTTGTGGGCTGAAGGCCTTTGTCACGGTGGTCTTGGGGGGCTCCCCGACTACGCGTCGTCTTCCGACTCGGGTGCCTGCCCCTGGGCGGTAGGCACGGTCTGGCCTCGGCAGCGGCGGGGGCGTCGGCACGCGGCTTCTTGTCGGTCGTCCCGCACGAGTCCTTCCTCGAAAGCGGTGGAAAGAATGTGCTCGGTCTCCTCATGCGTGAGCCGAAACGCCCGCAGAGCTCGTGCCTTGGATGGTGCAGTCGTAGTCGGCGTCGTGGCTTTGTTCACGAGTTTGGGGTCTGGTCCAACTTCTGTGGTGTGTCTACTCCCTGTGACCGTTGATCTTGCTGGTAGATCTCGCGAGATCGTATGGAGACTGCTGGTGCCGACGACGTCCGGGCTGATGGTTCTGTGCTGTGCGCGAGGTACTACTCCGGCTGGAAGGGCTGCTCTTCCTGGCGGATCCGGGGATCAGGGTGGGGTCAGTGCAGGGCGGTGGCGAGGTGGTTCGGGTCGGTGTCAGATGCCGGACGGCTGGGGCTCGGTGCCCGGGTTGTGGGAGCTGGTCGGGGCGGGTGCACGGCTCCTACCTGCGGTTTCCAGCTGCCCTCCCCGTGGCGGGACGGCGGGTGGTGGTGCGGCTCCGTGTCCGGCGCTTCACGTGTGAGGACGTCTCCTGCGGGCGCCGGACGTTCGTCGAGCAGGTCGCGGGCCTGTCTCGGCGATACAGTCGGCGGACCGAACGCATGCGGTCAGTCCTGGCCGAGGTCGGCCTCGTGTTGGCCGGCCGTGCCGGTGCCAGGCTGGCCGACGTCTTCGGGGCGAGGGTCAGCCGGAGTGCGGTCCTGCGGCTGACGGAGTGGGGAGCTTCAACGAGCACCCGCGCGTGATTCCGGCCGAAGCCACCGGCTCGTGGAGTGGGGAGGATCGTGTCGGACGGCCAAGGGCGCCATCGGGTCAACCGCAGCGGCGTCTAGGCTCTCGGCATGCAGCGCAGCGATGTCACGAGGGACGACGGCGCGTGGGTGGGTCTTTCCCTGGACGTGAAGGGCCGGCACCAGCCGGGGCTGTGCGTGTTCCGTGCCGGCCCGCAACTGCTGGTCTCCCAGCTGTCGCGGCCCGTGCTGCTCGCTGTGGTCGACGAGCAGCTCCAGGGCGTGGACTTCTGGCGCACCGACGCGTACCGCTCCTTCGTCCCGCCGTTGCGCGCCGATGTGGCGCGAGCCCTGGCGGGCAGCCCGGAACGGTGGGCTCACCGCTTTGCGCAGTACCTCATTGATTCGCCGGGTAGCCCGTTGCACGAGGGCCGGTGGCTGCTCTCCTGCGAGAGTCCGCTCCGGCGCTGGCGTCACGCTGACGCTTCGCACGCCGAGTACTGGGGCTCGATGCTCGTCGACGGCCATCCGGACGGATACATTGACTGGTTCTTCCATTCTCATTCGTGGGAGGTCCTTCCGCTGCGGCCCATGCCCAGTGCCGACGACAGCCGGGTCAAGGCGTACCGCAAGCAGGCCCGTGAAGGGACGCTCCCGCCGGTCTTGTTGTGGTGGGTCAGCGGCCTGGACTGCCATCTGATCCTGGACGGGCACGCGCGCCTTGCCGCGGCGATCGCCGAATCCGTCGAGCCGCCGCTGCTGCAGTTGCACCGTACGGTGCCGAGCGATGACGTGGCCGAACGCACCGCTCAGGCCGTGGGCTTCTACGAAGACGAACTGGCACGCTTTGCCGAACTCCGAGCCGTCCACGGCCCCACCGTCCCAGACGGCGCCGCCACCGCGGGTCCACAGCTTGTCCGCCTTCTCCGTGACCTGAACACCGCGGAACAACCGACCTGGGCTTGGCCCCTGCCTGGCGGAGAGGATCAGTGGCATCACGTCGCACGCGAGGTGACAGCCGGCCAGGACTGGCCCCCTGTCTGAGCCCTGTGGAGTTTCTCCCGCTGACCGTCACGTCCGGATGTAACGCTGTACCGCCAGGAGCGCGCACACCCCGATGAAAGGCTGTCTCCCAGGCACGAGCTCCCACACGTGGGCGGGCTGTGGCGCAAGCCGCCCTCGGCAGGCGGCGTGTGGCCGGGTCGACCACACCGCCCCTGGAGCCGGCCGGCTGCGAGCGACGTGGGGAGATCCATCGAGCAGGTCTGGGGCCGCCCCCGAGCAGGGGGCGGGATTTTCGAAGAGCCCCATCACCGGCGGGTTACAGAGCGTGAGAGCTCTACAGAAGTTGGACCAGAACCCGATCTCGTGGACACAGCCAGGCGTCGGTTTCCTCGACGCCCACGTGCATGTGCAGGGGCCAGTCGTATCCCTGGGCGCCCCGGGTCAGGTGCAGATGGCGGCGTAGCGCGGCAAGCCGGTGGTGGGGCGGCAACTGCGCCGGGCGCGGCAGCCGTCACAGGGCAACAGGTGCTGCAGGCTGCCCGGTCGGGCCCGGGGCTCCTTGCCTTGTCCTTCCATCGTGTTGCAGCTGCCGGACAGGGAGCCGCGGATCAGGCTGTGGTGATGGCAGTGGTCCCCGTCGGTTGCCGGGCGGGTCGTCTCGCATGCCGCGCACAGGGAGTCGGCTGCGCGGGGGCCGTGTTCACGAAGGCGGGCAGGTGGCCGTTGCGCCGGGCGGGGCGGCCCGGGTCGGGGCGCCGGGGGCGTGGGGATTCAGGGCGGGGGTAGCCGTGCCCTGCCGGACGCACTCCTTCCGGACAGGGATGATGGGGGTCAAGATCCGTGACAGGAGAGCTGCCTACATGACTGATGCGAAGATGACAGCAGAGTATGCCCGTGGGACCGGTGCCTGGCCTTCGATCCACGCCGAGCGGGCGGCGCTGGCGGCCGATCTGGAAGGTCTGAGAGACGATCAGTGGGCGACGCCCTCCTTGTGCTCCGGTCTGACGGTGCGTGAGGTGCTGGCCCATCTCACCGCGAGCGCCAGCCTGAACACCGCGCGTTGGCTGGTGGGGGTGGTTCGCTGCCGGTTCGACTTCGACAAGCAGGTGGCCATGAGGCTGGCCGAGCAGGTGGGAGCGACTCCGGGCGAGGCCCTGGAGCGGTTTCGGCGCATCGTTGCGAGCAGGACCAAACCTGCTCTGCCCGCCATCGCGGTGCTGGGCGAGACGGTCGTGCACGGAGAGGACATCCGGCGTCCTCTGGGCATCCGTCATGACTACCCGATCGAAGTCCTCACGCAGGTGGCCGAGTACTACCGGGGGACGGATCTCGTGGTGGTCGCCAAGGGGCGTGTCGGGGGGCTGCGGCTCGTCGCGGAGGACGGGCCGTTCACGAACGGTTCCGGACTGCTCGTCTCCGGGCCCACCCTGGCGTTGGTGATGGCCATGACGGGGCGCGCGGCGTATTGCGACGAACTCGAGGGCGAGGGCGTGGAACTGCTGCGCAGCCGCTGCGGGTAGGCGTGGGCTGAGGTCGCGGGCGTCGTCGGACGGTTGCGGGCGGGGGCGGGCGGCGCCACGGTGCCCGAGGGTGTCGTGGCGGGGCCTGTGAGTCGGGGCGGGCCGGGTGTGCCGGGCCCGGCCGGCCGCCGGGTGTCCGGGAGTTGGGCGGATACTGGCCGGGAGATGGGCCGGGTCGGCGTCCGGGTTTCCCGGGGGGCTCTGCCGCTTCGAGGAGGGGGCCACCGCATGCGCGTTCTCGTTCTGGGTCATACCGGTTATCTCGGGGGGCAGGTGGCGGCGCGGTTCGCTTCGCTGCCCGGGGTGCGGGTCATCGGGGGCGGCCGGTCGGCCGGGGCCGAGGTGCCGGTCGATCTGGCGTCGGACTCCGTGGAGGGGCTGGCCGGGAGGCTGGCCTCGGTTGCGGTCGATGCCGTCGTCAACTGTGCCGGGGTGACCGGCGGCGACCCGGTGAGGCTGGCGGAGGTCAACGCCCGCGGTCCGGCGGTGCTCTGTGCGGCGCTGGCGCGGGCGTGTCCCACTGTCCGTCTGGTCCATCTGGGGTCGGCCGCCGAGTACGGTCCCTCTACGGTCCGGGTTCCCGTGTCGGAGTCGGCGGCCGCCTGTCCGGTGACCGTCTACGGGGCGACGAAGCTGGCCGGCACGGTGGCGGTGTCCGCGTCGGGGTTGGACGCGGTGGTTTTGCGGGTCGGCAATCCGGTGGGGGCCGGTGCGCCGGTGTCGGGGCTGCCCGGCCGGGTAGCCGCCCTGCTGCGGGGGGCGGGGGGCGGGGCCGGGGCGGTGGTGCGGTTGGGTGATCTGTCGGCGTACCGGGACTTCGTCGACGTGCGTGACGTGGCCCGGGCGGTGGAGGGTGCGGTGGGCGCTTCCGGTCCGCTGCCGCCCGTGCTCAACGTGGGTGGCGGGGAGGCCGTCCTGGTGCGTGATCTGGTGCGGCGTCTGGCCGACATCGCCGGTTTCCGGGGGCGGGTCGTGGAGCAGGGCGCCGGTGGGGCCCGGTCCGCGCCGGTGTCCTGGCAGTGCTCGGACGTCTCCGCCGCTGCCGAGGTCCTCGGCTGGCGGCCCACGTATGCGCTCGAGCGGTCGCTGGCCGCGCTGTGGGCGGGCGGTGCGCGGCCCGGGGGTGAGGGCCCGGTGTGAGTGAGGGGGGCGGGGGGTGTGCAGCTGCGCACGTGGGGAGAGGCGCCGGTCGGCGGGAGCGGCCGAGAATGTTCCTCGGCGGCCAGGGGTCTTCCGGCCCGGGCACGCTTCCGTGCGGGTAGCGCGGGTCCGCGTCATGCCCGTGGTGCTCGCTCGTGCGGAGGTCCGGCTGCCGCCACGGCGAGGGAGGCGGAGCATGAACTACATCCCCCTGTTGGATTCTCCACCGAGGAACGCTCTGGCCGGCCGGCGCCGCGGAGCGTCCTCGCAGTGTCGTGGCGGGGGGCCGGCGGTGGCGTCTGTCGGCGGGTACACGGCTGATTCCGCGCGCCTGGCCGCTGCGGCTTTGTTGCGTCTTTTCCTGGACCACGGCGTCCTCGGCTTCGGTTCGGTAGGCCCGCAGGACCTGGGGCCCGGTGCCGAGGACGGGCGCGGGGGGCGGGGCGGGGAGGAGTCTGCGGCCGCGGTGGCCGGGGCGCCGGTGGCGGGGGGCGCAGCGGTGAGGAGTGCGTCCTCCTCGCTTCTGCGGCGGCGGCGTCGCCGTGTCCGGTTGGCGAGGAGGGGGGTCGCGGCCGGTGGGGGGCGGGCGGGGCGGGGCGGTGGCGGCCGGTATGTGAGCAGCGCCGCGTCCTGGCGGGCGGTCCCGGGTTTCGGGGCCGTCGTGGGCGGTGGGGAGGGGGAATGCTGAGAGCCGTGGTGCGGGGGCTGTTGAGGGACTCCTCGCGGCAGGTGCGGTATGTCGATGTCGTGGAGCGGCGTGCGGCCGGCGGGCTGGTCGCGGCTGTGTACGCGCAGTGCGAGCGGGATTTCGGTGTGGTGGCTCCGCCGCTTGCTCTGCACTCCGCGGCGGCCGTACCGCTGGCCGCCGGTTGGCTGCTGCTGCGGGAGACGCTGCTGGCGGGGCGGGGTGTGGAGCGTGCTGTGAAGGAAGCGGTGGCCATCGCCGTTTCCCGGGCCAACCGGTGTCCTTACTGTGTGGAGGTCCACGGGGCGAAGCTGGACACCCTGCGCCTGCCGGCGGCGGGGGGTGGGGAGATCGCGGCGTGGGTGCAGGCGGTCGGGGTTCCCGGGGGTTCTCGTCCCCCCTCCCCCGGGGTGCTGGCCCCGGCGCAGGTCGCGGAGCTCTTCGGTGTGGCGGTCGCCTTCCATTATCTGAACCGTATGGTCAGCGTGTTTTTGGAGGATTCGCCTGTGCCTGAGCGGGTTCCGGGGCGTGTTCGGGGGGTGGCCATGCGGGCCGTCGCCCGGGGCATGGTGCCCGCCGGCCGCGGCCCTCTGGCACCTGGTGCGTCCCTGGATCTCCTGCCTCCGGCCCCCCTGCTTCCCGCCCTGGCGTGGGCCGAAGCGAGTCCGACGGTGGCCGCGTCCCTGGCCCGTGCGGCGCGGGCGGTGGACGAGGCGGCGTGCTGGGTTCCCCTGCGGGTGCGTGAGGGGCTTCGCGGGCGGCTGGCGCAGTGGGACGGGAAGCCCGTGGGGCCCAGCCGTGCGTGGCTGGACGAGGCGGCGGGAGGGTACTCCCCGGCGGAGGCTCCGGTCGCCCGGCTGGTGCTCCTGGCGGCCTTCGCGCCGTACCAGGTGGTGGAAGCCGATGTGCGTGCCTTCCGCGAGGGGCATCCCTCCGACAGGGAGCTGGTCGAGGCCGTCTCCTGGGCGGCGTTGACCACAGCGCTGCATATCGGCGCCGGTTTTCCGCGTTCCGGCGGGGCGGGGGCGGGCCCCGTCCCGTGAGTGGGGGCGGGGTGCTGTGAGGGGTCGGGGAGGAAGAGAGGGCGGGCTGGTGCCACCGGATGAAGGAGCGGGTGTGGGTAGAGGCAGTGCACGTATCGGGTTGAGGGCGCTGGCCGATCTGGCGACTCCGATGGCGGTCCGCGTGGCGGCCACGTTGCGGGTCGCCGATCACATAGCGGCCGGGCGCCGTACCGCCGGGGAGATCGCCTCCGCGGCCGGTGCGCATGCGGATTCTTTGGACAGGCTGCTGCGCCATTTGGTGGCCGTGGGTCTGTTCACCAGGGATGGCGGGGGTCTTTACGGTCTGACGGAGTTCGGCGAGCAGTTGCGCGACGACCACGCCGGTGGGAGGCGCAAGTGGCTGGACATGGACAGTGCCGTGGGGCGGGGTGATCTCGCTTTCGTCGAGCTGGCTCACAGCGTCCGCTCGGGGCAGCCTGCCTACCCGGTGCGTTACGGGGCGTCCTTCTGGGAGGACCTGGCCGGTGATCCGGTGCTCTCGGCGTCCTTCGACGCCTTGATGAGCCATCACCTGGAGCTCGACTACCGCGGCATGGCGGCCGCGTACGACTGGGCCGGTCTCTCGCACGTCGTCGACGTGGGCGGGGGCAGCGGCGGGTTGCTCAGTGCGCTGCTGACGGCCCATGAGGGTCTGTCGGGAACCGTGGTGGATCTGCGGGGTCCGGCGGCGGCGGCGCACCGGAGGTTCCTGGAGGCGGGGTTGGCCTCCCGGGCGCGGGTGGAGGTGGGCAGCTTCTTCGACCCGTTGCCGGCGGGTGCCGGCGGGTATGTGCTGTCGGCCGTCCTCCATGACTGGGACGACCGGTCCGCGGTGGCGATCTTGAAGCGGTGTGCGCAGGCCGCCGGTGGCGGGGGCGTCGTGCTCGTCGTGGAGGCCGTCGCCGCGGAGGAGGATGCCGGCACCGGTATGGACCTGCGCATGCTCACCTACTTCGGCGGCCGGGAGCGGAGCCTTGCCGAGCTGGGCGAACTCGCCGGCCGGGCGGGTCTCGCCGTACGGGCGGTCCACCCGGTCGGCTATGTCTCGATCGTGGAGATGGCCGTGGTGGGGTCTGCGTCCGGGAGCGGGTGAGCGTCTGCCGGCCCAGTCCGCAATCCGGGATATTTCCGGTGGTGGAGCGTGGCGGCAGGATGCGAGGAGAACCCGTGCATCACCCTTTTACGGAAATGGGAGTGGAAATGAGTTCTGGCTCTTCGGCACCTGCGAGCGACCGGGACATGGCGGCGGTGGCCGATGTCCCCCGGCGCATGATGGAGGCGTGGGCGTCCCAGGACGCCTCTGCTTTCGCGAGTCTTTTCGCCAAGGACGGGACCATGGTGCTTCCCGGTGACGTCTTCCGGAAGGGAGTCGAGGGAATCCGGGAGTTCATGGCCGAGTCCTATGCCGGTCCGTACAAGGGCACGTCGGTCTTCGGGGTGCCCATCGACGTCAGGTTCACCGGTCGTGACACGGCGATCCTGGTCACTCAGGGAGGGGTCATGGCTGCCGGGGAGGACGCGGTCGCCCCCGAGAAGGAGATCCGGGCCACCTGGGTTCTCGGCAAGCGGGACGGTGTGTGGCTCATCGACGCCTACCACAACAGTCCCGTGCGTCTGCCGTGACCTCTGCCGTCCTTGGGGAGTCCTTCGCACCGGGGCGCTGAAGCCGGGCCGGCGCCGTCGGCCGGGTGGCGGTCGGGGGCTTGTGCGCTCCCCCGTACGGTCCCTGTCCGCCTGTTGTGAGAGGCCCTTGGGGCCGGACCCTCGGGTTCGGCCCCAAGGGTCTTTCTGTGTGCCCGCTCGCGGCGGGACGGGGCGGGGCGGGCCGGGGGGGGTGCCGGTGCGTCTCCGGGCGGGCTCGTGCCGCCCCTGCCGCTCCTGCCGTCCGGGACGTCCGGGACGTCCGGGACGTGGCGTGGTGCGGTGGGGTGCGGGCGGTGTGGGTGGTGGCCCGTTGAGCCGGCTGCCCGTGTGTTCTCTCCCCCGGCGGGTGTGCGGGGCCGGGGGCCCGCGGGGGCCCCGGGGAGGGCCGGGTGTGGAGCGCCCGTGGGCGCCGTCCTGGAGGACGGCGCCCACGGGCGGGGGTGGTGCGGCGGCGAGGGGGCGGCCCCTGCCGCCGGGTCCTACCCGGCGGCGGCCGGCACGGCCGGGTCCTGGTGGCCCTGGGGGTCCGGACGCAGGCTGTCGCAGACGTGTTCGGAGAGGGCCGCCACCGTCGGCTTCGCCCACAGGATCGTGGGCGGGAGCTCGATGCCGTAGCGGTGCTGCAGGCGCACGCGGAGGGCGACCGTCATGACGGAGTCGACTCCGAGCTCGACGAGAGGTCGCTTGATCTCCACTTCGGCGGGGTCGAAGTTGAGTACTCCGGCCACCTGTTCGCGTACATCGGCGGTGATCTTCTCGCGTGCCTCCTGTTCGGGGAGGCCTTCGAGGGTGGTGGTGAAGAGCTGGTCGCCCGCGGGGCCGTCCGTTTCGCCGGAGACGGGCAGGTCCCGGAACATCGGCAGGCGCGGTGTGTGCGCGGGGGTCGCCACCACCCGCAGGACGGCCTGGTAGTCGGAGTGGAAGCGGTCGCCGAAGGACCACGCGCCGAACGCCTCGGAGGCGGAGACGGCTTCCAGGCCGCGTGAGTTGGCTTCGAACATGGTGGTGTCGATGTCCGAGGACATGCCCAGTCCCCGCCATGCCGTCCAGCCCAGGCTGATGGTCTCGGTGTGCTCCTGGGCGTTGCGGTGGGTGGCGAGGGTGTCCAGGAAGGAGTTGGCTGCGGCGTAACTGGCCTGGCCCGACAGCCGGGCGAACTGGCCGCAGGAGGAGAACAGGACGAAGAAGTCGAGGTCGCCGGGGGGGAAGAGGCGGTGCAGCACCATGGCGCCGCGGACCTTGGGGGCCATCACCTCGCGCAGTCCCTCGAGGTCGGTCTTGTCCACTAGGGCGCTGTTCACGACGCCGGCGGCGTGCACGACTCCCCGTACGGGGGGAAGGCCGAGGGCTCCGGGGGCGAGGGCCGCCGCCACCTGGTCGCCGTCGGTGATGTCGAGTTCGAGTACCCGGACGGTGACGCCGAGTGCCTCCAGTGCCAGTACGCCGTCGATCCTGCGCCGGGTCTCGGCGTCGGTGACGGCGGCCCACCGGGTGCGGTCGGGCAGGCCGCGGCGGCTGACGAGCAGGAGCCGGCGGGCGCCCCGGTCCACCAGCCATCTGGCGACCTCCAGGCCCAGGGCGCCCAGGCCGCCGGTGATCAGGATCGTGCCCGAGGGCGAGCACTGCAGGGGCGTGCCGTCCGCTCGGCGGTCGATGCGGCTCAGCCGGGCGGCCTCGACTCCCTCGTCCGTGAGGGAGATGACGTCCTCCGAACCGGCGGCGTCCTCCAGCAGGGCGGCCAGGCGTGGGCCGGTTTCCCGGGCCGATGTGCTGATGTCGACGGCGCCGCCCCACAGTTCGGGGTGGTCGCCCGCGACGATGCGTGCCAGGCCCCACAGCGGGCCGTGGGCCACCGACCGTTCGTCACGGGCCCGGCGGGCGTCGGAGGTCAGGCACCACACCCGTTGTGCTGCCGCGTCCCCGGCAAGGTCGGCCCGGAGCTCGGCGACGCGTCGCACGGTCCGCAGGAGCAGCCATGAAACCCGTTCGGCTTCCTCCTCGGGGGGTGTGTCCGGGCCGGGCAGGGCGGGTGCGACGATCACCGCGCCGGGCCGGGTGAACAGGTCGGGCCGCAGCCCCGTCTCCGGGGAGTCGCCGGCCTGCAGGCAGGTGATGCCGGTCTGGTGGAGTTGTTCGGCCAGGGGGGCGGTGGTCCGGGGATCCCCGATGAGGATCACCTGTTCGAGGGAGGGGTCTGTGGTTTTCCGGTGGTCGTCCGGGTTCCAGGGGCGCCACACGATCTCGTGCACCAGTTCGCTGGGCAGGACGGCGGTGCCGAGGTGTTCGACGGCTGCGAAGCGCAGTCCGGTGACCTCGCAGACGACGTCGCCCCGTTCGTCGGCGACCCGTACGTCGACCGTGTCGTGCGGGGAGCGGGGGGAGCGTGTGCTGTGGACGGTGAGTCGGGCGGGGGGTTGGCCCTTCCACGTCACCTGCTCGATGGAGCGGGACATCCACAGCACGGTGGCGTCGCCCGGGGAGACCACCATGGCGCTGATGGTCAGGGCGCCGTCGATGACGTGGGCCCAGCTGGTCGCCCGGTGGGCGGGCGGGGGTTCGATCTGCAGGACGGCGAGTTGTTCGTGTTCGTCGTGGCGCAGTTCCTCCAGGTCCCAGGGGAAGGCGTAGCCTTCGACGCCCATGCGGGCGAACATCTCGTCGGCCCGGGTGAGCGATCCTTCGGGGAGGCGGGAGCGGATGGCCCGTGTCTCCAGGCGTCCGCCGGGGGGGCGGGTTGCGGGGGTGGCGGTGGCCGTGGTGTGGGTGATCCATTCGCTGCCGTCGGCGGCGGCGGTGTCGTCGGCCAGGCGGGTGGCGAGCGAGAGCGACCGGCCTTCGCGTACGACCTGGACCACGCGGGGCGGTTCCACCGCCAGGGGCGTGCGCAGCACGATGTCCGTCAGGCAGGGGGGTCCGTCCTCCTGCACGGCTGCGGCGAAGGTGTTGATGATGGAGGCGGCGGGGGTGACTTCGACGCCGACGAGGCCGTGGCTTTGGGGGTAGGGCCGGCTGTCCATGTCGAGGCGGGTCTGCCACACCTGTCTGGCCGGGGAGCCGCTGACGGTCATCCGTCCGCCGAGCAGGCTGTGGGTTTCGGGGTCGTGTCCGCGGCCCGGGCCCGTGTCGGTGGCGGTGGTGGGGAAGATCCAGTAGGGCCGGTGCTGCCACACGGCTGCCGGGAGTTCCACCAGGGCGCCGTCGGTGTGGTGGCGTGTCCAGTCGACGGCGGTGCCGTGGCAGTGCAGTTCGGCGAGGTTCTCCAGCAGGGTCGTCTGCTCGTCGGTGTTGCGCCGCAGGGTTGCGGTGACCGCGGCGTCCTCGATGCCCAGCTCCAGGAGGGTTTCGCTGACCGAATGGGCCACCACCGGGTGGGTGGAGATCTCGAGGAACAGTCGGTGGCCGTCCTCGCCCGCGGCGCGTACGGCCTGGGTGAAGCGGACCGGGTTGCGCAGGTTCGCCGTCCAGTAGCCGCTGTCGCGCAGGGCGGTGGAGCGGGGGTCGGTCAGGGCGGTGGTGTAGAGGGGGGTGGTGGGGGGGCGGGGGGTGAGGGTGTGGGCGGCTGCCTCGATGTCGTCGATCACTTCTTCGACGTGGGCGCTGTGGAAGGCGATGTCGGAGTCGACGGTCCGCGTCCATATGTCCGTCGCCGGCCATTCCTGGGCGATGCGCAGGATCGCCGGGCGGTCGCCGGACAGGACGGTGGAGTGCGGGCCGGCGGCGATGGCGGCTTCCACGTCTCCTCGGCCTTCCAGCCGCAGGGCCGCTTCTTCGAAGGGGAGGCCGACCATGACCATCGCGCCGCGTCCGTCGAGCCGCTGGAGTGCCGCGGCGCGGCGGCAGGCGAAGCGGGCGGCTTCTTCGCGGTCGAGGGTGCCGGCCACCACGGCGGCGGCGATCTCGCCGACGGAGTGTCCGATGACCGCGGCCGGCCGTATGCCCTTGGCGTGCCAGAGGTCGGCGAGGCCGATCTGGACGGCGAAGGTCAGGGCCTGGACGTGGGCGGCGGTCCAGGGTCCGCCCTGGGTGATCGCTTCGGTGGGGGTCCAGCCGAGTTCGTCGCGGAACACTTCGCCCAGGGCGTCGAGGGCGGTGGCGAAGACCGGTTCGCTCTCCAGTAGGCGGCGGCCCATGCCGGTCCATTGGGCGCCGTGTCCGGAGAAGATCCAGACGGCGTCGTCGGCGCGTTCGGCGCCGGTGCGCGCCGATGCGGTGCCGGGGCCATTGTGGGCCTGGGCGACCTCGCGCAGCCGGTCGGCGAGCTGGTGGGCGGAGTCCGCGACGACGGTGGCCCGCTGGGCGAGGTGGGAGCGGCGTCGGGTCAGGGTGTGTCCGATGGAGGGCAGGGGGGTGTCGGGGTGCGCGGCCAGCCAGTGGGCGGTCGCGGCCGCCAGGGCGCGCAGTCCCGCTTCGGAGGCGGCCGAGATCGGGAAGAGGGCGGGGGTCGCGGTGGCGGCGGGGGCGGGGGGCGGGGTCGCCGGGGTGGGGCTCTCCTCCAGGATGACGTGGGAGATGGTGCCTCCGACGCCGTAGCTGGAGACTCCGGCGCGTCGGGGCTGTTGGCGGGAGGGCCACTGCTGTACCTGTTTGACCAGGCGTATTCCCCAGGCGTCCCAGTCGACGTCGGTGCGGGGCCGGTCGTGGAGGGTGGGGGGGATCAGTTCGTTCCTCAGGGCGAGGACGGTCTTGATCACGCCGGTGATGCCCGAGCCTCCCTCGACGTGGCCGACGTTGGGTTTCACCGATCCGATCAGGCAGGGGGCGTGGGGGGGCCGGTCCGTTCCGAAGACCTTGGCGAGGGCGGTGATCTCCTCCCGGTCGCCGGTGGGGGTTCCCGTGCCGTGCGCCTCGACGTAGTCCACGGTGGCCGGGTCCACTCCCGCCCGGTGGTACGCCTGGCGCAGCATGTGCTCCTGGGCGTCCCCGTCGGGGGCCATCATGCCGTCGGAGCGGCCGTCCTGGAAGACGCCGCTGCCGCGGACGACGGCGAGGACGGGGTCGTTGTCGCGCTGTGCGTCGGAGAGCCTCTTGAGGACGAGGACTCCTGCTCCCTCGCCGCGGCCGTAGCCGTCGGCGTCCTCGTCGAAGGCCTTGCTGCGGCCGTCGGGGGACATGGCTCCGGCGTCGTGGAGGGCGACGTTGAGGGAGGGGGTGGACATGATGTTGAGGCCGCCGACGATCGCCAGGGGTGTCTCCCCGGTCAACAGGCTCTGGCGGGCGAGGTGGAGGGCGGTGAGCGCTCCGGCGCAGGCGGTGTCGACCGCCATGCTCGGTCCGTGGAGGTCCAGGAAGTAGGAGACGCGGTTGGCGATGCCGTACAGCGTCGTGCCGTTCACCGCGTAGGCGCCGGTGCGCGGTAGGTCTTCCAGTAGTCGCCTGCCGTAGTCGTTGGAGTTCGCGGCGGCGTACACGCCGGTGTCGGTGCCGCGCAGCGACAGCGGGGGGATGCCGGCGTGGGCGAGTGCTTCCCAGGTGAGTTCGAGCATGAAGCGCTGCTGGGGGTCCAGGAAGTCGGCTTCCCGGGGTGAGATGGAGAAGAAGTCGGCGTCGAAGCCCTCGATGTCGTCGAGGAAGGCGCCGCGGCGAACGGTGTCGCGCAGGGCGGCGGTCGCCTGGGGGCTGCTCGATGCGTAGGGCTCCCACCGTTTGGCGGGCATGTCGCCGACCGTGCTCCTGCCCTGGAGGAGGAAGTCCCAGAACTTGTCCGGCGAGTCGAGATCCGGGGCATACCTGCAACTCATACCGATGATGGCGATTGCTTCGTCGGGTGCTGCGTACTGCGTCAAGTCCTCGCTCCTGTTCAGTTCACCGAACGGACACGACACGAATCAGGGCCGCCGATGGCCTCGTCCGGCAGCCGTGTCTGCGGAGGCGTTCCGCCCCGCTGCCTCTGCTCGGGAAGCACTCACGCGAGGGCGAGCCGTCCCCATGAGCGACAGATTCGGCCCGGTCGTGAGGTGTGGACAACTTCTGGTGTGCGGCCTGCGAGGGGGCCCTGAGCACGCGGTGGGATTCCGCAATCGGTGAGAGGCCCGGGGGGCCGGGGGCTCCCTAGGCTCCCGGGCAGGGGTTCAGTGCTCGTGCCGGGTGCGTACCGGTTTCGGTGGCCGGGCCCTGCGGGCCCGCCGGGGCGGTGTGCCCCCCTTGGGCCCGGGAGCGGTCCTCGTCAGTCGTGCCCGCCACCTGGGGTGGGGGGCGGAGCCTACGGAGCAGCCATGCAGGAGACAGCGGTGGGGCGGGCGCGGGGGGGATTCGTTCCCTGGCCCGAGGATGTTGCGGCCCGGTATGTGAGCGCCGGGTACTGGGAGGGGCGTTCGCTGGGGACGCATCTGGCCGAGGCGGCGCGTGCGACGCCGGACGCCGTGTGCCTGGTCGACGGTCCGGTGCGGATGAGTTACCGGGAGTTGATGGTGCGCGCGGATGCGGCGGCCGTCCGGATGGGGGGGCTCGGGCTGCGGGCGGGCGACCGGGTGGTGGTGCAGTTGCCCAACGGCTGGGAGCACGTGGTGGTGACGGTGGCGTGTCTGCGGTTGGGTGTTCTGCCGGTGTGGGCCCTGCCCCAGTACCGCTACCGCGAGCTGGCGGGGGTGGTGGCCCATGCCCGGGCCAGGGCCCTGGTGGTGCCGGACGTGTACAAGGGGTTCGATCACCAGGGGCTCGCGCACGAGGTGGCGGGGGCGCATCCGGTGCTGGAGTTCGTCTTGGTGGCGGGGTCGGGGGTGGGGCCGGACAGCGTCGGTCTGGGGGCGTTGTGCGAGCCCGTGGAGGCGGGTGAGGCGGCGCGGGCCGCGGCCGCTCTCGATCTGTCCGCGCCGCGTGGTGAGGAGGTCGCGATGCTCAAACTGTCGGGCGGGACGACCGGGTTGCCCAAGCTCGTGGCCCGTACGCACAACGATCTCGTCCACATGATCAAGCGTGCTGCCCAGGTGTGCGGTTTCGGGTGCGGGACGGTGTATCTGGCCGTTCTGCCGCTGGGGCACGGTTTTCCCAATACCGGTCCCGGGGTGCTGGGCACGCTTCTGTCGGGGGGGCGGGTGGTGATTTCGCGGTCTCCGGAGCCGCAGGCGGCGTTCGCGGTGATCGAGCGGGAGGGGGTGACCGCCACGTCCGTGGTGCCGGCGGTGGTCGTGCGGTGGCTGCGGTACCGGGAGGAGGAGGGTGCGGGCGTCGATCTGGGGTCGTTGGAGTTGATGCAGGTCGGGGCCGCGCGGCTGGAGCCGGAGGTGGCCCGGCAGGTGGGGCCGAAACTGGGGTGCGGGTTGCAGCAGGTCTTCGGGATGGCGGAGGGTCTGCTGTGCCTGACCCGCCTGGACGATCCCGATGACGTGGTCCATCACACTCAGGGGCGGCCGGTCAGCCCGGGCGACGAGATCCGGGTGGTGGACGCACGGGGCAGGGAGGTGGGGGTGGGTGAGCCGGGGGCGTTGCTCACGCGGGGCCCGTACACCCCGCGCGGCTACTACGACTCGCCGGCCGCGGACGCGCGGGCGTTCACGGCGGACGGCTGGTACCGGACCGGTGATCTGGTACGTCGGACGCCGGAGGGCAATCTCGTGGTGGTCGGCAGGGAGAAGGACCTCATCAACCGGGGCGGGGAGAAGATCAACGCCGAGGAGGTGGAGGGTTTCGCGGTGCAGGTCGGCGGTGTCGTGCAGGCGGCGGCCGTGGGGGTGGCGGATGTCGAACTGGGCGAGCGGGTCTGTCTGTTCGTGGTGCAGGCCGAGGGTGTGCGGGTGGAGCTGGCCGATGTGTGGAGGGTGATGGAGCGGGCCGAGGCGGCGTCGTTCAAGTTTCCGGAGCGTCTGATCGCGGTCGACTCCTTGCCCACCACGCCGATGGGGAAGATCGACAAGAAGGCGCTGCGCGCCGCCGCCGGCCGGTGGTCAGGCGCCTGAGACCGTGCGAAGGGCTCCCGGCCGGCGGCAGCGGCGGGGAGCCCTTGTCGGGTCGTGGACGTCATCCGCAGCGGTAGAGGGCCGCGTCGCTGAAGCCCGGTACCGGCAGTTGGGCCCGGTCCTCGTCGAAGGGTTCGCCGCCGTAGGCGTCGGGGTCGACGGTGCGGCAGTGGTCGCGTACCCAGGCGAGCCGCTTTTGCTGGACGCTGCCGCCCATGCCGGCCATGCCGCCCAGTCTCGCTTCGCCCGGGTGGGCGGTGAGAACGAATTTCAGGTCTCCGGCCTCGACCCACTCGTTGAGCTGGTGGATCGTGGGTGAGTCGTCGGCGCCCAGGAAGCCGCCCATGCCCACGACCGGGGCGCCGGTTTCGATGATGAAGGAGGAGGAGGCGAGTCCGCCCCCCTCGACGGCGAGCGTGATGCCGGCGCCGTCGGAGTGGTCCTGGGCGTACTGGAGGATTCGCCGGTTGTCGGCGGAGAGTTCGGAGCCGCCGAAGCCTTTTCCGGGAGAGGCGGGTTCGTTCTGGCCGGGCGCCGGGAGGCCGCCGGGGGGTTGCGTCCCCGGGGGCGGCTGCGGGCCGGGGGGCATCTTCATCCCGCCGGGCATCTCCATCCCCCCGGGCATCTCCATCCCGCCGGGCATCTCCATCCCGCCGGGCATCTCCATCCCGCCGGGCATCTCCATGCCCCCGGGCATCGGGGCACTACCGGGGGGCATCGCTCCGGGGGGCATGCCGCCGGGGGGCATGCCCTCCGGGAGCTCCCCGCGCAGCAGGGCGCTGAAGGCGCTGTTGGGCGGGCCCGCGGTGGGGAAACCGCCGTTGTCGGCGGCCACGGCCGCGGTGCCCCCGGACCACACCGCGGGGGCCAGCAGCATCGCCGCGGCCCCGGTGATCAGCCCGGCGTGCCCCAGGGGGCGCCGGCCCGGCGACAGTTTGGCCACCACCAGGGCGAACACCGCCAGGGCGGCGAGCCCCAGCGCCGCCCACCGGCTCCAGCCGTGCCAGGAGGCGTCCCGGGAGACCAGGACGAACGCCCACAGCGCCGTGAGGGCGACCGCGGCCGGCAGGAGCAGCCACTCCCGGCCGCGGGGGGTGGAGTATTTACGCCAGAGCAGGGCGATGCCCGCCGCGGAGACGGCGGCGAGCGCCGGCGAGAGCATTGTCGTGTAGTAGGTGTTGAAGATGCCCTGGGTGAAGCTGAAGACGCCCCCGGCCAGCAGCAGCCACCCGCCCCACAGGAGCCAGCCCGCCCGCTGCACGGGGTCGCCCGGGATCTCGAACCACAGGCGGCGGTAGCCGGCGGCGCCCACGACGGCCAGGACCAGCAGGGCGAGCGGGAGCAGCCAGGAGATCTGGTCCCCGACCTCGGCGGAGAACATGCGGGTGGCTCCGGGCATTCCGCCGGAGAGCCCGACCATCGCCAAAGGCACGTTGATCCCGGACCCGCCGGGTTGCTGGCCGGTGCCGAGCAGGGCGCCGAACCCGTTGTAGCCGAAGACGAGTTCGAAGGCGCTTCCGTCCGTGCTGCCGCCCATGTAGGGCTTGTCGCCCGGCCAGAGGTCGTGCAGGGCGGGCCACCAGAAGGAGGAGAGGACCAGGACCGCGCCGGCGGCCAGGACGTCGTTGATCCTGCGTCTGAGGGGGCCGGTGCTGCCGAGCAGGAACGCCAGGGCCAGGACCGGCACGATGATCCACGCCTGCAGCATCTTCGCCGTGAAGCCGCAGCCCACGAAGAAGGCGCACAGCAGCAGCCACCTGGTGCGGCTGGAGCCGGTGGTGGCGTGGATCGAGCGGGTGAGAGCGTACGCGGCGGCGACCAGGAGCAGCAGCAGGAGGGAGTCGGTGTTGTTGTCGCGGTTGATGGCGACGGTGATGGGGGTCAGGGCGAGGATCAGCGCGGCGAGGAGCGCGACGCGCTCCCCCGCCCACAGGCGGACCGTGCGGTGGAGCAGGAAGACGGTGGCCACGCCTTCGAGGGCCTGGGGGAGCAGGATCGACCAGCTGTGGTATCCGAAGATCGCCGCCGAGGCGGCCTGGGGCCACAGGGCCAGCGGCGGTTTGTCGACCGAGACGGCGCCGTAGGGGTCGGCGGCGCCGAACAGGAAGTTGGTGGGGCTCTGGGCCATCGACCGTACGGCGGCGGAGTAGTAGGCGTTGCCGTAGTTGCTGGAGCCGATGAGCCACAGGTAGAGCAGGCCCGCCAGCGCGCAGATCCCGGCCAGTGCCCAGGCCTTGGCGGGGCTGCGGCCGTCTTGGGCGAAGGGCGCCGGGTGGTGCGGGGGGGAGGCGGTCACCGACGGGGCCCCGTGCGTAACGGAAGTCATGCTCTTCTTCATCCCTTTCGTCTCTGGTACGTCCCGTCGGAAGGCGGCGAGGGGCGGTGGCGCGTCCTCATGCCCCTTTGAGCAGGGTTCCCTTGATGGAGTCGAACTCGGCGTTGGCGCGGTCGTAGTCGTCGGGGCGGCCGATGTCCAGCCAGTACCCGTCGAAGGGGTACTGGGCGGGGTGGATGCCGCGGGCGAGCAGGTCCAGGACCAGGTCGTCGAAGCCGAAGGGCATGTGGGAGGGGTAGGTTTCCAGGGTGGTGCGGCTGAGGCCGTAGACCCCCATGCTGACCCGGTAGTCGACGGTGGGTTTCTCCACGAAGCGGACCACGTGGTCGCCGGCCGTCGTCAGTACGCCGAAGTCGATGCGGACCTCGCGCGTGCAGGTCGCCACCGTCAGCGGGGCCCCGCCCTGGGTGTGGTGGGCCAGCACGTCGGCGTAGTCGAGGTCGGTGAGGATGTCGCCGTTCATGACCAGGAAGTGTTCGGGCAGGTGGTCCAGGATGCTCAGGACCGGGCCGATCGTTCCCCGGGGGGTGTCCTCGGAGGCGTAGGTGATGTGCATGTTCCACCGGCTGCCGTCGCCCACGAAGGTGCGGATGAGGTGGCCGAGGTGTCCTATGGCGAGGGTCACCTTGTCGAAGCCCTGCTGGGAGAGCTGGCTCAGGACGATCTCCAGGATGGAGAACTCGTCGCCGATGGGCACCAGGGGTTTGGGCAGGCGGCTGGTGTAGGGCCGCAGCCTGGTGCCCTTGCCGCCTGCCAGGATCACTGCGTGCATGTTCCGTGTCCCTTTCAGCGGTGGTAGAGGGCCGGCCGGTAGCCCGCCCGGTTGGCGGGGTCCTGGAACCATTCGATGGTGTGGCGCAGGCCCTCTTCCCGGTCGGTGCGGGGGCGCCATCCCGTGCGGGCGCGCAGTTTCCCGGCGTCGCAGACCAGGCGGACGACTTCGGAGTCCTTGGGTCGCAGGCGCTGGGGGTCCTCGGTGATCGAGGCGTGGGCCCCCATCAGCCGCATGATGTCGGTGGCGAGCCGGCCGATGGACACCTCGGTGCCGGTGCCGGCGTTGAAGACCTCTGCGACCACCGCCGAGGCGGGTGCGGTGCCGAGCGCGACGAAGGCCTCGGCGGTGTCGGTGACATAGGTGAAGTCGCGGGTGGGGGCCAGGGAGCCGAGGGTGATCCGGGTGGCTCCGGCGGCGAGTTGGCTGATGATGGTGGGGATCACGGCGCGCGCCGACTGGCGGGGGCCGAAGGTGTTGAAGGGCCGCAGGGTTACCGCGGGCAGGCCGTAGCTGAGGTGGTAGGACTCGACGAGTTTGTCGGCGGCCACCTTCGTCGCGGCGTAGGGCGACTGGGCCTGCAGGGGGTGGTCCTCCGCGATCGGCACGGTCCTGGCCGAGCCGTAGGTCTCGCTGGTGGAGGTGTGGACCAGGCGGGGCGTCTGGGCGGTGCGCACCGCTTCGAGCACGTTCAGCGTGCCCGTGACGTTGGTGTCCAGGTACGAGCGCGGCGCCTGGTAGGAGTACGGGATCGCGATGAGGGCCGCCAGGTGGTAGAGGACGGTGGCCCCGTCGGCCAGCGCCAGTACGCAGGCGGGGTCGCGGATGTCGCCGGGGTGCACCTCCACCTGGGCCATCACCTCGGCGTCGAGCCGGTCGAGCCAGCCCCAGGAGGCGAAGGAGGTGTACTGGACCATGGCCCGTACCCGGTGGCCCCGCCGTACCAGCGTCTCGACCAGGTGTGATCCGATGAATCCCTCGGCCCCGGTGACCGCTACGAGTCCGGGCATGGATCCTCCTGGGTTGGTGTACCGGGAATCTGCCGGTGCGGCGGGGCGCTCCCCCGCCCGCGGGCGCCTCTACGGTCACACACGGCGCTGTGCTCGTGCTTCTTCCAGGGTGCGGGCCTGTTCCCCGCCGGGGGGGTTCATCGGGCCGGCCGTAGGGGGGTTTGCGCGGGTGTGGCCAGGAAGGTCCAACGGGCTTGGTTGTTGCCGATGTTGGGTCGTATCCGGTGGCCGGAGAGGCCGGCCCGCCGGGCCCGGGCCGTCATCTGGGTCTCGTCGATCCGGGTGAGGCCGAGGTGGTGGCGGCGGCGTGCGTAGGGGGAGAACGCCAGCCGTAGGAGGGCGGGGGCCGCCTCCCGGAGGAATCCCTCGCGCCGGGCGAAACGCAGGAGTTCGGCCGTGTCGGAGACCAGTCCCGCCTCGGGGGGCACGAGGTCTCCGAGGAGGAGCCGGCCCCCGGCGCCCAGCAGGCGGCGGGCCTGTTCCAGCAGGGTGTCCAGTTCGGCCGGGTCGAGGTACTGCGCCACCGAGTGCACGACCATCAGGTCGATGGATGCGGGGGGCAGGTCGGCGAGTTGGCGGGGGGAGATGACGCGGATGGCCCGGTGGTGGGCGAACCGGTCCGAGAGCCGGGCCCGGATCGTCTCCGCCGCCTCGCACAGGACCACTTCCTCGCAGGCCGCGGCGATGCGCGGGGCGCACAGGGCGTCTCCGGGGCCGTAGTCGAGCACGCGTCGGGCTCCTGGGGGGAGCAGTCGGACGATGTCGTGGGCCACCGCCCGGTAGTGCCGGTCGCGGTGGCGGTCGCCGAGGTAGACGTCCTGCCGGCTGTTCCATTCCTCGAGCCAGGCGGACATGGCGGCTCCTTTGGGGCGGGCCGCCGCTCGCGGCCCGGCCGGGTGCGGGGAGGGGCGGGCCGTGGTGCGGCACAGTCTGGCCGATGTGCGGGGCGGGGCCGTCTTCCTGGTTGCGGTGCGGTGCGAGGCGGCGCAAGGGGGAGGATGCCGGGGGTGGTGGCGGGGGCCGACGCTGGGATCTTCCACCGTCCCATGCGCGCGTGCCGCGTGGCCATTGAAAGGCAGCGTCCATGACCGCGACCGCCCAGGAGTCCGCCGAACTGACGCGGGTGTCCTTGATCGAGATCGTGATTCCGGTGCGCAACGAGGAGAAGGCGCTCGCACGGAACGTGCACCGGTTGCGCGACTACCTCGTCCGGAACTTCCCCTACCCCTTCGTGATCACCATCGCGGAGAGCGGCAGCGCCGACAGGACGCGTGAGGTCGGTGAGGGGCTGGCCGCTCAGCTTTCCGAGGTGCGGTTCGTGAGCTTCGAGGCCAGGGGGCGGGGGCTGGCGCTTCGGCATGTGTGGGGCACGAGCCGGGCCGATGTGGTCAGTTACATGGACGCCGACCTCTCCATCGGTCTGGAGGGGTTCCTTCCGCTCATCGCCCCGCTCGCCTCGGGCCACAGCGACTTCGCCATCGGCACGCGGCACGCGCGGGGGTCGAGTGTGCAGCGGTCGTTGTTGCGCGCCACGCTCTCCCGTACCTACAACCTGATCCTGCGCGTGGTGCTGGGGGTGCGTTTCTCCGATGCCCAGTGCGGTTTCAAGGCCGGCCGGCGGGAGGTCGTGCAGGCCCTCCTCCCGGCCGTCCAGGACGACAAGTGGTTCTTCGACACGGAGCTGCTGTGTGCGGTGCAGCGTCAGGGGCTGCGTATCCACGAGGTGCCGGTGGACTGCCTGGACGATCCCGACACCACGGTGGTCATCGGCCGTACGGTCGTGGACATGCTCCGGGGGGTCGCGGGGGTGGCGGGCCGGCGGATGAGGGGGGCTTTCGGGGCTCCCCTCCCCTCCCACCTGCGGCGGCTGGGGGTGCCTGTGGCCCCGGGGCGCAGGTTCTTGCGGTTCGCGGTGGTCGGGGCGGCGAGCGGGCTCCTGCACGTCCTGCTCTATCTGCTGTTCGCCGCCGTGATGCCGGTGCTGGCGGCGAACGCGGTCGCTCTCTTCCTCGCCGCGGTTTTCAACACCGCGGCCAACCGCCGGTTCACCTTCGGGGTGCGCGGGCGCCAGGACGTTCTGCGGCATCAGGCCAAGGGGCTGGTCGCCTTCCTGCTCGGGCTCGCCTGCACCAGCGCGGCTCTGCTGGCGGCCGGTCCGCAGAGCGGCAGGGCCGTCGAGCTGGCGGTGCTGCTCGCCGGTGACGCCCTCGCCTCCCTGGTGAGGTTCGCTCTTCTGCGGCACTGGGTGTTCGGTCCCCGCCGGGGCCGGGGCCGGGGCGGTAAGGGGAGGGGGCGGTGACCGGGCGGCTGCTCGTCGTCAACGCCGACGACTACGGTCTCAGTGAGGGGATCTCCCGGGGCATTTTGAGGGCGCACGACGCGGGGGTGGTCACCAGCGTCTCGGTCCTCGCCGTCGGCCCGGCGGTGGCGCGTTCGGTCGCCTGGTTGCGGGAGCGGCCGGCGCTGGGGGTGGGGGCTCACCTGGCGGTGGTCGGGGAGGACCCTCCGCTGCTGAGCGCCCGTGAGGTCCCCACTCTGGTCGGCCGCTCGGGCTCCTTCCGCCCGGGCTGGCGGGCGTTCATGCGCGCCGCGGTCGCCGGGCGCGTGGACATGGCGGATGTGGAGCGGGAGTTCCGGGCGCAGCTCGATCGCCTCGTCGACGGCTTCGGGCTGGCGTTGAGTCACCTCGACACCCACCAGCACCTGCACCTCTATCCGCCGGTGGCGCGGATCGTGGCCCGGCTGGCCGCCGAGCGGGGCATCGGCGCCGTGCGGGTGCCCAGGAGCGCCGCCCCGGGTCCGCGGGGGTGGGTGATCCGTCACTGGAGCCGGGCTCTGACGTCCCGGCTGGAGGTCGCACAGCTGGCCTTCCCCCAGGCGTACGGAGGGCTGGACGAGGCGGGCGAGCTGACTCTCCCGCGTCTCGAAGCCCTCGTCGGCACTCTGGCCCGCGGCCCGGCCGGCGTCATCGAGGTCAACTGCCACCCCGGTGAGCCCACGGCGAAGGACCGGGCCCGCTACGCGTGGGGGTACCGGTGGGAGGAGGAGTTGGCGGGTCTGACCGCGCCGTCCCTGCGCCAGACGCTGCAGCGGCTGGATCTGCGCCTGGGAAGTTTCCGTGACCTCCCCTCCCCCGGTGTGCGGGGGCCGGGGGCGGGGCAGGGCGGCCCGCCCGGTCGTACGGGGTGACACGCCAGGGACCGCACCACGGCACAGGCCGTGGTGCGGTCCGGGGTGGAGCGTGCCGCGGGGAGCGGCGAGGTGGGGCGGTCAACCCCTCAACCGGTCACGCCGGTCGGCCGGTCAGCCGTCAGCCGGTCAGCTGAAGGAGATCGGCACGCCCTGCGGTCCGGTGCCGGCCGCGTTCGAGAGGCCGACCTGGCACTCCTCGGTGGTGCAGTCCACGGTGCCCCAGCGGGTGCCGTCGAAGAGGTAGCCCTCGAAGGAACGGCGGACCGTGAGCGTCGTGCTCGCGGAGCCGGCGGCGTTTGCGGTCACGGAGGTGAAGTCCGCCGGGTTGCACGCCAGGACGCCGGTGCCCACCCAGGCGCACTGGCCGACGTCGTAGGCCGTTCCGGCGTCCAGGCCCGCACCGTCGACCTTGACCACGGCGCCGTCGGACAGACCGGTCGACGGGGTCACCGTGGCCGTCGGCGCCGCGGCCGCGGCGGGGTTCTGGAACCCCACGACCAGGCCCAGCGCCGCCGCCGAGCCGACGGCGAACTTCGCTACTCGATTCCTGATGACAGAAATGGGAACCACTCCTTTGTCGAAACGAGGGGGAACAGCCGAAGGCGAAAACGAAATACCTTCGAAAGCTGCATCACCGAGATTACCCAGCCCGATCATGAGCGTCAACGAATACAAAAAGCATTCTGAGAGAAGCACGCAAAGCGTCGTCCGCGTACAATCCTGCCCCCCGGCAAGGGAAATCATTGAATTCCCGGCCCCCTCCCCCTCCCGCCCCCGCGCCCTGCCGTCCTGCGACATCAAGGGCCTGAGCAGGCACGATGCCGATTCGGAGGGGCGGCCATCGGGGGCGCCTCCCGGAATTTCCGGCCCCGCACGGGGCGCCGGCGGCGCCGGATTTCCCGGGGCGGCTGCAAGGATCCGGCCACTTTCCCGGCCACCACCCCGAGGGGTTTCAGAAGATTCGGGACCGGCGAAAGCAGCATACCAGTATACGCCGTGAACATTCATTACATATGCCGCATGCGAAGCCAGCGACCGCCCCATAGGCCCCGCCGGCCACGCAGAGGCGGCGGGGCAGGGGCGGCGGCGCGACCCCTGGCCGGGCCGACTTCTTTGGTATTGCCGGGCCTCGCCGGAGATCTTGCTGAGCCCCTGAGGCCGGTACTAGCGTGACGGCAGGTCAGGGGCCCGATGCTTCGACCGTCTTGGTCGACACCGGTGGCAGCGCCGCGGAAGCCGTCTTCAGGGCTGCGGCGCCGGTCAGCCGTCCGGTGGGTGCCGGTCCCCCGACGCGTGCCGCCCGAGCGCGCTCGCTCATCCGTCCCTCCCCCCTTCCGTCACGGCACCGGGGCGTCCCACGCCGCGCTGCCGTCGACCCGCGCGGCACACCCGCCGCGGTCACCACGGCGTCCGACCCTACGAAGGAGCTTTCCCATGCGGCCGTTCCAGGTCCAGATCCCCCAGGCCGACATCGACGACCTCAAGCGCCGGCTGAGCCAGACCCGCTGGCCCGACCTCGTCGACGTCGGCTGGTCCCGCGGGGCCCCGCTGCAGTACGTCAAGGAGCTGGCCGAGTACTGGCGGGACGGTTTCGACTGGCGCGCCGCCGAACGCCGTATCAACCAGTACCCGCAGTTCGTCACGGAGATCGACGGGGCCACCATCCACTTCCTGCACGTGCGTTCGCCCGAGCCGGACGCCACCCCGATGGTGATCACGCACGGCTGGCCCGGCACGCCGGTGGAGTTCTTGGACATCATCGGGCCGCTGACCGACCCGCGGGCGCACGGCGGCGACCCCGCCGACGCCTTCCACCTGGTCATCCCCTCGCTGCCGGGGTTCGGCCTCTCCGGGCCGCTCAAGAGCCCCGGCTGGGAGCTGGGCCGCATAGCCATGGCCTGGACCCAGCTGATGGCGAGCCTCGGCTACGAGCGCTACATCGCCCAGGGCGGCGACATCGGCGCCTTCACCTCGCTGCTGCTGGGCGCGATGGACCCCGCCCACGTGGCCGGCATCCACGTCAACCTCCTGCAGACCAACCTGAGCGGGGAGCCCGGGGAGCTGGAGACGCTGAGCGAGGCGGACAAGGCCCGCCTCGCCGTTTCCGAGCGCTTCCTCGACCAGCTGTCCGGCCCGATGAAGATGCAGTCGACCCGGCCGCACACCATCGGCTACATGCTCAACGACTCGCCGGTCGCTCAACTGGCCTACCTGCTGGAGATGTTCAAGCACTGGGCCCAGACCGAGAACGTCCCCGAGGACGCGATCGACCGGGACCTGATGCTGACCCACATCTCGCTCTTCTGGTTCACCGCCACCGGCGGTTCCGCGGCGCAGGCGCACTACGAGCTCAAGCCGTTCCTCCCGATCACCAGCCTGATCGGCCGCTCCCCCTCCCTCGACGTCCCCCTGGGGGTCGCGGTCTACCCCGGGGCGCTCTTCCAGCCGGTCCGCAGCCTGGCCGAGCGCGACTTCAAGCAGATCGTGCACTGGGCGGAGCTGGAGCGCGGCGGCCACTTCTCGGCCATGGAGGAGCCGGACCTGTTCGTCGAGGACCTGCGCACCTTCAACCGGACGCTGAAGAAGATCTGACCCCGGCGCGGGCGCGGTGGGCCGGGGAACCCTCAAGCCAGGGGCCCCGGCCCGCTTCGGCGTTCCCCGGCGCCGCCCCGGCAGGCCCGCCGCCCCCGGGGCGCCGGGGCGGGCGTCCCTGCGGCCCTCCGGCGCGCGGCGGACCGCAGGGGCCGCGGGCGGCCTCCTGGCGGCAGGGGCCCCGGGGGGTGCGGACCGGCAAGGGCCCGGGGGGGTCCGGTGGTGCGGTGCCGCCGGCGGGGCCCGGCGGCACGGCCCGGGGGGTCTGGGCGGCGCCGGGGCGGGGAAAGCGTCCGTGGGGGCGGGGGGCGCATACGCCTCATGGCCGGGGGGGGGGGGCGCCCCAGGGCGGGGCCCCCCCCCCCCCCGGCGGGGGTGCCCGCCGGGGGGGGGGGGGGGGGCGGGCCCCCCCCCCCCCCGGGGGCACAACACAAAAAC
>NZ_JBIRLM010000022.1:0-105547 GCF_044330565.1 Streptomyces sp. NPDC017448 | reverse complement strand
CCCCCGGCGGGGGGGGGGGGGGGGCCCGCGGGGGGGGCCCCCCCCCCCCCCCCGCCCTTGGGGGGGCCCGGGGGGGGGGGGGGCGGGGGCCGGCCCCCGCCCCGGGGGTGTCACTTTCCGAAGAACTCCACCAGCAGCGGGGCGCCGGTCTGCTGGTTGAACAGGTGCCCTTCGCCTTCGATGCGCAGCAGACGGGCCCGGGGGATCTCCTCGGAGAGCGTCACGCACGCCTCCTGGATCCACGGGGCGCTCTCGGAGCCGCTGAGGACCAGCGTCTCGACGGCGATCTTCGGCAGCAGCTCGTGCGGGATGGAGCCGTACCGATCGTTGATGATCGCGTCGTAGACGCAGGAGGGCGCCATGGACTCGAACGCCTGCCAGGCGGGGTGCTGCTTGAACCGCTCCAGCGTCTCATCGGTCATGAACTTGACGATCTCCTTGCCGAAGAGGACCACCGCCTCCTCCCGGCGGTCCTCGGCCAGGAGCGCCTTCAGCCGCTCGACCTCGTCGCCCTGGAGCGGGGGCGAGGAGTACGGCGGTTCGTAGAGCCCCAGCTTCACCATGGGGACGCCGGCCGCCGCCGCGTGGATGGCGATCATGCCGCCGCTGCAGTTGGCGAAGACGTGAGCGGGCTCCCCGATGGCGTCGAGCACCGCGGCCAGGTCCTCGACCTCGCGGTCGATCGTGTACTGCTCCGGATCGCCGTACTCGCTGCCGCCGCGGCCGCGGCGGTCGTAGTTGAACACCGTGAAGTGCTGGGACAGGCTCTGGGCGAGCGGGGTGAACATGGCCTTGTCGTTGAGCCCGCCCCCGATGATGACGACGGGCGGGCCGCTTCCGGACTTCTCGTAGGCGATCGTGGTGCCGTCGGCCGACACCACGGTCTCCACCGGGAGGTCGCGCGGGCCCGCGTAGTCGTCGCCCAGGGGCAGCTCGCCCCCCACGACCCCGGCTGCGGCCGTTGCTGATGAATCCACCATGGACAGTCTCCTTCTACGGGTTCACGCCGCTGGGCGCGTGCGCGCTCCTTCGCGAACGGCGCGGCGGGCGGGGGCGGTCGGTCGGCGCGGGCCTCACCGGGCCAGGGCCGGCGCCCTGCCCTTCAGGTGGACCGGCAGGGCGGCGTGGCCGTTGACCACGAAGCTTCCCTGTCCCGCGAGTTCGTCGCGGCGGACGGCCAGCTGCATGTCGGGGAAGCGCTCGAACAGGGCGGGGATGCCGATCATCCAGGCGTGCTTCGCCAGCCGCGCGCCCAGGCAGTAGTGGACGCCGTGCCCGAAGGAGAGGTGCGTCTTGTCCGCCCGCAGGGCGTCGAACTCGTCGGGGGCCTCGCTGTGCACGGCCGGATCCCGGCCGATGCCCGCGAAGTCGACCAGGAGCGGGTCGCCCTTGGACATCCGCACGCCGCCGATCTCCACGTCCTGCGTCGCGTAGCGGAAGGGCAGGTGCGCCACGGGGGACTCCACCCGCAGCGTCTCCTCCCACACGTTCTCCCAGGGGATCTCGCCGGAGGTCACCTTCTCGCGCAGGCCGGCGTCGGCGAGCAGGGCCAGGGAGGAGTGGGCGAGGGCGTTCACCAGGGTCTCCGAGCCGGCGCCGAGCAGCAGGTGCAGCGTGCCGATCAGCTCGGAGTCGCTCAGCCGCGAACCCTCGTCCCTGGCCTCGATCAGCGCGCTGGTGAGGTCGTCGCCGGGGTGGTCGCGCTTGTACGCGACGAGGTCGGAGATGGCTTCCTGCCACTGTCCGAGGTTGGCTTCCGCCGCCTCGGAGGAGATCCGGGTGTCGATGTTCTTGTGGCCGCCGGCCAGCACCTCGGCGCGCCTGTCCTCCGGGACGCCGAAGAGGTCGCACATCAGCCGGGTGGGCAGTTCGGCGTGGAACATCTCCTTGATGTCCACGGTCTCGTCGTCGGCCTTGGCGGCCATGGCGTCGAGGAGCTCCTTGACCGTCTTCTCGATGTGCGGCCTCATGGATTCCACGCGG
This sequence comes from Streptomyces sp. NPDC017448, assembly GCF_044330565.1. Classification (NCBI taxonomy): domain Bacteria; kingdom Bacillati; phylum Actinomycetota; class Actinomycetes; order Kitasatosporales; family Streptomycetaceae; genus Streptomyces; species Streptomyces sp. NPDC017448. The sequence goes on along the minus strand of NZ_JBIRLM010000022.1, from coordinate 103,564 downwards.
CGCTCGGTGAACGCCTTCAGCAGCAGCTTGCGCAGCCGGGCGTGGTCGGCGCCGTCCTGGGTGGCCATGGTGTCCATGGCCACCCAGGTGATCAGGGGCCAGCCGTTCGATATCTCCCCGTTGATGTAGGCGGGCCAGTTCTTGCGGGGGTTCTTGGAGAAGCGCTCGTCGGTCATGATCTGCTTGGCGAGCGCGTAGTCGTGCACCGACCACGCGAGCACGCCGTCCTGGAGTTCGACCCGTGCGATCGGGCCCTGCTCGCGCAGACGAGCGGTCTCCCCGTGAGTGTCGGCGCCCTCGGGGTCAAGACGGTAAGGGCACACAGCCTCGGTCATGGACACAACCTCCAGCAGAGTCTGTTGTAGCGGAACGGGCGTCAGGCGGCTTTCGGCGGCTGTCGACGCGGGGGGCCGCCGCCGGGCACGCGGCAGGCGCCGGTGCACGCCGGTGAGGGCGGCTCGATCGTTGTTCACGCTAGCCGCGCGGCCTCTGCGGGGCGTCTTCCTGGTTGCGGAGGGGCGGGCGGGTGTCCGCGGCCGTGCGGCCGGCCGTTCAGGAGGCGGTGGGGAGGCGGGGCGGAGGTCCGGCCGGGCGGGGGCCGTCGGCCGGGCCGGGTGCGGCGGGGTGCGCCGGGTGCGCCGGGGCGGGTCTGCGGCGGGGGTGGAAAAACGGCTGGGCCCCGCGCGGTGTCGCTTCGCGCGGGGCCCAGCCATGTGGGGGTTCAGGAGCTCATGACTCCGACGTTGTTGCCGTCGGGGTCGGTGAAGACGGCGATGCGGCCGGCGGGGGTGTCCTGCGGGGGCATCTTCACCGAGCCGCCGAGCTTCTCGGCCTGGGCGAGGGCCGCCTCCACATCAGCGACGGGGAAATAGGGAACGACGCCGACGTACGGGCTTTCGGGGCCGGCCTGACCGATTCCGCCGGAGGGCGGGCCCTCTCCGGAACTCACCATGGCGTAGGTGTCGTCCAGGGCATTGATCGTCCAGCCGAAGATTTCCTGGTAGAAAGCGCGCGTCCGGGAGGAATCGGGGGTGGAGATGTCGAACCAGCCGGGGACGGCGGGAAAAGTGGTCTTTTCGTTGTCGTTTGCCATGTCTACACCGTACACAGCCGGAGATCGGCCGGGCAACCCGAACGTGCCACAGTTGAGGTGAATTCGCGCATTTCCTCTCCTGTTCGCATTTCTGGGACTGGTGGGGGCCGGGGTCAGCGGGTCTGGGCGACGATTTCGGAGGTCGGGTCGCGCAGCGCGGGGTCCACGCGCTCGAAGAGCGCCAGGATGAGGAGGCCGCCGATGACCATCAGCGCCGCTCCCACCCGGAAGGCCAGGACGTAGCCCGAGGTCACCGCGGTCTCCACGGGGACGCCGGCCTGGATCTCGCCGGCGGTGTACCGGATGGCCAGGGGCACCAGGACGGCGAGGCCGAGGGCTCCTCCGATCTGCTGCATGGTGTTCTGGACGCCCGAGGCGAGGCTCGAGTTCTGGTCGGTGACCTGGTGCAGGGCGGCGCTGGTGGCGGCCGGCATGGTGGCGCCGGCGAACACGCCGAACACGACCATGCCCGGCAGGATCCCTCCGACGTAGTGGCTGTCGACGTCGACGGTGCTGGTCAGCAGGAGCCCGACGCCGGCGCCGATGAAGCCCATCGCCACGATCGCCCGCACTCCGATGCGGGGGGTCAGGGCGGTCCCGATGCCGATGCCGATGCCGATGCCGAATCCGAGCGGGAGGTAGGCCAGCCCGGTCTCGAGCGGCGAGTACTTCAGCACGTGCTGCTCGAACAGCGTCAGGAGGAAGGTGTAGGAGATGAACGCGGCCATGAAGAACAGCGAGGTCAGGTTGATGACCGACCTGGTCCGGTTGGCGAAGAAGTCCAGCGGGATGAGGGGGTTGTCCACCCGGCGCTCGATGATGATCATGGTGAGCAGCAGGGCGACGCCGGCGATGAGCGGCAGGACCACGGAGGCCGACTCCCAGGGGTGCTCGGCGGCCTGCAGCAGCCCGTAGACGATGGCCACGAGCCCGGCGGTCGAGGTGAGCGCCCCGGCGATGTCCAGGCCCCGCTCCCTCCCGCGCTCCATCCGGCTCTCGGTGACCATGCGCGGGATGATCAGCAGCACGGCCAGGGCCACGGGGAGGTTGATGTAGAAGATCCAGCGCCAGGACGTCAGGTCGGTCAGCACTCCCGAGACGATGTAGCCCAGGGTTCCGCCGAGCGCGACGAGTCCGCCCCAGATCCCCAGCGCCTTGTTGCGCTCCTTGGGGTCGGTGAAGAGCAGCGCGATCAGGCCGAGCGAGGCCGGGGCCGCGATGGCCTCGGCCGCGCCCTGGGCGAACCGGCCCACGACCATCATCCCGGGGACGACGGCGGCGCCGCACAGGGCCGAGGACGCGGCGAAGATGCCGACGCCGATCAGCAGCAGCCGGCGGCGGCCGAAGACGTCGGCCAGCCGGCCGCCGAGGATGAGCAGCCCTCCGGCCGCCAGCACGTAGCCGTTGACCACCCACGTCAGCCCCGCCTCGGAGAAGCCGAGGCCGTCCTGGACGAGCGGCAGCGCCACGTTCACGACGGTCATGTCCAGAAGGATCATGAACTGCAGGCCGGAGAGGAGGGCCAGCACCCACCAGCGCCGGGGGTCGGCCTCGGCCTTGGGGCCCTCGGCGCCGTCCGCGGCCACATCCGGGTTCACCGTGGTCACGCGCTTGTCTCCCTTGATCGTGGGTGCCGTGCGGGGGCCCGGCGCCGAGGGGCCGAGGAACGCCCGGGGCGCAGGGGCAGCCCCCGCCCCGCCGCCCGCTCTCCCCGCCTGGCCGACCACCTGATATACACTGTGCACATCGAATGTGTTCGCACCATATAGTCTTTTCGGACCGGGGGGAGCCCGAACGGCGAAATACCAGGTGAAGATTTACGGGCGGGGCGGCCGGCCGCACGTCGCACCGCGTCCGGGAACGCGTCCCCCCATGCTTCCGTACCGGGCGGATGTCGCCTTTCTTCCGGATTGCTCGATGAACAGACCTGTTCGGCGTTTGGTGCAGAACCGGCCGAACGCGTACACTGTCCACATCCATATCCATCGTGGCCGACATTCCAGAAGGGCCGCGGAACCGGGTACGACGATCCAGAAGGGGAAGGCGCCCCTGCGGGCAGGTCCGCAGTGCGCCCCGCCGACCGGGCCGGACCGTCCCCGCCGGAGTCGACTGTTCGACCGCACTGCGGCCGGGAGGCAGGGACACAGCATGACCCGTGACGCGCATCCCTACCACCGCCCGGGCCTGAAGGCCGCCCTCATCGAAGCCGGTCTCAGGCGCGCCCGGGAGGGCGGCGCCGAGGCGCTCGGGCTCCGGGAGATCACCCGGTCCGTGGGGGTCACGCCGAACGCCGCCTACCGGCACTTCGCCGACCGGCGCGAGCTTGTGCTCGCCGTCGCCGCCCGAGCCCAGGACCATCTGGCGCAGGCCATGGCCGACCGCATGCGGGACGCCGCGGACCAGGCGGACCCCACGGCCCAGGCGGTGCAGCGGCTGCGCGAAGTCGGCCTCGGCTACATCCACTTCGCGCTGTCCGAACCGGGCTGGTTCGAACTCGCGATCCTGCTCCAGGAAGAGCCCGGCGGCGACGTCGAGGCGCGGGTGCCTCCCCCCTACCAGCTCCTGCTCGACGCCCTCGACGGCATGGTCGAGGCCGGCGCGTTGACCCCCGAAAGACGGGTGGACGCCGAATGGGTCTGCTGGTCGGGGGTCCACGGCTTCGCCGATCTGGCGACCCGCGGCCCGCTGCGGCACCAGGAGCGCGCCGTCGTGGACAGGCTCGCCGCCCACGTCGTGAACACCGTCGTCAGCGAACTGGGGTCCTGAGAACCCCCGCACCCGGCCCGTCCGCACACGCCCCCCGGTGCCGCCCGCCCGGCGCCCGGCTCGCCGCCGGCGCCGGGCGGTCCACCCGGGCCGCCCGGGTCCGGCGCGGCGAAGGGCCCGGCGGCGCGGTGGGCCGAGCGGCGCACGCGGGAGTATGTACCGCTCGTCCCGCGGGCGCGAGCATGGAGCGGGCCCCTGGCGTGTACGGGCAAAGGGGTTTCGCACTCCTGCCCGCGGCGGTGGAGCTCCGGGGCCCCGGGTCGCACACGGACGTGCGCACCAGAGACCACCGGACCGCATGGAGTCGTCGTGGGCAAAGAACCCGCCGTGTTCCCAAAGGCCCCTCCCAGGGCCCCGCACCACCGCTCCCAGCCGCCAGGAGCCCTCTCGTGAGCGGCCTCCCCTCCCCCGCCGGGTCCTTCTCCCCGCCGGGCCTGCCGCCCCTGCGCGGCGTCCTCAGCACCCGCGGCGTCGACCTCGCCGCCGCGGCACGGGACTTCGGCAACCGCGTACGCCTGCGGCCGGTGGCCGTGCTGCGCCCGGCCGTCGCCCAGGACGTCGCGGCGATCGTGCGCTTCGGCCGGGACAACGGGCTGGCGGTGGTCCCCCGGGGCGCGGCCTGCTCGGTGGACGGTCAGGCGCAGGCGTCGGACGGGATCGTGGTCGACCTCTCCTCGCTCGCCGGCGTCGGCGCTCCAGCCCCCGGCTTCGTGCGCGTGGAGGGGGGCGCGCGGTGGGGGGCCGTCCTGGAGGCCACCCTGCCCCGCGGCCGTGTCCCCTTCGTGGTGCCCGACCATCTCGGGCTGTCCGTGGGCGGCACGCTGTCCGTCGGCGGGATCGGCGGTACGAGCCACCGGTACGGCAGCGTCGCCGACAACGTTCTCGAACTCGAGGTCGTCACCGCCGAGGGAGACCTCCTCACCTGTTCGCCCGAGCGGCGGCCCGAACTCTTCGACGCGGTCAGGGGGAGCCTGGGCCGGTACGGGATCATCACCGGCGCCACCCTCGCGCTCACCGGGGCGAAGACCTCGGCGCGCGTCTACCGGCTCGCCTACCGCGAGTGCGCCGCGCTCCTGGCCGATCAGCGGCGGCTGGTGCGCGAGGGGCGGTTCGCCCATGTGGAGGGGCACGCCCGCCACGGGGGGTCCTCGGGCTGGACGTTCGTCCTGGAGGCCATGCAGCCCTTCGACGCCCCGCACGCCCCCGACGACGCCGCGCTGCTCGACGGCCTGGCCCACCACCGGGTCCAGGAGGCCGAAACCGTGTCCTACCGCGATTTCCTGGGGCGGGTCGCCCCGTTGGAGGCCCGGTTGAGAGCGCTCGGCTCGTGGCAGCACCACCCGCATCCGCGGTGCAACGTGCTCCTGCCGGGCCGCGAGGCGGAAGGGTTCGTCGCACGCACTCTGGCCGCTCTCGCCGAGGAGGACATCGGGCCGGGAGGCAGCGTCCTGCTCTACCCCGTCCCCACCGCCCGTCTCGCCGCGCCGAACGTGCCCAAGGCGCGCGACGCCCTGAGCGTGGTCTTCGGGCTCCAGCGCACGGCGCCGGCCGACCGGCCCGAGCTGCTGGACCGCATGGTGCGCGACAACCTCCTCCTGCGGGCGGCGGCCCGCAGGGCGGGGGGCGCCGACTACGCCTACGCGGCCACGCACTGCCGGGCCCCCGGCGTCCCGGAGCTGTCCGGCCCCACGCCGCCGCCGCGCTGAGGAAGGGCGTGCCGATGCCCCGTACGCGGGTACGGGGCATCGGCAGGCGGGCGGGGGGGGCGGGTCAGGAGGCCCGCAGCGCGCGGGCGAAGGCCCGCAGGTCGGAGACGAACAGGCCGGGCTGCTCCAGGGCGGCGAAGTGGCCGCCGCGCTCGAGTTCCGCCCAGTGCACGATGTTGGGGAAGGCGCGTTCGGCGAACCGGCGTACGGGCTTGGCCGAATCGGCCGGGTAGACCGCGACGCCCAGCGGCGTGGGCAGCGGCGGCGCGGCGGGGGGCGGGGTGGGGGCCGTGGGCAGCACGTCGGAGATCTCGTAGTAGAAGTGGGCGCTCGACCCGGCGGTGGCGGTGAGCCAGTAGATCATGACGTTGGTCAGCAGCCGGTCGCGGTCCACGGCGTCCTCGGGCGCCTTGTCCGTCTCCGCCCACTCCATGAACTTCTCCACCACCCAGGCCAGTTGGCCCACGGGCGAGTCGGTCAGGCTGTAGGAAAGGGTCTGCGGGCGCGTCGACTGGATCTTCATGTAGCCGGAGCCGTCCGCGCCGAACTCGGCCAGCGCCTGCAGGCGTGCGAGGTCCTGCTCGCCGAGGCCCGCGAGGTCCGCCGGGTCGCCCGAGGGCGGGGTGATCAGGAAGTTCACATGGGCTCCCACGACGTGCTCGTGGTCCACGCCGGAGAGCGTCAGGCTGGTCCAGGCGCCCAGGTCGCCGCCCTGGACGGCGTACCGGGAATATCCCAGGCGCCGCATCAATTCCGCCCAGGCGAAAGCCACCCGGGGAAGGTTCCAGCCGGGTTCCGGGGTGGGGCCGGAGAAGCCGAATCCGGGCAGGGAGGGAATCACCAGGTGGAATGCGTCGGCCGGATCTCCCCCGTGGGCGCGGGGGTCGGTCAGGGGGCCGATGACGTCGAGGAACTCGGCGACCGAACCCGGCCAGCCGTGGGTGACGATCAGCGGGAGGGCGCCGGGTTCCGGGGAGCGGACGTGCAGGAAGTGCACGTTCGTGCCGTCGATCTCGGTGGTGAACTGGGGGACCGCGTTCAGGCGTTCCTCAGCCGCGCGCCAGTCGTAGCCGTTGCGCCAGTAGTCGGCCAGCTCCTTGAGGTAGTCCAGCGGGACGCCGCGGCTCCAGCCCGTCCCGGGGATCTCGCTCGGCCACCGGGTGGCGTCCAGGCGCCGGTGCAGATCGTCCAGGTCCGTCTGCGGAATCGCTATACGGAACGGCTCCATGAAGAATAGCTCCCTCTGAATTCCCTAGAGCGCCGAAAAGAGCGGTGATCCGCGCGGGCCGGGCGAATTGCGCCCAGCTGCGGTCCGCTTCCCCATCACGTTAGGAAGCCGCTCGTCGCGACGGCAAGAGCAGCCTGCGCAGTGAGCACACAAGAAGAATTACGGGGCCCTGCGCGCCGCTACTTTGCATGTGGCACAGGCCAGTTCCGCATGTTTCGGAGGACCCATGATGAGTGGTTATGTCGGAGATCGCGCCGTGGTCCTGGGCGGCAGTATCGCGGGTTCCCTCGCGGCACGCGTACTCGCCGACGCCTACCGTGAGGTGACCGTGGTCGACCGGGACGACCTGACCGAGCGTGCGGAGCCGCGGCATGCCACCCCTCAGGGGCACCACATCCACGCGCTCCTCGCCCGCGGTCAGCAGATACTCGACGAGCTCTTCCCCGGCTTCACCGACGAACTGATCGCTCTGAAGGTTCCCACCGGTGACTTCGGCACCAGCCTGACCTGGTTCTTCAAGGGGACCGCGATCAAGAGGGCGGAGACGGGGCTGACGTGTGTGGCGGCCGGCCGGCCTCTTTTGGAGAACCGGATCCGCCACCGCATCCGGCGCCTGCCCAACGTGGTCTTCCGGGAGCAGACGGACGTGCTGGGGCTGGTGGCGTCGGCGGACCGCGGCGCGGTGAGCGGGGTGCGGGTGCAGAGCCGTGTGCCCGGCAGCGCCGAGGAGGTGCTCGCCGCGGACCTCGTGGTCGACACGACGGGGCGCGGCACGCGGACGCCGCGGTGGCTGGCGGAGCTCGGCTATCCGGAGGTGGCCGAGGAACGCGTGACGATGGATCTGACCTATACGACCTGTCATTTCCGCGGTCCGCTGCCCTTCGATCCGATCGGTGAGGACATCGCTCTCCTGCCGGTCGCCACCCCGGCCTTCCGGCGGGGGGCGATCTTCGCGCGGATGCCCGACCGCTACTCGCTGTCGCTGACGGGGGTTCTCGGAGACCGGCCTCCCACGGACTACGAGGGGTTCCTCGCCTACGCCGAGTCCCTGCCGATCCCGGAGGTGTACAAGGCGCTGCGGGACGCGGAGCCGCTGGGTCCGCCCGCCTCGTTCCGTTTCCCGGCCAGTATCCGCCGGCGCTACGAGCGCCAGGCGCGCCATCTGGGGGGGCTGGTGGTGATGGGGGACGCGGCCTGCGTCTTCAACCCGGTGTACGGGCAGGGCATGTCGGTGGCCGCGATCCAGTCGCTCGTCCTGCGCGACCACCTGCGTCAGGGGCCGCCGGAGCCGCGGGCCTTCTTCCGTGATCTCGCCCGTGCCATCGACGGGCCCTGGGAGATGTCCGCGGGCGCGGACCTCGGTTTTCCGGAGGTGCGGGGGCGGCGGACGCTCAAGTCCCGGCTCGGCAACGCCTACATCACACGGCTTCAGGCCGCCGCGGCCGTCGACGCGGAGCTGTCCAAGGCGTTCTTGCGCACGGCGGGGCTGGTCGATCCGCCCCAGTCCCTCATGCGGCCGCGAGTGATCTCCCGTGTGCTGCGCGGTGGCCGCTAGCCGCGGCGACGGCGGTGTGTTCGCCCCCTGGGGGGCGGGGTGAGGAGGCGGGCGGGTTCCACGGCCGCCTCCTCACCCGTTTCCGGGGCCGTCCCGGGGCCTGGTCCCCCGGCGGCCGTGTCGGGGCCGTCGGGGCCGTGGGGCTCGGTCCCGGGGTTCCCGTGCCCCTCCCCGGGGGTCGCCAGGGGCCGTTTCGGGGGGGCGGGGCATGAAGCGGCGGGCCGGTTTCCGGGGCCGCCGTGGCGGTCTGCGGGTCCGGCCCGCCGGGGCGGAGCGGTCTCTCAGCGTGCGCTCACACCACGTCCCGGGGCGAACTGGCCCGGTGTCCGGCCTTCGCCGGCGGGGCCGCGGTAGGCCTGGGCGATGTCCAGCCAGGCTTTTGCGTCCTCCCCCTTCGCCGTCAGGTCGAGGTCGTCGCGGTGGCGGCGGCGGGTCACCAGCAGGCAGAGGTCGTGCGCCGGGCCGCTGATGGTCTGGGGGGCGTCTTCGGGCCCGGCGGTCCACACCTCGCCCGAGGGGGCGGTGAGCACGAAGCGGAAGGGGTCGGCCGGGGGGGTGATGCCCCGCGCCTCGTACCCGAAGTCCCGTGTGAGGGAAGCGAAGTGCACCAGATGGCGCAGTCGGCCGGTGGGCTCCCTGCGCACGCCCAGGGCGTCGGCGATGTCCTGTCCGTGGGCGAAGATCTCCATCATCCCGGCGCGGGCGAGCACCGCCGGCGGCAGCGGGCGGACGAGCCAGGGGACCGTGCGGCCGGCGGGGACGGCGGCCAGCGCCTTCAGGGAGGCGTCCCCCCGGGCGCGGAACCGGGCGAGGAGCTCCTGGGGGGTGAGCGCGTGGAACTGGGCGAGTGCGGCGTTGACCGCTCCGTTGAAGTCCTGGGCCGCCGCGGCGGTCATCGCCCGGAAGCGGTCCGGTGCCGCCGCCGCGTTCTCGGCCAGCGTGAAGATGAAGGTCAGGTGGGCCACCTGGTCGGCGATGCTCCAGCCGGGTGCGGGGGTGGGGCGGGACCAGGCATCCTCGTCCAAGCCTTCCACGAGGCGGGTGGTCTCCTCGATGTCGGCGGCGAGGTCCTGGAGTACCTCGTGGGTGTCGCTCATCTGTCTCTCCTGTCCGGCGCCCGCGGGCGCGGCGGTGGCGGTGGGTGGGGCGGTGGGTGGGGCCGGGCGGGCTGTTCCCGGCCGCGGGGCCCGGGGGCGGCTCGGCGTGGTTCGAGCCGGCCCCCGGGTGGCGTCAGGGGACCGCGAGGCGGGGCGGGGGCAGGGGGACCCGCCGGGGGGCGCCGACGGGGCCGGCGGGGGGCGGGGCGCCGTAGCGGACGCGGACGCCCCGCTCCTGTGCGGCCCGCACGATGCCCGGCACGGCCCGTTCGGCGAGGGCGGAGATGGTCAGGGCCGGGTTGACGGTCAGTGCGCCGGGGACGGCGGATCCGTCGGTGACGAAGATCCCGGGGTGGCCGCGCAGTTCGTTGCGGTCGTCGAGGGCGGAGGTGTGGGGGTCGTCGCCCATCCGGCAGGAGGCCAGGGGGTGCACGGTGTAGGCGCCGACCAGGTCGTTGGTCCACGGCATGACCTGGGCCAGTCCGTCCTTCTCGAGGATCTCCTTCACCTCCGCGTCGGAGGCGGCCCAGGCGTCGAGCGTGTTCTTGGTCGGGGCGTAGCGGAGGTTGCCGCGGCCGAGCAGTTGCTGGGAGATGCGGTGGGCGTTGCCGGTGGCCGGCGGGGGCCCGAAGACGCCCTCGTTGTCGTCCTCGATCATCGAGAAGATCGTGAGCCAGGAGGTCCAGTGCCGGAGGATCTCCTTCTTGCGGGCGCCGAACCAGGTGGGGCCGGCGCCGGGGGGCACTTGGGCGAGGATCGTGCCCAGGCCGGGCGGGAAGTAGAGCTGTTCCAGGGAGTAGCGGGAGTACTCGGGCAAGGAGCCGTCCAGGCGGTCCCAGCTCGCGACGGTCGGCCCGCGGCCGATGTGGTTGGCCCCGTAGGCGGGGCCGGGGCCCTTTTCCAGGCCGAGCAGCCGGGCTGCTTTCTCCTCGTCGACCACGGCGGTGTTGAGCCGTTCGCCGTTGCCCGAGAAGTAGCGTCCCACCGCGTGGGGCATGGCGCCGAGCAGCCCTTCGCTGCGTTGCAGGATGACGGGGGTGGCGCCGGCGCCGGCCGCCAGCACGATGATCTTCGCCTCGATCACTCCGCTGCCGGTGCTCGTGCGGTAGTCCTCGGCGTCGATGACGTTGTAGTGCACGCGGTATCCGCCCTCCGCGGTCCGCTCCAGGTGCTGCACCTCGTGCAGGGGGCGGATCTCGGCGCCGTGGGCGAGGGCGGCGGGGAGGTAGTTCACGAGCAGCGACTGCTTGGCCTCGAAGCGGCATCCGGCCATCATCCAGTTGCAGTTGACGCACTTGTCGGTGTCGATGGCCACCGGCAGGGGGTTGGCGGTGCGGCCGGCGTGGGAGCAGGCCGCGGCCCACAGTCCCCCGGCGTAGCTCACGTCCTGCCATTCCTGCCGGGCGACCGACAAGGACTCCTCGACCCGGTCGTACCAGGGGTCCAGGGTGGCGCGGCTGACCGACTTGGGCCACATGCGCCGGCCGATGGAGCCGTGGCGGTCGAAGACGAAGCGCGGGGCGCGCGGCATGGCGGCGAAGTAGACCACGCTGCCTCCGCCGACGCAGTTGCCGCCCAGGACGCTCATCCCGTCTCCGACCACGAAGTCGAAGATCCTGGTGTAGGAGGAGCCGAGCTTGTAGTCGTGCTCGAACTCGCTGTGTTCCAGCCAGGGGCCGCGCTCCAGTACGGTCACCTTCGCGCCGCCGGCGGCCAGGTGGTAGGCGGTGATCGCGCCGCCGAACCCGCTGCCGACGACCAGGACTTCCGTGCGCTCGGCGTTGTCGCTCATGCCGGGCTCCCGCCGGCGGTGGTTGCGGGGTGGAGGGGGGCCAGCTCCCGGCCGTAGCCGAAGTCCTCGAAGCGCCACAGGCCGTCGTCGTCGGGGGCGGTGATGCCCATGGCCCGCAGGCCCGGGTGGCCGGCGGCGATCGCTTCGGCGGTGTGCAGGTGCGCCGCCGAGTCGAAGGCCATGTTGCAGAAGAGGGAGAGCAGGACCCAGAACTCCTTCTCGGGGTGGCCCGGGGCGGTGAGTGTGCGGATCAGGGCCACGCGGTCTTCGTAGGACAGGGCGACGAAGGGGGGGACGGAGGGGTCCGGTGGGAGTCCGGCGTCCTGGGCATAGGCGCGGGCGTGGTCGTTGGCGAGGTCCGCCAGGTTCTCGAGGTCGTCGTGGATGCCGGTGGCGTCCCAGCGCAGGAGCTGCAGGGCGCCGGCGGTGACGGCGCCGCCGCCTTCCGCGGCGCCGGCCACGGCCCTGTCCCCCGGCCAGCGTTTCTCGCCGGGGACGATCGAGTCCGCGTAGGCCTCGAGCGTCAGCGCGGCATCGTCCGTGATTCGGACTCTGCGCTCCGCTGCGCCCTCCGGTTCCGCTTTCTGTTTCTGCACCTGAGCCTCCGTTCCCTGCTATCGGCGTTGCCCTGGCGATGTGGAAAGCAAAATAGACCGGGTCGGTCTTTTCAAACAACCGACGGGAGTGTTCGCCTGAACAGGGGGTTCATCGTACAGTTGCCAAAGTCGCGACTTCGGGGCTTGCCCCCTCGCGATGAAAACAGAAGGCGGATACCTTCTCCCGAAGGAATGTTCCTTTCCCGTGCCAAGGGTCTGGATACGGGAAACACCTCGAGCACGTCCGAACTTACGGGGAGTGAATTGAAAAGCACTGGAGGAACCCCGGAATCACTGACGGATCTCACCGACTGGGTAAAGGTCGACACCTTGCTGCCGGCGGATTCTCCGCGCTTGAATGGTCTCGACGAGCAGCATGTCAGGCAGCTGGCGGCCGTTTATCCGACGCTGCCTCCGATCCTCGTGCACAGCAGGACGATGCGCGTGGTCGACGGGATGCACCGGTTGGCGGCGGCGCGGCGCAACGGGTTGGACGTGGTGGCGGTGCGGTACTTCACGGGGACCGAGCAGGAGTCGTTCCTGCGCTCCGTGTCGGTCAACGTCGCGCACGGTCTGCCGTTGTCGCCGGAGGAACGCAAGACGGCGGCGCACCGCATCCTGGACATGTGTCCGGAACTCTCGGACCGGGCGGTCGGGGAGTGCACGGGGCTGTCGCCCAAGACGGTGGCCTCGGTCCGGTCGCGTTCAACCGGGGATTCCGCCCGGTTGAACATGCGGATGAGGAGTGATGGCAAAGCTCATCCGCTCGACCGTACGGCCGAGCGTCTGCAGGCGGCCCAGTTGATGATCGCCCGGCCCGATCTGCCGTTGCGGGCCGTGGTCAAGGAGACCGGGCTGTCGTTGGGGACGGTGCACGATGTGCGTCAGCGCCTGTTGCGCGGGGATGCGCCGGTGCCGCCCCGCCGGCGGCGGCCGCCGCCGCTCCCGCCCGCGGGCGCCGGTGTCCCCGGGGCCCGGGGCGGTGGGGAGGCGGAGGGTCCGGGCGGGCCGCACCGTGTCTCCGAGGCGGTGCCGGGGCGGTCGCGCACTTCTTTGGAAATGCTGCGCAAGCTCGCGTCGGACCCGGCTCTGCGGCATTCGGAATCCGGCCGGCACTTCTTGCGCTGGCTTCACGACCACTTTGTCGTGGATGATTCCTGGCGTCAGTGGACGGAGGCTGTGCCGCCTCATTCGGCGGCCATACTGGCGGATCTCGCTCTTCACTGCTCACGCACGTGGAAAAGGTTCGCCGAAGATCTCACCAGTCGTCGGCTGGCAGGCGCCCATCTCTCGGAAGAGATGCAAGCCGACTCGAAGTGACGGATTGAACAGAACGTCTGTGGATTGAAATGGCTCACGATAGGGAGACACCGTGACTTCCGCTACCATCGAGCACGCAGTTCACCGCGTCATCAGCAATATGCGGGCCAATCTCGGTCAGGATCTGACGATCGACGACATGGCGCGCACGGCTATGTTCAGCAAGTTCCACTTCACTCGTATCTTCAGGGACGTGACCGGTACGTCGCCCGGCAGGTTCCTCTCGGCGCTGCGGATCCAGGAGGCCAAGCGGCTGCTCGTGCAGACGCAGTTCAGCGTCGCCGACATCAGCAGTCTGGTCGGGTACAGCAGCGTGGGCACCTTCAGTTCGCGTTTCAAGGCGTGTGTGGGCGTCTCCCCCAGCGTCTACCGGGAGTTGGAGGGCTTCGCCTCCGGCATCGACCAGGAGCCGTGGCCCGACTCCCCCGCCTCGCCGGCCGGTGTCTCGGGCATCACGCTGCGGGGCCACGTCACGCTCCCCGCGGGGCGGGCGGCCGGGCCCTGTTATGTGGGGCTGTTCCCCACCCAGGTCCCCCAGGGGCGGCCGGTGAGGTGCTCCGTCCTGGAGGGGCCCGGCGCCTTCGAACTGCGCAACGTTCCCGTGGGTACCTGGTACCTCCTGGTGCACTCGGTGCCCTACGGGCAGGAGCACCTCGTCTCGGGCGCGGCCGACGAGAGGGAGGGGGAGGCGGTGTCGGTGGGGCGCCACGGTCCGCTGACGGTGCAGGCCGATACCGTGCTGCTGCCGGTGGGGGTCGCGCTGCGGCCGCTGGAGGTGTTCGACCCGCCGGTGCTGATGGCGCTGCTCGACCTGCGCACCGGCGCCCTGGAGAGCGCCACGGGCTGATGCGCCGTCCGGCCGCGGCACGTGCCGCGGCCGGGGCGGGGCGGGCGCCGGCCGGGTCCTCACCGTAGGGGGCGGACCGTCATGGGGAGCCCGCCCCGCATGCGCAGCGACATCATCGGCTCGGGCGTCCTGTCGTCCCCGGGCAGGGTGTCCAGGTCGAGGTCCCGGGTCAGCAGGGCGGTGACGAAGACCGCCTCCATCATTCCCAGGCCGCTGCCGACGCAGAAGCGGGGGCCGGCGCCGAAGGGGATGTAGGCGTAGCGGGGGCGGTCGGCGAGGCGTGCCGGGTCGAAGCGGCTCGGGTCGAACTGCTCGGGGCGCTCCCACAGGGCGGGGTGGCGGTGCAGGGTGTAGGGGCAGATGAGGACGTCGGCGCCGGAGGGCACCGCGTACGGTCCCACCTCGTCGGGCTGCAGGGCCACCCGGGGCAGGATCCACACCGGCGGGTACAGGCGCATGGCCTCTTGGACGACCTGGGTGGTGTAGGTCAGTTTGTGCAGGTCGCCGGCGTCGGGGGCCCGGCCGTGGTCGAGCACGGCGCGGGCCTCCTGGCGTACCAGGTCCCTCAGGTGCGGGTGGCGGGCCAGGAGCAGCAGGGTCCACCCCAAGGTGCTGGCGGTGGTCTCGTGGCCGGCCAGGAGCAGGGTGACCAGTTCGTCGCGCAGTTGCTCGTATCCGGCGCGGGGGTCGGTGTGGCGGCGGGCGGCTGCGATCATGAGGGCGAAGGCGTCGTCGTCGGCGGTGGGCGTGTCGTTGAGGCGGGCGCTGCGGTCGGCGACGAGTTCGTCGACGGTGCGTCGCAGTTCGCGGCGGGAGCGGCGGAAGCGGCGCTGGGTGGCCAGCGGGGCCCAGGTGGGCACCGTGTTCTGGGTGACCATGTCGAACATCGCCTGGTCCTGGACCGCTTCGAAGGCGTGGGCTATGCCGCCGTGGGCGTGGAGGCCGGTGTCCAGTACGGTGCGGCCCAGCACGCCGAGGGTGAAGCCCGTCACCTCCTGGAGTACGTCGAGGGGGCCGTGGGCGCCGCGGCGTGCCAGCAGGTCGCGCAGTTTCACCGTCTCTTGGGCCACCGCCTGGGCGTGGGTGGTCACCCGTGCGGGTTTGAACGCCGGCTGCACGGTGCTGCGCTGCCGGCGCCACAGGTCGCCCTCGCTGGTCAGCAGGCCGTCGCCGAGCATTTTCCGGGACTCGGCCAGGCCGATGCCTTTGCGGTAGTTGGCGGCGTTGTCCGCCAGGACGTGTTTGGCGTAGTCGGGCCGGTTGAAGACGAAGAGTTTCTTGGGGCCCAGGGAGACCAGTACGGCGTCGTCCAGGGCGGCCGCGTCCCGCATCATCCCGAGCCGGTCGACGGCGAGTTTGCGCAGCAGGCCGGGCAGCGCCCGCAGCGGGGGGGAGGCCGGGCGGCGGCCGCTCATGCCGCGTCCTTCCGTCGTGTGGGGGGCAGGCGCTGGAAGCGGCCCCGGTGGAAGACCAGGGGTTCCCGGTCGGGGGACGCCTTCAAGGTGAGCACCCTGCCCACGCAGATGGTGTGGTCCCCGCCGTCGTAGGCACGCCAGGTGGCGCACTCGAAGTGGGCGGCGGCGCCGGTGATGAGGGGGGCGTCCACCGTGCGGCCCGGTCCCCAGGCGACGGTGTCGAACTGGGCGGGGCCCCGGGGGCGGGAGCGGTCGGCGAAGTGCCGGGCCACTTCTTCCTGTCCCGCTTCCAGTACCGAGACGCAGAAGGCGTCGGCGTCGGCCAGGAGGCGGTGCATCAGTGTGTCGCGGCCCAGGCACACCAGTACCAGGGCGGGGTCCAGGGAGACGGAGGTGAAGGAGTTGGCCGTCATGCCGTGGGGTGCGGGGCCGCCGACCGTCACCACGGTCACCCCGGTGGCGAAGGTGCCCAGTGCCCCGCGCAGCCGTTCGGGGTCGGTGGCGGGCGCGGGGGCGCGGGGGGTGGGGGTGCGTATTCTCATGCCGCCCGCCCGGGCAGGGTCCGGCTCGGTGCGCCGTAGGGTTCCAGGGCCCGGGCCAGGGCCTGGGGGACGGGTGAGGGCACGGTGTCGGTGTTGGGCCCCCGCATGCAGGCGACCCGTTGGCGGCCCCGGGCGACCAGGGTTTCGCCGCCCTCGCCGACCTTGACGTAGTCGAAGGTGAACTCCAGCTGGGTCTGTCCGAATTCGGACAGCCGCATGCGTATGGCCACGTCGTCGAAGGCGGTGATCTCGGCGAAGAACTCGCAGTCCACCTTGAGGGTGAACAGTTTGAGGTCGTCCTGGAGGTCGGCGAGGACGTCGGGCGCCTTCTGCTTGAGGAACAGCTCCCGGCAGCGTCCCTGCCAGCGCAGGTAGTTCACGTAGTAGACGTTGCCGACCAGATTGGTCTCCTCGAAGCCGACGGTGTGCCGGTATTCGAAGTAGTCATCCGACATGGTCCTGGGACCGCCCTTCCGGCTGGTGCGGGGTGTGCGTCAGGAATGCGAAGACGACGGGTTCGGGGGTGTGGTGCACGGTGGTGGCGAAGGTCGCGATCCGCAGGTCGCCGGCGGTGAAGAGGACCCAGCCGTTCTTCTTCTGCGGCAGCGCGCTGAGCGGTGTGCCGGTCATGGCGCCGGCCTTTTTCAGGCACTCGGCCGCGCTCCAGACCCGGGTGGCGGCGGTGTCGAAGGGTTCGCCGGTCTCCTGGGCGGTGAGGCGGGCGGCGGCGGTGTGCTCACCCAGCAGGCCCTGCCACTGGTCGATCTCGCGGGGGGTGACCGTTTCGACGTCGCAGGCGACTTCGGTGCGGGCCAGGGCGCTCAGGGTGAGGTGGGGGCCGTGGGAGGCCGACAGGTGCCATCCGCCGTCGATTTCCGGGCGCCCGTCGGGCCGGTGGCGCACGATCGCGGCGGCGCCCAGGGTCCGGGAGGCGGCGAGGGCGGTGAACGCCCGGCGTTGGGCGAGCGATCCGGTGGGGCTGTCGCCGTGGGGTTCGACCGTGACCGCCAGGGGGGTGGCGAGCACGTCCTCCAGGGTCCGCTCCAGGTAGGGGCCCAGCAGGGGCGGGGCCCAGGGGCCGGAGCCGTCGCTCTTGCGCACCGCTTGCAGGGTCAGGCCCTCCCAGCGTTCGACGACGGTGCCCTGGGCGTCGCGTACGGCGATGTCGTAGACGTAGGTGTCGCCGTCGCGGCTGCGTTCGACCGCGCAGTAGCGCAGGTGGCCCGGGGCGTGGGCGTCGGCGCCCAGGGGGTGGATGCGTTCGACCCCCGAGGGCAGGAGGGTGGCGTCGGGTACGCACACCTGGTTGCCGTGCATCAGTGCGTCGCGCATGCCGGGGTCGGCCAGGAGCATCGTGGCGGGCAGGAAGCCGGCGAACCAGCCCTCCGGGCGGTGCAGGGCCACGTCGGCGTCCACCTGTCGTGCCGTCATCCGGTGGAAGCGGCGCAGCCGTTGGAAGCGGGGGCCCTGGAAGAGGATGCCGCCGTAGAGGTCGCCCTGGGGGTCCAGGGGGACGTGGGGGGTGGCGGCGTCGGTCTGCAGGGGCGGTCCGTCGGGGGGTTGGGCGTGGGAGTACACCAGGCGGGCGCGGAAGTGCTCTGCGGCGAAGCCGGTGTCCTGGGTGTGGACGGCGACGGCGACGGTGTCGGTCGCGGTGACCGTCGCGGCGATGCGGATGGTGGTGCTCCCGTCGGGCGGGACGACGATGGGGCGCAGGAAGCGGGCGTCCTCGATGAGGGGGGTCTGCGTTCGGCCGGTGACCGCGGCGGCGACCTGGACCATGGCTTCCATGCCCATGACGGCGGGGAGCAGGAGGTTGCCTTCCAGGAGGTGGTCGGCGAGGTAGGGGTCGGTGCCGGCGTTCAGCTCGACCTCGGTGACCAGTTCCACACCGTGGTAGCGCACCAGGGGGGTGCCGGTGAACCGGAGCAGCGGCAGGGGCGGCAGGTCGCGGCGTACCGTGTCGATGCCTTCGGTGCGGCCGCTGACGACCGTCACCACCGGTGCGGCGGGGTCGCGGATGAGGCGCAGGAGGATGTCCACCCCCTGGTCGGGGGGGAGGGGGACGATGCCCTGGCGGGAGAGGGTCTCCACGACGGAGAGTTTCTCGCCCATCCCCACTCCGGACCACACCGACCATTCCACGCAGCGGGCGCGGATGTGCGGGTGGGTGCGGGCGGTCTCCTGGGTGAGGTCGGCCAGCCATTCGTTGGCGGTGGCGTAGTGCGCCTCGCCGCGCAGGCCGGCGCGGCCGATGATGCTGCCGAAGGTGACCAGCAGTTTCAGCTCCTGGGGGTCCACCGCTTCCAGTACGGTCCGCAGGCCGTCCACCTTGGGGGCGAAGGTGCGGTGGAAGTCCTGCGGTCGCAGGGTGTGCAGGGGGCCGGGGTCGTTGCGTCCGGCGCCGTGCAGCAGGGCGGTGACCGGGCCGAGTGCGGTGCGCAGTTCGGCCAGGGCGGTGCGGACCTGTTCGGGGTGGGTGACGTCGGCCCGGGCGTAGCGCAGGGTGATGCCGTGGTCGGTCATCCGTTGCAGGTTGTCGGCCAGTTCCGGGTCGGTGGCCGGGTCGGAGCGTCCCAGGATCGCGAGGCGTGCCCCGGTGTCCTGGGCGATGGCCAGGGCGCATTCGGCGGAGATGCCCTTGCCGCCGCCGGTGACCAGCAGGACGTCGCCCGCGCCCAGGGGGGTGTCCTGGTGTTCGGGGCTGATAGGCAGGGCCCGCAGGGTGGGGACGCGGCGGACCGCGTCGGCGTCGTAGTGGGCTTCGGAGAACCGGGTCGTGGCGGACACCTCGGCCACCACGTGGTGCACCGTCTCCTCGGTGAGGGGGATGTCGATGAGGGTGGTCACCAGGTGGGGTGCCTCCTGGTGGAGGGTCTTGGCCAGGCCCGCGGCGGCGCGGCCGTGCTGGACCAGGACGAAGCGGCTTCCTTCGGGGGCGGTGAGCGCCCGTTTCGCCGCTGCCAGGGCCAGGTCGATGTCCTGTGCGGGGCAGTGGGGCGGCAGGCAGACCAGGACTCCGGGGCCCGTTCGGGCGTGGTGGAGCGCGGTGCGCAGGGTCTGGGCGATCTCGTAGTCCGGGGGTGCGAACAACTCCCAGGCGCCGGAGGTGGGCGGGCCGGCCGGGGGGCGGGCGACTTCGTCCAGGTCCACGGAGAAGGCGCGTGCCCAGGGGGCCGCTGCGGTGACGGCCGTGGCCGTGGCCGTTTCGGCGCCGGGGGTGGTGTTCGCCAGGTTGTCGAGGGCTTCGGCCAGTTCCGCCAGGGTGGCGGTGGCGAAGTTCATCGGTTCCTGCGCGGGGGCGATACCGAGCTGGGTCATGGCCTGGTTGACGAGCTGGCCCACGGTGATGGAGCTCAGGTGCAGGTCGTCCAGGAGCCGGTTGTCGGGGTCGACCAGGTGGGCGGGGAGTTCGGCGCGTTCGGCGACCAGGGCGCTGAGGACGTCGAGGGCGTGGGCGGCGCCGGTCTCCTGGCGGGGGGCCGCCTCGTGAGGGGCCGCCTCGTGGAGGGCCGCCTCGTGAGGAGCGGCCTCGTGGAAGGCCGCCTCGTGGGGGGCCGCCTGGTGGGGGTGGGGCGGGGTGGGGGTGTTGTTCGCCTCCGGGGGCGCCGGGGTGGCCGAAAGGGTCGGGGGCAGGGGCTGGGGGTCAAAGGGCAAGGGCAGGGGGCGGGGTTCGGAAGGCAGGGGCTGGGGCCGGGGTTCGGAGGCCGGGCGCGCGGCGGGCGGCGCGGCGGAAGGTGCGGCGGAGGGCGCGGTGGGGGTGTCGGCGGAGGGTGGGGTGGTGGGCTGCGGGTGGTGGGGTCGGGGTGGGGCCGGTTCGGGGGCCTGTTCGCAGGGGTTGGCCAGGAAGGAGAGTTCCTGGCCGATGCGCAGCGGGCGGGTCAGCCGGTCGCGGAAGAGGCGGTGGGGGGCGACGGGCGCGCCGATGACGAACGCGGCGCCCACCACCCGCAGGAGCGATTGCAGGGACTCGTCGTCGGTGTCCAGGGAGAGGGCGGGCACGTTCGTCACCGTCCCCGCCAGGTGGGCCAGGACCCGGCCGGGCCCCACCTCGATGAACAGGTCGACGTCCCGGGCCGCGGCGCGGACCGCTTCGGTGAAGCGCACCGGGGCGGTGATCTGCTCCCGCAGCAGGGCCGACAGGTCGGCCCCCGGGGTCAGCTCGGCCCCGGTGACGGTGGAGATCACGCGGCCGGCCGGTTGACGGAAGTCGGCGCTCTTGAGCCAGTTGCCGAACGACTCGGCGGCCGGCGCCACCAGCGGTGAGTGGAAGGCGTGGGAGACCGGCAGGGGTGTGCAGGCCACGCCGGCGCGCCCGGCCCGGCGGCGGACCTCCTCGATCTCGTTGGGCGGGCCCGAGACGACGGTCTGCTGCGGGCCGTTGTAGCCGGCCACGACGACGGAGAGGCCGCTGATGAGGTCCTGTGCCTGCTGGGGCGGGGCGCCGAGGGAGGCCATGGCGCCCGGTGCGCCGTGTTCTGCCATGGCCTTGCCGCGCACGGCCGCCGCTTCGATGAGGGTGTCCTCCTCCAGGGCTCCGGCCCAGCACAGGGCGGAGAGTTCGCCGAGGCTGTGGCCGATGCCCAGGGACGCCTCCAGCCGCAGTTCGTCCAGGACGCGCAGGCCCGCTGCCGAGCCGGTGACGATGCGCGGCTGGGCCGCCTGGGTGTCCACGGTGTGCGGGCCGGTCTGCGGTGCGGTGCGGCTCCATACCGCGGCGGCTTCGGGGAAGCGGCGGCTGAGGGCGCCGCCGCCGGTGCCGTGGCCGGAGCCCTGGCCGGGGAAGAGCAGGCCGATGCGTTTGCGGCCGGCGGCCTTGCCCAGCAGGGTCCGGCCGTCGGCGGCCCGGTGTTCCCTCTCTCCCCGCTCCAGGAGGTCCACGAGGTGGCGCAGCCGGTTCTCGGCGTCCTGCGGGGAGGTCGCCACCACCGCTGCCCGGTAGGGGTGGTGGCGCAGTTCGTGGTGGAGGGTGGCGGCGAGGTCGGTGATCTGCCCGTAGGAGAGGTGGGGGGTGTAGTCGGCGACCTCGGAGAGCCGCTGGGTCAGGTCGCGGGCCGTGGCGCCGTCGAAGAGGAGGAGTTCGCTGTCTTGCGGGGAGTGGGCCAGGGGGGTGAGGGGGCGGGCGGCGGGCGGGCGGCGGCGGCCGGCCGGTTCGTCCAGGACGACGTGGGTGTTGATGCCGCCGAAGCCCATGGCGGTGATGCCGGCGCGGCGGGGTGCGGTGCCGGGCCAGGTCTCGGCCTTGCGCAGCGCCTTGAGGTTGGCCTGGGGGGCGGTGAGCAGGTCGTGGGGGTCCAGGGTGCCGATGGAGGGCGGCACGGTGTGGTGGTCCACCGCCATGGCCGCCTTGATCAGGCCGGCCACGCCTGCGGCCGCCTTGGTGTGGCCGATCATGCCCTTGATGGAGCCGATGGCGGCGGGGGGTGCTTGGGGGTCGGCCGCGGTGCGGGCCTTCATCAGGGCGGTGAGTTCGGTGGCGTCGCCGACGGCTGTTCCCGTGCCGTGGCCTTCGAAGAGGGGGACGGTCTCGATGCCGAATCCCGCCCGGGCGTAGGCGCGGTCCAGGGCCAGGCGGTAGCCGTCGACCTCGGGGCGGGTGATGCCGCCCTGGCCGTCGGAGGAGACGCCCCAGCCCGCGACGGTGGCGTAGATGCGGTGGCCGCGGGCGATCGCTTCCTCTTCGCGCATCAGGACGATCACGCCGCAGCCCTCGCCGGGCCAGAAGCCGTTGGAGTCCTTGTCGTAGAGCTTCATCTCCTTGCGGGCCAGGGCGCCGGTCTTGGCGAAGCCGATGATCTCGAAGGGGTCCAGGGAGAGGTCGACGCCGCCGGCGAGGGCGACGTCCAGGTCGCCGTTGGTCAGGGCTGTGGCGGCGGTGGTGACCGAGAGGAGGGAGGAGGAGCAGGCTCCGTCGACGGTGTATCCGCCGCCGTTGAGGTCGAAGTGGTTGCAGATGCGGCCGGCGATGGTGTTGGAGAGTCCGCCGGCCAGGGTGTCCTCGTCGACGGCCGGGAAGGGCGCCTTGTAGGAGGTTTCGACCTCGTGGAGGAAGGCGGTGAGGCGGGTGTGGTCCCAGCCGGGCTGGTCGGCGAGGGCGGTGGCCATGACCCGTCGTACGTAGGGCCAGCGCAGCCGCATGACGTTGGCGCGGGTGAATTCGCCGGTGAGGGTGTTGCCCATGATGACGCCGGTGCGCTGGTGGGGCAGTCCCTCGCCGGCGGGGAACCCGGCGTCGGCCAGGGCCCGTCCGGCGGTGTCCAGGGCGAGCCAGTGCGTCATGTCGGTGGAGCGGAAGGTGCTGCCGGCGATCCGGTGGGCGACGCGGTCGAATGCGTAGCCTTCGAGCACGGCCGCGTTGCGGGAGTAGAAGGTGTCGGGTGTGGAGGGGTCGGCGTCCCAGTAGTCGTCCAGGCTGATGCGCTGGTGGGGCAGGCGGCGGAAGGCGCGGCGTCCGGCGACGGCGTTGGCCCACAGTTGGTCGGGGGTGGTGGCCTCGGGGTAGCGGCAGGCCATGCCGATGATGGCGATTCTGCTCATGCCGACACCACGATCCTGCGGTCGTTCGCCTCGTTGTCCTGGGGGCGGGCGGGGCAGGAGCAGGCTCCTTCGGCGCAGCCGTTGCCGCAGGCGGGCGGGGTGGCGGCGTCGGCGGGGCGAGGGTGGCCGGGGGGCGGGGGTGTGCCGGCGGCGGCGTCGGCCTGGGCCTCCTCGGCGCGTCGGCGGGAGACGATGTCGCTGACCCAGAGGAAGGCGCCGCGGATGCCGCAGACCAGGGCGGTGGCGAAGAAGATGCCGTAGGCGACGCTCAGCGCGGTCAGCAGGCCGTAGACGGCGGCGACGCCGGCGCCGAAGGCGATCTGGCCCCAGCGGGAGGAGGGGGTGGTGCCGGGGTCGGTGATCATGTAGTTCGTGAACAGGACGAACGCCACGCCGGTCATCATCGCCAGGGCGGCGGGGATCGAGGTGTCGAACAGCAGTCCGCGGATGAGGGCTTGCAGGGCGAATCCGCCGACCCAGGCGAGGATGAGCCACATGCGTTCGGTGAGTTTGGCGTTGAGGAGGGTGCCCAGGGCGATGATGACGGCGGGGACGAGCCAGTCGATGCCGCCGTCCACGTATTCGGTGAATTGGTAGGGCGGGGCGATCGAGGCCCAGGGGAACAGCAGCAGGATGACGGCGATGCCGAGGTTGGAGGGGTTCATGAAGTGGCGCATGCGGCCGCGGACGGGGGCCCGCAGCACCCACTTGGCACCCACGGCGACCACGACGCCGAACACCATGACCCAGACCTGGTCGTTGACGTAGGTGAGCATGTTCACCGCGAGGGCGGTGATGTGGGCGGGGTAGAGGAATTCGATCAGTCCTCGCGCACCGCCGCCGCGGAAGCGGGGGGCGCGTTTGTCGGCGCGGGCGCCGAGGGCCTCCAGGGCGATCTCGACGGTGTAGGCCGTCGCCAGCGCGAACAGGGGCCACAGCCAGGGCTGTTCGAAGCCCAGGACGGTGTAACCGACGATGTTGAGTACGGAGATGGAGATCGCGAAGCGGCGGAGCGCGGTGACGATCTTGGGGTTGTGGCGCGGTCCCGCGGTGGGGGCCGGGGGGTGGGTTGCGGGCATGGTCACTTCTCCTTGGCCTGGCTGGCGAGCTCGAAGCTGTGCCTGCCGGGGGCCAGCCTCACTTCCTGCTCGTGGACCTCGCCCTGGCGGTCGCGCCAGGTGAGCGTTGCGGGGACCTCCGCGGGAACGTCCTGGCCCAGGCCGATGTGGAGGTCGGTGGTGCGTTTGCCGGAGTGGCCGCCTCCTCCGTCGACGCGGGCGATGCGCTTGCTCCCGTCGGGCAGTTCGACGCGGACCTCGGCGCCGATGACCGGGGCGCCGTCGGGGTGGGTGAGGTCGAGTTCCAGCCAGGAGCCGGGGTCGGGGGCGGTGTTGCGGTAGAAGACGGGTTCGTCCCACTGGCGGGCGACGGCGAGGTCGAGGCGGCCGTCGCCGTCGACGTCGCCGGTGGCGATGCCGCGGGTGGGCACCGGGTCGCCCAGGCCCAGGACGGTGGAGAGGTTGGTGTAGCGGCCGGTGTCGTGGTCCTTGGCGAAGAACCGCATGCGCTGGCTGCCGGCGAGGTCGTCGCCGTGGCGGACGTTGGGCCACCAGGTGGGGTTGGCGACCAGGGCGTCGTTGGCGGTGGCGAGTTCCTGCAGCTGGGGCCAGCGGTTGTTCTTGCCCTTGACGAAGCCGAGGGCCTGGGTGATCTCCAGGTCGCCGTTGTTGTCGAAGTCGCCCATCTTCACATCCCACCCCCAGCCGGACCAGGCCAGGCCGAGGCCGGTGGACTCGTCGCGGTAGGGGGCCTGGCCGCGGTGGAAGCGCGAGCGCAGGTCGGCCTTGTCCCGGGCCTGGTTGACGAAGGCGAAGTTCGACTCCTGGATGCCGAAGGAGGTGGTGATGTTGCTGACGAACATGTCGTACAGGCCGTCGTGGTCGAGGTCGCCGAAGTCGACGCCCATCCCCTTGAAGGAGCTGCGTCCCAGCTCTTTGGACTTGGGGGTGGTGGCGGTGTGGACGGTCTTGACCTCGCGGAAGGTGATCCGGCCCGGGCGTGAGGTGTTGTGGAGCAGGGCCGAAGTCCCGAAGTCGTGGGCGAGGTAGACCTCCGGGAGGTGGTCACCGTCGAGGTCGGCGGCGGACGCGCCCAGGGACCATCCCTGGTTGAGGTCTTGGGGCAGGGCGTCGTCCGTCTTGCGGAAGCCGGAGGGGGTCCAGCGGAAGAAGTGGCCACCGCCGCCGTTCTGGGCGTGGGAGAGCGAGTCGTTCATGGTGACGTCGCCGTCCTTGGAGGGGTCCAGGACGGGGCTGTCGGGGAAGTAGTTCCCGATGTAGATGTCGTCGTGGCCGTCGCCGTCGAAGTCGGCGACGGCGGCGGTGTTGCTGTTCCACAGCGGGCCCGTGTAGGCGGGGCCGGTGGTGCCGGGCAGGAGTTCGGTGGGGGTGAAGGAGGAGGCGGTGAGAGGGGCGCCGCCCTTGCCGCGGTTGTGGAAGATGACGGGGGTGCGGCCCCAGTAGTAGACGAGGAGGTCGATGGCGCCGTCCTCGTTGAAGTCGCCGGGCAGGCAGCCCATGGGGGCCATGGTGGCGCTGGTGGGCAGGGGGGCGGGGTCGAGGGCGAAGGGCGGGTAGGCCTTGCCGCGGGTGGGGGCGGGGGTCACCACCGCCTGGTCGGTGCGGGGGTCGGTCAGGCACAGGTCGTCGGAGAGGCCGTTGCCGTCCATGTCGTTCACAGCGATGCCGGCGCCGACCGAGGAGATCCACGCCTCGATGTGCTGGTAAGCCTTGTTGACTTTCCTGACCTTCTGGGTGGGCAATCCTCCGGGCAGGGCTATGGCCATCGGCTCGAAAGCGAAATCGGCTGCTGTTTCCCGGACGTCGGCGGCGGAGGGTTCGGGAAGGCGAACAGCGTAGAAGATGCTCGCCATGAGGGTGAGCGCGACGATGCCCGGGGAATTCCTGCGTAGCCAGTTCTTCGCCATGGTCACTGATCGGCACCTTTCCGGAGAGTCGATGCGGAGGCGAGGTGGGCGGAGATGTCTCTGCGCCAGTTCTCGTAGGCCGGAAGCGCGTTGGGGGAGGCGGCGGCGGGTTTGAGGGCGTTGCAGATCCGGGAGGCCTCCTGGACGGAGATCCCGCATACGGCGCGGGTGGCCCGGTGGGTGTGCTCGCTCACCAGTGCGGCCCGGGTGCGGGCCTCGGCGGCGAACGCCGCCCCCTGGGCCAGGGCCCAGCGGTGTTCGCCGGCCTGCCGGGCGAACAGGGTGAGCTCTTCCTCGGTGGCGCCCCCGGCGTAGGTGCAGGCCAGTCCCGCGCCGGCCCACAGGTCGGCGTGGCGGGGCGGGGCGTAGGAGGCGATCAGTTGGGCGACCGTGGCGGGGTCGGTGCCGCCGACGAACCACAGGGCCCGGCCTATGCCCTGGTCGATGGCGTGGGCGGTGTAGTGGTTGTGGCCGCCGTTCCAGCGCAGGGGCGGGGGCGGGGAGGGGTCGCGGACGTAGGCGGGGGTCTTGAAGTAGGCCTGGTGGAACCCGAACCCGTCCAGGGCCAGCCACCGCAGGAGGGGGTCGGTGGTGCGGATGTCGGGCCACAGGGGGCGCGGCAGGCGGGCCATGGCCCAGCCGATCCCGACGTGGATCATGTAGTCGTGGTGGCGGCCGCGGCCGGCGAGCAGGCCCGCGAGGCGGCCGCTGTGCCCGGGCAGCGCGTCGTGGACGACGGCGCCCATCGCGGCCCCTTCGTAGGCGAAGCCCCGCAGGTCGTGCGGCACCGTTTCCAGCAGGTCCTCGGCTTCGGGCGCCGAGGACGCCTGGAGGGCGAACGCGTACCCCTGGAGGAAGGTTTCGCCGATTTCCTCGAGACGCTTTCGGGATTCCGGGTTCTTCACATGGAATCCGCGCACCTTCATGGTGGTCTCGGAAATGGGAGGTGTGAGTAGCCGGCGCCGAAGCGCACCGAATGCAGTAGACACCGCGATAGACCGCCCCTCGTGACCGAACAATTCCGCGACGAATGTATCCGTGGTTCCGAAACGGCCGTCCACTCCGAGCGTGCTCAGAGGGGGACGGCGGGCAGTTGCTCGCGCACCCGGCGCCGCCAGATCTCGTAGGCCGGCAGGGCCCCTGCCTGGTGGGCGGGGACGGCGCAGGCGTCGGCGAGTTCGGCGGCGGCGGGGACGTCCAGGGCGCTCAGGGCGTGGAGGGCGGCCCGGGTGTGGTCGGGGACGTGTCCGCCGTGGTGGCGCGCCTTGGCGGCGAAGACCGCGCCCTGGGCCAGGTGCGCGGCGTGCGGGCCGGCGTGGTGGCGCAGGGCCGCCAGCGGGCCGGGGGCGCCGCCGGCGAAGGTGGCGGCCAGGCCCACGCCGCTCCACAGGTCGGGGTGGCGGTGGGAGGCGAACGCGTTGAGGGCGGCGGCGACATGGTCGGTACGGGCGCCGTGGATGAACCACAGGGCGCGCCCCAGCCCCTGGTCGGCGGCGCGCGGGAAGTAGTCGGCGTTCCCCTGCCAGGGGTAGGGGCGGGGGCGTCGTTGTTGCTCGACGCGGCGCGCGGTGTCGAAGTAGGCCTGGTCGAATCCGTAGCCGTCCACGGCCAGCCAGTTCATGGCGGGGTAGTGGTCGGGGGCGGTGAGCGGGGGCAGGATGCGCTTCCACAGGGGGCGGGGCAGGCGGGCCATGGCGAAACCGATACCGATGTAGTTCAGGAAGATGTGGGCCCTGCCGCCCTGGCCGTGCAGGAGGTCGCGGGTGCGGTGGCCCCGGGGGTTCATCGCGTCCCGGATCGCGCAGGCCATCGTGGCGCCCTCGTAGGCGAAGCCGCGTACGTCCGCGTCGACCAGGGACAGGCGGCGTTCGGTGTCGGTCAGGGAGCGGTCGCCGATGGCCCATTCGAAGCCGCAGACCACGGCCTGCGGGACGCTTTCCAGGGTTCGGGTCTCCTGGGTGGGGGGGATGTCGAATCCCCGGCCGGCGAAACTCACCTCGCTCAGGGAGGGCGCCATGACCGTTCTGCGAAACGCTCCCATGATGGACGTCACGATCCCTCTCCTCCTCCGGCCGCCCGGACGGGGCGGAGGGGATCATCGTGGGGCGGAGCGCGGGGGCGGGGCATCTTTGGTCGTGCGCTGCCCCCGGCGATCACCCCGAACGCCGCACCGCCACCTCCTCCTGCACCGCCCCCCGGCGGGCGCGCCGCAAGCACCGCGCCGTCACTTCCCCCACCACCCCCCGGGGGTCACCGCAGGCGCCGCATGGACACCACCTGCACCACCCCCCGGCGGGCGCGCCGCAAGCACCGCATGGTCACCTCCTGCACCACCCGCCGGTGGTCGCCGCAAGCACCGCGCCGTCACTTCCCCCCCACCTCCCGGGGGTCACCGCAGGCGCCGCATGGTCACTTCCTCGTCGCCGACTTCGTGGCCGCAGTGCGAGCAGCGCAGTTCGATGTGGGCCTCTCCCCCGCATCCGGTGTGCTCGGCCCTGCGCGGGGGGCCCAGGCGGGCGGGCAGGTTCCGGTCGCCCCACTGCGTGAGCGCGATGACCGAGCGGGTGAGGTCGCGTCCGGCGGGGGTGAGGACGTACTCGTGGCGAAGGGGCCTGCACTGGTAGGGGACGCGCTCCATGAGTCCGGCCTCGACCAGGCGTGCCAGCCGGTTGGTCAGGACGTTGCGGGCGATGTCCAGGCTGGCGAGGAAGCCGTCGAAGCGGCGGACGCCGAGCAGCGCCGAACGCACGATGAGCAGGGTCCAGCGTTCACCGACGACTTCGAGGGTCCGGGCCAGACTGCAGTCCTGCCCCTCGTATGTGTGCTTCAGCATGATCTCACCGTGGGTGTCGTCTCCGGCCGTGCGGGAGGGGCGGGGGGCGGCAGGCCGGGAACGGCAGGGCCGGGGGCCGTGGAGCCCGGTGGGCCGGGGGCCCGGAAGGAGGCCGGGAGGCCCGGGGGTGGTCGGGAGGCGGGGGGCCTGGGGGCGGGAGGTCTGGGAGGTGGGACCCGGTCCGGGAGGAGGCCGGGAGGCTGGAGGCGGGGACCGGAAAGGGACCCGGGGGGGGTGAGGGCGGGGACCGGAAGGGGGCCGGAAGGGGGTGGGGGCGGTGGGAGCGGGGCCTGAGGGCGCTGGGGGAGGTCGGGAGGCTGGAGGTCTGAGGGGGATCGGGAGGTCGGAGAGGGGCGGGAGATGGCCGGGAGTCTGGGAGGTAGCCGGGGGTCCGGGAGGGGATCGGGAGGTCGGAGAGGGCGGGAGGTGGCCGGGGGCCCTGGAGGGGGCCGGGGGTCCTGGAGGGGGCCGGAGGCCCGGGGTGGGGGTTGGGGGCCCTGGTGGGGGTTGGGACGGGGGGATCAGGCGGCTTTGGTCAGGTCGGTGGCCGCGAGGTGCCCGACCCGGTGGTAGGCGTAGGCCGCGGAGACCAGGGTCATGTGGTGGTGCCAGCCGGGGTAGGAGCGGCCTTCGAAGTCGAGCAGGCCGAAATCGCTCTCCATGCGGCGCACCGCTTCCTGGCTGCGGGACAGCAGCCGGGTCAGCGCCGCCAGTTCGGCCGCCCGGGCGTGCGTGAGGCTGGTGAGCCACATCTGCGCCGGCCGTCTGCTGTTCTCCGCGGCCAGGGTGAACAGGCAGTAGGTGCGCGGGGGGAAGGAGGGGTGGGTGTCGGGCAGGTAGACGCGGGCGGAGGTGACCGTGAGGCGCTGGCGGCAGGCGTCGGTGGCATCGAGCGTCTCGGTGCGGGTGAGACCGGAATCGAACTCGAACAGGCTCCGGGCGGCCAGCGCCAGGCCGCGGTCCCCGGCGTCGGTGGGGTTTTGCAGGTGCAGGTGGCGGCCCAGGACCACTTTGAAGCCGGCCGGCACGGCGATGACGAAGTCGCGGTTGCGTACCGCAAGGCCGCGCACGAGGGTGTGGGCGCCGGGCGCCGTGGCCAGGTCGGCGACGACCGGGACGGGGGCGGTGCGGCTGTTGTCCATGAGGAAGTCGGTCAGGGCCAGGGCGTGGTCCTCGACCGGCTGGGAGCCCACGTCGTCGGGGATGCGGACGCGCAGGCGCCGGCGGGGGTCGTTGGCCCAGGCGCCGGGCAGCAGCAGACGCCAGTGGACCGGGAGAGCCTCCTCGGCGGTGGCGAGGAAGGCCCCCACCCCGACCTGGCAGGTGGCGGAGCGGCCGGTGGCCGGATCGAAGCGCCGGTGCACACCGCAGGAGTGCTCACCGCGTTTGCGTATCACCGCGAAGTCCAGGAGCCAGGCCCGCGGGGCCAGCCGGGTCTCGGCCCAATGGGCCATCTCCCGCCGTACCGGCATCCAGTCCCAGGGGCTGGCGTTGACGAACTGGTGCAGCGCCTGGGGAGCGGTCGGGGAGGTGGAGACCGAAGCGGCCAGCCGCCGCACGGTCTTCTTGCCCCGGGTCCGCATCAGGGCCTCGATATGGGCCCGGGCCCACTTGCGCTGGTCGGCACGCGGCAGGTCCTCGAAGAGTTGGTCCACGAAGGCCGGTAGCGGGTACCGGGCCTCGGCCGAGGCGCTCGTCACCATGGCGTGTCCCCTCCCAGTGATGGCTGACGGAATACCTCCGCACGACCATAGCGAACGTCCTCCTTTTTTCTGACAGCGCTTCAGCGGGGCCGCCACTTCGCCAAGTCGTCGCGAGAAGGACAGGAAGAAGGGCCCGGCGGCACGACACCTGATACGTCTTGGGCAAGTCCCCCTTGGCTGGCGCCGATGAGGGGTTCAGCATCGTCCTGCTGACGCCATGGAAGGCGAAACGAGCAACTCGCCCGGGTGCTCGGCAGCCGTGCACCCCCATGCGTCCGTCCACGCGCAGGTATCCGGAGGCAGCATGGTGAGACAGAAACGAGCTGTACGCACCCGTGCGGCTGTGGTGCGCACCACAGCCGCGGAGATCGATCTCAAAGGCTATGACGGCACCTCCCTCTCCTCGGTCAGCAAGACGGCGGGGATGTCGATGGGAGCGCTGACCTACCACTTCCCCTCCAAGAACGACCTGGCGGACGCCGTCTGGCAGGCGGGGCAGTCCCTGCTGGCCGAAGCGGTGGACCGGGTGGCCGCGAACCCCGCTCCCCCGCTGCTGCGGGTGATCGAGCTCAGCCTGGTCATCGCGGACCTCATGGAGAACGAGACCACGGTACGGGCCGCGGTCCGCCTCTCCTGGGAAGCACGTTCCCCCTACCCCTGGACCGACTGCTGGCTACCGGAAGTACGCAGGCTCCTGGACGAAGCGCACCGCATGGGCCAGCTCGATCAGGACTCACCCGTCGAAGACCTCGCCGTGCTGGTCCAGCACCTGGTCGACGGCACCGCCGCCTGCCTCCGCGCCCGGCCCGGCACCCAGCGAGAACGCCTCAGTGCCGGCGCGCAACTCGAACGGCTGTGGGCCCTGGCCCTGAGCGGGGTAGCCGAAACAAGCACCCACGGCATAACCCTGCCCCTACCAAAACCCTGAACCCCCCACCCCCCAGCCCCCCCCCCACACCCTGAACCACCCACCCGCCCCCCACCCTTGAAACCCCCGACGCCCCCGACACCCGCGGGGCTCTGCCCCCACACCGCCCCGGCAACGCCGGCCCGGGCTGCGCACGACCCCGCACCCCACAGCGTCCCCTGCACACTCCTCACCGCCCCACCCCGCTTCACCGAACACCCCACCCCTCCTTCCGGAACCCCACCCCTCCAAGACACCCCGGGCCGCCCCCTACACCGCCCGCCCCCCGCCCCCTCCCTGGAGCTCCACCAGCCCCGCCGGACGCGCCGGCGCCCCGCCGGGCTTCCCCACCCTCCCCGGGCCCCCACCCCGCGGGGCGCCCCCGGGCACCGGGTACGCCCCCCGCCCTCCCCAGAGTTCCCCCCTCCCCTCCAAGGCGTCCGGATTCCGGCCCGGTCGAAGTGGCCCGCCTCGCCCGGCACTCCACCAAACCCCCGCCCCCCCTGGAATCCCACCGAACCCCTATGCACCCAACGGGACTTCACCAGCCCCCGCGAGGCCCCCGCCCCTCGGACTCACCGAACTGCCCTTCCCGCAAAGGGGGTTCACCCCGCACCGCAAGACACCTGACTCCCCGCCACCTCGAACTCCCCTGTTTCGCCGGGGGGGAGGGTTCACCAGACACCCGGGAAACAGGACCCCAACCCCGCCCCCCCTCTGTCACCCCTGGAACTTCCCCGTGCCTCGCCGGGAAACAGAACCCCGACCCCACCACACCGCCCTGCCCTGCCCTGCCCCCGGGCCTTCACCCACCCCAACGGGGCGCCCGGCCCCTAGACCGCCGAACTCCCCTACCCCCACCGGCACTTCACCCCGCACCGCAAAGCACCCACCCCCCCGACCCGCTGCCCCCCCCCCACCCGGGACTTCACGACACCCCGCCGGGAAACAAGGCCCCGACCCCACCACACCGCCCGACCCCCCAAAAACCCACAGAGCCCGAGGAACACCCCCAAGAATTTCCACCAGGCCCTGCGACGCCCCCGCCCCCGCCGAACCCCCTTGCCTTTCCCAGGACTTCACCACCTCCCACGGGCCCCCGGAACCCCGCCGAACACCCGGGCCCCCGGGACTCCACCCGCCCCACAAGGCACCCGCCTCCCGGACCCTCCGAACACCCGGGCCTCCCCCCGGGGCCCCACCCGCACCGCAAGGCACCCAGCCCCCGCCCCCCGTGCCCGCCCCCCGACCCCCGCCCCCCGGCCCCCGGCGCTCGGCCCCCGGCTCCCGGCCCCCGGTGCTCGGCCCCCGGCTCCCGGCCCCCGGTGCTCGGCTCCCGGCTCCCGGCTCCCGGCTCCCGGCTCCCGGCTCCCGGCTCCACCGAACTCCCCCGATCCCCTCCGGGACTTCGCGATGTCCCACTGGGTTCCCGGACCCCGGCCCTGCCGAACGCCCTTACTTTCAACGGGACTTCACCAGACCCTGCAGGGCGCCCGACCCCGCCAGACTCCCTGCGCCCACTGCCCTCCCCACAATCCCGCCGAACCTCCTGCGCGCCCCCGGCGAGACCCGGCCCGGAGAGAACGAAGCCGGAAGGACGAACCCACGAAAACGGGAGCCGGGGAAGGCGGAAGCCGGGAGGCCCGGGCCCCCGGGGGGTGCCCTGGGGAAAGCCGGCCCCGAAGAGAGCAGAGCCGGGGGCCGGGGAGGGCGGAGCCGGGAAGGTCGGGCCCCCCGGGGGACGCCCTCGGGAAGGCCGGGGCCGGAGAGACCGGAGCCGGGAAGCCCGGGCCCCCGGGGGCCCTCGGGAAGGCCGGGGAGGGGGGCGGGACTTGCGCGCGAGAGGAGGGTGGGGAGTCGGGCCTCGCGGTCGGCGTCTTCGGCGGGCGGGCGGCCCCGTTGCGCCGCCCGCCCGCCCGCCGGAGCCGGCCGCCCCCCGGCGAGGGAACAAACACCACCCCCGGTCACGCCGACACGCCGACACGGTGCAGGACCGCACCCGCCCGCGCCCACCCGCCCCCACAGCCCCGCGAGGAGCCCACCCCGCCCCGCCCCGCAACCCCTTCCCGCTTCGGTTCGGCCACCGTCCGGCTACGGAATCATCACCTCGACAAAAAAAACGAACACACTTATTTTACTGAGCGAGCCCTTCGGCCAAAGATCCGGAGGGCATACGTACGCACGCCCCAGGGGGGTAGAGGCATGCTCGGTACGGACGACCGTCTCACCACGGTAAAACCCACACCGACCACGACTGTCGCCAACCAGTACGCACACCGGCCCCCACCCACGGACATCCACCTCACCGGCTGGAAGAAAACCGGCCCCGACTCCCACCTGGTCAGCGCCCGATGGCCACGCCGCCACAGCTTCTACCACTCCCCCCACGGCGTCCACGACCCCCTCCTGCTCTGCGAAAGCCTGCGCCGATGCGGCCTGCTCCTGACCCGCACCACACTCAAAACCCCACCCGGCCACCACCCCAC
Source organism: Streptomyces sp. NPDC017448 (assembly GCF_044330565.1). NCBI lineage: Bacteria > Bacillati > Actinomycetota > Actinomycetes > Kitasatosporales > Streptomycetaceae > Streptomyces > Streptomyces sp. NPDC017448. Next base: position 70,155 of record NZ_JBIRLM010000022.1, on the reverse strand, counting down.
CTGGACCAGCCTGCGCTACTCCGCCAACCCCGCAGCCCTCCGCATCACCACCACCCCCACCACCATCGAAATGCACGCCCAACACACCGAAATCCACTACCAAGGCACCCTCCCCACCACCACAACCCTCCGCGTCGAAGTCATCCTCGACGCCGCCCTCCTCGCCGTCGCCACCCTCACCTTCGACCGCCCCACCCCACCCACCCACCACCACCACCCAACCCCCCCACCCCACCCCCCCACCCCACCCATCCCCCCCACCACCGCAGGACGCACCAGAAAACAAGACGTCGTCCTCTCCCCCACCGACGACCCCCACCGCTGGCGCCTACGCCCCACCCCCCACCACCCCACCCTCCTCCCCCACCCCACCCCCCACGCCCCCCACATGCTCCTCCTCGAAGCCATCCGCCAAGCCAGCCACGCCACCCACCCCACCCACCCCACCCACACCCCCACCACCATGCACGCCACCTTCCACCGCCCCACCCACCTCCACCACCCCTGCTGGATCGAAACAGAAACCCACCCCACCCCCACCCCCAACAAAACAAACAAAACAACCAAAACCACCCACATCAACGCCCTCCAACACGGCCACCTCACCCTCACCGCCACCACCCACCTCACCCCACCCACCTAAGGAGTTGGTGCGTGATAGCGGGTGAAGCGTGTTTGGTCGGAGACGAGGCCGACGATGGCGCGGTAGGTGTCGGGCAGGCGGTCGCGGCGGTGGGTCCAGCGCGTCGGTTGCTTCCAGCGTTTATGGTCGGCGAGGGCGTGTTCGACGGTGATGCGGTCGGATGAGTGGCCGTGACGGTCGCGTTCCCCTTGTTCGACCCTGCCGGGCAGTGCTCCCGGGCGGGGTTTTCTGGGTGGCGTGTTCGCTTGTCCTCGGTGGTCGCGGCTCAGGCCGAGGTAGCCGTCGTCCAGGAGGACCTCGACGTCGGGGAAGTGTTGGAAGCAGATGGCGATGCCTTCGTTGCGGGCGGCCGTCGCGTCGTGCATGCGTCCAGGTCGCAGGGCATCGGTCCATAACGTGCGGCCCTGCCAGTCGGCGATCACGGTGGCCTTCATCGTGTTCTGCTTCTTCTTGCCCGACACGAACGCCCGGCGACCACCGCGGTTGGCCTGCGGCCGGCGGACCTGGATCTCAGTGGCGTCCAGCCGCAGCTCGACGCCTTCGGCCTGGGCATAGGCGAACACGTCCGGCAACGCCCGCAGGCCGGGACGGTCGGGAACCGCGCACCCCCGCTCGGCCAGGAGCGGACGTATCTCCCCGATCGCGCGGGTGATGGTGGAGCGATCGACGCCGAACAACAGCCCCAGCACCGAGTGCGGCAGGTCGTGCCGCAGATGTATCAGCGTGGCCACCAACCGGTCGACGAACACCAGCTGGTGACGGGCGCCAGTACCCGCAGCCCGCTTCCTGATCCCGCCTCGTGCAGCATGACGACGACCTTCGACACCGGCCTGCCACGACACGGCCAACACCTCTACCAAGCAACCCAGATGACGCCGCGAGACTCCGGTTAACAGCCGATGCGCCAGAACCGCCCGACTGACCATGATCGCCCCAACCGGACCACGCCACCTGCCAGCAACGACGCCTCACCCGCCCTCGCCCTTGCCCAAGCCCGTCGCCGATCTCGTTCGGGACTACCTCCGGTCGCTCCCGGCCCGCACACCCACGGTGAACCTCTCCGCCCGCTGGCTCTTCCCCGGCCGCCGCCCGGGCCAGCCGATGAACCCGACCAGCTTTCTCGGCCCCCTCCGTGACCTCGGTGTCCCGGCTCCACGAGCCCGCACCTCCGCCATCCGGCATCTCGTCCTCCAGGCCCCCGCGCCGGCCATCGCCAAGGCCCTCGGCTACCACGCCAAGACCGCCAGTCGGCTCGTCACCGAGGCCGACGGCACCTGGAGCCGATACGCCCCCGGCGAGCACACGCGGTGAGCCGGCACGTTGTATCCCGGTTGGCCACTCTCGTCACTCGGGCAGCGAAAAGCCCAATTCGCGCAGGCGAGGCAGGCAGGCTTCGAGGCACTGCTCCACGGAGGCGGCATCGGTTCGCACAAGGATGTCGTCGCGCAAAGGGGCACCACTGGCCACGAATGTCCAGGGCTTGCGCCGCTCTGCCATCCGTTCGGCATCGGCCTTGAAGAGCACCGTGATGCCCTGTTCAGCCAGTGCTTCCATGATCGCCACAACATCCACCGGTGATCTCCCCCTCAGAATGCCGGAAAACAGATGACCGGGCCCTGGAACACGCCTTGGCGGACAAAGCGACGCTCTGCGGCATCCCTGAGCGCCAGGTGACGGTCTATCGGCACCTGTTCGTCGCAAGGAGGTCCGGGAAGTGCTCAGACTGCCGGGCGAGAGCGATCGACGCCCCGCCCCCGCCCTGAGTCAGGCTTCTCGCGCGGGCGGGCCCCTTCAGCCATCCGCACGCGCACCCAGCTCCAGGCCGCTGCAAGACGGAGCACATCCTCGTAGACGATGGCGAGACCATTCGCCCCCACAGCCAGGCCCCTCCACCGCTCGAGAGGGCCGGCGCACCGCTCGACGGTTTTGCGCTGCTCGTCCCCTCCCCCACGGCCTGGGGCCGGGTGGGGGTGCGGTGACAGGTGCCGTCCCGCTCAGGCCCACTCCGGCACCGCCTTCAGGCCACCGCGATCCGCCCCACCGCCCGCAGGCGAAAAGGCGCGCGGTGTGCCCCTCACGCCGTGCGGGGGATGTCCTCCTCCACCACCGGATGCGCGAAGGGCTCTCCCGCGGACCAGCGGGCGAGTTCGTCCACGGCAGCCGCGGCCAGCCGGTGCAACTCGCCCCCCAAAGAACCGGCGACATGCGGAGTCAGCACGACGTTCTGCAAGTCATAGAGCGGCGAATCCGCAGGCAAAACCTCCGGAACCGTGACGTCGATAACCGCGTTGAGCCGCCCGGAGACCAACTCGGCGGTCAGAGCGTCCTGATCGATGAGAGAACCCCGCGAAGTATTGATCAACGTACTGCCGTCCCGCATCAGAGCAAGTCTCCGGCCGTCGATGAGATGACGAGTACCCGGAAGCTCAGGGGCATGCACGGTCACGATGTCGCAGGTCGCGCACAGTTCGTCGAGCGTGACGGAGCGGGCTCCGAGGCGCACGGCCTCGGCCGGTTCCACGTAAGGGTCGTGGAGCAGCAGGTCCAGGTCATAGGGACGGAGCAACTCCAGAACACGGCGGCCGATAAGGGAGGCCCCCACCACCCCGACCGCACGCCGATAATTACCCGCCTGCGGATAGGCGACCTGCCAGTCATACGCCGCACGACGGGCCCGATAATCCTCACGAATGCCCAACAAATCCTTATTCGCCAGCAGAACAAACGCCACGGTGTACTCAGCCACCGGCAACGCGTTCGCCCAGGCGGCAGACGCGACCTGGACGCCCCTCTTCCAACAGGCGTCGGTGATGTGGTGCTTCACCGACCCCGCCGCGTGCACGACCGCCCGCAGGCGCGGCGCCGCGGCCAGAACGGTCTCGTCGATCGGTGGGCAGCCCCAGCCCGAGACGATCACCTCCACGTCCGCCAGCGCGGCCCGGGCCCGTGGGGTGGTGAAGTCGTCGAGAACCAGTCCGGGGTCGATATCGGTGAGGGCGACGAGCCGGGCCGTGGTGGGGGCGTCGAAGAGGCGTGCTACCAGGTCCTGGTGCATGGCGAGGACGGCGCGGGGGCGGGAGCCGGTCCTGTCGTCGGCGGACGGCCGGGGGTCGGACATGGGCTTCTCCTCGTAGGAGTCGGCGTGGACGGGGGCGCTCACTTGACGCTTCCCGCGGTGAGACCGGCCTTCCAGTGCCGCTGGAGGAGGACGAAGGCGAGGATCAGCGGGACGACGGCGAGCAGCGCCCCGGTGACGACCAGCGGGTAGTACTCGGGGAATGACCTGGTCTGCACGTTCCAGGTGAACAGGCCCAGGCTGACCGGGAAGAGCTTGTTGTCGGAGAGCATCACCAGCGGCAGGAAGAAGTTGTTCCAGATGGCGGTGAACTGGAACAGGAAGACGGTGACGAACCCGGGCATGACCATGGGCAGACCGATCGACCAGAAAGTGCGCAGCTCCCCCGTTCCGTCCACGCGTGCGGCCTCCAGCACCTCGCCGGGCACGTAGCCGGCGCAGAACACGCGGGAGAGATAGACCCCGAACGGATTGACCAGTGAGGGCAGGAAGACGGCCCAGAAGCTGTTGACGAGGCCCACTTCGGAGGCGAGCAGGTACATCGGCAGCGCCAGCGCCGTGGTGGGGACCATGACCCCGACCAGGACCAGCCCGAACACCTTCTCCTTGCCGGGGAAGGCGTAGACGTGGAACACGTATCCGGCGGCGACGCAGATCAGGGCGCACAGTGCCGCGCCCAGCCCCGCGTACAGCAGCGAGTTGGCGTACCAGCGGAAGTAGATGCCGTCGCCGGTGGAGGCCAGGTCGGCGAGGTTCTTGCCCAGGTGGAAATTGTCGGGCCCCAGGGTGTTCCCGCCGAGCAGGTCGGCGGTGTTCTTGGCGGCTGCGGTGAGCAACCAGCCCAGGGGCAGCAGGGTGTAGGCGGTGGCCAGGACCAGCACACCGTTGACGACCGCTCTGGACAGACTCCAGTGCCGGGGGGAACTGCTCATGCCGCAGCCTCCTTCCGACGGTCGGACCGGGGCCGGGTCAGCCGGGTGACGGCAAAGGACAGGATCGCGGCGGCGGCCGCGAGCAGGACCGAGGAGGCCGCGGCGAGACCGTAGTCGCTGCGTTCGAAGGCGGCGGTGTAGGCGTACATGTTGGGCGTCCATGCGGAGGTGACACCAGGGGCGGTGCCGTGGAGGATCATCGGCTCGGTGAAGAGTTGCAGCGACCCGATGACGGTGAACAGCCCGACCATCGCGAGGGAGGCGCGGATCAGCGGGATCTTGATACTGAACGCGGTGCGCACCGGGCCGGCGCCGTCGACGACCGCGGCTTCCAGCACCTCACGGGGGATGGCCTGGAGTGCGGCGTAGAAGATGACCACGTTGTAGCCGGTCCACTGCCACAGAGCCATGTTGACCACGGCCGGCAAGGGGCTGCCGAGCGGGTCGGGCCGGGACCCGAGGGCTTCCAGCACGTCGAGCACCGGGCTGATGCCGGGGGTGTACAGGTACATCCAGATCAGCGCGGCGATGATGCCGGGCACCGCGTGCGGGATGAAGAGGGCGAGCTGGAAGAACCGCTTGGCGCGCGCCAGCGTGGAGTCCACCAGCAGGGCCAGCGCCAGCGCGAGGCCGATCATCACCGGGATGTACATCAGGCAGTACAGGGCGATGTTCACGAATCCGTCGAGGAACGCCTCGTCCCTCAGCGCCCGGGCGTAGTTCCCCCATCCGGTGAAAAGGGTTTCCGTGCCGCCGAACCCGAGGCCGCCGCGCTGCTCGGTGTAGAGGCTGAGGTGGACGGCGTAGCCCACCGGCACGAGGGTGCAGGCGGTGAAGAGCAGCAGGAACGGGGCGAGCAGGACCGCGGGAGCGCCGTACCGCCCGCGCCGCCCGGGGGTGGCGGCGCGGAGGGGTTCGGCCCGGGTGGTGCGTGTGGTCACGGGGCGACCTTCAGCCCGCGGTTCTTGAACTCGTCCAGGGTGGCCTGCTGGGCGGTGGTGAGAGCGTCGCCGATGGTGCCGGTCCTGCCGGCGACCTTGCCGAAGGAGTCCTTCAGCGAACCGTTCGTCACGCCCATGGCGGGCCCCCAGGTCCAGCCGGGCTTGATCGACTTCGCGGCCTCCGCGTAGACGCCGTAGATGTCCTGCCCGCCGTAGAACGTGGTGTCGAAGGCCTTCTTCGCGACGGGGAGCAGCGCGGTGGCCGCGGGGTAGGAGGACGAGGTTCCCGAGTCGATGCGGGCCTTCATGCCTTCCGGGGTGGTGGTGGCCCAGGTGGCGAACTCGACGGCGGCCTCGGCCTTCTTGCTGTCCTTGGAGACCGCGAAGGTGGTGCCGCCGAGCATGCCGCTGGAGGGTTCCCCGTTCCAGGTGGGCATCGGCGCCACCGCCCAGTTCCCGTCCATGCCGGGGGCCGATCCGAGGTTCGCCTTCAGGACGCCCGCGCCCCACGACGCCCCCAGGTAGCCGGCCGTCTCCCCCTTCTGGAGCGAGGCCGTCCACTGCTGGCTGAACGACGGTTGGACCTGGACCAGGTCGTCGTCGACCAGCTTCTGCCAGTAGTCGGCGGCCTTGTCGGTCTCCGGGCTCGTGAGGTCCACCTTCCAGGCGTCCTTCTCGGCGGTGAACCAGCGGGCGCCGTTCTGCCAGGCCATCGCCTCGAACGTGGTCGGGTCGTCCGGGAAGAACGTGGCGATCCGCGTCTTGGGCTGTGCGGCCTTGAGCTTCTCGGCGGCCTTGCGGAACTCGTCCCAGGTCCGGGGCACCGTTATGCCCGCCTTCCGGAAAAGGTCCTTACGGTAGAAGAAGGTCTGCGGAGCGACGTCCAGGGGCAGGGCCCAGGTCCTACCGCCGAGCGAGGTGAGTTCGCTCGCCTGCGGCAGGTACTTGCCCTGGAGGCTGTCGTCGACGAGCCCGCTGATGTCCTGGACCGCCCCCTGGCTGACGAAGTCGGGCAGCTGCGGGTACTCGATGTTGAAGACGTCCGGAGCGTTTCCCGCCTTGACGGCGTTGGCGATCTTCGCGTACCCGCCGGCGTTGCCGGCGGGGATCTCCTCGAACGTGATCCGGATGTCCGGGTGGGTCGCGTTGAAGTCGGCGACGACTTCCCGGGTGCCCTTGGCCCAGCCCCAGAAGGTCAGGGTGACCGGCTTGCCGTCGGCGCCCGCGGCGTCGTCCTGCTCGCCTCCGCAGGCGGCAAGCAGGGTTCCGCACAAAGCGGCCGCGGTGATCGCGGCGCCGGCGCGGACTCTGCGGCGGGAGAACATGGATGAACGCATGGCACGACTCCTAAGAGGGAGGGCACGGAGCCCGGACGGCCTTGTTCGAGAAGGTGACCCGGGGGCGATTGCCAGCCATCCTGAGGATGCGGGTGATCGAAGTCAAGATGCATGGATCGAATGATCGATACGATCACGAGAAGCAGCCGAGCCCACCGCTCTGGAAAACCGCCGTGACCTGCCAATAGCGTTGACACGACCGGCCCGGCCCCAGAGATCACGATCATGTCAAGCAGCTCATTTGACCTGATCTTTTTGACGAATGATCAGTCAGCTCCCGGGGGCCCGTTCGGAGAGTCCCGCCCGGCGGGACCGGGGACGAGGACCAGGAACCAGGAACCGCGGGAAGGCGACGACCTCCGACCGGTTCATCGCTCCCGGGGCGCAGGACGCGGAAGCCATGAGATCCGCAGACGCACGGAGGCTCGTCAGCCTCCGCAGGACGTGCGCACGCGAAGGGTGGGCAACAGCGACGTACGGCTCACCGGCAGGTAGCGGCCGCCGGTGAGCCGCCGCAGCAGCAGGGCGAGCGCCGCTTCGCCTACCGCCCGTTTCGGCGGGGCGACCGCGGTCAGCGGCGGAGCGGCCAGCGCCGCGAACACGTCGTCATAAGCGATCAGGGCGATGTCGTCCGGCACGGTGAGGCCGAGCGCCCGGAGCAGAGGCGGGAGCTGGATGGCGTCCTGGTCGTTGTGGACGAGCACCGCCCGGGTGCCGTTCGCCGCCGCCTCGGCGATCCGGCGGGCGAGGCCCGCCGGGTCGGGGCCCGATCCGGCGGGCCTGAGCGTGTCGAGCACCGGCGCCGGCTCCATCCCGAGCAGGCGCGTCCCCTGGACATAGCCCGCCCGTACCTCCTCGGCGGTCCACGAATCGCTCCGCGCGGCCAGCAGCACGCTGTCGTGGCCGAGACGGGCGAAGTGCCGCAGCGCCCTGAACACCCCGGCGCGGTGGTCGGACCCGACGGAATCCAGCTGTGACCCGGGGCCGTCGAAGGTCGGGGAGCGCCGCTCCACGAGCACGGCGGGAACCGGCAGGGAATCCAGCCACGCGCAGTCTTCGCGGCCCAGGCCGGGGAGCAGGCCGGGGGCGAGCAGGAGCCCCTGGGCTCCCGATTCCAACAGCTGCTCGGCCTGGGTCAGGTCGTCGCCCGCCCCGTACGGCGCGATGCCGAGCACCAGGCGGAGCCCGGCCTCCGCGGCAGCGGAACGGACCCCGTCGATGACCTCGTCGAAGTACGAGCCGACGGACGGGACCAGGAGCCCCACGGTCTGTTGCGCGGGGGCCCCACCCCCTCCTGCGGGATTCTCCGGGGAGGCGTGGTCGAGGGAGACGTAGCCGTGGGAGCGCACGACGCGCCCCGCATCGGCCAGGGCGACCACGTCCCGCCGGACCGTGACGGCGGGGATGCCCAACCGCTCGGCCAGCTCCGACAACCGGACATGTCCGCCCAGCTCACCGATTGTCGTCACGATGAGCCTGCGGCGCTCTTCTCCGGAAATACGCATCCCGTCCTCCACCCCTCGCATCACACCCTGCCACCCGCCCATCAACGATCGGACCGTATCATTCGATCGCTGTTTTGATCAGAATGGCCGCATCCGTGGAAGGGCGCGTGGCGAGGCGCATGCCACCGCGCCCTCCGCCGCGCACCCCGGAAGGGCCTGGGACGTGCGGCGGAGGGCGGCCCGTCCGGTCGCCGGCCGGGGGCCGGGCGAATGGTAGATTCCCGAGCGACCGGGGCCGCCATCAGCGCTTCGGTGGGTCACCGGCAGGGGGAATGCCATGTCGATCTCGGCCGACGAACGCCGTGCCCGGATCCTCGCAGAGGTGCAGAGGCTCGGCTCGGTACGCCTGGTCTCCCTCGCGCAGCGACTCGGCATCCCGGCCGTCACCGTACGGCGCGACGTGGCCGCCCTCGCCGACGCCGGCGCGGTCCGCAGGACCCACGGATCGGTGTCCGTCGCCACCGGCGGCGACCATCGGCCGCCGGACGGCCCGCTTCTGGGCCTCCTCGTGCCCGCGGCGGCCCAGTACTTCGGGGACGTCATCGCGGGAGCCAGGGAGGCCGCCGGCGCCAGAGGAGCCCACCTGGTCCTCGGCATCTCCTCGTACGAGGCCAGCGCCGACAGGGACCAGGTCGAGCAGTTGCTCAGGTCCGGGGTCGACGGGCTCCTCCTCGCCCCCAACTGGACGCCGTCGGACCGGCCGGACACCCACGCGTGGGTCGGTGAACTCGATCCGCCCACCGTCCTGGTGGAACGGCGCCCCGCCCTGGACAGCCCGGCGGCCGAACTCGACTCGGTCTCCTCCGACCACCGCCACGGCGTCCTCACCGCACTGCGCCACCTCTCCTCGCTCGAACGCCGACGCGTCGCCCTGGTGGCCCGGTGCGACACCTGGACGGCACACCGGGTACGCGAGGGTTACCTCGACGGTTGCGAACTCCTCGGGCTGACCGCGGAACCCGTGATCGACAGTGTCGGCCCGCAGGCGGACCCCGAAACGGTCGCCGATCAGATCGTCCGGGCCCGGGACCGTGGAATCGACGCGGTACTGATCCACAACGACCAGGACGCCATCCAGCTGCTCCCGATCCTGCGAAACCGGGGCCTGCGGGTGCCCGAGGACCTGTCCGTGATCAGTTACGACGACGTCTTCGCGGCCCTGGGCGCTCCGCCGCTGACCGCGGTCGCCCCGCCGAAGAAGGGCGTCGGGGCCGAAGCGGTCGACCTGCTGCTGCGCAGGATGGCGGACCGCGTCTCCCCACCGCCGGTGCGCCACGTGCAGTTGCTGCCCACGCTCACCGTCCGCGCGTCCTGCGGCGGCACGGCCCGCTGAACACCGCCGCAACGCGCCGGGGCCCCGCCCCGCCCGCGTGAAGACGCGGGGCGGGCACCCTGACCGGACGGCCGGGCCCCGGGGGCCGGGTGCCGCCCGCCCCCCCAGTCGAACGGGCCGGGGCGCCCGGCCGTCGCCGCCACCGCCCACCCCTGGACCCCGCGCGTCCGCGGCCTCCGACCAGGAGGGTTCCTGCGCGCCCATCTCCCTTCCCGGGGAGGTCATTTGATCAATGATCGATTGAATGATGTGAATCTCTTGACCTGATCAAGAGTGACCTCTACTTTCAGGCCACCCACCCCAGGAGGTACTCGCATGGAGATCAGGCTCATCCGAAGGAGCACGGTCGGTCGGCTGCTCTTCGCCGCGTCCGTCGCCCTCGCCGGCACGGCTGTCCTGCCCGCCCAGCCGGCTCTGGCCGCCGGCTCCACCACCTTCGTCGACTGCTCGCGGCCCACCGCCGGAGCCGGCACCGAGGCCAGCCCCTTCAACAGCGTCGCCCAGGCCAACGGCAGGACCTACGGGCCGGGCGACACGCTGGCCTTCGCATCCGGGACCACCTGCACGGGGGCGCTCGCCCCGAAAGGCAACGGCACGTCGGACGCGCCCATCACCCTCACCCGCTACGGGACGGGCGCGCTGCCCCTCCTGAACGGCGACGGCGCCTCGGACACCGTCTCGCTCACCAACCAGGACCACTGGAGGATCAGCCACCTCAGGATCACCAACCCGGCCGCCTCTCTCGCCCGGCGCACCGGTCTGCGGGTCTCCGCCAACGACGGCCGGAACCACACCGGATACGATATCGGCAACCTGGTGATCGACCGCGTCGCCGGCCAGACCGACAAGACCGGTTCCGTGACCGAGGACTACGTCCAGTCCGCAGGCATCGTCACCGGGGCCACCGGGGCGAACACCACACTCAACGACGTGCACGTGCACCACAACACCGTCAGCAACACCGGAGGCGGCGGCCTGAAGATCCGTACCGGTTCCCTGGCCCACAAGGGCGGCGGCGTCCTCGTCGAACACAACACCGTCAAGGACGTCGGCGGCGACGGCATCATCGTCAGCTACGCGGACTCCCCGATGATCCAGTACAACGACGCGTCCGGTATGGGCAACGGCGTATACCCCTTCTCCGGCGGCAACTTCGCCGGAATCTGGGTACTCGGCGACCACAACCCGACCATCCAGAAGAACGCCGTGTACGACATCACCAAGATGTCCGTCGCCGACAGCCAGGCGTTCGACTGCGACTGGGGCAACACCGGCACCTGCCTCATCCAGTACAACTACAGCCGTGACAACATCGGCGGCTTCTTCCTCGACTGCGACGGCTGCGGCACCATCGGCGGCGCCCAGCAGATCATCCGGTACAACATCTCCGAGAACGACTGCCGGATGAGCAGCAACAGCGCCGGTCGGTCGGCGCTGCACCTGTACAACAACGTCTTCTACTGCGTGGACAAGAAGTTCGCCGTCACGCTCCCCACCCGGAGCGTGGTGGAGAACAACATCTTCGTCGGCACGTCCGACTCGCGGCTGCCCACGGGGTCCGGGATCGCATGGAAGTGGAACGTCTTCCAGGGCGTCCCCAGGCCCACGGCCAACGGCATCGTCGGCGACCCCCGGTTCGTCGCTCCCGGCACCGGCGGCAGCTCCATCCACGAGGTGGACGGCTACCGGCTGAGGTCCACGTCGCCCGCGCTCGGCAACGGCGCGGTCATCGCCGGCAACGGCGGCCGTGACTACTGGGCCAACCCGGTCTCCGCGACCGCCAAGCCCAACCGCGGCGCCTACCAGGGCCCGGGGCTCTGACCGCGCCCGGGCCCGCCATCGCCGCGAACACGATGGCGGGCCCGGGATGTCACCGGAGCGGGGGCGGGGCGGGCCCCGAAGGACGGGGCGTCACTCCCCCGCCCCGCTCACGTTCCGGGGATCCAGCCGGACGACATCCAGGTTGCTGCGGCGGCTCCGCCGAGAACGCAGACCGCCTTGTCCGCCCACCGGGGCGCCCCGAGCCGCGCCGTGGCGTGGGCCGCCTCGACGGTGATCAGCAAGCCGCTGATGAGGACGAGCGGGGCGTCGGCCCAGGTCACCTCCGGCCGGCCGATGGCCAGCCAGCCCGCGGTGATGCCGAGAAGGCAGAGAGCGGTGTACAGCGTGTACGGCTCGGGCCGTGGACCGGTGCGGTTCTTCGCGCGGTGGACGAGGATCACCGCGAGCTGCGCGAGCAGGGCGGGGAGGGCGAGCATGGGTGACGGCTCCTAGAACTTGCAGGCGGTCTGGATCGCGGAGATGCCGAGCAGGGCGGTGACCGCCTCGCGGTGCGTGGCCGTCATCTTGCGGCGCTTGGCGTAGGTCCGGATCAGGTTGGCCGTCTTCTTGACGCCGATCCGCTTCACGACCAGCCGTTGGAGCGCGCGACGCGCTTGGTGCTTCCGGCGCAGTCGCCGGGACAGCCGACCTTGAGGTCGGTGCTGACGGACTGGTCCGTGGTGTCGCCGCCCTGCACGAAGGTGTCGAACAGGACGTCGAGCGCGTCGGTGGAGGGGTCGATGACGACCGGGTACCGCGTGCGCTCGTCGTTCAGCCAGACGGCGTCGGGCCGCAGGCTCAGCTGTGCGGTGTTGCCGGACTGGGCCACCTCCATGGCGACCGTCCTGCGGTTGGTGTGATCGAGCGAACGAGGGTCGACCTGGTCGTCCCACATCGTGGGGGCGGCCATCGTCGCGACCAGTTCACCCGCCTCGTCACGGAAGTCGACGCCCCCGGCGGGAGCGGCCGCGGCCCGCATGCCCTCGGGCAGGACGAGGGGCAGCACCATGGGCGCTCCCGCCTGCGGGGCCTTGTGGAGCTTGAGGTACTGCTCGAAGCCGGTGCGGGTGGCTTCGACGATCAGATCGCCTCCGGGTACCGCTTCCGGGTAGGTGGCCGTGTTCCCGGACGGCCTCGGGGCGGGCAGGCCGCCCTTCCACCGCATGGCTGTCTTCCGGTCGCCCTCGCCGAGCGGGACCAGGTCGCGGGCGGCATCCCGCGGAGCCCCTGCGGCGGCCTTCAGGGAGCGGGCCACGGTGCCGCCCGCACCGGCGAGACGCAGACCCCCGGGGTGTGCGGCGGCGTCCAGGGGTTCCGTGACCGCCTGTTCCGCTTCGGGTCGCGCGTTCGCGTTGCCGCCGTCCGCGACAGCCCGGTGCGGCGTGGCCAGCAGAACGGCGCCGGCCGTGATCATGGCGACGCTCCCCGCGCGCCAAGCCGACTTCAACTGCTGTTCTCCCCTTGATGAGCTTGCTCGCCGTGCAGATGTTCCGGAAAGCAAAGCGTCCTTATATGGATCATATAAGCACATATTTGCGCGTTGAACCCAACCGCGTATCGGCATATCGGCACCCTGCTCCAGCACACGCCGGAGCGGATCGCACCTGTTGTGCCGAGGGGTCGGGTTGAAGGTCTTCCGTGCGCCCCTCCGGCCCCGGCCGGAGGGCGGGCCACGAGGAAAGCCCCCTGCAGGGCAGGGGGCTTGGCCGCCGGATCGCCGAATGACGGCTGCCGACTCGTCAGCAGCCGTCAGGCTCACCGCGTGTTCGTCCGTCCCGACCGGGCGGCCTCGTGCGGCGCCGCCCCTGGTGGGCGGCGCTCCCGGGGTGCACGGGTGGAACGGCGGGGGGGTCAGCCGGTGCGGTTGTAGATCGCCGTACCGGGGCAGGCGGTGACGCCGAGGCGGGTGGCGCACCCGGCGTACTGGCTGGACCCGTTCGACCAGAGCCAGCCGCCGATCGTACGGCCGTTGAGCCAGGTGTACTGGCCGTTGTAGTTCGCGTCGTACGTGCGCAGACTCCAGTGCACGTGGGCTCCGGTCGCGGACCCGCCGGCGCAGGTGTCCGTGCCGATGGTGCCCAGCAGGGCGCTACGGCCGATCGACGTTCCGTTGTAGTACGTGGTGTTGAACATGTGGTAGTAGTCCGTCGAGAAGCCGCCGGGGTGGATGACCCGGGTCCAGCCTCCCCCGGCGCCGCACATGGAGGTCGCCGTGCCCTCGCGCGAGGAACGGACCCGTCCGCTGGCGTTGCCTCCGGCGAAGTCGAGGCTGCTCCAGTAGCCGGTCGAGCCGGTGTGGGAGTGCGCCCCGCCGGTGAGGGTCATGTAGTAGTCGGGCATCCAGGGCAGCAGGAGCCCGTTGGTGTTGGCGGCCGCCGCCCCCAGGGCGGGCTCCTCCTGCGGTGCGGCCTTGCGCTGCGCGTACGCCGTCATGGTGCGCCGCTCCGCCGTGCCGACCAGCGGGGACCGTGCGACGTGGTCGGCGAATTCCCGGTCGCCTTCGAGGCCCGCGACCCACTGCCCGTCCTTGCGGTGGGCGATGTAGAGCCAGCCCTCCGGATCGCCGTGGTGCGTGCGGGGCGCTTCGACGTAGGCGACTCCGCGAGCCCAGTTCTTGGAGACGGTGCGGACGTCGACGACCACCTTGCGGCCCTCGTCGGCGAACTTGTCGACGGCGGCCTTCGCCGAGAGGCCCCGGGCGTCGTCGGACCGGGCCAGGACATCCGCGGAGACGGCGTCCACCAGCGCCTGCCGAGCGGCGCCGAGACCGTTGGCGGCGGCGGACGACATCTTCACGGTGACGCCGGAGGAGGGCGACGGGACGGCGTTCGCCGATGTCCCGGCGGACGACTCGGCGGAGTCGCGGAAGGCGGCCGTCGCCTGGGGGGCGGTGACGAGCAGCCCGGCGGCGGCGAGGGCGGCGACGGTGGTTCTCACGGACAGCTTGGAGAGCACGGGTGATGTCCCTTCTGAACATGAGGGCCTGCCGGTCCGGCAGGAACGAAGGCATGGCGGGGGTGGCCATGCCGGACGAAGGACAAGGACAGGGGAATGTCATGTCTTCATCAAGTTCTATGCGCATAGACTAACGCCAACGCGCGCTGCGGCGACAGACCAAGTAGCCATTAATGCAAGGGTGTTGATGAGCAACGAGGAGGCGGGACCGATAGCGTTCGAGAGGGTCGGCAAGGACACCGCGGTGACGAGCCCTCCCGCTCTGCCGGTTGGGGAGGGGGGCCTCCGTGCGAGGATCACGCCGTGAACGACCTACGTTTCCGGCTCGCCTCCGACGCCGATCTCCCCGCTGTCGTACGCCTGCGGGACCATGCCGCCCGTTGGATGCTGGCGCGGGGCGTCACCGGTCAGTGGCGGCCCGGTGAGCTGGGTGCGGAGCACTTCCGGAAGATCATGGAGAGCGGCGAGCTGTGGCTCGCGGAGAAGGGCGACGCCACCGTCGGGGCCTGGGAGTTGTGGTGGGAGGACGAGGACGCCTGGGGGCCGCGGTCCTCGTCCGCCGGGTATGTGCACCGGCTGATGGTGGACCACGCGGAAGTCCCGTCCGGGGCGGGGCGGCGGCTTCTGCGCGCCGCGGAACGACGTGTGGCCGAGACCGGCCGGGAGCTGGTGCGGCTGGACTGCCTGGCCGGCAACGCACGTCTGAACGCGTACTACCTCGACGCGGGCTACCGGGTCGTCGGCGTCAAGGAGGGCAAGCTCCAGCCGGACGGCTCGTCCAAGTCGTTCACCCTTCTCGAGAAATCCGTACGGGACGGCGGGGAGGCGGCCTCCTTCCGCTGAGGACCCGGCAACGGCCGCCGCGCACGCGGCCGGTGGTCCGGATCTGCTTGTGCGGACTCGGACCGGCCGCTCATCATGGGTACACGGGCGGGCAGGGCGAGCGGCGGGGTGGATGGATGGGCACGGATCGTCACGCGCTTCTGGTGGGGGTGCCGGAGCAGACCGGTCCCGGGTTCCCCCTCCCCTCCATCGGCGACCCCGTCCGGGAGGACCTGCGCCTGATGCGGGAGGCGCTGGAAGCCGGCGGATACCTCTGCAAGGTGATCGGCGCGCAGGACGCCGGTGAGAGCAGGCGTGACGTCATCCAGGACGCGATTCGGGAGGCGTTGCGTTCGGCCCCGCCCGGCGGTGTGCTGCTGGTCCACTTCTCGGGTCACGGCATGCACCTCGACGGCAAGGACCACTTCGTCCCCGCCAACGCCCAAGGGTGGGGGGACGGCGGGGTGGACGTGGACTCGTTGATCGACCTGGACCGGGACTTCTTCGGGATGCTCAGGACGACCGGCTGCCCCGCGGCCCTGGTCCTCGCCTGTTTCGACGCCTGCCGCGACGGGTCGGCCGAGCAGGCGATCCGCCCCTACCACTACCGCGCGCCGGAACCCACGCAACTGGTCGTCGCCAACAGCTGCGCGCCCGGGGAGACGAGCGGCTACGAGGAGGACGGCAGCCACTTCACCAAGGCCCTGGCGCACGCCCTGCACCCCGATTCGTCGCACCGTACGCTCCAGCAGGTCAGCGCGTCGGTCATGGCGCAGCTCAGGGGCCGTGACCAGCATCCGCGGTGGTCGCCCGCGGGCGAGCTGCCGGACTTCGTGGTCGCCGAGGCCGACAGCGTACCGGAGTGGGTGGCGGCGGTGTCCGGGGCGAGGCTGTGGGGTCTGCCGTGCAGTGATCCGCAGGCGCTGCAGGACGTGTTGCGCGAGCGCGTCGAGGCGGCGGTGCGCGACCTGTCCGGAAAGTACCGCAAGGCGTGCGAGCAGCTGCCGCACCCGTGGCGTGACGACGGCTTCCCGGTGCGCGTGCTGGACAGTGTGGTGGACCTCCCGGCCGGTACGCGCTCGCTCAGCGCGCTGGAGAAGGCGCTGCTGTGCGGCCTGCCGTTCATGCTCGCGACGGCCTTGGCCGAAGAATTCGCTTCCCTCTACGACGCGTTCCGGGGTTTCGACGGCTTCGACGCCCCCCGGGTCCAGGGTGTTCTGGCGGACCACGGCTTCTCCCCCCTGGAGGAGAACCGTGTACGCCGCCTCCACGCCCGGGGCCGGACCGCCGAGGCGTGGGCACTGGCCGCCTGGCGGTTGTCGAAGCGCGGCAGCAGCCTGCGCCTCGCCGGGGCGGAGGGGAAGGACCACCTGGCGGACTGCGCCGAACGCCTGGTCGACGTGCTGCTGCGGGGTACGGCGGCCAGCCACCTCAAGCAGCTGCGGACCATCGTCGACCGGCTGGCGCGGCACCACCTGTCCTACCCCAGTTGCACGGCCCTCACCTCGTACGCCGGAGACTCCAACCTCTTCAAGGTCACCGCCGCCGACGCGTCGCACCTCAACGACCACGACCTCGCGGTGCGGTGGTCGGTGGGCGCGGCGTTGGCGGTGGACGTCCGGGAGCTGTCGGAGATGGTCGGCGAGCACATCGGCACCATGTACCCTCTCGGACCCGAGGAGGTCCTGGCCTGCCTGGCGGAGGCGAGCCGACGCTTCGACGACGAGCGGGCCCTGGTGGAGGTCCTGCAGTGCCCGCACGGAGCGGTCCACAAGGCCCTGGAGGTGCACGCCTCCCGCTGCCGCGAGGCGCTCAGCCCGCTCCAGGGCGTGGGTCTGCCCGCCTACCTCACCTGGCTGCGCTCGGTGCGGACGATCGACGTGTCGGTGCACTCCGCCCCCGGCGCGTACAACCTACCGCTGCTGACCTTCCAGTTCGACCAGCGGGCGGTCTCCCACCTCCTCATGGGCAAGCAGCTCTACGGCGATCCGGCGCTGGCACTGCGCGAGCTGTACCAGAACGCCCTGGACGCCTGCCGCTACCGCATGTACCGCGACCGGTGGGCCGCGTCCCAGGGCGGCGGGGATCCCGATTGGAAGGGCCGGATCCGGATCACCCAGTACCAGGAGAACGGGCGCACCGTCATCGAGTGCCTCGACAACGGCGTGGGCATGACCGGGGAGCAGTTGAAGGACCTCTTCGCCCGGGCAGGACGCAGGCTCTCCGACTCCTCCGCGTTCCAGCACGAGCTCGGCGAGTGGCAGCAGGCCGGGATCGAGGCGCGGTTCAACAGCCGGTTCGGCATCGGAGTGCTCAGCTACTTCATGCTGGCCGACGAGATCACCGTGGTGACCCGGCCCACCGACGCCTACGGCCAGAGCACCGCCGAGGCGCTGCAGGCCGACATCGTGGGCACGGCGACCCTCTTCCGGATCGGTCCGGCCCGGCGTGACAACGGTGACGTGGCGAAGGTCCAGCACGGCGGCACGCTGGTCCGCCTCTACCTGTCGGACGAGCCGGCCGGCCCGACGGCGGGAGGCGTCTCCGCCAGCCGCACGCTCGGCGAACTGCTCTGGTACAGCGAGTTCGACACCCGGGTCCAGGACGAGTCGACGGGGCACCACGTGGTCTGGAACCACCATGAGCTGCGCATCCCCGACCGGCCGGCGCGGGAGGTCTGCGCCGTGGACGGCGCGCCCGGGGAGCTGTGGTGGGTGGAGGGCGACGGACGGCTGCTCGCGGACGGGATCGCCACTCAGCAGCAGACGTTCGGCTGCGTGGTCAACGTACGCGATCAGCGCGACCTCACGCTGAGTGTGAGCCGCAACGAGGTACAGAGCTGGGACCGGGCGAAGGTCGCGGACCTGCTCACGGCCCATCTGCCGAAGCTGGCGTCCTGGCCGCGGGTCACGCTCGCCTGGCTCCTGCGCTTCGGTCTGCGGGCCCCCCGGCTCGGGGACGACCTGTTGCGGGTGTTCGCGGACCGCCCGCTGCGGGTGGAGAACTCGCGCGACCGCGGCGGGCAGCCCTCCGAATCGACCCTGGGCCGGGGCAGGGTGCTGCGCCTGTCCGACATAGGCTGGTGCCCGCTCGACGTCGAACTGCTCACGGGCAACCCGTCCTCCGAGATCTCGGCGGGCTCCCTGGTCGGTGAGAAGCTCCGGGGTTGGCGCAGCTCGGTCCTGGGGCAGAACTCCCCCCTCGACCACAACGGGCGAGTACCGGTCAGAACGGTCCTCTCCCTGCTGTCGGCGAACCTGGGCGGTTCGTACTCCGGACTCAAGGCCCTGCTGAGCCCGCCCGGGGGCCCGGAGACCAGCGCCCCGTCGGCGAGCATCAGCG
The DNA here is from genome assembly GCF_044330565.1 of Streptomyces sp. NPDC017448. Lineage (NCBI taxonomy): Bacteria > Bacillati > Actinomycetota > Actinomycetes > Kitasatosporales > Streptomycetaceae > Streptomyces > Streptomyces sp. NPDC017448. The sequence goes on along the minus strand of NZ_JBIRLM010000022.1, from coordinate 51,448 downwards.
CCGCCGACTGGTACCTCCACTACTTCGCTTCGCCGGGCCGGCCGAAATCGGTCGTCTGGCTTCCGGTGGAAGTGACCGAGCGGGCCGTGCTGGGGTGGCGGCGCACCCTTTTCGGGTGTGCGGAGGATTTCTCCTTCCCCGACTCCCTGGAGGCGAACGCCGATGTGGCGCGTCTCATGGCCACGCAGGACATCAGGAAGGAGAAACACCTCTGGGAGCGGTGCGGGCAGTGGCCGTGGCACATCCTCGTCGCGACGGCGGCACGGCACAGGGTTCCCCTCGGGGAGTTGTGGGCCCGGTTCGAGGACTTCCCGGAGTCGTGGTTCGGCCCCCTTCCCGAACTGCCGGAACACCTCTTCGACCGCGTGCCCCGCCCCGGCGACGCCGTCTGGGCCAGCCGCACGGCCTCACGCACCGACGGGCTGCTGGGTCCGAAGGCGCTGCGTGACTGGGTCGCGCGTTACGACGTCCTCGGTGCCCCGCCGCACGTGCGCAGGTTGTTGGGCTACCTCGACGTACGCGATGCCCTCACTCCGGAGACCAGGTCCCTGGCCGAACATCTCATGTCCTTCGGCGACCTCCTGTACGACGGCGGGGTGCGGGTCCTCGATGTGGTCCGGACGGCCGCCCGTGGTCAGGCGCCGGTGGCCGATGTCCTCGACCTGGCGGCGCAACTGCGGGAACCTCTGGAGCTGACGGGCCTCCCCGCCGTCGACCACCCGGACGTGTGCCCCCCGGAATGGCTGGCCGACGCGTTCTTCCCGCCCCGGGAGCCGGACACCCCGGAAGAGGCGGACAGGTTCCTCAGCAAGAGCAACCTCTTCAGCATCATCGGCCATGTGCCCGCGGACCAGCTCCACCAGGGCTTCGACGTGCTGCGCGGGCTGGGCTACACCTGCCCGGTCGCCCCCTCCTCCCTGCCCGGGCTGCTGGACGGCGACGATGACCCCTGGGCGCTGGACCTCGTCACGGGTGAGTCCGACGCCCCCGACAACGGCGACCTCCTGTTCGTGGACTCCTCGGAGATCGACGCACGCAAGCTGCTCTGGTTCGCCGCCCGTCGCGGTCTGACGGTCGGCGCGGCGTTCGACATCGCCTCCGACGTCTCGGAACGGCTCGGCGTCCGACTCTCCGTCCAGCCGCCGGACGCCCTTCGGGACCTACTGGTGACGTCCGCGCTGTGGACCGCCGTGCACGGCGCCGAGAACCTCGTGTTCTCGCTGGCGAACCGGTTGAAGGTGACACCGCTGTCGGTGGCGCGGCTGGCCTACCTGGAGGAGATGACGCTGGGGGAGGCCGTGGAGGCGCTGCGGCCGTTTCGCGAGGTGGGCGTCCCGGTCCCCGACCTCGACGGCGCCGCTGGGGAGGTGCGGGCGTACAAGCCGACCGAGGACGACCTGTGGGCCCTGTCCCAGGACAGGGACGCCAGCCTGCCCGCCACCCCCCTGGACGTCGACCCGCTCAGCGTCCTGCGGGCCGCCCTGCGGCTGGGCCGGACCTTCCGGTCGGTCCACCGCATGTTCGCGGCGTACCGCCCGTTCGGTCTCACCCTCGACTTTCCCGAGCCCGCCGAGGAGACGGGCGTGCCCTGCTGGGAGGACGCCGTCATCCTCAGCTTCGCGGGGGACGGCCAGGCGCCCGCCCTGTCGGGCGCGGTCGGCGAGCGGCGCATCGCCTGGTGCGCCGAGGCGGTCGGCCGTCCCGACGATCCGGAATGGGCGCGGGAGCGTTTGCGGTTGTACGCGCCCGTGTTCGGACTGGAGATCCCCGACCCACCCCTACGGACGGAGAAGCAGTGACAGCCACACCGCGGCACCGCAAGAGGCTCGCCTGGGAGAACAGCCCCATGGGGTTGCAGCAACACGCCCTCACCGGCGACGGGGACGGCGGTCTGGTCTTCTCCGGCGCTTGCCCGCGGTGCCTGGGTTCCTTCTCCAGGGCCTATCCGGCCGCCTCCCCCGGCCAGACGAAGGGGTCCGGGGCGTCCGGCGGCACGGTGAAACCGCTCACCGTGCTGTGCGAGTGCGGTGTCAACCACCCCGGGCGCCCCGACGTCGAGAAGCAGGTCGGCTGCGGCGCCCACTGGCAGATCGGCCGGCCGTGAGCCAGCGCCCCGAGAGCAGATGGCAGGAGCTCGCGGACGAGCTGCCCTTCCAGCAGTTGGACATCGTGCGCAGACGGGCGGAGGGGTGGCGCAACGGCCTCGCCGGGCTGACCGGGCTGCTCACGGCCGTGCTCGTCCTCAAGGGACGCGAGACGTTCACGGAGCTGCCCCCCTGGGCGGTGGCCCTGGCGAGCGGCCTCATCGCCGCGGGGTTCCTGCTCCTCCTGGCGGGCACGCTGCTCGCCGTGCGGGCCAGCCACGGGCGCCGTACCGAGGACATCGTGACCAACGGCGCCGTTCTGGAGGAGTGGACGGAGCAGGAGACCAAGGACTCCCAGCGCGCTCTGTCCCGGGCCATCGGCTGCTTCGTGGCCGGGGTGCTGCTCGTGGCGTCCTCCGTGGGGGTCGCGTGGACGACGTTCCAGGGCCCGGCCCGGCCCTCCGGCCAGAGCGTCCAGGTGACCACGGTCGGCGGCGCCGTGTGCGGGCGGCTCGCGGCGTCCGACGGCAAGACGCTGCGCCTGGTCACCGGCGGCGCGCAGAAGGAGCATGTGCGAGCCGTCGCCATGACCGATGTGCTCGCCGTGGCTCCCGTGCCGGCCTGTTGAGCGGGCGCCCGGCCCCGGCCGGGCCTCCTCGCACGGCGCGGGGCCCGGCCGCCCGGGGAACGAGGCCGGGCCCGGCGGGCGCGGGCGTGCCCCTCAGCCGCCGTCGAGCCAGCCCCGGGCGCGCAGCTCCTCGGCGAAACGGCCGAACGCGTCGTCCAGTGCCGGGCGTTCGGCCGCCACCGGTTCGACGAGGGAGCCCCCGCTCACCATGGCGGCGGCGCTCGCCGCGAGGTTCTCGTGGAGGGTGCCGGTCGCGGCGAGGAGAGCCGCGCCGAAGGCCGTCCCGGCGCGCTCCACGACCCGGACCGGGCGGTCCAGGGCGGTGGCCCGGATCGCCGTCCACACGGCGCTGCGGCTGCCCCCGCCGGCGGCGTACAGGGGGCCCAGCACCGGGACTCCCAGCCGCCCGACCCGTTCCAGCGCCAGGCGTTCGACGAAGGCGACTCCTTCCAGTGCGGCCCGGTGGGCGTCGGCCTCGTCGCGGGGGCTGCCCAGGCGGAACCCGCGGGCCGTGCCGGAGACGAAGGGGAACCGCTCGCCTTCGCGGCGCAGCGGGTAGCACACGTACGACGCCGGGCCCCGGGCCGCCGCGGCGGCGTCCAGCGCGGGCAGGCGGCCCGGGGCGGTGTCGGCCAGCCACTCCCCTCCGGTGTTGGACGCCCCACCGGGCAGCCACCAGCCGTCGGGGTGGCGGTGGCTGTAGAAGGCTCCGGTCGGATCGCGGACCAGGTGCTCGGAGACCCCTTTGAGGACGTACGTGGTGCCGAGCACGCCCACGAACCGGCCGGGTTCGACCGCGCCCGTGGCGAGCTGGCCCGCGCAGCCGTCCGTCATCCCGAGGCGTACGGAGCACCCTCGGGGCAGTCCCGTGGCGTCGGCCGCCTGCGGGCCGACGGTTCCGGCCTCGGCGCCGGGGGCTCCTACCTCGGGCAGGAGCGCGAGCGGGAGGCCGAGGGCGTCGAAGACCTCGTGCGGCCACTCCGAGGCGCGGGCGTCGTAGCCGGTCTTGAGGGCGTGGCTCCAGTCCGTGGGGACCGGGCGGCCCGTCAGTTCGCGGCCGACGGCCTCAGGGGTGTGCAGGATGTGGCGCAGGGCGGCGCCGTACGCCCGATGGCACCACACGGCTCTGCCGAGCGCGGCGGTGGGCCCCACCGAGAGGCCGAGCGCGTCCCAGCGGGCGCTGCCCGCCCGCTGGGCCTCGACGTTGAGGCCGGCGGCCCGCCGGTCGTCGTACATCAGGGCGGGGCCGAGCGGTTCGCCGTCGAGCCCGGCGGGCACGATGGTTCCGGACGTGGCGGCGACGGCGACGGCGACCACCTCGCGGCCGGCCCGGGGCAGCGCCGCCGTGGTGCGGCGCAGGGCCGAGCGCACGGCGGGCCACCACGACCGGGCGTCCTGCTCGCTCGTTCCCGCGGCGGTGCGCACGGGGGGCGGCAGTTCGTTCCGCGCCTCGGCGAGGACCCGTCCCCGTCCGTCCACGCACACCACGCGGACGGCCGCGGTCGCCACGTCGACGCCGATCACGGCCGGGGAGCGGACGGGGGTGGGGCGGGGCTCGCTGCTCATGGCGGGGTGCGTCCTTCCCGGCGGGGCGGGCCCCACATGTCCGGGGATCACATGGCGGTCCGGCGTGATGGATGCGTAGGTGTGAAATTAACACGCGTTCCATCAGGGGGAGGTGGGGCCGCCTCGGGGTTCAGGACGTGGCCGCCACCGTCACCCGGGTCCGTTCGCGGAGCGCGGCGAGCAGGCCGGGGTCGGCTCCGTCGTCCACGACGAGGTGGTCCAGATCGCCGACGGGCCCCACGCGGTGCAGGGCGGTCCGGGCGAGCTTGGTGTGGTCCATGAGCATCACCTTCGTCGCCGCCGACATGAGCATCGCCCGTTTGACCAGCACCACGTCCTGCTCCTGGTGGTAGGCGGACCTGGCGTCGAGGGCCGAGGCGGAGACCGCGACGAGGTCGACGGAGAGCGCCTGGACCGCCTCGACGCAGGGCATCCCGAGGAAGGAGTCGTGGGTGCGCGAGTACTCGCCGCCCAGGGCGATCAGGCGGATGTCCTCGCACCCGGCGAAGACGTCGAGCACCCGGCGGGCGTTGGTGACCACGGTGAGCGGCCCGTGGCCGACCAGCAGGCCGGCCATGGCCAGCACCGTGGTGGAGTCGTCGAGCATCACCGACATGCCGGGCTCCACCAGGGCGGCGGCGGCCCGCGCGACGGCGTTCTTCTCCGCCGCCTGAACGCCGAGGCGGTAGTCGAGACTCGACTCGAACACCGTGGACGGCAGGGCGGAGGCGCCGCCGCGGAAGCGCCGCAGCACCCCTTGCCGGGCGAGGTCGTCGAGGTCGCGGTGGACGGTCATCAGGCTGACGCCGGTGAGCCCGGCGAGTTCGGCGCCCGTGACCGTGCCCCGCTCCATGACGTGGTCGGCGATGAGCCGTCGGCGTTCTTCGGCGGATCTCTTGGTCATGGAGGCCAGTCTCCCGCAGGGGCCGGGCCGGACGCGGGGGCGGGGGGCGTCGGGGCGGTGGGCACGTTGAGCGAGCGCAGCGCCGTCCCACCGCCGCGGATCTCGATCTCCGTGACGGCCGCGTTGTCCAGGCGCGGGAAGACGTGGCGGTAGCGGCCGAGGGGCAGTCCGAGCAGATCGCACAGGGCGATGCGCAGCAGGGTGTTGTGGGCGACGACGAGCACCGTGCCCCCCTGGTGGCGGAGGGCGAGGTCGCGGAGGGCGGCGGTGGCCCGGGCCGCGGCGTCGGCGACGGGCTCCGAACCGGGGAAGGCGCCGGAATCGGCGTCCTCGCGGAACCTGCGTACGGCTCCGGGGTCCTCCTCGGCCATCTCCTCGACGGTCCGGCCCTCGCCCCAGCCGAAGTCGACCTCCCGCAGCCCTTCCCGGACGTCCACGGCCAGGTGAAGGGCGGCCGCCGCGGGCGCCGCCGTCAGCCGGGCGCGGCTGAGCGGCGAGCTGGCGACCGCGTCCACGCGGCGGCGGGCGGCCCAGGCCCCGAGGCCGGCTCCCTGGGCGAGGCCCCGGGGCGTCAGGGCGACGTCGGTCACGCCGGCGTACCGGTTCTCCGCGTGCCACTCGGTCTCGCCGTGCCGTACCAGCAGGAGACGGGAGGTCATGGGGCGGGCCCTTCCGGGATCGAGGGCGGGAAGGCGGCCCGTCCCGGCCGTGCAGGCCGAGCGGGGCGAGCACATTGCCGGTTCACGTGGGCGCTGTTAAATTTAACAGAAATTCCACACCCCCGGCCCGGCCCTCGCGGCTCCGACGGGGCTCCGGTCTGCTCGCCACACCGGTCGGCGGCTCTCCTCGCGGAAGGATTCCGACGTCATGCGCATCCTCGCCGCAGGCGACCACTTCGTCCGTCCCGCGCTGATCCGCGCGGCGGTGGGCCGGGAGTTGGCCCGCACGGGCCGGGAGCTGCCCGAGTTCGGTGAGCTGACCCTGCCCTGGCCCCATGACCCCTTCGGGCCGGTCGGGGAGGTCCGCGAGGCGAGCGGCACGGAGGACGGGCTCGTCGAGGCGCTGGAGGGGGCGGCCGTCTGCGTGACGCAGATGGCCCCGTTCACCGAGCGGGTCTTCGCCGCCTCGCCGGAGTTGCGGTTCGTCGCCGTGGGGCGGGGCGGCCCGGTGAACGTGGACCTGGCCGCCGCCACCCGCCACGGCGTCCGGGTCAGCTTCGCCCCCGGCCGCAACGCCCCCGCCGCGGCGGAGTTCGCCGTGGGGTTGATGCTGGCCGCTTCACGGCGGATCAGTGCGGCGGACGCGGAGCTGAAGCGGGGCGTGTGGCGCGGCGATCTGTACGCGTACGAGGAGAGCGGCGGCGAGCTCGGCGGCTCCACGGTCGGGCTCGTCGGCTACGGTGCGATCGGCCGCATCGTGGCGCGGGTGGTGCGCGCCTTCGGGGCCCGGGTGCTCGCGGCCGACCCGTACGCCGACCCGGCGGTGGTCGAGGCGGACGGCGTCGAGCCGGTCGAGCTCGACGAGCTTCTGATCCGTAGTCAGATGGTGAGCCTGCACGCCCGGTTGACCGAGGAGACCCGTCATCTGCTGGACGCGCGCCGGCTGGGGCTGCTGCCGCGCGGCGCGGTCCTGGTGAACTCCGCGCGCGGCGGGCTCCTCGACCACGCGCCGCTGCCGGAGATGCTGCGCAGCGGCCGTCTCGGGGCGCTCGCCCTGGATGTGTACGACATCGAACCGATCCCCGCCGACTGGCCGCTGCACGGCGTGCCGAACGTGGTCACCACCCCCCATCTCGCGGGGGCGACCCGGCAGACGGCGCACCGCGCGGCGGCCATCACCGCCGCCGAGGTGGGCCGTTTCCTGCGCGGGGAGGAGCTGTCCCACCTCGCGAACCGGGACGTCCTGGCGGCCGGCCGGCCCTGACGGCCGCCGCCGGCGGCCGGGAACCCTTCGGCGCACACGGGAGGCACCAGGCGTGAGCACCATCATCGGTGTGGACATCGGGACGTCGGTCACCAAGGCCGTGGCGTTCGACGGGGCGGGCCGTGCCCGGGCCGCCGCCGTCCGGCGCTCGCACGTGGAGATGCTGCCGGGCGGACGGGTGGAGCAGGATCTCGACGACGTCGTGACCGGTGTCGGGGAGGTGGTGCGCGAGGTCGCCCACGCGCTCGGCGGGCCGCCGGACGCCGTGGCGCTCACCGGGCAGGGGGACGGCCTGTGGCTGCGGGACGCGGGGGGCCGTCCGGTGCGGCCCGCCATCTCCTGGATGGACGCGCGGGCTTCGGAGCTGGTGACCCGGTGGCTGGCGGACGGCACGATCGGCGCCGCTTACGCGCACACGGGCTCGGGCATGTTCCCGGGGTGCCACGGCCCGCTGCTCCACTGGCTCCAGCAGCACGAGCCGAAGACGCTGGACCGGGCGGCCGTCGCCGGGTACTGCGTGGACGCGGTGGCCCAGCACCTCACCGGCCGGGTGTGTCTGGACGCCTCCGACGCCACCCTGCCCTTCCTCGACCCGCGCACCCGCCGCTACGCGCCCGAGGCCCTGGCGGCGTGCGGCGTCGAGGGGCGCGCGGATCTGCTGCCGGCTCCCGCCGCCCCCGGCACGGTCCTCGGACTGGACGGCCGGGGCGCCCGTCTCCTGGGGCTGGCGGAGGGGCTGCCCGTCGTGGCGGGGCCGTACGACCTGCCGGCCTGCGCGATCGGCAGCGGGGTGCGCGCGGTGGGCGACGGGGTGCTCATCCTCGGCACGACCCTCGCCAGCCAGGTGCTGACCGACCGGGTGGACCTCGATCCGCTCGCCGAGCCCGCCGGCATGTGGCTGTGCACGCCCGACCCCGGCCGGTGGTTGCGCGCCATGCCCGCGATGGTGGGGACGGCGGCGCTGGAGTGGGTGCTCGCGCTCGTGGGCGCGACCACGGCCGACGTGGACGCCCTGCTCACCGAGAGCCCGCCCGGCGCACGGGGGGTCCACGCGTTCCCGTTCCTGTCCGAGGCGGGCGAGAGGGCCCCCTTCGTCGAGCCGTCGGCGCAGGGCAGGCTCGACGGGCTCAGTCTGGCGACCGGCCGGGCGGACGCCGTGCGCGCCGTCTGCGAGGCCATCGGCTACGCGGCCCGGCACTGTCTGGAGGCGGCGGGGCTGAGCGGGGACCTCGCCCTGTGCGGGGGTGGCACGCGATCGGTGATGTGGGCCCGGCTGATGGCGGACGTGCTCGGCCGGCCGGTCCGTATTCCGTTGGAGGAGCAGGTCGGGGCGCTCGGCGTGGTGTCCGTCGCCAGGGCCTCGCTGTCCCCCGGGTACGAGGCGCCGCCGGGACGCCACCGGGTGGTGGAACCGCGCGAGGACGTACGGGCGCTGTACGAGGACGGATACGGGCGGTACCGGGCGGGGTTGGCGACGGCGCGGGCCGGGTGGGGCGGCCGGGCGCGGTAGCGGGCGCCTCTCGGACCCCCGCGCCTGTTATTTATGACAGGTCCATTGACACTCCTAACACGCACGCTGTTCATTTGAGGCGAAGAAGGGCTCGATCCGCCTGAAGACCGGGGGGTTCCAGTGACGCCACGCTCAGTCAGACCACTCGCGGCAGCCCTGTCCGCCCTGGCGGTGGTCGCCTCTGTCGCCGCCTGCGCGACGGAGGCGCCGGGCGGACCGGGCGGCGGGCCGTCGCAGGACGCGAAGATCGCGTTCCTGATGCCCGACATCGCCTCCACCCGGTACGAGTTGTACGACGCCCCCCTCTTCAAGGCCAAGGTGCGGGACCTCTGCGGCGGTTGCGAGGTCCTGTACCAGAACGCGGGCGGCGACGCCGCGAAGCAACAGCAGCAGGCCGACTCCGTGCTGGCGCAGGGCGCCGACGTCATCGTGCTCGACCCGGTGGACTCCGCGGCGGCGGCGAGTACCGTCCGTACGGCGCAGGGCCGCGGGGTTCCCGTCATCGCGTACGACCGGCCGATACCGGCGGTCAGGGCCGACTACTACGTCTCCTTCGACAACGAGAAGATCGGCGCCATGATCGGCGCCTCCCTGGTGGAACACCTGAAGGCCGCCAAGGCCGAGGGCGGCCTCCTCCAGGTCAACGGCTCACCGACCGACGCGGCGGCGGGGCTGATCAAGAAGGGCGTCCACAGCGCGGTCGACTCCAGCGGTTTCACCCTTCTCGCGGAGTACGACACCCCCGCCTGGGAGCCGGGGAAGGCCCAGAGCTGGGTCAGCGGCCAGATCAGCAAGTTCCCCGGAAAGATCGCCGGGGTGGTCGCCGCCAACGACGGCACCGGCGGTGGTTCCATCGCCGCCTTCAAGGCCGCAGGGGTGGCCGTGCCGCCGGTGACGGGGAACGACGCCGAACTCGCCGCCGCCCAGCGGATCATCACGGGTGATCAGTACAACACCATCTCGAAGCCGATCAGGATCGTGGCGGAAGCCGCGGCCACCGCCGCCCACGCCTTCGCCCGGGGCGAGAAGCCCCGGGGCCGGACCACGCTCTTCGGCGCCCCGGCGGAACTCTTCACCCCCACCGTGGTCACCCGCGAGAACATCGCGGAGGTCCTGGTGGGAGACGGAAAGCCGCTGAAGACCGCCGAGGTGTGCACGGCGACGTACGCCGCCGCCTGCGCCGAGGCCGGCGTCACGTAGGCGCGCGGGCAGCTCCCGGCACGCCCCCGCCCTGCCCCCCGACCCGGAAGGCCCGGTCCATGACCGCCGATTTCCCGCCCCCGGCCCCGGGGGCTTCAGAGGGCCCCCTGCTCTCCCTGCGCGGGATCAGCAAGTCCTTCGGGGCCGTCGCCGCGCTCACCGACGTCGCTCTCGACATCGCCGCCGGAGAGGTCGTCGCCCTGGTGGGCGACAACGGAGCGGGGAAATCCACTCTGGTCAAGGTGCTCTCCGGGGTGCACCGGCCCGACGCCGGAACGGTCCGCTTCGACGGCACGACCGTATCCGTCCCCTCCCCCGCCGCCGCACAGCGGCTCGGCATCGCGACGGTGTTCCAGGACCTCGCCCTGTGCGAGAACCTCAACGTGGTGGACAACCTGTTCCTGGGCCGGGAGCTGCGCCGGTTGCGGCTGGACGAGGTGGCCATGGAGGTCCGCTCCCGCACCCTGCTCGGGGAGTTGTCGGCGAAGATCCCGTCGCTGCTCGCCCCGGTGGCGGCCCTGTCCGGCGGCCAGCGGCAGACCGTGGCCATCGCGCGGACCCTCCTGGGCGACCCCAAGGTGATCATCCTCGACGAGCCGACCGCCGCCCTGGGGGTGGCCCAGACCGCGGAGGTGCTCCGTCTGATCGAGCGGCTGCGGGAGCGCGGCCTCGCCGTCCTCGTGGTCAGCCACAACATGGCCGACGTGCGGGCGGTCGCGGACACCGTGGTCGTCCTGCGGCTCGGCCGCAACCACGGGGTCTTCGACGCCGCGGAGGCGACGGCGGCGGACCTGGTGGCGGCCATCACGGGGGCCTCGGAGAAGGTGGCCGGCCGCCGCCCCGCCCGGGGCCGGGGCGGGAGCGCGGCCCGTACGGCGGAAGCGGCGCGCGAGGGGGAGGCGTCATGACGGAACCGGCCGTCGCCGCAGGTCGGGACGGAGCCCGGGGCGGGCCCCGGAAGAAGCCGGAGAACGGCTCCGAGGCGGCGCGCGACCGGTGGCGGTCGGCGGCCGGGCGGCTGCGCGGCGGCGATCTCGGCCTGCTGCCGGTCCTCGCCGGCCTCGTCGTGATCTGGGTCGTGATGCAGATCCTCAACCCGGTCTTCCTGTCGAGCGCCAATCTCACCAACCTCGCCCTGGAGAGCGTGCCGGTCGGCACCATCGCGCTGGGCGTCGTCTGTGTCCTGCTCGTCGGCCAGATCGACCTGTCGGTCGGCTCGGTCAGCGGGCTCGGGGCCGCCGTCCTGGCCGTCCTCTTCGTGGACCGGGGGCTGCCGGTCTGGGTCGCCGCCGGGGCCGCCCTGGCCCTCGCGGGGGTGATCGGCTGGCTCTACGCCCAGGTCCACCACCGGATCGGGGTGCCCAGCTTCGTCATCACTCTCGGCGGCCTGCTCGGCTTCCTCGGCGTGCAGTTGTGGCTGCTGGGGCCCAAGGGCTCGGTCAACCTGCCCTTCGACTCGGGTCTCGTGGCCTTCGCCCAGCTCTGGTTCCTCCCGCCGTGGGCCGCGTATACGCTGGTCGTCGCGGGGGCGGCGGCACTGTACGCGACCGGCGCCGTGCGAGCCGCGGAGCGCCGCCGGGCCGGCCTGGCCGCCGCCTCCCGCCGGTTCCTCGCCGGGCGGAGCCTGGCGCTGCTGGCCGGTCTCGGGGCGGCGGTCTGGTATCTGAACCGGGACCGCGGGGTGGGCTGGATGTTCGTGTTCTTCCTGGCCCTGGTCCTGGCCCTGCACTACGTCCTGTCCCGCACCGCGTTCGGCAGGTCGATGTACGCGGTCGGCGGCGGCAGGGAGGCCGCCCGGCGCGCGGGGGTGAAGGTGGAGGCGGTCCTGACCACCGCGTTCGTGCTGTGTACGACGCTCGCCTGTGTCGGCGGGATGCTCTCCGCCGCGCGGCTCGCGGCGGCCAACCAGAGCAGCGGCGGCGGCGACGTCAACCTCAACGCGATCGCCGCGGCGGTCATCGGCGGCACCAGCCTGTTCGGCGGCCGGGGGTCGGCGTTCGCCGCGCTGCTCGGCGTCCTCGTCATCCAGTCGATCTCCAGCGGTCTCACCCTGCTGAACCTCGACTCCGCCTACCGCTTCATGGTGACCGGCGGGGTCCTGCTGCTGGCGGTGTCGTTGGACGCCGTGGCCCGGCGTTCGCGGGCCTCCCACGGCCGGGCCTGAGGCTCCGCCCCTGCCCGGCAGCGCCCTCCGACCCCAGGGCCACGGTCCCGCAGGCCCCGCGTGACGGGGCGGACACGTCGTCCCGCCCGCCTGCCGGGGCCCGGGGCGCGAGCGACCGCGCCCGGGGGCCGCCCGCCCGCTCCGTACCCCCTCCGGGCGGGCGTGATCGCGGTGGTCCGCTGTTACACAACGATCATTGAGTGGGTCGGAACGGCCTCGGCATACTCGGGAATCCGGGGCCGAACGCGTATCCGAACGCACCCCGGGCGGCCGGGCCTTCGCCCGCCGAACCACTCCTGAGCAGGGACCATCTTGCGAAAACGATCAACGAGGACGTATGCCCTCGTCGCTGCGGCCGCGGTCGCCCTCACGGCGGGCATGTCCGGCCCGGCGTCGGCGGGAACCGGCGGCCCGGCCACGGTGCTTCCGGCCACGGCTTTCCCGGGCACGGCCAAGGGCGCGAAGCCGGGCGGCAGTTCGGGCGAGACCGTCACCCTCATCACCGGCGACCGGGTCTTCGTGGACTCCCGTGGCCGGGCCGGCGGTATTCAGCGGGCGAAGGGCCGGGAGGACATGCCCTTCTTCACCGAGACCCTGGAGGGCCGCACCTATGTCGTGCCGCGCGACGCCCGGCGGCTGATCGCTGACGGAACGCTGGACCGGCGGCTGTTCGACATCACCGAACTCGCCACGGCGCAGAGCCGCAAGGCGCACCGGGCCGGGCTCAAGGTGATCGTCGGCTACCGGGGTTCGCACGCCGAGGCCGCCCGGACGAAGGTCCGTTCCTCGGAGGGCACGAAGCTCCGCAGAACCCTCTCGGTGCTCGACGCCGACGCCGTCACCGGCGTCGGCAGCACCGCCGCCACCGCGAACCCCGACGCCCTGTGGGACGCCCTGACCCGCCGCCGCGAGGACGGATCGGCGGCCCTGTCGTCCGGCGTCGCGCGGATCTGGCTGGACGGCGTACGGAAGGCGACGCTCGACCGCAGTACGGGGCAGGTCGGCGCTCCGGCGGCCTGGGACCGTTCGTACGACGGCACCGGTGTGAAGATCGCCGTCGTGGACACCGGGATCGACGCCACTCACCCGGATCTCGCGGGCAAGGTGGTGGCCGAGCGCAACTTCAGCGGCTCCCCCGACGCCAAGGACCGCAACGGGCACGGCACGCACGTCGCTTCCACCGCGGCCGGTACGGGGGCGAAGGACGCCCGGTTCAAGGGCGTGGCGCCCGGGGCGCAGCTGATCAACGCCAAGGTGCTGGACGACCAGGGCGTCGGCGACGACTCCGGCATCATCGCCGGGGTGGACTGGGCCGTCGCCCAGGGCGCGGACGTCATCAACATGAGCCTGGGCAGCACCGACACCGCCGGAATCGACCCGATGGAGGCCCAGGTGAACAGGGTCTCCGCCGAGAAGGGCGTCCTGTTCGCGGTGGCCTCGGGCAACAGCGGTTCGGACCGGGGAACGGTCGCCTCACCGGGCAGCGCCGACGCTGCGCTGACGGTCGGCGCGGTGGACGACGACGACGCGATCGCGGACTTCTCCAGCGCCGGGCCCCGGGTCGGGGACGGTGCGGTCAAGCCGGATCTGACCGCGCCGGGCGTGGCGATCACGGCGGCAGCGGCGGCGGGTACGGGCGGGCAGAACCCTCCCGGCTACACCACCCTGGACGGCACCTCGATGGCGACCCCGCATGTGGCGGGCGCGGCCGCGATCCTCAAGCAGAAGAACCCGGCCTGGACCGGGGCGCAGCTCAAGGCCGCCCTCACGGCTTCGGCGGAGGGCGGCTCCCCCACCGTCTTCCAGCAGGGTGCGGGCCGTCTCGCCGTCGGGCGGGCGATCGACCAGACCGTCGTCTCCGACCCGGTCTCCGTCAACTTGGGCACGCAGGCGTGGCCGCACTCCGACGACACCCCCGTCACCCGGCAGGTGACGTACCGCAACAGCGGCAGCACCGACGTGACGCTCGACCTGGAGCTCGCGGCGCCCACCGGCGGTGACGAGAAGCCGGCCCCGGCCGGGTTCTTCGCCCTCGACGCGCAGCGGGTCACGGTACCGGCGGGCGGCACCGCCGCGGTGGGTCTGACCGCCGACACCCGTCTCGGCGGCACGGTCGACGGTTCGTACGCGGTCACGGTCGTCGCCTCCGGCGGCGGGCTCGAGGTGCGCACCCCGGCCGCGGTGGCGCGGGAGAGCGAGTCGTACGACGTCACGTTCAAGACCTTCGACCGCGACGGTGCGGCCGGCTCCAACTGGCAGGCCGACCTGAAGGGTTACCGCGACTCCGCCGCCGGCCTGCGGTTCCTCCCCGACCTGTCGTCGGGCACTACCACGGTCCGCCTTCCGCGCGGTACGTACAGCCTCGCGGCCGACATGCTGGTCGACCCGGCGGCCCCGAAGAAGGGCGCCGACCTGATCAGCGTTCCCGAACTGTCGGTGACCGGGCCCACCACCGTCACCCTGGACGCCCGCACCACACGGCCCGTGAACGTCAAGGTGCCGGACCCGGACGCGCGTTCCACGCGGGCAGGGATGATGTACACCGTGAACACGCCCGAGACGTTCATCATGGAGGGCGCCGAGTTCAGCGGCTTCGACAACCTCCGCACCGCCTACCAGGGCGGGAAGATGGCCGAGGGCGTCCTCGCCCAGCAGTGGTCCGCGCACTGGGAGCGCAACGGCACCGAGTACAACGTCCTCACCGGAGGCCCGGTCCGGGAGCTGGCCACCGGCTTCGACAGGACCTACACGGCCGAGGACATGGCCCTGGTGAAGGCGGGCATCGGGTCGTCCGCGCCGGGCGCCGACGGCGCTCTCGCGGCGCACGGAGAGCTCGACCACGGAGGCGGCGTCGTAGCCCTCTACACCGTGCGTCCCGCGCCGGAGACGCGCAAGGTGTACCTGTCCACGGAGGACGGGGCCGCCTGGAACATCGTCGCGGGCGTCCTGGGCGCCGCGGACGCGGACGGCAACCGCTCCTTCGACTCGGTCTTCGAACTCGCCGGGCATCAGAAGTTCGCGGCCGGCAGGACCTACACCGAGACCTTCAACGTCGGTGTGCTGGGGCCGCGGATGGGCGCGGACGAGAGAATCGTGCGCGACGGCGACGACATCTACGGTGCGTTCCCGATGGTCAGCGACGGGGCGGGCCACTCCGGCTTCGCGCAGTACACCGGTGCGAGGACCACGATCCACCGCGACGGCGAGCTGTTCCTCCAGAAGGACGCCGCCATCGACCGGGAACTCTTCACGCTGACGCCCGACTCCGCCGCGTACAAGGTGGCGACCACCGTCCACCGGGATCCGAAGGTCAACCGCACCGGCACGCGGATCGACGCCTCCTGGACCTTCACCTCGGCGGCCGCCGGGAGCCCGACGGCGCTGCCCGTCTCCACGGTCCGCTTCCTGCCGAAGCTCGCCCTGGACTCCACCGTCCCGGCCGGCGGCCTGCATACCTTCCCGGTCCAGGTGCAGGGCGCGGCGGCCGGCGCCAACCTGAAGTCGCTGCGCGTCCTGGCCTCGTACGACGGTGCGACGTGGCAGCCCGCGCCGGTCATGGCGGGGAGCGTCACGGTGCTCGGCCCGGGGAGGGGCAAGGCGGTCTCGCTGAAGGCCGTCGTCACCGACAAGAGCGGCAACACCTCCATGGTCACGGTCCACAACGCCTTCTTCGGCAGGTGAGACCTCACGGGCCCCGGCCCGGACCCGCCGCGGCCAGGTACGGCCGGGGGCGGTGGTGAGGACCCGCCGGGCGGAACACGGCCCGGCGTGAGAGGGAGATGAGCGGCGGCCCGCCGGAGGGATGGTTCCGGCGGGCCGCCGCTCCGTCGTCGTCCCGTGCCCCGGCCCCTCCCCCGTGTGGTCAGCGTGCCGGGGCCGGGACCGGGCGGACGGGGCAGCCGGCCGGGGCCAGACGCCCGTCCCGGCCGACCAGGCGGACGGAGGGGGCGCCCTGCGGGTGGGCCGCGTACGCGGCCGTGCAGACGAGTTGGGCGCGGGCGGGCGCGGGCAGCGTCCGCACCTTCAGCCTCAGCCTGACCTCGACGGTGGAGCCGCGCGTGAGGACCCCGTCCGCGGCGGACGCCGTGCCCCGCAGCGAGGGGGCGTTGCTCAGGCCGGCCCGCCGCTCCTCCTTGTCCGGTCCGGCGAGCTGGGCGGTGACGGCGGCCCGGGCGGAGAGCGCCCCCTGCGGCTCCTCGCCGTCCGGGGGCGCGCCGCCGCCGTGCCACGGGACGTCGACGATGCGGGGCACCGGCAGCAGGTCCCCCTCCGGCGAGTAGAAGAACAGCAGGAGCCGGGTCTCCCGCGCCGGCAGCAGGTCGCCGACCGCCGGTCTCCCGGCTTCGACGACTCCGGTCTCCTGGATGCCGCAGCCGGTGAGCGGGCCGTGGGCGAGCACCAGCGGTACGGCGAGCCGGACGGCCCGGAGAAGGCGCCTCCTCATGGGGCGGCCGCCGTCCGGCGCGGCCCGTCGTCCGGGCGCCCCTGGCGGGAGGCGGGTCCTTCGAAGGGCAGCTCGACGGTGAACAGCGCACCGCCGCCGGGCGCGTTCCGCGCACGGATCGTGCCGCCGTGGAGCCGTACGTTCTCCCGGGTGATCGCCAGGCCGAGTCCGCTTCCCGATGAGCGGGAACGTGCGGCGTCCGCCTTGTAGAAGCGGTCGAAGATGTGCGGCAGGGCGGTGTCCGCGATCCCGGGGCCGTGGTCCCGCACCTCGACCACCAGGGCGTCCGGGCGCGGCGACAGCCGTACGGTGACCGGTTCGGCGCCGTGGCGCAGGGCGTTGCCGACGAGGTTGGCCACGATGACGTCGAAGCGGCGCGGGTCGAGGCGGATGCGGGCGCCCTCCGCCAGCTCCGTGCCGACCCGGTCGTGCCACTGCCGTCCGGAGAGGGTTCTGCGCACGGCCTCCGCCGCGTCCACCTCGTCGGTGTTCAGCTCGGCCGCGCGGGCGTCGAAGCGGGACATCTCCATCAGGTCCTCCACCAGCAGGGCCAGTTTGCCGGTCTCCGCGCTGATCAGGCGTACCGCCCGCGCGGTGTCCGGGTCGAGCCTCCCGGCGTCCTCGTCGAGGACGTCCGTGACGGCGAGCATCCCGGCGAGCGGGGTGCGCAGTTCGTGCGAGACGTCCGAGGCAAAGCGCCGTGCGCGCGCCCCGGCGTCCTTCAGCTCCTGTACGGAGTGTTCGAGGCGGGCCGCCGAAGTGTTGAACGTCCGGGCGAGGTCGGCCATCTCGTCCCGGCCGCGTACGGCGATCCGGGTGTCGAGCTGCCCGCCGCCCATGGAGTGCGCGGCTCGCCGCAGCTCACGGACGGGCCGCAGCACGCTGCGCGCCGCGAACAGGGCGGGCACCAGGGCTACGGCCAGCCCCGGCAGCGCGCCGTCGCGGGCGGCGGTCACCAGGGCGTCGATGTCGGTCTCCTCGTTCGCCAGGGACATCACGGCGTAGAGGACGAGGCCGCTGGGCACGGCGCGGCCGCCCGCGACGGCCCGGGTCATCACCGGCATCGCGATCGTCAGGTACACGTCCCCGCCCTTGACCACCCGCTGGAAGGCGCCGCGCGGCGACGTGCGCGCGGAACGGCGCAGTTCGGCGGTCAGGACGCCGGAGGCGGGCCGGTCGCCCGAGGAGACGCGGACCGATCCGTACTCGGCGAACACGATCCACGGATGGGGTTTGGAGCGCGCCGCGATGTCGTACAGCGCCCACCGGGTCGCCTCCCGGTCCAGGGGCAGTCCGGGGACGAACCGTTCGGCCTCCTCGCGGAACGAGGCGACGGCCGTGTCCTGCGCACGTTCGAGGACCGCGCTGCGCGCCTCGCGGTAGGTCAGTGCGGCGGTCGTGACCGCGCTGACGGCGGCCACCAGCAGGAACGCGAGCACCAGCCGGGTGCGCACGCCGAACGCGGCGGCCGCTCCGGGTATCTTCACAGCGGGCCGAAGCGGTAGCCGAATCCCCGCTGGGTCTGGATGTACCGGGGATGGTCGGACCGGTCCTCGACCTTGATGCGCAGGCGGCGCACGCAGGCGTCCACCAGGCGTACGTCGCTGTGGTAGCTGTGGTCCCAGACCTCTTCCAGGAGTCGCTGGCGGCTGAAGACCCGGCCCGGTTCGGCGGACAGGAACAGCAGCAGCTTCAGTTCGGACGGTGCCAGGGGGACCGGCTCACCCGCTTTGAGGACGGTGTGCCCGGCACGGTCGACGTCGAGGTCGCCGTGGTGTTCGACGGCGGGACGCGGGCCGGCGGGGGCTTCGACGCTGCGCAGCACGGCACGGATGCGGGCATCGATGACCTCGGTGCGGGCGGGTTTGACGACGTAGTCGTCCGCTCCCGCCTCCAGGCCGACGACGATGTCCACGTCGTCGCCGCGAGCGGTGAGCATGATGATCGGTAACTGGCTGGTGGCGCGCACCCGGCGGCACACCTCGACGCCGTCCATCCGGGGGAGCATCAGGTCGAGCAGCAGCAGGTCGGGGCGGAACGCGGCCAGCGCCTCCAGTCCGGCCTCCCCGGTCGCGGTGGCGAGGACTTCGTGGCCGCGTCGCCGCAGCCCCATCTCGACGCCGTCCCGTACGGAGGGGTCGTCTTCGACCAGGACGACGCGTGGCATGCCGTATCTCCAGACGCGGGGAGGGGGGAGAAGGAGGAGGCGGGTCCGGGGCCGCGGCGGGGTGGTGGCGCCGTGACGATCCGGTCCCCGGGGGGGGAGGGTTCAGCCGGTGACGCTGGTGTGCACGCTGACCGCGTAGCCGCCGCCCTCGTGGTAGGGGTCGCCGTTCCAGGTCGCGTACCGCTGTCGCAGTGTCAGCCCGGCCCGGGCGCACCAGTCGTCGAACTCGGTGAGGGCCACCGGCGCCTCCGCCAGCGGCAGATGGGCCGTGTCCAGTCCCATGCCGGTGACCAGCAGGCCGCCGGGGCGCAGTACGGCGGCGAGGTGTCCGACGACGGTCGCCCCGGTGCCGGGAGCCAGGAGGGGGATGACGTTCCCGGCGGCGAGCACCAGGTCGAAGTCCGTGTCCAGGCCGAGGGCGTCCAGCCGGGCCAGGTCGCCGAGGAGCCACTCCTGCCCGGGCGCTTCCCGGCGGGCGACGGCGAGCATCGAGGAGTCGACGTCCACTCCGGTGCAGCGGTGGCCCAGCTCGGCGAGGCGGATCGCGATGCGGCCGGTTCCGCAGCCCGCGTCGAGGACCTTGGCGGCGGGCCCCACCAGGGTGGCGCAGAAGGTCGCCTCGCCATGGACGTCATGGCCCGAAGCGGCGAGCCGGGCGAAGCGCTGCGCGTACTCCTCCCCCGCCTGTCCCCCGGTCAGTTCCGCCCAGCGGTCGCGCTGCCCAGTCATGTTTTCCCGTTTCCTCCGGTCGGCTCCCCCCAGCGGGAGCATAATCGAGCGCGCCGTACGGAGCCCCGCTCGGGCGGCCCCGGCCGCCGTACGGGCCGCCGCCCCGACCCGCTCGCCCGGGGACGCGGCTTCGGGGTACCGTCCCGGCAGGGCGGACGGAGCACGGAGGGCATGATGGGCGGTCAGGTCACGGCGGTGTGCCGCAGCGAGCGGTACGCGTTCAGCAAGCCCGTCCGCCCGTCCGTCACCCTGCTCGCCGGGCTCGGTGTGGAGGGCGACGTGCACGCGGGCAGGACGATCCGCCACCAGTTCCGCATGACGTACGAGCCCGATCTGCCCAACCTGCGCCAGGTCCACCTGATGCACGAGGAGCTCTTCGCGGAGCTGGCGCTCAAGGGGTACGACGTGTCGGCGGGCCGCCTGGGCGAGAACATCACCACCGCGGGGGTGGACCTCCTCGGCCTTCCCACCGGAGCTCGGCTGCGCCTGGGCGCGGAGGCGGTGCTGGAGGTGACCGGGCTGCGCAACCCGTGCGCGAAGATCAACGACTTCCGCGAGGGGCTGCTGGGCGAGGTCTTCTCCCTGGATCCCGTGTCGGGCGGGTTCACGTTCAAGGCGGGGGTCATGGCCGTGGTGCTGAGCGGGGGGACGGTCCGCGCCGGCGACCCGGTCGAGGTCGAACTGCCGCCGCTCCCCCACCGGCCCCTGGAGCGCGTGTAGGGGCCCTTCGCCCCGGAGCACGGGGCGGGCGGCCGGGTTCAACCCCGTCCCCGTCCCCGTCCCCAGGAGACGACAGCACCGGATTCCGCCGGCGGGACGGCCGTGCGGCGAGCGGGCACACGGGCGCCGGGGACCGCGTGCCCGCCCGGTCTCAGTCCTCCTGCTCCAAGGAGTCCGCGAAGGCGCGCAGCGCGTCGGCCAGCTCCTTCTTCGTGGGCAGTTCGTCGACCTTCTTCTCCAGTTCGCCGATGCGCTCGGCGAGCTCCGCGAGGTCGGCCGGAGCCGTGGGCGAAGGGGTGGGCCCGCCGGTGGCGGGCGGTCCGCTCGGACTGGGCTCGGACCCCCCGGAGGATCCGGAGTCACCGCCCTGCGATCCCCCGGAACCGCTCACGCTCCCGCCGCTGTCGGCGCCCTCGGAACCGCCCTCGCTCCCTCCCCCGTCGGTCCCTCCGGAACCGCTCACACTCCCGCCGTCGACGCCGCCCGAGACCTCGCCGCCGCCGCTCGACTCCGGGGGCACGCTCTCGACCGGCGCCGGACCGGTCGGCCCGTCGTCCGACGTCCCCGCCGCCAGCGCCCCGCCGACGCCGAACACCACCGCGGCGGCGGCTCCGACCAGTGCGGCCGTCATGCGTCCCGCCCGTATCTTTCCCATGGTCGCCATGGTGCGGAGCCTAACCACCGCGTCGGGCGGAAGGACCGGTTCCCGCAGAGCCGTGCGAACGATCGGCGGAAACGCGCCCCGGCCGTCGGGGACGGGACGTGCCGCTCGTCCGTGATCGCGGGCGGCGCCGCGTCGCCGGTGTGCCGGACGCGGGCGCGGTCGGCCCCGGCGCCCGGCACCGCGATGCGGCCCCGGTCGCGCGGTGCGGAGTGGGAACGCCCCCGGGGCACCGGCGGAAATGGGCTTCAGGTTCGCTTCAGTTCGGGCTGTTAGAGTGCAGTCCTGCGGCGGCAATTCGCCGAGCGGCTCGGGTATTTCGTCCTACGAGCCGAATCGACCGGGACAGGGAGCGTAGGAATGCGCCGCAAGGAGATGTCGGCCTTCTACGCCGTCCTCTCCGTGCTCCTGATGGTGTCCGCGCTCGCTCTCGGCTCCTTCGCTCAGACTCCGCAGCCCGCCGGCCCGGCGGCTCATTCCCCGGCCGTTTCCGTGTTCGACACGTCCGGGCCGAGCATGCCGCTGGAACGCCTGGACGGTGACGCCACACTCCAGCAGCGCCACAAAGCGGGAAACACGACGGCGTCCTCCCCCGTTCAGGCGGGCGCTCCCTCCTCACCGCCGGATCTGCACGACTGCGCGTCGGACATCGTCCGTCAGCACGCGTCGCCCCCGGGGTCGCGAAGTCCTGTCCAGCTCCGGATCCTTCGCTGCTGAGTGAGCGGCCCCTCGGTCCGGGCCGCGTCCCCCCGGGCCCCCGGACCGCAGGAGACGGTACGACGGCCCAGCCTTCGGCGCGGCACGTCGTACCGTCTCCGGCCCTGCGGTGAACCGACCCGTGCTGTTCGGGCGTCGGCCGTCCGCCGGTGAATACGCGCCGTCGCCCCGCTTTCCCCCCGTCCCGTATTCCGCAGTTCGCATTTTCCGCCCGTACGCGCATTCCGTGGTCCGCACCCCGGAGAAATGCGTCGCAATTCGGGCGGCACGGGTTTCTGGCGCATTTCTCGACCCGCCCCGTACGAAGCCGGATCGCCCGGTACTCCGGCCCCGGCCCCGCATCAGTCCTGGAGCAGACGCATATGCATCACATTCCCCTCGCATCGGAGCCGACGAGCGGCATCGCCGGGTGGGCGACCAGCCTCGTCGACACCATGGGCGGCCCGGGGGCCGGGTTGGCGATCGCCCTGGAGAACCTCTTCCCCCCGCTGCCGAGCGAGGTCATTCTGCCGCTGACGGGCTTCGCCGCCGGGCAGGGGGTGATCAGCCTGTTCTCCGCCCTCTTCTGGACGACGCTGGGGTCGGTGGTGGGTGCTGTCGCCCTATACCAGATCGGCGCCCTCTTCGGCCGGGACCGCATGTACGCCCTGTGGGAGCGGCTTCCCCTGGTGAAGGTCTCCGACCTGGAGAAGACCGAGAAGTGGTTCCAGAAGCACGGCATGAAAGCCATCTTCTTCGGCCGGATGATCCCGATCTTCCGTAGTCTGATCAGCGTCCCGGCCGGCGTCGAGCGGATGCCGCTGCCGACCTTCGTGCTCTTCACCGCTCTCGGCAGCTTCCTGTGGAACACCGTCCTCGTCATGGCGGGTTATCTGCTGGGCGACCAGTGGGACCTCGTGGAGCGTTACGTCGGGGTGCTCTCCAAGGCGGTGCTCGTGCTGGTCGTCGCGGCACTGGTCGTGGCGGTCGTCCGCAGGGTGCGGACCCGCCGGGGGGAGCGGCAGAAGGACCACACGTGACCGTTTCGGCGGACCGTCCGGGGCCCGGCGCCGCGGACGGCTCACCGGTCACCCGGCGGGGGCCGCCCCCGGGCGGTCCCCGAACACCCGTTACTGGAAGCCGCGTACGGTGCGCGGACCATCGATCCGATCGACAAGGTGGCAGACATGGCTATGTGGGACCGCATCAAGGAACAGGCCAAGGGGTTGCAGCAGCAGTCGCAGGGCGCCGGGGGCGCGGCCGGCGGCCGGCAGCCGGGAGCAGCGGCGGGGGGCGGCTCGAAGGAGAAGCTGGTCGGGCTTCTCAAGTCCCAGCTGGGTTCGATCAAGACGGAGTTGAAGAGCGGTGCGTACCGGGATGCCAGTATGGCGATGTGCGCCCTGGTCGCGGCCGCCGACGGCTCCGTCGACCCCGCTGAGCGGCAGCACGTGGAGTCGCTGATCCTGCGGAACGACGTCCTGCAGAACTTCCCGCCCGAGCAGTTGCGGCAGAGGTTCAACAAGCACGTCGACCAGCTGATGTCCAACTTCCCGCAGGGCAAGGCGGACGCCATGCAGGAGATCGCGAAGGCGGCGAAGAAGCCGGTGGAGGCCAAGGCGGTCGTCCAGACCGGCTTCGTGATCGCCGGTGCGGACGGGTACATCGCCCCGGCCGAGGCCCAGGTGCTGCGCGAGGCGTGCACGGCGCTCGGGGTCTCGCCGCAGGAGTTCGGCCTCTGAGGTCCGGCCGTAAGCACCCGGTGCGGGCCCCGGCCCCCTCATGAAACCGGTCGCCTCGCCGTGCACGGCGGCGGGTACGGAGCGGGTCGCTCCGCCCCTCTCCTCCTCGGCCGCCCCGGGCGCCCGGTGGAGCGGCGGGCGGCCACGCCTCTTCTCCTCCTGCGGGCCCGGCTCCGGGCCCGCAGGAGGAGAGGCGGTCAGGCGGTCACCTTGGCGATGAACGCGGCGAGGTTCCCCACGGTCCGTTCGATCTGCTGCTCCAAGGGGAGGGACTCGCGCAGCCGCCCGCCCATGCCCGCGTCCTTCTTCCCCCGTACATAGAGGGAGCAGGCGAGGTCGCTGCACATGTACGTACCGACCGAGTTGCCCTGCTGGCCCGCCTTGCCCGACCGGGGCGCCACCAGCAGCGAGACTCCCCCGGTGTGGACGGTCAGACAGATCGGGCACATGCTGCGGCGGGTCTGCCAGGAACCGGCGTCGGAGGAGCGGAGCTGGATGGCGACCGGCCCTTCCCCGGTCGGCAGCACCAGGTAGGCGCGGTCGGGGGCCTGCGGGTCGCGCCAGCCCAGGAAGTCGAGGTCGTCCCAGGGCCGGTCGGCCAGGTCGCGCGGGACGGACAGGCGCTTGGCCTCGCCCTTGGTGCAGTTCACGAAGGCGGTGCGGATCTCTTGCTCGGTCAGGGGCTTCATACGAACCACGCTAAGTTGCCTAAAAGCATTAGGCAAACGTATATTTTCTTAGGTCATCAGCGGTAAGTATTCGGGGAGCGGCATGGCGCGAGCAGGGCTGGGCACGGAGAGCGTGGCACGGGCGGGGGCCGAACTGGCGGACGAGATCGGCTTCGAGCACGTGACCCCCTCGGAGCTCGCCCGGAAGCTGGGCGTGCGGACCGCGAGCCTGTACTCGCACGTCAAGAACGCCCACGACCTCAGGACGAGGATCGCGCTGCTGGCCCTGGAAGAACTCGCCGACGAGGCGTCGGCGGCCATCGCGGGACGGGCCGGCCGGGACGCGCTCCACGCCTTCGCCGACGCCTACCGCGACTACGCGCTCCGGCACCCGGGCCGTTTCGCCGCGGCGCGGCACCGGCTCGACCCGGAAGCGGCGGCGGCGAGTGCGGGCGCACGGCACTCCCTGCTGACCCGGGCCGTCCTGCGCGACTACGACCTGGACGCCGCCCAGGAGACGCACGCGGTGCGGCTCCTGGGCGGGTTCTTCAACGGTTACGTGCAACTGGAGGCGGCGGGCGGCTTCAGCCACAGCTCCCCCGCCTCCGAGGAGAGCTGGAGGGAGATCATCGACGCGCTCGACTCCCTGCTGCGCGCCTGGCCCGCCCCGTCCTGACCTCTGGCACGCCCCCGCGGCCCCCGCCCTCGCGACGAACGAAGAGACCGAGCACATGAGCACCCCTCACGACTGGACCACGACTCCGATCACCGCCGACATCCTGCGGGGCGCTCTCGACCTGGAGCGGACCGAGCGGGGGGTGCTGCCGCACCGGCTGCCCGCGCGGGCACGGCGGCAGATCCCGGACGGGCAGCTCGCCATGGCCGAGTCGCAGCCCTCCGGGGTCCGCCTGGCGTTCCGCACCCGGGCCACCGCCGTGGAGCTGGACGTGGTGGCCACCAAGCGGGTCTACGCCGGAGCACCGCCGCGTCCCGACGGGGTGTACGAGCTCCTGGTGGACGGCCGCCTCACCGCCCGGGCCGGCGTGCCCGACGGAGACACGCTCACGATCGACATGGCCGCGGGGGCGACACGGGTCCGGCCGGGCCCGACGGAGACGCTCCGGTTCACCGGGCTGCCGGGCGACGAGAAGGACGTCGAGATCTGGCTGCCCCACGACGAGACGACCTGCCTGGTCGCCCTGCGTACCGACGCCCCGGTCCTGAGCCCCCGGCCGAGCGGACGGCCCGTCTGGCTGCACCACGGCAGCTCCATCAGCCACGGTTCCAACGCGACCGCCCCGACCGGCACCTGGCCCGCCCTGGCTGCTTCCCTGGGCGGGGCCGAACTGATCAATCTGGGGTTCGGCGGCGGCGCGCTGCTCGACCCCTTCACGGCCCGCGCCATGCGCGACACACCGGCCGACCTGCTCAGCGTCAAGATCGGCATCAACGTGGTCAACGCCGATCTGATGCGGTCGCGCGCATTCGGTCCGGCCGTCCACGGCTTCCTCGACACCCTCCGCGAGGGACACCCCACCGCTCCCCTGCTGGTGGTCTCACCGATCTGCTGCCCCATCCATGAGGACACCCCGGGCCCCAGCGCCCCGGACACCAGCGCGATGAGCGAGGGACGGCTGCGGTTCCGGGCCACCGGTGATCCGGCGGAGACGGCCGCGGGAAAGCTCACCCTCACCGTCATCCGGGACGAACTGGCCCGGCTCGTCGAACAGCGCGCGGCCACGGACCCCCGCCTGTACCACCTGGACGGGCTGGACCTCTACGGCCCGAGCGATCATGCGGAACTCCCGTTGCCCGACGCCCTGCACCCGGACCCCGCCGCCCACCGGCGCATCGCCGAGCGGTTCGCGCGGCACGCCTTCGGCCCCGGCGGGCCGTTCGCCCGGCAGGACCGGTAGCCGCGCGCCGTTCTCGGCCGGGACGACGGGCGGGGGCCGGGACGACGGGCGGGGGCCGGTGCGGCACGAACCCGGCGCCCCGCCCTCCGCCGTCCTCTCCGGCTACGGGGCGTCGACCAGGAGGCGGCCGTCGGCCGGGGCGAGGGAGGCGAGGCCGCGCCCGTAGGCGGCCTCCACGCGGGACCGCTCGGTCGCGTTGGGAACCGCGTTCGTGCAGCTCGTTCCGGCGCTGGAACCCGACATCAGCTGGGAGCAGGGGCCGGGCTTGGTGTCCGGCAGGCCCAGGCTGTGGCCGAGTTCATGGGCGGCGATACGGGTCTTGTCGTGCCCTTGCGCGACCGCCTGGCTGCCCAGCTCCACCCGGGCCTGCCCGCCGGGGCGGACCGGGCCGAGGGTGGCCTGCGGCCAGCCGCTGGTGGCCACGATCTGTATCTCGGCACGGGTGCCGGGGGCGGCTTCGACGAGCTTGACGTTGCCGACGTTCGCGTTCCAGGAGGCGACGCCCGCGGCGATCGCCGCCTCCCAGCCGCCGGCCCGGCTGTCGTCGTAGCGGAGCGTCACCGCGGCTGCCGTGCTCTCCGTCGCCGCCGAGGCCGGCACGGGGGCGGCGTGCGAGGCCGTCGCCGCGGCCAGGGTGATCGCCGCGGCGACTCCGGCCGCCTTGAACCATCTCGAATCCAGCATTGCTGTCCCTTCACTCATGGGGGGGCTCGGCTCCACGGGGGAGCCGGGCGAGTGGGAGGACGGCGCGCGGCTCACGGGGAACCGAGCGGCCACGATGACCGGTTGCCGCTCTCCCGGGGCCGCAGGAACCTATGCCGCACGACCACCTTGATCATGCACCTGCCATAAAACACGGCCGGAAACCTCCCCCCGCCCTCAGGCGGCTCCGGGCCCGCCGCGCCCGGCGGCCGACTCCGTACCCTGGGGACATGCGCATGCGACCCACGCTCAGCTGGAGCTCCGCCGAGGAACCGCCGCCGGGCACGACCGACCTGGAACCGGTGGTCGAGGCGCTGCGCGGCGGTGGAGTCCTGGTCCTGAGCGGAGCCGGCATCTCCACGGAGTCGGGCATCCCCGACTACCGGGGCGAGGGCGGGAGCCTGAGCCGGCACACCCCGATGACGTACCAGGACTTCACCGCCGACGCCGGGGCCCGACGCCGCTACTGGGCGCGCAGCCATCTCGGCTGGCGTACGTTCGGGCGCGCCCGGCCGAACGCCGGGCACCGGGCGGTGGCCGCGTTCGAGCGGCGGGGGCTGCTCACGGGCGTGATCACCCAGAACGTCGACGGCCTGCACCAGGCCGCCGGCAGCGAGGGCGCCGTGGACCTCCACGGGCGGCTGGACCGGGTGGTCTGCCTCTCCTGCGGCGACCTCAGCCCGCGCCGCGAGCTGGCGCACCGGCTGGAGCGGGCCAACGAGGGCTTCGCGCCGGTGGCCGCCGCGATGAACCCGGACGGCGACGCCGATCTCACCGACGAGCAGGTCGGGGACTTCACCGTGGCGCCCTGCGCCGTCTGCGGGGGCATCCTCAAACCGGACGTGGTCTTCTTCGGCGAAGCCGTGCCCCCGCCGCGGGTCGAGCGCTGCCGCGCGCTGGTCCGCGAGGCGGACGCCCTGCTGGTCCTGGGCTCCTCGCTGACCGTGATGTCCGGGCTCCGGTTCGTCCGCCAGGCCGCGGAGGCCGGTACGCCGGTACTGATCGTCAACCGGGACGCGACCCGGGGCGACCGGTACGCCGCGCCCCGCATCGCCCTGCCGCTGGGAGCGGCCCTCACCACCGCGGCCGACCGGCTCGGCATCCCCCTCCCCGGCCCCGCGTAGCGGACGAAGTGAGGCGGACGGGCGCCGACGACGGACGGCCGGCCGCCCCCGGCGCGACTCTGCACGCAGAGAGCATTACCGATATAGATACTTATGGGCAGTTTTCTGCCCGGTCAGTCGGGTATCCGGCAGAGAGGCGGAGTGCGGCGTTCCGCCTTCCGTTCCCCTCCGCCTTCCGAGGCGCCGACAGCGAGGAGCAACCGTGCCCGCAGTACCCGACATCACCCTCAACAACGGTGTGACCATTCCCCAGCTGGGCTTCGGCACCTTCCAGATCCCGCCGGACGAGACCTGCGAGACCACGCTCGCCGCTCTGGAGACCGGCTACCGGCACATCGACACGGCGCAGATGTACGGCAACGAGAAGGGGGTCGGCCAGGCCGTCCGCGAATCGGGGCTCGACCGCGCCGACGTCTTCGTGACGAGCAAACTGAACAACGGCGCCCACGCGCACGACGAGGCCCTGCGGGCGTTCGACCGCACCATGGAGGAGCTGGACCTCGACTACCTGGACCTCTTCCTCATCCACTGGCCCCTGCCGGGAGGTCCGGGCGACTTCGTGGAGGCGTGGAAGGCCCTGGAGGAGATCTACCGCTCCGGGCGCGTCAAGGCGATCGGGGTCTCCAACTTCCAGGAGAACCACTTGCGCCGACTGCTGGACGCCGCCACGGTGGTGCCCGCCGTCAACCAGATCGAGGTGCACCCCTACCTCACCCAGGACGCCCTCCGCGCCTTCGGGTCGGAGCACGGCATCGCCACGGAGGCCTGGTCGCCCATCGCCCAGGGCAAGGTGCTCTCGGACCCGACGATCGCCCGCATCGCCGAGCGGGTGGGCAGGACACCCGCGCAGGTGGTGCTGCGGTGGCATCTGCAGCGCGGGGACATCGTCTTCCCCAAGTCGGTGACGCTGAAGCGCATCCAGGACAACTTCGCGCTCTTCGACTTCGAGCTGACCGAAGGGGACGTCGGGGAGATCGCGGCCCTCGACCGCGGCGAGCGCACCGGGCCCGACCCGGACACGTTCAACGGCTGACCCGGCCCACGCGCGGGGCGGGCCCGGCCCGGGGCACGCCCCGCGTACGCGAGGCCTCGACGCGGGTCGGCGCGCCGGTTTCCGCCGCTGCGGGCTCTCGGGGTGTCGCGGCCGGAAAGGAAACGGAAAGGAAAGGGCGGGCCGCGGAAGCCGCCGTGTTCACCAGCTGACCCGGGCCGCCACCGGCAGATGGTCGCTGCCGGTGGCGGGCAGGACCCAGGAGCTCTCCGGCCGCACGCCCCGTACCAGGATGTGGTCGATGCGTACGACGGGGAACGCGGCCGGCCAGGTGAAGCCGAAGCCGGCCCCGGCCGCCTCCTGGGCCGGTTCCATCCGCGACGTGAGGCCGGCGTACGCGCGGTCGTCCAGGGTGCCGTTCAGGTCGCCGAGCAGCACCGCCCGTCCGTTCTTCTCGGCGGCGACGGCCCGGCCCAGCGACTGCGCGCCCGCGTCCCGTCGGCCCACGGCGAGCCCGGCCCTGGGGTTGACGCGGACGGACCCCAGATGCGCCACGTAGACCGCCAGCGGCCCGTGGTCCGTGGCCACCGTCGTCCGCAGGCCCCGGTTGTCGGCCATCTTCACCTCGGCGGGCTTGGCGTCGCCCAGCGGCCCCGCGTCCAGGGCGACGTCGACCGGCCGGGTGTCCGACAACGGGAACCTGCTCCACACTCCCACCGTGCTCTGCACCGTGTGGTGCGGATACGCCGTGGCCAGTTCCTTCTCGTATACCCCCCGGGCGTGTGCGGCCAGCTCCTCCAGGGCCAGCACGTCCGCGCCGGAACCGGCCAGGGCGCGGGCGGTGCCGACCGGATCGGGGTTCTCCGCCCCGACGTTGTGGGAGGCCACCACGAGGTCGCCGCCCGGACGGGTCTTGTCGGTGAGCAGTCCGCCGAAGAGGTTCAGCCAGACCGCGGCCGGCAGGAGCACGGCGAGGGCGGCGAGGGCGGAGCGGCGCAGCAGCGCCCCCGCCAGCAGCACCGGGACCGTCAGGCCGAACCAGGGCAGGAAGGTCTCGACCAGGCTGCCGAGGTTCCCGATCCGGTTCGGGATGCTCGCGTGGAGCAGCGGGAGCAGGCCCAGGAGCACCGCTGCGGCCGCGAGCAGTCGGCCGCGCCGCCGGAGGCCCGGCCTGCCGGGCGGCCCGACCGTGCCGGTGGAGCCGGTCGTGTGCGTTCCTCCGGCCGGGTGCGTCCGGTCCGCCGGGTCCGTCCCGGCCGTCGTCATCGTCTGTCCTCGTCGGCTGCCGGCCACGGTCGCGTTCTCGGGTCCTGTGCGGGGTCGAGTCATGGTGCCAGTGAAGGCGGGGCCCGGTTGCCGGCGCATATGCGCTTTTCGATACGCGGACGACAGGCGCCGGCTCCTACCATCGGGGACATGCGTGTGCTGATCGTCGAGGACGAGCTCTTTCTGGCGGAGGCCGTCCGCGACGGTCTGCGGCGGGCGGCCATCGCGGCCGACATCGCGGGGGACGGCGACACCGCGCTGGAGCTGCTGAGCGTCAACTCCTACGACATCGCCGTCCTCGACCGTGACGTTCCGGGTCCCTCGGGCGACGCGATCGCCCGGCACATCGTCGCCTCCGGGAGCGGCACGCCGATCCTCATGCTGACCGCCGCCGACCGGCTCGACGACAAGGCGTCCGGGTTCGGACTCGGCGCCGACGACTACCTGACGAAACCCTTCGAACTGCGGGAACTCGTCCTCCGGCTCCGGGCTCTCGACCGCAGACGCGCCCACAGCCGGCCTCCCGTACGGGAGATCGCCGGCCTGCGGATCGACCCGTTCCGCAGAGAGGTGTACCGGGACGGCCGGTATGTGGCGCTGACCCGGAAGCAGTTCGCCGTGCTCGACGTCCTGACCGCGGCGGAAGGCGGTGTCGTCAGCGCCGAGGAGCTCCTCGAACGCGCGTGGGACGAGAACGCCGATCCGTTCACCAACGCCGTGCGCATCACCGTGTCGGCCCTGCGCAAACGTCTGGGGGAGCCCGGGATCATCGCGACCGTGCCGGGCGCCGGGTACCGCGTCGAAGCGGGGGCGGACGCCGGGGCCGAGGATGGCGAGGAGCGTGGTTAGGGGCGGGCACGACGGGGTCGGGGTCGGGGCCGGGCCGGAGGGAAGCCCGCCCAGGCGGCCCGGGTTGAGCGTCCGCCTCAGGCTCACCCTCAGCTATGCCGGGTTCCTCATGGTCGCGGGCGTCCTGCTGCTCGCGGCGGTGTGGGTGTACCTCCTGGCGTACGTACCCGACGACTGGAACCAGCGCATGCTGTACCAGAACCCCAACCGTCAGCTCCTCGCGTACACCTTCGCCCCGGCGGCGGGCACCGTGCTGGCGGTGCTTCTCGTCCTCGGTCTCGTGGGAGGGTGGTTCCTGGCCGGCCGGATGCTCGCCCCCCTGACCCGGATCACGGCGGCCACCCGGACCGCCGCGCACGGCTCGCTCTCCCACCGGATCCGGCTGCCGGGCCGCAGGGACGAGTTCCGCGAACTCGCCGACGCCTTCGACACGATGCTGGCCAGGCTCGAAGCCCACGTCGCCGAGGAGAAGAGGTTCGCCGCCAACGCCTCCCACGAGCTGCGTACGCCGCTCGCGGTCTCCAGGACGCTCCTGGAAGTGGCCCGCGCCGACCCGGACCGGGCCGCCGGTGACATCATCGACCGCCTCCACACCGTCAACAACCGGGCGATCGATCTCACCGAGGCGCTGCTCCTGCTCAGCCGCGCCGGCCGGCGCTCCTTCGCCCGGGAGCGCGTCGACCTGTCGCTGCTGGCGGAGGAGGCCGCCGAGACCCTCCTCCCCCTCGCGGAGGAACGCGGCGTCACCGTCGAGGTGCGCGGCGCCATCGCCCCCACCAGCGGATCGCCGGCCCTCCTGCTGCAGCTGACCACCAACCTCGTGCACAACGCGATCGTCCACAACCTGCCGGGAGGGGGCACCGTCCGGGTCACCACGAGCGTCCGCCCCGGGGCCGTGGAGCTGGCGGTCGAGAACACCGGGGGGCCGCTCTCCCCCGAGCTGGTATCGACGCTCACCGAACCGTTCCGGCGCGGCGCCGAGCGGCTGCGGACCCACGACGCGGGCGTCGGCCTCGGGCTGGCCATCGTCGAGACCATCGCCCGCGCGCACGACGGTACGCTCGCCCTCGCCCCGCGCCCGCACGGAGGGCTCCGCGCCGCGGTGGGACTTCCCGCCGCCCCGCCCACCGACGGGTGAGCCACGGCGCCGGAGTGCCGTACGGCAGGATGGGGCCATGAGCGTAGTCAAGATCAATGTGCTGACCGTCCCCCCGGAACAACGCGAGACGCTGGAGAAGCGCTTCGCCTCCCGCGCGCACGCCGTGGAGAGCTCCGACGGCTTCGAATGGTTCGAACTGCTCCGGCCCGTGGAGGGCACGGACGACTACCTCGTCTACACGCGCTGGCGCGACGAGGAGTCCTTCCAGGCGTGGATGGAGGGCCCGATGAAGGCGGCCCACCGGGGCGGCGACGCCCCGGACGGCGAGCGCCCCAAGCCGGCGGCCGGAGGATCGACCCTGTGGTCCTTCGAGGTCGTGCAGCAGGCCGCCCCGACCGGAGCGTAGCCCCGCCACGCGTACGCACCGCTTCCGTCCTGTCCGGTGCGGCCGGGCAGGACGGGAGCGGTGACCGGCCGCTCCTCGGCCGGACCCCCGGCGGGCCCCCGGCCGGCCGCGTTCGCGCGGCACGGTACGGCGGATGACGCCCTGGCCCGCCGCCGCTCGGCCGAACCCGGCGCGGACGGCGGCCGCCACGCTCGGCTCCCCCTACGCGCCGACGCCGCGCAGGGCGGTCGACCGCCCCGCTCGGCGCCCGCCTCCACGGCGGCCGCGGGAGGGGCCGGGAGACGCC
Source organism: Streptomyces sp. NPDC017448 (assembly GCF_044330565.1). Classification (NCBI taxonomy): domain Bacteria; kingdom Bacillati; phylum Actinomycetota; class Actinomycetes; order Kitasatosporales; family Streptomycetaceae; genus Streptomyces; species Streptomyces sp. NPDC017448. The sequence goes on along the minus strand of NZ_JBIRLM010000022.1, from coordinate 19,006 downwards.
CGCCCGGGCGCGGGTCCTGCGCCGGGTCACCCTCGGGGCGCATGCCGTCTCCTCCCGGTGGTTGATTCCGTTCGCCCCGTCCGTTTTTAAGATCATTCTCTGAACAACGGATCGATCGACCGGTGGAGCACCCCATGACCCTGCTGGATGTACTGCTGGACGCGGTGCGTGAGGCCCCCGGGCAGACCGTCGTGCATGTGCGCGGCGACGGGAGCGAGCTGACGGTCACCCTGCGCGAACTCCTGGAGGAGGCCGTGCGGGTGGCCGGCGGCTTCCGGGAGGCGGGGGTGGCGCCGGGGACCTGTGTGCCGTTGCTCGCCGACCGCGGTGAGGACTTCCAGCCCATGTTCTGGGGCGCGGTGGCGGCCGGCCTCGTTCCGGTCCCGCTGGCTCCGGACGCCCGCCGGGCCCTGCCGGTCTGGGAGCACCTGGGCCGGCCGCCCGTCGTCGTGGACGCCGCGACCGCGTCGCTGGCCGATGCGTTCCCCGCCGGTGCCGAGGTCCTGGCCCTCGACGCCCTGCGGGAGGGGCCGGTGTGGCGGGAGCCGGTCGCCGCCGGGCCCGAGGACGTCGCGTTCGTGCAGTTCTCCTCGGGCAGCACCGGCCTCCCCAAGGGGGTGGAGGTGACGCACGGCGCGGTGCTGGCCAATCTGCGGCAGATACGTGACGCCTCGGCGCTGTGCGCGGACGACGTGGTGGTCAGCTGGATGCCGTACTTCCACGACATGGGGCTCATCGGCACGCATCTCGCCCCGCTGGCCGCGCGCGCCCGGCAGGTCAGGCTCGGTCCGCTGTCGTTCGCCAAGCGGCCCGGCCTGTGGTTCGAGGTGGCGGCCAGGCACCGGGCCACCGTGCTGTCCGCGGCCAACTTCGCCCTGGCGCTGGCCGTACGCCGGGTTCCCGACGAGGCCCTGGCCCGGCTGGACCTCTCGGCCGTACGGCTGCTCCTGGTCGGGGCGGAGCCGATCGCGCCCGCGGTGTGGCGTGCCTTCGCGCTCAAGACCCGGCCGGCCGGGCTGTCCCCGGCGGCGGCCCAGCCCGTGTACGGCCTGGCGGAGGCGACCTTGGCGGTGTCCTTCCCGCCGCCGGGCGAAGTGGCCGAGCCGCTGGTCCTGGACCGGGCCTCGTTGAGCCGCGGTCTGGCGGTCGACGCCGAACCGGGCGAAGCCGCCGTGGAGTTGATGGACGTCGGCCGTCCGGTGGCCGACTGCTCGGTACGTGTCGTCGACGACGCGGGGGCCGTCCTCGGGGACCGGCGGGTCGGGCACATCATGGTGCGCGGCCCCCAACTGGCCCGCGGTTACCACGGACTTCCGGCCGTGAGCGCGGAGGTGTTCGCCGACGGGTGGCTGCGCACCGGTGACCTCGGGTTCCTGCGGAACGGGCGGCTGTGCGTCACGGGCCGCCACAAGGACGTGCTGTTCCTCAACGGCCGCACCTTCCACGCCCCGGACCTGGAAGAGGTGGTGGCGGCGACGCCCGGGCTGCCGTCCGGAGCCCCGGCGGCGGTCGGGTCGACCGACCCGGTCAGCGGCGCGGAGCGCGTCGTGGTGTTCGTCCCCTGGGCGCGGCCTCCGCACGGGGCGGCGGAGGTGCTCGGACGTGTGGCGGCACGGGTGGGCGAGGCGCTGCTCCACGACGACGTACGGGTGCTGGCCCTGCCGCCCGGGGCGTTTCCCCGTACGACGAGCGGCAAACTGCAGCGGCGGCGGTTGCGGGAGCGTTTCGAGGCGGGCGAGTTGGCCGTGTACCAGCGGGGCGTGCGCGGGCAGGTGACGGGCGCGGACGTCACGGGCGACGGCGGTCCGCCCGTCGCGGCGGGTGGCGGCGCAGGCGCGTCGGTCGGGGCGGACGGCGGTTCCGGCGCGCCGGTCGGGGTGGACGGGGGTGGTTCCTCGGTCGCGGCGGCACCCCGCGCGGCGGTGCCGCGGGGTCGTGCCGAGACCGTCGAGACGGTCCGGGGCGTCTGGGGCCGGGTACTGGGACGGCCCGCCGCGTCGATCGGGTCGCACCAGCCGTTCGGAAGCCTCGGGGGCACGTCGCTCAAGGCGATGGAGGTACTGGTGGCGCTGGAGGACGCGTTCGGTGTGACGCTGCCTCCGGCGGTCATCCGCGACCACGGCACGGTCGCTGCGCTCGCGGACCACCTGGCCAGGATCGCGCCCGGGACGGCTGCCGCCGCTCCTCCCTCCCGCGCCCCGGGCACAGGAGGGAGCGTCGCCCCGTCGGCCGGGGAAGCGGCCGGGTCAGCCGGGACGGCCGGGGCTCGCGCCACCGCGTCCCGTTCCCGCCCCGCCACCGCTCCGGGTCCCGCCCCCGCCTCCCCCCAGGGCTCCGGGGCCGTCGGCTCCGCCGCCGTCATCGGCCTCGCGTGCCGCTTTCCCGGGGCCGACACCCCCGAGGCGTTCTGGGAGCTGCTCGTCGAAGGGCGCGACGCCGTCGCCCCCGTACCGCACGGGCGTTGGGGCGAGGACCCCCGCGACCGCCACGGCGACCGGACGCGGTGGGCGGCGCTCCTGAAGGATCCGGCCGCCTTCGACGCCGGGTACTTCGGCATCGGAGCGGAGGAGGCGCGGGCGCTCGATCCGCAGGCGCGGCTCTTCCTGGAACTCGCGCACGAGGCCCTGGAACGCGCCGGCTACGCGGGTCCGCGGCGGCGCGGTCGCCGGATCGGCGTGTTCGCGGCGGTCGGCGACAGCGGCTACCGGGAGGTTCTGGACCGGGCGGCGGCGGACGGCCCTCCCCTGCCCACCGCGCTCACCGGGAACCTTCCATCCCTCATCGCCGCCCGGGTCTCCCAGTGCCTCGATCTCGACGGGCCCGCGCTCGCCGTGGACACGGCCTGCTCGTCGGGGCTGGTGGCGCTGCATCTGGCCCGGCGCAGCCTGTTGGACGGCGAGTGCGACCTCGCCGTCGTCGGCGGGGTCAACCTCCACCTGACCTCGTCCGCGCACCGGCTGCTCGAAGAGGCCCGGGCCCTCTCCCCCACCGGGCGCAGCCGCGCCTTCAGCACCGACGCCGACGGCTTCGTACCCGGGGAGGGGGGCGCGGCGCTCGTCCTGACGCGCCTGGACGCGGCGCGGCTCGCCGACGACCCGGTGCTCGCGGTGGTCCGGGGCACCGCCGTCAACAACGACGGCCGGTCGATGAGCCTGATGGCCCCCAACCCCTTGCGCCAGCGCGAGGTCATCACCCGGGCGTACGAGGCGGCGGGCGTGGACCCCGCCGCGGTGACCTACGTCGAGGCCCACGGGACCGGCACGGCGGTGGGAGACCCGATCGAACTGCGTTCGCTGGCCCACGCCTTCCCCGTACGGCCCGACGGCGAACCCCGGCTGCTCGGTTCGGTGAAGACGAACATCGGGCATCTGCTGAACGCGGCCGCGCTGCCCTCCCTGGTGAAGGTCGTGCTGGCCCTGGGCCACCGCAGACTGCCGCCGTCGCTCCACCACGCCACCCCCTCGGCGGACCTCGCCCCCGCCGGCTTCTCGGTGGTGACCGAGGTCCGGGAGTGGACGTCGGCCACACCTCTGGTCGCGGGGGTCAACGCGTTCGGTTTCGGCGGGACCAACGCCCACGCCGTCCTCGAACAGGCTCCGCCCGTCCCGCTCGTGGCCGCCCCGGCCCCGCCGCCGGGGGAAGCCGTAGGGGAGGGGCCTCACCTGCTGACCCTCTCGGCCCGGAGCGCGGGCGCGCTGCGGGACGCGGTGGCCCGGCTCGCCGAGCACCTGGAGGACCGTCCGCACGTGTGCGAGGGCGATGTCTGCCTGACCGCGAGCACCGCCCGGGACGAGGGGCCCCACCGGCTCGCGATCGTCGCGGACGGTGATCTGCGGGAGCGGCTCGCCGCCGTCGCCGCGGCCTCCGCCGGAACGGGCGGGGCGCGCGGGCGCCTCGGGAGCGTCGTCCGGGCCCGGCCGCGGGTGGCGTTCCTCTTCCCGGGGCAGGGCGCGCAGTCCCCCGGCCGGGACCGGGCGCTGTACCGGACGGCCCCGGTCTTCCGGGAGACGTTCGACGAGGCGTCCGCACTCGTAGGCCCCGTCTGCGGCCGGACCCTGCTGGACTGGGGCCTGGACCCGGGTGTGGACCCGGCGGCGCAGGCGGCGACGGAGGTGGCGCAGCCGCTTCTGGTCGCTTCCGGGGTGGCGCTGGCCCGCCAGTTGCGCGCCTGGGGCGTGGAGCCGGACGCGGTCGCCGGCCACAGCGTCGGGGAGATCACCGCCGCGTGTGCCGGCGGCCTGCTGACGCTGCCCGACGCCCTGCGGTTCGCGGTCGAACGCGGCCGTCTCATGGGCGGGTTCACCGAGCCGGGAGCCATGCTCTCCGTGCTCGGAGGGGACGAAGCCGTCGCCGCCGCGGTGGCCGGGTCCGCCGGGGCGCTCACGGTGGCCGCGTACAACGGTCCTGGCCTCCAGGTCCTCTCCGGGAGCGTGTCCGCCGTGGAACGCGCGGCGCTCGACCTCGATGCCCAGGGCGTCCCGACGCGCCGTCTGCGCGTCTCCCGGGCCTTCCACTCCCCCCTGATGCGTCCGATCGCCGACATGCTCGCCGACGCGGCGCGGGCGCTCTCCCCGCAGGCCCCGTCCGTCCCGCTGATGAGCACCGTCACGGCCCAGTGGCAGCCGGTCCTCGGCCCGGAGCACCTGCGCGACCACGCCGAACGCCCGGTGCTGTTCGGGGCGGCCGTGGAGCGTCTGGCCGGAGAGGGGTACGACACCTTCGTCGAGGTCGGACACGGCGCGACGCTGTCGGGTGCGGTCCGCGCGGCGACGAAGGCGTACGCGGGCGGCGCGGACCGGGAGGCGGTCACGGTGCTGTGCGCCCTGCCGGCCCCTCCCGCCGGCCGGGCGGAAGGCGCGGGCGGGCCCCTCGACGGGCGCGGCGGGAGCAAGGACCTTCTGGGCACTGTGGGGCGGCTGTGGTCGCTCGGCGTTCCGCTGGACCGGAGCGCGCTCGACGCGGGGCACCGCCGGATTCCGCTGCCCACCTACCCCTTCCAGCCCAGCCGGTACTGGGCCGATCCGCCTGCCGGCCCCCTGCTGCACCGGGTCGTGTGGGAGGAGGACGCCCTGCCCGCAGCGGCGGCGGAGGCCGTGCGGTCGGTTCTGCTGACCGGGCCCGACGCCGCCTCCGTCGACCGGCTCGCCTCCCGGCTCCGTGCCGAAGGCGTCCGGCGGCACGCACCGGGCGACGGGCCGCCGGACGCCGTGGTCCTGGTGGCCGGGCCCGCCCCCGGCCAGGACACCGCCGACGCCCTCGGCCGGGCCCAGGAGGCCGTGACGGCCGCCTTCGACGAGGCCCTGGCCCGGTTCGACGAGAGCGGCGCGGACCGGCTGCTGGTGCTGACCGAGGACGTGCACGCCACCGGGGCCGTACGGGAACGGCCGCGCCCCGCCCACGCCGTCCTGGGGGGCCTCCTGATGGCTCTGCCGCAGGAGACCGCGGGCGCGGTCGCCACCGCCGTCGACCTCTGCTCGGCGGACACCCCGTCGCAGCGCCTGACCGCCGTCCTCGCCGAGCTCGGGGCGGACCGCGTCCCAGGAGGGGCCGTGAACGTCGCCTGGCGGGGCGGACGCAGGTTCACCCGCCGCTGCGTACCGTCGGCGAACGGCGCCGCGGCGCGGTGGCCGCTGCCGCCCGACGGCGTCTTCCTCATCACCGGGGGCGGCGGCGGAATCGGCGCCGCGCTCGCCCGGGACCTCGCGGGCCTGGGCCGCCCGACCCTCGTCCTCGCCGGGCGTTCCCCCCGGCCTCCCGCGGGGTTGGTCGAGGAGCTCCGTGCGCTGGGCGCGACCGTCCACTACCGTGCGGCCGACGTCTCGGTGGAGCGGGACGTGGACGCGCTCGTCGCGGAACTGCCCCGCCTCGACGCCCTCTTCCACGCGGCAGGCGTGGTGCGGCCGGGAACCCTGCGGAACCGGCGCGTCGAGGAGACGAGGGACGCCCTCGCAGCGAAGACGCGCGGCGCCCTGCTGCTCTCGCTCGCCCTGCGCCGGTACGGGCTCGACCCGGCGGTCCGCGTCGCGTTCTCCTCCGTCAGCGCCGTGCTGCCCGGTCTGGCGGGCGCGCTGGGCGACTACGCGGGGGCCAACGCCTTCCTCGACGCGTTCGCCGCCTCGGAACGGCACGCGGGCCGGCACTGGCTCTCCGTGAACCTCGCGGCGGTGGCCGGGACGGGCATGGCGGCGGGCTTCGGCCCCGGAGCGGGCTCCCCCGGCGTGCGCAGCGGCGGAAGCCGGCCCCTGGACCTCCCTCCCGCGCTGGCCGCGCTCCGTACGGCCTGCGGCGTCGACGCGGCACAGCTCCTGCTCGCCGACCTGTCGCCGCGACCGGCGCCCGCCGCGGGGGCGGACCTCCCGGGCGCGCCCCCCGCGAGCGACCCGGCCGCCTCGCACCCGGCCCCCGCGGCCGATCCGCGTCCGCGGGGGACGGCGAGGAGGGAGGCCCGGCCGCCCGCCTCCACTCCCACCGCCGCGTCGATCCGTCGGCTGCTGGCCTCGGCACTGGGGCTGCCCGACGCGGCGATCCCCGACGACGAGCCGTTCCTCGCCCTCGGACTCGACTCGCTCGCCGCCGTCGACCTCGTACGGCAGCTCGAACGGGAACGGGGCACGGCCCTGCCCGCCACGCTCTTCTTCGAGTACCGGACCGTCGCCGAACTGGCCGCGTACCTCGACACCGCCCCCGCCCTCCCCCCTGCGTCCGTCTCCTCCCCCGCCCCGGTCCCGGTGCCCGAGGGCCACTCCTTCCCGCTCACCCCCGTCCAACTGGCCCTGCACACCGGCAGCCGCCTCCACCCGGACGTTCCGGCCCACGGTTATGTCCGGCAGACCGTCCGGGGCCCCCTGGACACCGCCGTCCTGGGCCGCGCGCTCGCCGCGCTCGCCGACCGGCACACCATGCTGCGGATCCGTGTCGACAGCGGTGAAACCGCCGGGGGCGGGCCGACGCAGTACGTCGCGCCGCCCGCGGCGCTCGGCGACTGGTACGAGGTCCGCGACCTTCCCGACCGTGTCGAGGAGCTGGAAGCGGAGTTGCGCAACCGGCCGTTCGACCTCTCCGCCGAGCCGCCCGTGCGCGCTCTCCTCGCCCGCGAGAGCGCGGAGCTGTCCCACCTGGTGCTGGTGGTCCACCACGCGGCCGGGGACGGCTACAGCCTCAACCTCCTGGCCGGGGAGCTGTGGACGCTCTACACCGCGCTCGTCCACGGCGAGGAACCGCGTCTGCCCGCGCTCGACACCGACTTCGCGGGGTACGCGGCCGCTGCCGCCGCCGAGCGGTCCTCCCCCGGCGGCTCCACGGCTCTCGACGCAGACCGGCGGTACTGGACCCGGCGGCTGGCCTCCCGGGGCGAGCCGCTGCGCCTGCCGTACGACGGCGACCCCTCCGCCCTCCCCGCGGCGCCCATGACCGCCCGTCAGAGCGCCCTCGACGCCGGGCTGACCGCCGCGTTGGAGGAGCGGGCCGCCGCTCGCGGGGTGAGCCTGTTCCACCTGCTCCTCGCCGTGCACGTGCGCTGCCTGGCCGGGTGGAGCGGTCAGCGGGACATCGCGGTGAACGTCGCCCGTGCCCGGCGGGACCACCGCGGGACGGGCCTGGACCGTCTCGTGGGGCCGCTCGCCGACTCCCTCCCCCTGCTGTGCTCGACCGAACCGGAGGAGCCGGTGGAGGCGCTGGCCGAACGGCTGGCGGCCGTCTGGCTGGAGAGCGAGCGGCACGCGAGCCCCACCGGGCTGGACCTGGCCCGCCTGCTGCCGCCCGACCCGGCCGGGGCCGGGCCCCGCACGGTGTCCCCCGCCGGCTTCAGCTTCTCGCGCTTCCCCGTCGCTCTCGACGAGCGGTGCCCGGTGAGGGTGCGGCCGACCGCCGCGGGCACCGCCACCGCCGCGACGCGCCTGAGCCTGCTGTGCTGGCAGGACGAGTCCGTCCTGCGCTTCTCGTGGAACTTCCCCGCCCGGCTCTTCGACGCGGCGACGGTGGACCGGCTGGACCGCGGCTTCCGCGAGGCGTTGGCCGCTCTGGTCCGTCCCGGCGCCCCGTCCCTTTCCGCGGCGCGGCCGGAGCCCGGCGCGTCCGAACGGCCGCCGTCCACCGCCGGGGGCGAGAGGCCGGGTTCCCCGGCGCCGGCCCCCGCGGCGGCCCGCTCCCCCCGCCCGGACGCCGGGACCGCCACGCTCGTACGGCGGTTGGTCGAACGGTTCCGGGCCACGCCGGACGCGGTCGCCGTCGACACCGGCGACGCCACCTTGACCTACGCCGGGCTCGACCGCGCCTCCCACTCCCTCGCGGCCGCCCTGCTGGCCCGCGGGGTGACCCCGGGGAGCCTGGTCGGCCTGCTGACCGAACCCGGCGCCGACACCGTCGTGGCGGTCGTCGCGGCGCTGCGCGCGGGGGCGGGCTGGGTGCCGTTGGACGCCGGCCACCCGCCCGCCCGCCTGGTGGACCAGCTCACGCGGTCGGGGGCCCGTACGGTCCTGTGCCACGCCGCCACCCGGGCGGTGGGCGCGTCTCTCGGCGACGTGGCCCTCGTCTCCGTCGACGACGCGACCCGCCCGCCCCGGGGCACGGCGGATGGAGCAGACGGCCTCGCCCCGGCGGGTTCGGCTCCGGCGCCCGCTCCGCCGGCCGGGGGAGGCCCCGTACCCGATCGCCCGGTCGACGCCGACGGCATCGCCTACGTGATCTTCACGTCGGGGTCCACCGGGCGGCCCAAGGCCGTGCCCATCACCCACCGGTCGATGGAGAACTACCTCGACTGGGCGATCGGCGCCTTCGGTTACGACGAGCACGACCGGCTCGCCCAGACCGCGTCGCCCTGCTTCGACGCCTCCGTCCGCCAGCTCCTCGCCCCGCTGCTCGTCGGCGCCACCGTGGTCACCGTGGCCTGGGAGCTGTTGCGCGATCCCGACCGGCTGCTGACGCACGTCGAGCGCGGCCGGGTCACCGTCTGGAGCTCCGTCCCCACCCTCTGGGAACAGCTCCTGGGCGCGGCCGAGGAGCGGGTGCGGCGCGGCGCTCCCCGACCGGACCTGTCCGCCCTGCGGTGGGTCCACGTCGGCGGCGAGGCGCTCTCCCCGGCCCACGTCCGCCGCTGGTTCGACTTCTTCGGCGACGGCGTCCGGATCGCCAACCTGTACGGTCCGACCGAGGCGACCGTCAACACGAGCTGCCACATCATCCGCGCCCGGCCCGGCGAGGAGGTGCGGCGGCTCCCGATCGGCCGCCCCGTCCTGGGTGCGCGGGTGATGGTCGTCGGGCCCGACGGGGAGCGCCGCAGGCCCGGCGAAGCCGGCGAGCTCCTCATCTCCGGCGTCGGCCTGACGCCGGGATACCTCGGCGAACCGGCCCTGACCGAGGCGGCGTTCACGGTTCGGGACGGTCGCCGCTGGTACCGCAGCGGCGACCGGGTGCGGTGCGGTGAGGACGGCGTCCTGGAGTTCCTCGGGAGGCTGGACGACCAGGTGAAGATCCGCGGCAACCGGGTCGAGCCGGGTGAGATCGAGGCGGTGCTCCAGACCCATCCGGAGGTCGCCCACGCCGTCGTCCTCGTCCAGGAGGGACGGCTGATCGCCTTCGTGACCCCCGGCCCCGGACCCGGGCCCGCTCTCGCGGACGCCGCGGCGCTCCGGAGCCATCTCGCGACGTCGCTGCCGCCGTACATGCTGCCGTCGCGGATCACCCGGGTCGGCAGGATGCCGCTGACGGGCACCGGCAAGATCGACCGCCGCGCGCTCCTGGACCTGCGGGAAGCGCCCGCTCCGGCCGGGGCGGCCACGGAAGCCGGGACGGGCGCGGGGGCGGCCGACGCCCGTACGGAACCGCGCACCGCGCCCCGTACGCCGACCGAGGTCCGGCTGGCCGCCGTCTGGTGCGCGGTGCTCCGGACCGACGACGTGTGCCGCGAGGACGACTTCTTCGTCCTGGGCGGCGACTCCCTGCTCGTCCTGGAGGTGTTCGCCCGGCTGGAGAAGCAGGGCGGGCCGCTCCCCCGGCCGACCGTCGTCTACCGTCACCGGACCCTCGCAAGCCTCGCCTCCGCCCTGGACGCGGAAGCGGCCGTGGGCGGCGCGCCGGACGCCGCTGGCCGGCGGCGCGAGGCGGTGGGCGAGGCGCCCGACCGCTCCGCGGCCCACCGCCCGGCCGCGGGCCCCCCGCCCTTCCCGCTCACCCCGACCCAGCGCGGCTTCCTGCTGGCCGAGGCCATCGCCCCGGGCGCGACCTCGTCCTGGCTCACCCGGCTGCGGCTGCACGGCCGCCTCGACGCCGCCCGCTTCCAGAGGGCGGTGGACACGCTCGTCGTACGTCATCCGATGCTGCGTACCGTCTTCCCCTCAGGAGCGCGTCCGGCCGTCCAGCAGGAGCTCGCGCCCGCGCTGCGGCTGCCGGTCGACTTCGAGGTCCTCACCGAACCGGATCAGGTGGAGGAGCGGATCGCCGCCGAGCGGGCCCGCCGCTTCGAACCCTGGGCCTGGCCCCTGCTGCGCCTGCGGGTACTCACCGTCGCGGCAGACGAACACGTCCTGGTGGTGCACGCCCACCACATCATCGGAGACGGCTACAGCGCCGCACTCCTGATACGCGAGCTGACCGCCGTGTACGACGCCCTGGTCGACGGCGACGAGCCGGACCCGGCCCCTCTGCGCAGCACCTTCCACGACCACGCCGAGCGCCTCGCCCGGCGGACGGGCGCCGACGCGGCCGGGTTCCCGGGCGAGCGCTCCCCGGAAGACGAAAGCCGGTGGGCGCGGCTCAGTGCGCCCTACGCGCCGCCGGTCCTCTCCGCCGGTACGACAGGGTCCGCCGGTACGACAGGGACCGCCGGTACGGTTCGGCTCCCCCGCACCCCACCGCTCTTCCACACCCACGGCTTCACGCTCGACGCCGACCGGGTGGGGGCGCTGCGCGGGCTGGCCGCCGCGCACAGCGGGTCGAGCCTCTACCTCCCCGTGCTCACCGCCTACTACCGGGCCCTCGCCTCGGTGGTCGGCCGGGCGGATCTCGTGCTCGGCCTCGCGGTGAGCGGCCGGGACCACGGCCTGCCCGACGCGCACCGGGTGTTCGGGCCGTACGCCACGGCCGTCCCCCTGCGCCCGGCGGGCCCGGCGTCCGGGCGGCCCGACGACGTGGGCTTCGACGACGACCTGCGGCGCGTCGCCGCCGAGGCGGCCGAGGCGCGCACGTACGAGGGGACCGTGCCGTCGCTGCCCAACGGGCTGCCGCTGACCTCGCAGTTCTTCTTCACCTATCTGGACTTCTCCGCCCTCGGTCCCCGGAGCGGCCGGACGCTGAGGGTCAGCCGGGAGGACGGTGACAGCGCTTTCACACCGCCCCCGGCCGGTACGGACGTGTTCCTGGCGGCCGCGCCGGAAGACGGGCGGCTGCGGATCACCGTGCGGGGGTCGGCGACCGCGTTCACCCCGCAGGCGCTGACCGCGTTCGCGGAGGCGGTACGCGACGGTCTGGAGGCGGCGGCCTCGACCGGGTCCGCCGCCGGTCCGGGCGGCCCGGAGCATCCGCGGCACTCGGGCCGGGGCCGGCAGGAGGTGTGCCCGGACCGGGGCGGCGTACGCCGGCGGGAGGTGTTCCGGGACCGGCCGGACGAGGGCTCGGACCAGCGGATGGACGCCGCGCTCATCGGCTATCCGCCGTCCCCCGCCGACCTCGCCCGGATGGCGGGTCTGCCCGAAGCCGCCCTGCCGCGCGAGGAGGTGCGGGCTCTGCTGTTTCCGGCCGGGCGGCCCCGGCTCCTGGAGACAGTCAGCACTCCGCTGGGCCGGTCGGGCTTCGTGTGCGTGCCGGTCTTCGCGGACGAACTGGCCCCCGGCGCCCCCCTGCTCGGGCACATCGTGCGGGGCGTGGAACTCGCCGCGTCGCACGGTGCGCGCGCCGTCTCCCTGGCGGGCATGATCCCCTCCCTCACCGGCTACGGCTTCGACGTCCTGCGGGAACTGGGCCCCACCGGGGCCGCCCCCGCTCTCACCACCGGGCACGCGGCGACCGTCGTGTCCGTCGTCCGGACCGTGCACGCCGTGCTCGACGCGACCGGGCGGCGGCTGGACGCGCTCACCGTCGCGTTCGTGGGGCTGGGATCGATCGGCTCCTCCTCACTGGAGTTGCTGCTCAGCCGCGCCCCGCGGCCGCCGGCCCGTCTTCTGCTCTGCGATGCGCCGGGCAGCGGACCGCGTCTGAAGGAGTTGGCCGACAGCCTGCTGGAGCGACGCCTCGTCGAGGACGTGGAGGTGGCCGAGGCGGGCCACGGGCTGCGCGACGCGGTGTACGGAGCCGGTCTGATCGTCGCGGCGGTCGGCGGGGGCGGCGCCCTCCTGGACGTCGGCCGTCTGGCGCCGGGCACGGCGGTGGTCGACGACTCGTTCCCGCACTGCTTCGACACGGCGCGGGCCTTCGACCGGATGGACCGGGTGAAGGACGTCCTGATCGTCGGGGGCGGGCTGCTGAGGGCGGGGCCCGTACGACGCCGGGCGGCAGCGGATCTGCCGCCCGCGGCGGCGGCCGGATACCTGGCCCGGCCGATGGTGCCGGACACCATCGCATCGTGTCGGCTCGAGTCCCTTCTCCACGCCTCGGGGGCCGCCGTGCCGCTCGTCCGGGGGCTGGTCGACCCGGCCACCGGCCTGGCCTACTGGGAGGCGGCGGAGGCGGCGGGGGTCCGGGCCGCGCCCCTGCACCTCCTGACCCGAACCATCGACGTGGACGGGCTCGACCGGGCGGTCACGGGTCGGGACTGAGTCTGTCGTCCTTGGGTGCGCGGGCTGTCGGCGTACCCCAGCGGACCGCCGGCTCGGTGCTGCCGCTGTGAGCGGAAGCGTTCGCCAGGGCCGGTTACGCGCATGACCGCGCCCTGCTGCCGACGGCGTTCCCGGAGGAGGACGCCACCGGGGCAGGGGATGTCGGCGCTCGGGCCTCCGCGACGGGAGAGCGCCCCCTTCCTGCTTGATATTGCTTGAAATGCGCGCCTAAAATGCAGCTTCGAGCATCGATGGCACCGGGCAGGGAGAACAGATGACGCATGTGGCTCAGGAGCTGGCCAGCCAGCCCGACTGCTGGCAGGTGGCCGCCGGCATGGCGGACGGACTCGCCCACCGGCTGCCGGCGGCCGGTGAGCGCATCGCCGTGGTGGGGTGCGGGACCTCGTACTTCATGGCCCAGGCGTACGCGGCCCTCCGGGAAGGCAGCGGCCAGGGCGAGACCGACGCGTTCGCCGCCTCGGAGTTCCCGGTCGGCCGGCCGTACGACCGGGTCGTGGCGCTGAGCCGCTCCGGCACCACGACGGAGGTGCTGGGACTCCTCGCGCGGATCGCCGGCACGACCCGCCGCACGGTGGTCATCGGCGACCCGGACACCCCGATGGCCGCCATGGCCGACGACACGGTCGTGCTCGAGTTCGCCGACGAGAAGTCCGTCGTGCAGACCCGCTTCGCGACCTCGGCGCTGACCCTGCTCCGCGCCCACCTGGGTCTGCACACCGACGCGGTCGTCGAGGACGCCCAGGTGGCGCTCGCCGAGCCGCTGCCCGCCGGTCTGGTGGAGTGCAGCCAGTTCACCTTCCTCGGGCAGGGCTGGAGTGTGGGGCTCGCCAACGAGGCGGCGCTGAAGATGCGCGAGGCGGCGCTGGCCTGGACCGAGGCGTATCCGGCGATGGAGTACCGGCACGGTCCGATCAGCATCTCCACCCGCTCCACCGCGACGTGGATGCTCGGCGAGGCCCCCTCCGGGCTGATGGACGAGGTCCACGCGACCGGGGCGCGTTGGGTGGCCGGCGGTCTCGACCCGCTGGCGGAGCTGGTACGGGTGCAGCGTCTGGCGCTGGCCGTCGCCGAGGCCCGCGGTCTCGACCCGGACCGGCCGCGCCACCTCACCCGCTCGGTCATCCTCAGCACCCCGGCCTGACGGCCCGGACGTCCCTCCCCCGCCCACCGGCACCCCGTCCCCCACCCCGGAGTCACCATGCCCATCGCCGCCACCGGCGACCTGATCGCCGAGGCCGACGCGCAGCAGTGCGCGGTCGCCGCGTTCAACGTCATCACCCTGGAACACGCGGAAGCCATCGCCGAGGGCGCGGAGGCCGCGGGCTCGCCGGTGATCCTCCAGATCAGCGAGAACGCGGTCGCCTACCACCGGGGCAGACCGCGTCCGCTCGCACGCGCCGCCGCGGAGGTGGCGGCCCAGGCCGCCGTCCCCGTCTCGCTGCACCTCGACCACGTGCAGTCGACCGCGTTGCTGCACCGGGCGGCGGACTGCGGCTTCAGTTCGGCGATGTTCGACGCCGCCCGGCTGCCGTACGCCGAGAATCTGGCGGCCACCCGTGCCGCCGCCGTCTGGGCGCACGAGCGGGGGCTGTGGCTGGAGGCCGAACTCGGACAGGTCGGCGGGAAGAACGGCGAACCGGCGCTGGACGCCCATGCCCCCGGCGCTCGTACGGACCCCGAGGAGGCGCGGTCGTTCGTCGCGGCCACCGGGGTCGACGCGCTGGCCGTGGCGGTCGGCACCTCGCACGCCATGACCTCGCGGGACGCCGTCATCGACCACGCCCTGCTGGGCAGGGTGCGGGAGGCCGTGCCGGTTCCGCTGGTGCTGCACGGTTCGTCCGGGGCCTCCGACGAGGAGCTGTCCCGGGCCGTGGCGGGCGGGATCCGCAAGGTGAACATCGGCACCGCGCTCAACATCGCGATGACCGGCGCGATACGGGAGCGGCTGGCCCGGGACGACCGGAGCGTGGACCCCCGCCGGTATCTGGCGGACGGGCGGGACGCGATGGCGGCCACGGTCGCCCGGATGATCTCGCTGCTGCCCGCGGGGCGTGCGCACGCCGTCTGACGCCACGAAGACGCCGGGAACCGGCGGGGTGGATGCCCGCCGGCCCCGGTGTCCTTCTCGGGCACGGCTCTCTTCGCGCCGAACCTCTCCGGCCGGACGGTCAGGAGGCGGCTTCCGCCCCGCAGGAGACCCGGACCCGCAGCGCGGGCAGGATGTCCAGGTGCCGGCGGGCGGCACGGCTCCCGCCCTCGGCCTCCGCCCCGGCGCCGCCCGCGCCGGGCTCCGCCACCCCGAGGCGGGACAGCAGGAGCCGGGCGGCGGCGGCCCCCACGGCGTGTTTGTCGGGGGCCACGGCGGTGAGCGGCAGGTCGGCGAGGCCGGCGACCTCGTCGTCGTACGCGATCACCGCCAGGTCCTCGGGCACCCGGACGCCCCGGGCCTGGAGGCGCGGGATGAGGACGATCGCGTCCGCGTCGCTGTGCACGATCGCGGCGGTCACGTCGCCGCTCGCCACGCCCTCGCAGAGGTACTCCAGCGTCCGCTCGAACCGATCGGCCTCCGACCGCGGCGGGATGCCGTCCAGCGGGGACGCCGTCACCGGGGTGAGCCCCAGGGCCTGGACCGCGGCCCGGTAGCCGGCCCGCAGCCGGGGCGCGGTCGGGCTGTCCTGCACGGCGAGCGCGATCGCGCGGTGGCCGAGCCCGGCCAGGTGCGCGACGGCTTCGGCGGCGCCGTGCGCGTGGTCCGAGCGCACCCGGTCCAGGCGCGCCGCCGGATGCCCCAGGGGCGCCGAGCGCTCCACCAGGACGACCGGGGTCTCCTGCTCCGCCGTCCACAGCCCCTCGCCCGGCTCCGGGCAGCCGCGCTCCCAACTCGGGGTGAGCAGGAGCCCGTCGGCGCCGGTGGACAGCAGTCGGCGGGTCTGGGCGGCGTCCTCGCCGGGGAGGTAGCGGGAGAGCCCGATCGTCAGCCGGGCGCCGGCGGCCTCGACGGCCTCCCGGGCGCCGTGCACGACGTCCGCGTAGTAGTACTCGGTGGTGGGCACCACCATGCCCACCACCAGCCCCGCGGCGGGAAGTGCGGCGGGGCGGGCGGGCCGCGGCCGTCCGGAGGGCCACACCACCGCACCGTGCAGCCGTTCCACCAGCCCCTGGGCGGCCAGCGCCTCGACGTCCCGGCGCAGGGTGACGGCGGACATCCCGAGCTCCTCGGCGAGTTCGACGACGCGGAGGCTGCCGCGTTCGCGGACGAGTTCGAGCACCCGCTCGTGGCGCCGGTCGACGTGCAGTCGCATGGACCCCCCTGGAATCGGATACGGCTGGGCTGCGGCCCGACGGTCCTCCGGAGACGGACGGCGCCGCCCCGGCCGGCCGTGCGGATTCCCGGCCGGACGGGTCTCGGCCGGGAGCCGCCCGGACGCTCCCACCCTATCGATCACCTTCGCTCGAAACGATCCGACCGCCGTTCGCTCCTGTGCGAGCCCGCGCACGCCGATTCGGAGGCAGCGCACTCTTTCACCCCTCGGGAAACGATCGATACGATCAATTCGGTCGGAGTCGTTGAGCGAGTCGTCCGGCGACTGCTAGAAAGTGCCCGCCCGCTCAGAACAGTCGGACCCCGGGATCAGTTCGGCGCCCCCCGCGCGCCGGGATCCCCGCCGGAGACACGCCACCCCGACCCGGAGCTCTCCCCATGACTTCTGCCTGGTCCCGCCGCACCTTCCTGGCCACCTCCGCGGCGCTCACCGCCACCGCCGCCCTGACGCCACCCGCGTCCGCCGCTTCGCCCTCCGCCTCCCCCACTGCCGACCCGTACGCCGCGCTCCGCACGACCTGGAGCGCGCTGATCCTCGGCGAGGGCTTCAGCCCGACCGCCGAACCCTTCAAGAGCCGGCTGGCCGAACTCGGCGCCAAGGCCCGAGGTCTGCTGGAGACCATGGCCCCCGTGGACGGCTCGCTCTGGCCCGACGCCGTGTTCGCGGACCCGGACCCGGACACGGACGCCGAGAGCTACGTCCTGTCGGGACGGATGGCCGACAGTTTCGTCCGGCTCACCACCATGGCCCAGGCATACCGCCGACAGGGCACCGGCCTCACCGGGAACACCGGACTGCGCGATGCCGTACTCACCGGCCTGGAGCACCTCAACTCCCAGGTCTACAACGACGGGCAGAGCCGGTACGGCAACTGGTACAGCTGGCAGATCGGCGCACCGCAGGCCCTCCTGGACGTGTGCGTGCTGATGCACGACGCCATCGCCCCGGAACGGCTCGCGCGCTACTGCGCCGCCGTCGACCACTTCGTACCGGACTCCGCCGTCTCCTCGTACACCGGGACCAGCACCGGGGCGAACCGGGTGGACCTGTGCCGGGTGCTGGCCCTGCGCGGAGTCGTCGGAGGGACGGCGGCGAAGATCGCGCTGGCCCGCGACGCGCTGTCCCCCGTCTTCCCCCTGGTGACGCGGGGAGACGGGCTCTACGCCGACGGTTCGTTCATCCAGCACACCACCGTGCCCTACACCGGCAGTTACGGATCGGTGATGCTCGGCGGGCTCGGCATGCTGTTCGCGCTGCTGAAGGGCACCGCCTGGGAAGTCACCGATCCCCAGCGGCAGGTGGTCTTCGACGCCGTGGAGAACGCCTGGGCCCCCTTCCTCTTCAACGGCCTCGTCATGGACGGCGTGGCGGGACGCGCCATCAGCCGCGGTGAGAGCGACGACCACCGGCGCGGCCACCCGGTACTCGCCTCCATCGTGCTCCTGGGCCAGGGCGCGTCGGCCGCCGAGAACACCCGGTGGCGGTCGTTGGTCAAGGGCTGGGCACAGCGGGACTACTACAGCCCGCCGCTGGACAACCCCTCCCTGGGGCTGACCGCGCTGGCCCGCATCAAGAACGTCCTGGACGACGCCTCCCTCACCCCGGCCCCCGAGCCGGACGGCCACCGCCTCTTCCCCGACATGGCACGGTCCACGCACCGCCGTCCGGGCTGGGCGGCGTCGCTGAGCATGGCCGACCGGCGGATCACCTACTACGAGACCGGCAACGGCGAGAACCTGCGCGGCTGGCACACCGGTTCGGGGATGCTCTACTGGTGGGGCGACACCTTCGCCAACGGCCAGTACAGCGACGCCTTCTGGCCGACCGTCGACCCCTGTCGGCTGCCCGGTACCACCGCCTCGCGCAAGGTGCTCGCCAACGGCGCGGGCGGTGACTGGGGCGCCTCCCTCCCCGATGTGAACTGGGTCGGCGGGGTCACCGACAAGAAACGCGCCGCCGTCGGCCAGTACCTGAAGGGCCTGTCCAGCACGCTGACGGCGAAGAAGTCGTGGTTCTTCCTCGACGACACCGTGGTGTGCCTGGGGGCGGGTATCCGGAGCCGGGACGGCGCGCTCGTGGAGACCACCGTCGACAACCGCAACCTCGGGCCGGCCGGCAACGCCCCCTTCACCGTCGACGGCTCGGCCAAACCCCTCACGGTCCCCTGGTCGGCGACGCTCACCGGCGCATCCTGGGCGCATCTGGCCGGGCACGGCGGCTACGTCTTCCCCGGCGGGGCCGCGGTGAAGGCGCTCCGGGAGAACCGGACGGGCCGCTGGCGCGACATCAACACGGGAGGTTCCACGGACCCGGTCTCCCGGAAGTACCTCACCCTCTGGTTCGACCACGGCGAGGACCCGTCGGACGCCGCGTACGCGTACCAGCTCCTGCCCGGCGCGTCCGAGCAGCGGACGGCGGCGCGGGCGGCGGACGCCGGGTGGTTGCGGGTGCTCGCCAACACGGACGGCCGGCAGGGGGTGGCGGTGCCCTCGCTCGGCCTGACGGCGGTCAACTTCTGGTTCGGCGGCAGCGTCGGACCGCTGGTGGCGGACGCGCCGTGCTCGGTGATGGTCACCGAGCACACCGACGGGACGGCGACCGTGTGCGTGAGCGACCCGATGCGGATGAGGACGAGTCTGACCCTGACCTGGAACCGGGCCGTCGCCTCGGTGGTGTCGAAGCCCGCGACGGTGACGTCGGTGACCACGGGGGCCTCGCTGCGCCTCGTCTTCGGCGATCTGTCCGGAACGCGCGGGGCGACCCAGACGATCAGGGTGCGGCTGTCCTGACCTCTGCTGATCCGGCCGTGGGGGGGGGGGGGGGGGGGGCGGGCCCCCCCCCCCCCCGCGCGCGCCCGGCCCCCCCCCCCCCGGGCGCCCAAGGGACAGCAAACACGGGAGCAGCGCCCCCCGGCGC
>NZ_JBIRLM010000021.1:0-136042 GCF_044330565.1 Streptomyces sp. NPDC017448 | reverse complement strand
CCAGCGGCGAACACCTCAAGACGCCCGTCCGCCGACCGCGCCGACACCACACGACCCGACTCCGCCGGATACACCAACGGCACAGGACCGGGCCCACTGCCGGGTGTGCAGGGCATGTCGACGCCGCGTTCCGCCAGGTAGGGGATCGGATCGACCCGCACGGACGCACCCGCGTTCCCCCAGACCCGGAGGTGGAGATGCGGGCCGCTGGACTGGCCCTCGCTGCCCATCAGCGCGATCTGCTGCCCGGCCCTCACCCGGTCGCCCACCCGGACGTCCCGCTGGTACATGTGGCCGTACTCGGTGATGGTGCCGTCGGGGTGCAGGATGCGGATCCACTGCCCGTAGCCGGGTTCGTACCCCGAGATGGTCACCTCGCCGTCGCCCACCGCGTGGATCGGGGTGCCGTAGTCGTTGGCGACGTCGATGCCGTTGTGCTCCCAGCTGTAGTACTGGGAGATGTAGCCGGCGGCCGGGCAGGCGGCGGCGAAGCCGGCGGCCCGGGGCGGGGCGGAAGCGGTCTCCGGCCCGGCCGGTGAGGCGACGGCCGGTCCCGGTGCGAGGAGGATCACGGCCAGGGCGAGCAGGAGCCCGAGCACCCGTCCGGGCAGGGGCCCGGACCGGCTTCGGGAGAGAGTGGGTATCACGCGATGCCTTCCGTCATGCCTTGCGCAGGCGGGCGATGACGCCGTTGATGTCGTCCCTCAGCAGCTCCCGGCGGACCCCGTGGCCGCCTTCCACCTCATGCGGCTCGTAGCCGATGCCGGCGCGGTCGAGGTGCCACTTGAACTCCCGCTGGGTGTTGAGCACCGTGACCTCGTTGGCGTATCCCTGGATGTCCTGGGGGCTGGTGCCGGCGACCAGGAAGATCCGCTTGTGCCGGTAGCTCTCGATGCGCTCGCACGGGTTGTCCGCGCTGACCCGCGCCTGGTCCCAGAGGGGGGCGCCGTAGACGGTGCCGCCGTTCAGTTCCACGGCGGCGGACGAGGCGTTG
Source organism: Streptomyces sp. NPDC017448 (assembly GCF_044330565.1). Taxonomy (NCBI): domain Bacteria; kingdom Bacillati; phylum Actinomycetota; class Actinomycetes; order Kitasatosporales; family Streptomycetaceae; genus Streptomyces; species Streptomyces sp. NPDC017448. The sequence continues at coordinate 135,048 of NZ_JBIRLM010000021.1, read as the reverse complement.
GCCCAGTGGGTCACCAGGTCCCCGTTGCCTCCGCGCAGGTTGGCCGGGCCGGAGTGGGAGCTGACCGAGGCGAAGTGGCCGTAGTACTTGGCCGCGTACTTCAGGGCGCCGAAGCCGCCCATGGAGAAGCCGGAGACGGCGCGGCCGTCGTACTCGGCGTAGGTACGGAAGTTGGCGTCGATCCACGGGATCAGCTGCGCGATGTGGAAGTGCTCCCAGTTGCGGGCCCCGATGTTGGAGCTCACCGGGTTCGAGTACCAGCCGGCGCGCCCGCCGTCGGGCATCACGACGATGAGGTTCTTCCAGGCGGTCAGGCCCCGGATGTCGTGATGCGCGTCGAAGGTGATGAAGTCCTCCAGGCCGCCGTGGAGGAGGTACAGGACGGGGTAGCGGCGCCCGCTGGTGTGGTAGCCGTCGGGGAGCAGCACGTTGACGGCCGGGGTCCAGCCGCCGATGGCGGAGGTCTGGAACCGGTAGTACCACATCCGGTGGTCGTGCTCGCCGCGTTCCGTGATGCGCAGGCCGAAGCCGTCGCCGACCGCCGCGGCCGGGGAGGCCGAGGCGAGAACACCTCCGGCGCCCAGGGCCGCCGCGGCGGTGAGCCCGCCGACGGACTTGAGGATGTTCCTGCGGGTGGGGTTCTGCGCGGTCAAGGGGACCTCCTGTGGGCGAGCGGGCACGGCCGGGGGCCCGGCCTCCGTTCCGGCGGGACCGGCGGTTCGGAAGGTAGCGACGCTCGCCCCGGAGAGGCACCCGGAACCTTACGGACTGACAGTGGGGGGCCGTGTCCTCTAGGGGGTCTCGCCAGAGGCCGCGACGGCCCGGGGGGCGGGGCTCGGCGATGGCTCCGGCGCGTGCGGCGAGCGGCGAGCGGCGAGCGGCGTGCGGCGTGCGGCGTGCGGCGTGCGGCCGGAACGTCGCGGGCGTCAGTCCGTAAGGTTCCGGATTCCACCGCCCCGGCGCCCCGTGTAGACCTGGCGTTCCCCCGTCGCCACGGCTGCTCCCCCCTCGGGGCGGCCCGACCGGGCGGCGTCCGCCGGAGGTTCGCCGCAGGGTGCCGACCGGCGACGGCCACCGGTCACGCCCGCCCGGGTGCGACCGGGCGTACGCGCGCCCCCTCCGGGCGTTCCGCTTCTCCGTACCACCGGACCCGCCGGTCCGGGCCCGGCCCGCCCGCGTCGCCCGGCCTCCGGCGCACCGCGCGGCGGGGGCCCTTCCCGCAAGCCCGTCGTACCTCTATCCGTCAGGAGCCCGAGTTGCGCGCACAGCATCCGACCCGCAGAGGCGTACTCAAGTCGATCGGCGGGATGTCCGCCGCGCTGGCACTCACCGGCGCGGGGGTCCTCACGGCGGGTTCCCCGGCCGCCGCGGGGCAACGCTCGGTCCAGCGCGTCCAGTCGGACGTAGGCGGCCCGATCACCCGCGACGAGATCCTCCTGCGCGCCCAGCACTGGGTGGATCTGAACGTCTACTACAACCAGAGGGACGAGCATCCGGACCTGGGCGGCAAGATGTACCGCACGGACTGCTCCGGCTTCGTCTCGATGGCGCTGCACCTGACCTACTCCCCCAGCACCGTGTACCTCGGCGACCACATGGACCGGATCGGCTGGGAGGACCTGCGGCCCGGCGACGCCGTCGGCACCCTCGGTCCGGGCACCGGCGGCGACGCGGGGCACGTCGTGCTGTTCACCGGCTGGGCCAACAACCAGCACACGCGCTTCTTCACCATGGAGGAGATGGGCGGGAGGGGGTCCGTCAGGTACGAGCGGCCCATCAACTACACGACGGACGGAGGCCGGTTCACCGCCGCGCCGTTCCGCTACAAGAAGGTCGTCGACGCCCCCGGCCGCCGCGCCGTGCACCCGTCCGAGTCGGGCCGCGTGGTGTCGGCGCGGTCGGCCGACGGGCGGTTGGAGACCTTCGCGGCCGGCGCCGGGGGCGTGTTCCACTCCTGGCAGACGGAGGCGAACGGAGGCTGGTCGGCCTGGCAGCCGATGGGCGGCCCGGGGAACGCGCAGATGGCCATCGCGCCCAACGCCGACGGCCGACTGGAGCTCGTCGCCATCAACGGTGACATCGCCCAGCACATCTACCAGACCGCGCCCTCCGGCGGCTGGTCCGGCTGGGAGACGTTCGGCACCGGTGGGCGCCATGTCGCCGCCGGCACCAACGCCGACGGCCGGATCGAGGTGTTCGCCTCCGGTCCGAAGGGGATGTTCCACAAGTACCAGACGGCGCCCAACGCCGGCTGGTCGGGCTGGGAGGGCACCGGCGGCGGTCCCGTCGAGGCCCGCCTGGAGATGGAGAAGTCCCCCGACGGCCGCCTTGAGGTGTTCGCCCTCAACGGTTCCGTCTTCGAGCACACGTACCAGCTCTCCCCCAACGGCGGCTGGGCCGGCTGGGAGCGCTTCGGCGAGGGCGGCCACGACCTGACCGTGGACCACAACGCCGACGGGCGCCTGGAGGTCTTCGCCTCCAATCCGCTGGGGGTCTTCCACAAGTACCAGGAGAGCCCGACCTCCTGGTCGGGCTGGGTGGGCACCGGCGGGCCGGCCGACGCGAAGCTCACCAGCGAACGCAACCCCGACGGCCGGGTGGAGATCTTCGCGATCAACGGCGAGACCGCCGCACACACCTGGCAGACCGGTATCAACGCCCCCTTCGGCGACTGGGCCACTCTCGGCACCGGTGGGACCGCGATCACCGCGACCGCCAACGCCGACGGCCGCATCGAGGTCTTCGGAACCAGCCATATGGGCGTCTACCACACCTGGCAGACCGGCTTCGCCTCCTGGGCCCCGTGGGAATGGCTCAACGGTTCCGGCCCCGCACTCGGCTGACCGGGCGGGGTGGGCGGCGGGGCCGGAGCCGGTGGGCCGCGCCGCCCGCCCCGGGGGGCGGCGGCGGTGAGCGCGGCGTCAGGGCGGCGCGGGCCGCTCAGCGCGGGGCGAGGTCCTCCGGGTGGAGGAGGCGCAGGTCGTCCAGGCTCGGTACCGCGACCGTGCTCAGCCGGCGGGCCTGGTGCGTCATCATCCGCTCCAGCGTCTGGCGGGCCAGACGGGCGTTGCCGAACGACGCTCCCCGGGGGACGGCGTCGAAGTGGGCCCGCAGCGCTTCCGCCGTGCCGGGGGCGCACTCGTAGCCGTTGTCGGCGGCGTGCGCAGAGACGATCGTGACCAGTTCGTCCGAGGAGTAGTCGGGGAACTCGACCCGGCGCGGGAAACGGGAGTCGAGGCCCGGGTTGGACGCCAGGAACCGGTCCATCTCCGCGGTGTACCCGGCCGCGATCACCACCACCTCGTCCCGGTGGTCCTCCATCAGCTTCAGCAGCGTCTCCACCGCCTCCTGGCCGTAGTCCGCGGAGCCGCCGGCCAGCTGCGGGGTCAGGGTGTACGCCTCGTCGACGAACAGGACCCCGCCCAGCGCCCGTTCGAACGCCTCCCGGGTCAACTGCGCGGTGTGGCCGACGTAGCGGCCCACCAGGTCGGCTCGGGAGACCTCGACGAGCTGGCCGCGCGGCAGCACCCCCAGGGAGGCCAGCAGCTCGCCGTAGAGCCGGGCCACGGTCGTCTTGCCGGTGCCGGGCGGCCCGGCGAAGATCAGGTGGTTGCTGGCGCGGGGCGCGGGCAGGCCGGCCGCCCTGCGGCGGCTCGCGGCGGCGAGCAGATGGACCAGGTCGCCCACCTCGCGCTTGACGGACGCGAGACCGACCAGGCTGTTCAGCCGCAGCAGCGGGTCCTCCGCCGTCTCGCCCTCCGGCGCGTCACCCGCCGGGGCGCCCACGTCCTCCGCGGTCAGCAGGACGAGCTGCCGCTCGTCCGTCTCCGCCAGAGCGGCCAGCCGGGACGCCTGCCGGTCCACCATCTCCTCGAAGACCTTGCGGGCGGTGCGGCCGTTGCCGAAGCCCGCGTCGCGGGGGATGCGGTCGAAGCGGGTGAGGAGAGCGGTGCGTGCCGCCGGGTCCAGCTCGTAGCGGTGGCCGGTGCACATCCGCTCCACGATCGTGACCAGCTCCTGGGAGGTGTAGTCGCTGAACTCGACGTTGCGGGTGAAACGCGAGGCGAGGCCCGGGTTGGACGCCAGGAACTCGGTCATCTCCTTCGGATAGCCGGCCGCCACGACCACCACGTCGTCGCGGTGGTCCTCCATCAGCTTCACCAGGGTGTCGATCGCCTCGCGCCCGAAGTCGGCGCCGCTGCCGCCGCCGTCGGAGAGCAGGGTGTACGCCTCGTCGATGAACAGCACCCCGCCCAGCGCCCTGGTGAAGGTCTCGGTGGTCTTGATCGCCGTGCCGCCGATGATCTGCGCGACCAGGTCCGCGCGCGAGACCTCCACCAGGTGGCCGGAGCGCAGCACGCCGAGCGAGGCGAGGATCGAGCCGTACAGCCGGGCGACGGTGGTCTTGCCGGTGCCGGGCGGGCCCGCGAAGACCAGGTGGCGGCTCATCGGCGGGGCGGGCATCCCCATGCTGGCCCTGCGCTGCGCCATCCGGTTGAGGTTGATCAGCGTCAGCACCTGCTGCTTGACCTCGTCGAGCCCGATCAGCGACTCCAGTTCGGCCACCGGGCCCGAGTCGGAGGGCGCGCCGGCCCCGACCGGGGCCGCTCCACCGGGCAGCCGCCCGTCGCCCGCCGCCTCCGCGTCCTCGGCGGTGCCCCAGGCGTCCGGGGCTCCGTTCTCCGCGCTGACCAGCCCCTCGACGGCGAGCCGGTCGCCGGCCACCGTCTGGCGCACGCCGCTGCCCCGGTTGGCGCGGACGGTGCAGCCGGTCAGCGTCACGGGGTCGGGGCCCTCCACGCGTATGCCGTCGGCGCCCGAGCCCGTCACCTCGCAGCCGTTGAGGGAGGCGCGAGCCCCGGCGGACACCCGGACGCCGCACTCGGCGGCGCCGGTCACCACGGCGCGTACGGCCGCCAGGTCGCCGTCGGCCTCGATGTGGACGCCCGCTCCGCCGGAGTCCTCCACCGCGGTGTCCCGCAGGGTGAGCGTGCCGAGCGCCCCGATGTGGACGCCTGCTCCGGTGGAGGAGCGCAGTCGGCCCTTGCCCACGAACACGTTGCCGTGGTCGGAGACATGGACCGCCGACTTCCCCGATCCCTCGACGACGCACTCCTCCAGCCGCCCCCGGCCGTCCTTGAGGACCTGGACGCCATGCGCGCCCGCCCCGGTGACGGTGGCCCGTTGCAGCAGCGGGTTGGCGCCGCTGCGGATCACGATGCCGCTGCCGCCGCTGCCCTGCACCTCGATGCGGTCGAACTCGGCGGACGAGTCCTCGTCGAGCAGGACGCCGGTCCCCTCGGCGTCCCGGACGACCGTGTCCGTCAGCACCGGCGAGGAGAAGCCGGTGATCCGCACGGCGGGTTCCCGGGCGGTCGTGAACATACAGCCCGTGAAAGTGCCACGGCTGCGTTCGGCCACCAACAGGCCGTGCCCGCCCGTGCGTTCGGTGGTGCAGCGGTTCAGCTTCGGCGAACTTCCGCCGCCCAGGACGAATCCGTGGCCGGTGGTGTCGCTGATCGCCACGTCCTCCAGGACGACCGGTCCCGTGGTGTTCACGAACACGCCGACGGCGGTCTTGCGGACCGTGCCGCGCACCATCCGGACCGAGCTCTCCTCCTCGACGGCGACGCCCGGCTTTCCCGTCGCCGATACGGCGCACTCCTCCAGAAGGACGCGGGCCCGCCCGTTGGTGAGGACGCCGTTGCCCCGGGTGTCCCGCAGTTCGCTGGTCCGGACGGTGATCCTGCCCTGTTCGCCGGCCACCAGGGCGGAGGTGCCCAGGTGTTCGACGACGCACTTCTCCAGGAAGCTCTCGGCCGTGGAGGTGGAGACCACGCCCGCGCCCGCCGGGTTGCTGATCCGGCACTGCCGCAGCCCCAGCGATCCGCCCTCCCGCGCATAGAGCGCTGCCCAGGCGGACCCGTGGACGTCGCACCGGTCCATCGCCAACTCGCCGCGCGGGGCGTCGACCACGGGGAGTTCGTCGTCGTGCCCGCGCAGCACGAGGTCCCTGACCATCACCGCGTCGCCGGTGAGCGTCAGCGCCGTCCCCCGCCGGGGCGCCAACTCGGCCGTTCCCGGGCCTTCGGAGGCGATCAGGGTGATCGCCGCGGAGACGGTCACGCACTCCTCGTACCGTCCCGGAGCGATGCTGACGACCGCCCCGGCGCGGGCCCTGGCGACGGCGTCCCCGACGGTGCGGTGGTCGCCCGTCCCGTCGGCGGCGACGATGAGCATCTGGCGTGACACGTTCGACCTCCCGGGCCCCCTGCGCCGTGGACACGGGCGGAGACGCGCGACATGTAGGGCGAGGGAAACTGCTGTTCCCATCATGCCTGTCACCGCAGGTCGACCGCCATCTCGGTCCGGGTCCGGATGGCCGCGGAGCACCGGTCCGGCGGTTCCGGAAGCATGTTCCGGCCGGGGGCGGAACGTCGCTACCATCGGCGCATGCGATCTTCGAGGTCCTCGGCGTCCCGCGCACTGGGACCGGCGGTTCTGGCGGCCCTGCTCCTGATACCCGCCGCCGCGGCTCCCGCGGGCGCGGCCCCGGGAAACCCGGGAACCCCGGGAAACGAGGACAGCCCCTCGCTGCCGGGCATCCGCGCCACCCTCGCCGACGGCCGCCCGTGCACCGCGGAGTCCGCCAAGAAGTCGGCGCGGGCCCCCTGGGCACAGAGCTTCCTCGGGGTGGAGAGGGCCTGGGAGTTGAGCCGGGGCGCCGGGGTGAAGGTCGCCGTCGTCAGCACCGGGGCGGACACGCGCCGGGTGCCCGCGCTGGACGGCCGGGTCACCGGCGGCCGGGACGTGGTGGCCGGCGGCACCGTGCGGGACGACTGCGTCGGGTACGGGACGTTCCTCGCCGGTCTCGTCGCGGGCGGGCGGCAGAAGGGCCTCGCGGCGGCCGGGATCGCCCCGGAGGCGGAGGTCGTCGCGGTACGGGCCACCGACAAGGGGGGCCTGACCACGCCCGAGGCGCTGGCCGAGGGGATCAGGGCGGCCACCGCCTCCGGGGCGCGGATCGTCCACGTGGCGCTGGCCGTCCCCTCCGCGCCACGGCAGCTGAGGGAGGCCGTCGCCGCGGCGCGGAAGGCCGGGGCGCTGGTGGTGGCGCCCGCGTCGGCGCGGGAGTGGGAGAGCGGGTCGGGGGCGGCGCGCGCCGAGAGCGGCCCGGTCTACCCGGCGGCGCTGCCCGGCGTGCTGGCGGTCTCCTCGGTGGGGCCCGGCGGCGAGCCTGCCGCGCAGGACGCGGAGCTGGGGCGGCGGACACGGCCGGGGCTGAGCGCCCCCGGCGTCTCGGTGACGGGCCCGGGGCCGGGCGGGAGCGGGCAGTTCACCGGCAGCGGCGACGCCGTCGCCGGGGCGTTCGTGGCCGGCACGGCGGCCCTGGTCCTCTCCTACCACCCCCGGCTGAGCAGCGAGCAGGTCGCGCACCGGCTGGAGGCCACCGCCTACGGGGCGGTGGGCGACGCGCCGGGCCCCGGCGTCGGGCCGGGGGTCGTCGACCCGGTACGGGCGCTCTCCGCCGTGCTCCCCGAGGAGCACGCCTCACCGCCGGCCCCGTCCGACGCACGGCACGCCTCGGCCGCCCGGGCCGTTCCCCCGCTCGATCCGCCGACCGCGCGCGACCACGCGCTGGCCGTGGTGGGCGGGGCGGTCGCGGTCACGCTGCTGGTCGCGTTCCTCGCCTTCGTCCTGCCCCGGGGGCGCCGCCGGGGATGGCGGGCGGGCCCGGCCGGCGGGTCGGCGGCGGCTGCGGACTGAGCACGGGGCGGCCGGGCCGGGCAGCCGCGCCGTACGGAGCCGAGCCGAGCCGCGGGTGAGGACCGATGCGCCGGCGCCGGGGGCACACCGCCCCGGGCGCCGGCCCCCGCCCCGCCTACTGCCCGTCGCCCGCCGCGTCCGGCAGCAGCGGGGTCTGCACCTGGACCACCCCCCGGCGTGTGATCAGCTGCGCCCGGCCCGCCGGGAGCTGCTTCGGCTTGGTGTCGTTGAACAGGTAACCCTCCGACGGCGGGCAGGAGAGCAGCGCGGCAGGCGTGTTGACCTCCAACAGACGGCGCAGCAGCGAGTCGTTCATCGCCCGGGCCGCCCCGTTGGCGCTGCGCGCCACGATCAGGTGCAGGCCCAGCTCCGCGCCCTGAGCCAGGTAGTCGAGCAGCGGCCCGAAGTGGTTGCTCATGCTGCCGCTGGAGACCATGTCGTAATCGTCCACGACCAGGAAGACCCGCGGACCGGACCACCAGTCCCGCCGCTTGAGCCGGGCGGGTGAGATGTCCGCGCCGGGCAGGCGTTCCTTCATGGCCCGCGCCAGGCCCTCCACCGCCTGCTTGAGCACGTCGACGGAGACCGCGTACCCGAGCCGGTGCGACTCGGGGATGCTCTCCAGCAGCCCGCGTCGGTAGTCGATCAGCAGGATTCGCGCCTGATCGGGGGTGTAGCGGTCGGTCACCGCCCGGCAGACCGTGCGCAGCAGGTTGCTCTTGCCGGTCTCCGCGTCGCCCACCACCACCAGGTGCGGTGTCTGGGCGAAGTCGTGCCACATGACGTCGAGTTGGCCACCCTCCAGCCCCAGCGGAAGGCGCAGGTCGCCATCGGCGCCGACCTCGGCCGCGGGCAGCTCGGAGGGGTCCAGCACGGCGGGCAGGGTACGGACCGGGGGTGCGGGCGGGCCCTGCCAGTGCTCGGCCACCCGGGCCACCGCGTCCGCGACGCCCGCCCCGAGGTCCGCGGCGTCGTCGCCGCCGTCCAGCCGGGGCAGGGCGGTGAGGAAGTGGTGCTTGGTCTCGGTCATACCGCGGCCGGGCGTCTTCGGGATGGTCGCGGCGGCCCGCATGTTGATCATGGAGTCCATGCTGTCGCCGAGCCGCAGTTCGAAACGGGTGCCGAGCTGGTCGCGCAGCGCGGTGGGGACCTCGGCCCAGCGGCTCGCCGCCACGATGAGGTGGACCCCGTAGTTGAGGCCCCGGGCCGCCAGCGCCGAGACGGTGTCCATGACCTCCATGAAGTCCTGGCGGATCGTGCCCCACCCGTCGACGACGAGGAACACGTCGCCGTACGGGTCCTCGGGGAACTCCCCGGCGGCCCGACGGGCGCGCAGTGCCGCCATGGAGTCGATGCCCTCGTCGGCGAACTGCTTCTCGCGCCTGGCCACCAGTCCGTGCACCTCGGCCAGCGTACGGTGCACCCGCTCCAGGTCCAGTCGGCCGGTGACCCCGCCCACATGCGGCAGGTCGCGGAGCGCGCCGAGCGATCCGCCGCCGAAGTCCAGGCAGTAGAACTGGACTTCGCGCGGTGTGTGGGTGAGCGCCAGCCCCATGATGAGGTCGCGTACGAGGGTGGACTTGCCGCTCTGCGGACCGCCGGCGATGCCGACGTGCCCGCCCGCGCCGGACAGTTCGGCGACCAGGGGCTCGCGGGCCTGGTCGAAGGGGCGGTCGATGACGCCCACCGGCACCGTCAACGCGCCGTGCAGGCCCGGGTCGACGGTGGTCAGGCCCCGCTCGGGGTGCGGTGCCACGCCCATCAGCAGCGTGTCCAGCGACAGCGGGCGGTCCAGCGGCGGCAGCCAGACCTGGTGGGCGGGCCTGCCGCCCTCCCGCATCCGGGAGACGGCCAGCGCCAGCAGGGTCTCCTCACCCGCCTCCTCCTTCGCCACCGGTTCCGGATCGGGTTCCGGGGCGGGGAGCCGGGGCGCGGTCCACTCCGTGCGGTACGGGACGACCTGCCCCGCGACGGCCGCGGCGGCGACCCTGCGGACGCTCTGGTAGGGGCCGGAGACGTACGCGGCCTTGAACCGGACCAGGGTTCCGGTGTCCTTCTTCAGGATGGCGCTGCCGGGCACGGAGGGGAGCTGGTAGGCGTCCGGTACGCCGAGGATGCCGCGGCTCTCCATCGAGGAGAACGTGCGCAGGGCGATCCGGTACGACAGGTGCGATTCCAGCTGGGTCATGCGGCCCTCGTCCAACCGCTGCGAGGCGAGCAGCAGATGGACGCCGAGGCTGCGGCCCAACCGCCCCACCATCACGAACAGGTCCATGAAGTCGCGGTGGGAGGAAAGGAGTTCGCTGAACTCGTCGACCACCACGAAGAGCGTCGGCAGCGGTTCCAGTACGGCGCCCGCCGCCCGGGCGGCCTCGTACTCGTACGCCGACGTGTAGTTCCCGGCGCTGCGCAGCAGCTCCTGGCGGCGCATCAACTCGCCGTGCAGGGCGTCCTGCATGCGGTCCACCAGGGCGGACTCGTCGGCGAGGTTGGTGATCACCGCCGAGGTGTGCGGCAGCTCCTCCAGTCCGAGGAAGGTGGCGCCGCCCTTGAAGTCGACGAGGACGAAGTTCAGCTTCTCCGACGAGTGGGTGAGGGCCAGCGCCAGCACCAGAGTGCGCAGCAGCTCGGACTTGCCGGAGCCCGTCGCGCCGATCAGCACGCCGTGCGGGCCCATTCCGCCCTGGGCCGCCTCCTTGATGTCCAGTTCGACCGGGGAGCCGTCGGCGGCGAGGCCCAGCGGCACCCGCAGCCTGGCCCGCTCGCTGCGGTCCTCGCGTACGGCGTCCAGGTCGACGGTGTGCAGGTCGGCGAGGCCGAGCAGGGTGGTCAGCTGGACGTCGGAGGTGAGGGCCTCGCCGTTGTCGGAGGTGACGCCCATCCGGCGGGGGGACATCAGGGTGGCCAGCGCCCTGGCCCGCCGGGGGCTCAGCGCGTCGGGCCTGCCGAGCGCGGAGGCGGTCTCCTTCCCCGACCGGTCGGTGCCGACCAGCTCCAGCCGCTGCCCCGTGGTGCGCAGCCGCAGCGTGTGGCGGAACGGCTTCCAGGGCAGGGAGCCGGAGACGTCCAACGTCACCGTGTTGCGGTAGCCGTCGGTGGCGAGCCGGGAGTCCTCGGGCGTCCGGGCGCTGTCCAGCACCACGACGCAGTAGGGCTCTTCGGCGCTCGGCACCGCGTCCGGCTCGAAGGGGGGCCGGCCGGTCAGCTCGTCGCCGAGCAGCGATTCGAGACCGAGGACGGAGTCGGTGACGAGCCGGACGGGCCCCCCGCCGTCGACGTCGGTCGGATGCTGGTTGTGCGGCAGCCACTTCACCCACTCCCACGCGTCCCGGCGGTCGTGGTCCGCCAGCACCACGATGCGCAGGTCCTGCGGGGCGTGGAAGACGCTGAGCTGGGCCAGCAGGGCGCGCACCATCGCGTGCGCGGCCTCCCGGTCGGACTGCAGCAGGACACGGGCGTAGGTGCGCAGGTAGACCGCGACGGGCTGGTCGGGCACGGTGCCGTACGCCTTGATGAAGCGGCGCAGGGCGTGGGCGGACAGCGGCTCCAGGTCCTCCACCGGCTTGGTGCTCAAGGGGGTGAGCCGGGTCGCCAACTGCTGTTCGCCGACGCCGATCCGCACCTCGGCGAAGTCCGCGTGCGCGGCCCGCCGCTCCCACAGCCTGGACGTCGGCACCAGGCTCCACAGCGACTCGGGGTCCGGGTGGGACCACGCCTGCGCCTCGCGCTGGCGGTCGATCACCTTGCGGACGCGCCTGCGGCTGATCGCCAGGTAGCGCATGTAGTCGCGCCGCTCGCCGAGCAGCGCCCGCTTGCGGTCCCCGGAGGCCCGCACGATCTGCGAGACCAGCATGCCGACGGCCGAAAGCGCCATCAGGCCGATGGCGACGTACATCATGGGGCCGCCGCCGCTGCCGGGGCGCAGGAAGATGAGCACCATGCCGAGCGAGCTGAGCGCCATCGGCATGTACGTGATCATGTTGCCCATCGCGCTCTGCGCCTCCGGCACCGACGGCGGCTCCTGGAGGCTCAGTTCGCCATGGGGCATCTCGGGGCCAAGACGCCGGGGAGGCCTCTTGAAGAGGACCACGCTCAAAGGGAATCGCCTTCCTGAGGGATGCCGGCGGGTGCCGTGCCGTGCTGCGGGGTGACGGGAGGGTGAACGCCGGTGAAACCTCCGGCGGAGCCCGGGAGGCGGGGGAAGCGGAACCGTCGATCCCGGGCGGTACCCCACAACCTACAGACTGCACACACAAGTTAATGTGATCAATCTGACCGCGTCGACCACTGTCCTGGAAGGCGATGAAACGCGCTTGACCGACATATCCGCGGCACTGCTGTGCCGTCTCACGGTGATGACGCCCGACCGCACCGTCGAACTCGCCGTACCGTCCGACATCGTGCTCGCCGACCTCCTGCCGACCATCGTCGACCACGGGGGCGCCGAGCTGTACGAGCGCGGTGCGCAGGCGGGCGGATGGGTGCTCCAGCGCCTCGGCCAGGAGCCCCTCGACGAGGAGAGGACGCTCGGCGACCTCGGCCTGCGCGACGGTGAGACCGTCCATCTGCGGCCGCGCCGGGACGCCCTCCCCGAGATCCACTACGACGACCTCGTCGACGGGCTCTCCAGCAGGCTGCGGGAGCGCGCCGACTCCTGGCGGCCGGTGTGGTCGCACCACCTCATGACCGGGCTCGCCCTGAGCGCGCTCGCCGCCGGCCTGCTGCTCCTGCTGCTGCCCGGCCCCGCGGGGCTCAGGGCGGTCTGCGCGGCGGCGACCGCGATCGTCCTGCTGGCCGGTGCGGCCGCGGCGTCGCGGGCGGTCAGCGACGTGGGGGCGGGCGGCTCGCTCGGCGCGGCGGCCGTCCCCTATCTCGCGCTGGCCGGCTCGCTGGTGCCGCAAGGGGCCTCGTCCGACGCGGAGTGGGGGGCCCGGCTCCTGGCGGGCTGCTCGGCCGCGGCGGGCGCCGCCGTGCTCGCCGTGGCCGCCGTGGGCGCGTGCGCGCCGCTGTTCCTGGCCACCGCGCTGGCCTCGGCCCTCGGGGCGGTCGGCGGGGCCCTGATGCTCCTCGGCGTCCCGGCCCCCGGCACGGCGGCGGCGCTGATCCTCGCGGTCGTCCTGCTGGGGCACTTCCTGCCGTCGCTGGCGTTCCGCCTGTCCGGGCTGAAGGTGCCGCTGCTGCCGACCAACACGGGCCAGCTCCAGGAAGGCATCGACCCCACCCCGGACGAGGTGGTCACCGCCCGTGGCGCCGTCGCCGACCAGTACCTCACGGGCCTCTACGGCGCCACCGGGCTGGTGGCGGCGGGCTGCCTGACGGTGTCGGCGTTCCAGGCGTCCTGGGCGCCGCTCACCCTGGCCGCGGTCCTGTGCGCGCTGATGTTCACCCACGCGCGGGCGATCGGCGGGGCCTGGCAGCGGCTCGCCGTCGTCCTGCCGGCCGCCTACGGCTCCGCGCTGCTGGCGGTGCTCCTGGTCCTGGAGGCCGACGCCGGCTCCCGGCCGCTGCTGCTCGCCGGGCTGCTGGCCGTCGCGGCCGTGCTCGCGATCACGGGCTGGACGCTCCCCGGACGCCGGCTGGTGCCGTACTGGGGGCGGGCGGTCGATCTGCTCCACCTGTTCCTCGCCATCGTCCTCGTCCCGCTGGCCCTGCTCGTCACCGGTCTCTACGGATACCTGCGCGGCCTCAACAGTTGACCCCGGCGGCCGGCGGCCCCGGCGCCCCGGGCCCTCGCTCGCCGGGCCGATGCCCGGCCGGAAAGGCAAGGAATGCAGTCCAGGCGGGACCAGGTCCACGCGCACATGTTCGTCATGAGCCGGCTGTCGCTGGGCATGCTCCGGGACGACCCGGACGCCCCCGAGTCGCCGCACCGGCGGACCACGAAGGGCTTCGTGATCGGCCTCGTGGTCGCGGCCCTGGCGGCGCTCGTCGTCGCGGTGTACGGGCTGGTGGTGCCCGGCGGCTCGAACGCGTGGAAGGCCACCGGCACGCTGGTGCTCGACGAGCGTTCGGGCGCCCGCTACCTCAGCGTCGACGGGGTCCTCCACCCGGTCCTCAACGAGACCTCGGCCAAGCTGCTGGCCGGCGACCGCATGAAGGTGGTGAGCGTCAAGCCCGCCTCCATCGAGGATGCCCCGCGCGGTGCGGTCCTGGGGATCGTCGGAGCGCCGGACCCGCTCCCGCAGGCGGGTGCGCTCAGCCGCGACGCCTGGTCGGTGTGCGCCACCCGGCCCGACGCCGCCGAGGACCCGCTCCTCACGCTGGCCGTGGGCCTGGCCGCCGAGGGCCGGCCCGTCACGTCGGGCCGGACCACGCTGGTCCGCACCGTCCCCGGGGATGCCGCGTACCTGCTGTGGCACGGCACCCGCATGCGGCTGAACCCCGCGAACTACGCGGTCCAGTCGCTGGGTTACGACGCGGACGCGGCGTACCCGGTCCCGGAGGCGTTCCTCAACGCCCTGCCGTCCGGACCGGACCTGGCCGTGCCGGAGGTGGACGGCCGGGGCAAGGCGGGCCCTCCGCTGGCGGGCCGCCCGACCCGGATCGGGCAGCTCTTCGACGGCCCCGGCGGCCACTACCTGCTGACCCGGCAGGGGCTGACGAAGGTCACCGCCCTGGAGGAGGCGCTGGTGAAGGGCGATCCGCGCACCCAGCGCACCGCCTACGCCGGTGAGGCCGTGACCCTGCGCGGGATCGGCCCGGACGACCTGGCGCGCCACCGGAGCCCGAGCACGGAGCGGCTCGTGGGCGCCGGCGGCGGCAAGGTCCCGACCGGTCTGCCCGAGGCCGGCCCGGTCCGCGCGGGCGAAGGCGTCTGCGCCGTCGTCGGCACCGCGGACGGCAGGCCGACGGTCTCGGTCGTCCTGCCTCGGGCGGAGGCGGTGGCGGGCAGGGCGGTGTCCGACCAGCCGGGTGTCACCGCGGGCCCGGGGGTCGCGGACATGTTCGCCGCCCGGCCGGACGGCGGCGCCCTCGTCAGGGCGCTCTCCTCGGCGGGCACCGGCACGGCTTACCACCTGGTGACCGGGGCGGGCGCCACGTACCCGATTCCCGGGGGCGAGAAGGGGCTTCAGCGGCTCGGCTACCGGGCGGACCAGTCCGTGCCCGTCCCGTCGGGCGTTCTCGGGATGCTGGCTTCGGGGCCCGCGCTGGACGGAACGGCGCTGTTGGCCGAGGGCCTCGTGGAGGCGCCGCAGGGCGGGTCGGTCGATAAGCAGCCGACCGGCTCGGGGAATTGAGCTTTATTTGAGCAAAGCAAAGCCTCGACGCCCTTCCCCCGGCGACATTTCCGCAGCTCACACCAGGAGTGAAGGTGAACTCTCAGGTAACCGGGGCCCTTTGGTTCCCCCCGCGCCCTACCGCGTATTAATCTGATGGTCGCCGGCCCCCGGAGGGGGCAATTCCCGAAGCGGTCGGCCCCGTCGTGCCCCCGCGTTCCCCGCAGCGTCCAGGAGGACTCTCAATGTTCGATGTTGCCGGTTTCAACATTAATTCGTCGGACGGACTGTCCAACGACGAAACGGCGATGCTGGAGACGCTGCAGAAGATGGGCCGGCACCTGGATGACATGGAAGCGGCGGGCAAGCTGGTCGGCTCCATCAACAACGAGGTGCTGCAGGCGTACCGGGCCAGGTCCTCGCAGACCCACGCGAACGCCATCGAGGAGTGGATGAAGATCCACGCCCGCGTCACCGAGCGCACCCGGTTCTTCATGGAAGGCACCAGGATGGCCACGAACCTCCTCAAGGACGCCGAGGACGAGTCGAACACCCTCGCGCTGGACATCGCCAACACGGTCAACCCCAAGTAGCCCCGGCGCTCGCCTCTTCCCCTCCCTCCCTTCCCTTTCCCGAGGAGTTCCCCCATGTCCGTCCAGATCAGTCACTCGGCGCTCCAGGCCGCCATCAGCAAGATGAACATGGCACAGAAGGAGATGGTGGAGGGCCTCACCTGGATGGAGAACAACTTCGTCCGGCTGCGCGACACCCTGAACGGTGAGACCCGCCTCTCCTGGGAGGAGTTCCAGGCCGAGCTGAAGACGCTCAAGACCAACCTCAACACCCAGTACGAGACGGCCACCGCGACGCTCCAGAAGATGCACGTCCGGCAGAGCGAAGGGGACACCTCGGGCAGCCGCGTCGTGCGGAACGCCCAGGGCAGCTGACCCGACCCGCGAACGGACCTGGAGGGGCGAGCATGGCTGCGGATGAGATTCCTGGTGACATCTACCAGTCGACCGAGGGCGTCTACCTCGATTTCGCGAACAACAAGATCCCCACTTTCCGGCGCCATCTCACGGTCAACTCGCACTACGTGAGCATGGGCGCGAAAATCCCGCTCGGCCTCGGGAACCCCGAGAGGTGCACGCAGGCGAAAGCGCTCGACACCCAGTTCGAGGCCTATCGCAACGCCATGCGCGGCCGGTACGAAACGGCCATCACCCTGCTGAACACCTTCTCGGACAGCCTCCGGGACGTGGAGATGACCCACCGGGAGGCCGAGGACGACTCGGAGGGCATCGGCAAAACCCTCCTCGACGAGTTCTCCGCGATTCTGACGCCGAAGGGAAAGTGAAACCATGGTCGAGGTGCCCCCCGGGATGCCTGCCAAGTGGGAGGACATCCTCGCCATGTTTCACGACGGCACCACCAAGCTTCCCGACCGGAACGCTGTGGCGGGCCCCGGCGCCAAGTCCTGGATCACCCGCACGGTGAACGGCAAATGGTTCGTCAGCGACGACCCGGCGGGGAAGGCCAAGGAGTGGGGTCTGGACGGGTGGCACGCATTCTCCTTCCCGGGGTACACCAGACAGCTCATGTTCGGATTCGGTTACGACTGGACGAACTTCGGCAACGACGGCGGGGCGCTGGCCGAATTCACCGGAGCGGCCGAACCGATTCTGACGTCGGTGTCGTCCGGGAAGAACAAGGACGCCAATCCGATCCTGTCGAGCAATGCGGCCACGATCCTCAACAACATGGACGACTGGACCGATGGCTGGGTGAACCAGTTCAATATCTGGGCGGAAAGCGTCGGTAACGGTGATGCGCAGCTGAAAGGGGAGACCGCCGAGCTCTTCGAAGCAACCCTCCTGGCGGTGAGGCGCGCGTTGCAGGAAACGTACTCCTATTACATGGACGGTGAGCTGCAGAAGCAGCTCACCGCGGTGAGCACCCAGTTGGGGACCACCATCTGGACGCTGCGGAACAACGCCTGGAACTGGTTCAACACGAGGCAGCCCATGGGGGGTTCCGGCCAGTCCGAGAGCGGCCCCGTCTCCATGGCCTTCACCCACCTGCAGACGAGCTTCCTGAAGTCGGTCACGGCTCTCGTCCCCTTGTCGGACTACGACACGTCGAAGGAGCCGGGACTCAACTGGGACGCCATCCAGACGGAGGCGAAGGCGAATTGGATCGCCGGGGTCGTGAAAGGGCTCGACGACGAGTCCGCCCAGCCGATGTCCGACCTGGCGACCGCCTACGAGACGGCGACCATGAAGTTCTCCGACGCGAACGCCATCGTGAAGCCGAAGTTCACCATCTCGCTGACGGCGGACGAGCAGAAGGAGTTCTACGGCGCCGCGGGCCCGGGCGGTGAGGACGACGCGGGGACGGGTGGCACCGACGACATTCTCAACAAGTTCAAGGAGATGTTCGGCGGAGGCGGAGGCGCAGGTGGCGGCGGCACCGGCACCGACGGGAGCGGCAACGACACCGAACTGGACGTCCCGCCCCCGGTCACCGGCCCGAACGGCAGCACTTCCGGGTCCAACATCCCCTCCGGCGCCAACCTTCCGAACACCAAGAACCTCCTCGCGCAGAACCCGGTCACCGGCCCCAACGGCAGCACCTCGGGGACCGGCGGCGGCCCCCTGTCCCTGCCCCCCGGATCCCGTATCGACCCCAGGACGGGCGCCGTCACCGATGCGCGGGGCAAGCCGGTCACCGGCCCGGACGGCCGGCCCCTGGTCGTACCGCCCGGCTCGACGCTGGGGCCGGGGGGTAAGATCATCCCGCCGCCCACGACCCCTGTCCCGAAGGGGCCGACCCTGCCGAACGGCTCCTCCTCCGGGGGCCTGACGCACGGCCTCCGGGTCGACTCCAACGGGAACATCATCGTGCCCAAGGGGGTCAAGGTGGACGCCCAGGGGAATCTGATCGGCGCGGACGGCAAGCCGCTGACCAACGCGTACGGCGGAAAGCTCACCGTTCCGCCGGGCTCCCGCATCAACCCGGACGGGACCATCACCGACCCGCAGGGCAAGCAGATCACCCAGAACAGCAACAGCCTGAAGACCCGCAACCCCATGACGGTGGACGACCTGCTGAACAACCAGCGGCGTCCCTCCACGTCGAGCGGTGACGTCTTCGGCAGTTCGAAGGGGGGATCCAGCGATCTCTTCGGCGGCTCGAAGGGCCTCTCCGACGGGTTGCGGAGGTCGGTCGACAGCAACGGCAACACGATCCGCGAGGCCGTCTCCGGGCCCTCCGGGCTCAGCAGCCGTGCCCGCACCGCCCTGGGGCTGCCGGTGGTCCCCGCCGCACCGACCCAGGGCACGTTGGCCACCCAGTCGGGCAGCGTGCTCGGACGGAGCGGAGCGCTCGGCGCGACGGGGAGCGGGATGCCGTTCATGCCGCCGATGGGCATGGGCGGCGGCGCCCCGGGCGGTGGAGGCGCCGGGAGCGGCAACGACCGGCAGCGCAACGTCTGGCTGTCGGAGGACGAAGAGGTCTGGGGCACGGAGCCCGAGGCCGGAACGGGTGTGATCGGGCGATGAGTTCCGCAGGAGCCGCGACGGGCGGCACGCAGGCGGAGGCGGGGGCCGGCGAGGCCGGCGCCGCCATGCCGCCGGTGCCGGACGACATCCGGGCGGCGGCGCGCACCGCTCCCGACCACTGGTTCGGCACGGTCGACCCGGCGTGGCGCGGGGAGGGCGAACCGCCGCTGTGGGCGGTGATCGGCCAGTGGCGTTCCGACGCCCACGGCGAGATCGTCGAGTGGCAGCGCAACGAGGACTACCGGCCGTCGCCCGGCATGCTCGGCTGGCCCGAGCCGACCGACGACGTGGACGCCGCCGCGCAGCTCGCGGCGACCGGTTACGGGCCGGTCGAGAACGTCGCCCTGGCCGCGGTCGCGGCGGAACTGGCCGTGCTGACCGCTCCGGACGGCGGTGCGGTCAGCGCCTGCACCCCCGAGGGCGACCCGGTGGTCCCGGTGTTCACCTCGCCCGAGCACCTGAGGCGGGCGGGCGCGCTCGCCCACCGGGTGCTGCCCCTCGCCGAGGCGTTCGCCCTCGTACCCGAGGGCCAGGACCTCTACCTCAACCCGACGGGCCCCGTCGCCCTGCGACTGTCCGCGGACGACCTGTCCCGAGCGGTCGACGCACTGGAAGCCGCCGCGGAGTCGGGGGCTTCCGAAGCCTCCGCGTCGCCGGTGGCGGAGGAGGAGCAGAACTGATGTCGTTCCAGGAGCAGCTCGCGGAGGCCATGGCCCAGCTCGCGGAGCAGACGAAGAAGATCCAGGAGGTCCAGGAGGAGCTGGCCAGGACGTCCGCGTCGGCGACCTCGAAGGACCGGATGGTGACCGCGTCGGTCAACGCCCACGGGGAGATCGTCTCGTTCAAGTTCCACACCGAGGGCTACCGCACGATGCCGGCGGCCCAGCTCGCCGAGGTGCTGAAGACCACCGTCAACGCGGCGCGCGCGGAGGTGGGTTCCAAGGTGAGCGGCACCGTACGGCCCCTGATGGGCGCCCAGGAGGAGTTGGCGAACGGCTTCTTCGGAGGCGGTGGCGAGCTGGACGATCTGCTGGCCCCGCTGCGCGCGATGCAGCCCGAGGGGTTGACCGAGACGGTGCTGGGCAAGGACCGCAGGCCGTCCGCGAACCGCGGCGAGGAGGACGGGTTCTATGGCTGACGGAACCCTGAGCGTTCCGGGCGATCTCCCGCGGCGGTTCACCCAGTTCGGCGAGATCGCGAGGATCGTCAACGAACTGGGGACGCTCAACGACCGTATCAACGTGGCGAATCGAACCGCGGGTGGCAAGGACGACGTGTACGCGAAGGAGTACCACAAGTTCGTCGACTCGACGGGCAAGGGGCTCACGTACGGCCTCGAAGGGCTCTCCGAGCTGCTCGACATGGTCGGCATCAACGGCAACACGGCCTCGATCATCCTGAACGACGCCGAAGAAGACGCCAACCACCTCGCCGCCGGCTGAGCCGGCCGTACACCGAAGGCACGGCACCACACCATGGCCATCGAGGTCCCCGAAGGCTGGGCGACATTCCTCAAGACCCTGACCGGGATGCCCTTCCCGCAGGCGAACGAGGACTCCTTGCGTCTGGTCAGCGACGACTACCGGCTGATGGCCGAGAAGTTCCAGGAGGTCGAGGAACTCCTGCGGCAGGTCGTCAGCCGTGTCGACGAGGACTTCGAGGGTCAGACCGCGACGGAGTTCGTGGCGTACGCGCGGCAGTTCGTCGAGAGGACGAACGGCAACCAGAGCATCCTCGACCGGGCGTACGAGGACGCCATGAAGCTGTCGAAGAACGCCCACAAGACGGCCGCCGACATCGAGTACACCAAGTGGATGATCTTCGGCCAACTGGCGCTGCTGGTCGTGCAGATAGCCCTGGCACAGGCGTTGTTGTCCGTCACGGGGGGCCTCTCGGAGATCTGGGCGGCCGCGGCGATCGGCGCGTTCAAGGCCATGGCGCTGCTGATCCTCAAGTTCCTGGTGGCCCAGATCATCATGCAGACCATCACCGGTCTCGTCGGTGGTCTGCTGCTCGACAGCATCCTCCAGCTCACCCAGATGGGCCGCGGTGACCGTACGGAGTGGAACACGGACTTCACCAAGGACGCGGCGAAGTTCGCGGTGATCGGGGGCGTGCTCGGCGGGCCGTTCGCCCTGCTGGGCGGCGCGTTCGGCAAGCTGCTCGGCAACCTGGGCGGCAAGGGGCTGGGCAAGATCCTCGGCAACGACGCGGGGAACGTGCTGGCCAAGGGCCTGGCCGGCGGCGGCAAGGGTGTGGGAGCCGGAACAGGCAAGGGCGGCGGCGCGCTCGGCAAGGGCGCGGGAGCCGGAGCGGGCCGGGGCGCAGGCGGCGCGGGAGCCGGAGCCGGTAAAGGCGCGGGCAGCGCCGGAGCCGGAGCCGGCAAAGGCGCGGGCAGCGCCGGAGCCGGAGCCGGCAAAGGCGCAGGCGGCGCCGGAGCCGGAGCCGGCAAAGGCGCAGGCGGCGCCGGAGCCGGAGCCGGCAAAGGCGCAGGCGGCGCCGGAGCCGGAGCCGGCAAAGGCGCGGGCAGCGCCGGAGCCGGAGCCGGCAAAGGCGCGGGCGGCCTGGGCGAAGGAGTCGGTAAGGGCGTCAGCGGTGTCGGGGACGGTCTCGGCAAGGGCGTCAGCGGTGCGGGCGAAGGGGCTGCCGGAGCCGGTGGGCGGACCGGGGCGGGCGCCGCGGGCAACACGATCTCGGAGACGTCCGCCCGTGAGCTCGGCGAGCGGCTGGGCAACATCATGGGCCGCACCAACGAGTCCCTGAACCAGTTGGGCGCGGACGGCGTACGGGGCGCGGCCGCCGGAGCGGTCGGCCGGGAGGTCGTCAAGGACTTCGCGAACGCCTTCGAGAAGCATCTCGGGGGCGCGCTCGGCAACGAGACCGCCAAGAACCTGGGCCGTGAGTACGGTGAGGCGCTGGTCAAGAACTGGGCGGGCAAGGCCGACTGGCAGGGCCTCACCCACTCGCTGGACGATGCGCTCAAACCGTTCGTGAAGGACCTGGGCGAAACCGGCGTACGGGCGCTCTCCCACGACCTGCCCGGCTCGTTCGTCCGGACCGTCGGCGGGAACCTGGGCTTCCACGTCGGCAACTTCGTCGGCGAGATCGCCGGTGAATCGGCCCACGCGGTGGTCACCGAGGGCATGTACAACCTGATCTTCGGCCCGGAGAAAACATTCACGGTCAGCGGCTGGACGGCCGCCGCCGGCGCCTCCGGCGGCATCCTGGGCCGTGGCGTGGCCCGCGGCTTCCAGTCGATGCACCACCTGGTCCAGGGCCCTCCGGCCGCTCCGCCGCCGCGCCCCCCGACGTTCTCGTCCGACGCCCCCGCCCCGCCGGCCGTCACGCCCCGGCCCAGCACCGAGACCGGGCCGACGCCGCGTGACGGTTCCACCCCGACGGCCGACGCGGACAACCGCACGCTCACGGACTCCGGGTCGGAGACCGACAGCCTCTACTACCTGGACGTGGACGACCTCTCGGACAGCGGGACGCTGTACGGGGGCGACGACGACGGGACCGGGAGCACCGCCCCGTACGACGCGCCCCCGGCCTCCGCCCCCTCCTTCGCCACCAGCTCCGACGGCGCGGATCTCACCCGCACCGGCGACGTCACGCCCACCCCGGACCGGAGCGACACGCCGAACGGGAGCGACGGCCCGGACGGGAACGACGGCCCCCGCGGGAACGAATCCTCGAACCGGAGCGAGAGCCCGGACGCGGGCGGCCGGCCGAACACCACCGACAGTTCCGGCGCCGGCTCCGACGATCCGGCCACCGCCCCCGGGCCCCTGTCGCCCGAGCCTCCCGTCCCGCCGGACACGGTGTCCGAGCTGGACCTCCTCCTGAACAGCCTGCCGGACGTACCCGACGCCCCGCCGAGTCCGCAGCCGGACCCGGAGCTGGTACCGGACCAGGCCCCGGAGAACGTGGCGCAGGACCTCACGGACCTGGACTCGCTCCTGGCGGACCTCCCCCGCGTACCCGACACCCCGGCCGGGTCGGCGCCGGACCCGGACCACCTGCTCGCAGACCTCCCCGACGTACCCGACACCCCGCTGGGCCCGGTGCTGACGCCGGAGGAGCAGCGGTTGCTGGCGGACCTTCCCCCCGTACCGCAGAACAACCCCGCGCAGCCGTCCGGCGACGGGTCGGGCCCGTCCTCGTCCGGCAACCGGACCGATGGCTCCGCGTCGGGGAACCGGACCCCGAACGACCCCGACCAGCTCCTCCGGGAGCGCCTGGACCGGCTCAAGAACCAGCAGGACGCGGACCCGGACCCCACGGGCTCGGATCTGGCGGCCCGGCTGGCGAAGCTCCGCGAGGGCGGGCCCGACGACCTCGGCAGGCCCGCGCGGCTCGACGAGCTCCGCGAGCAGTACCGCGCGGCCCTGGACGAGGAGGGCACGGACGGACCGGACCGCGACGGGGCCGCGCTCCCGTACCACGCCACGGGGGGCGCCGCGACACCGCCGCGCCCCGTCCCGACCGTCTCGACGGCATCCAACTCCGGCAACGGGCCCGGCGGTTCACGTCCCCAGACCCCTGGGGAGACGAACCCGGGCGGGCTCGACACGCCGTTTCCCGAGGTCCCCCAGGGCCCCCCGGGCTCCCGGCCGGCCCCCGCGGACGGGATGGACCTCGTCCTCCCCGAGGTACCCCGGCAGGAACCCGGCGCGCGGCCCGGGACGGGGCGGACCGAGAGCGACGGGTCCGGCACGGTCACGGACGACCCGGCGGGCCCTCCCCGTACGGAGACGGCGGACGAGCTGCCCTTCCCCGACGGCTTCGACGACGGCGGCGATCTGGACGCGCTGCTGGCACGGCTGGACGACATCGACGTCCTCACGGACGACACGGTCGGCCGACTGGACCAACTGCCCACGGTGCCCGAAGGACTGACCTCCGCCGAGCAGCACAAGCTGGCCGCGGACGCGACGCGGGAGACCGATGCCCTGCTCGCCGACGCCCGGCGGGTGGGCGTCGACCAGGAGACACGGCAGCGGCTCCGCGAGCGCATCCAGGGCGACATCCGGGCGGGCAGGCACGGCGACGCGGCCGAGGGGCTGCGCGAGCTGAGCGACCTCGTCGCCCTGCACGGCCTCGGTGAGCGGCTCCAGCAGTTCCGCCGCCACATGGACGGCGGGTACGAGGGGCGCGCCGCCCAGTTGGGCATGCGCCGTACGGAGTGGCTGCGCCATGCCCTCGACATCGAGGAGGCGGCCCTCAACGGCGATCCGCGCCGTACGACCCGGCTGCTGGACGACTTCGAGCAGCGGCTCGGCGCCCTGGGGGCCGAGCTGAAGGACCGCGCCAACCACTCTCCCGAGGCGTTGGAGAAGCGGATCGCCGAGAGTCGGCGGGCCGACGCCGAGGACGCGGGCATGGACCGCAAGCGCATCCGTGCGTGGGAGGACCGTCTGGAACAGGCGGCGACGCCCGAGGAGCACCACCGGCTGCAGGTCGACTACGCCGCCGAGGTGGAGACGACGCGCCGGCTCACGACCCTGCGGGAGCTCGGCGCGTCCGAGGCGGAACTCGCTTCCTGGAAAAGCCGGTTGGAGGGTCCGGGACGCGGCAGCGATCTCGACGCCCAGTACGAACGCCGTACGGCCGCCCTCGGCGGCGAGGCCGCTCTGGCGGCGCTCCAGGGGAAGTTGGACGCCTTGCGTGAGGGCGGACCGCAGCAGCAGCCCTCGCAGCCGCCGCCCCCGCCGCAGGACGGGACCGGTGACGGCGCCCCCACCGTCAGCCGGACGGACGGTTCCGACCCCGGCTCCGACCCCGACCCGGCGCGCGAACTGGCCGACCTGGAGGCCCGGCTCGACCGGCTGGCCGAGGGCGGGGACCGTACAAGGATGTCCCGCGAGGAGCAGCGGGAGTGGGCGGACCGGCACGCGCAGGCCGAGGACGACGCCGCGCGGCAGGCGGTCGAGCGGGAACACGCGGACCGTCTGGCGCAGTTGGAGCGCGAGCGGCGGCTGAGCGTCGTCGCGGACGGCGGCCCCGAGGGGGCGCGGCGCGGTCCCGAACGCCAGGAGGCGTGGCAGAGCCGCCTCGACGAGGCGGCGGACGACCCGCGGGCCGTCGACCGGGTGCTCGACGACTACGACGCGGAGACGGAACAGCTGCGGCGCGAGGGCAAGGAGCGCCTGGAACAGGAGCTGCGCGCCCCGGACCGGCTGCGGGACCTCGACCGGCGCATCGACCGCTCGCTCGACCGGCTGCCCGAGGAGGTGCGCGCGAGGGCCGCGCGGGACGCCCGCACCCTGGTGGAACGGCTGCGGGACCTGACCGCTGCCCCCGAGGAGACCGCTGCCCCGAAGACGGACGACGCCGTACCGGAGAAGGACGCCGACACCCGGAACACCGGCCTGCCCCACCCGGCGCCCGCGCCGCCCCCGAAGAACGCCCCGGGCTCGTCCCCGTCCCCGTCCTCCCGCACGAACGTCGACGAGGGCGGCGACAGCAGCAGCACCGAGAAGACCCCGAACCCCGCCGGCTCCGAACGGAACCGGCGTACTCCGGCGTCCCCCGGCGAGCAGGTGATGGAGGCCCCCCGGCAGCGGAACGGCGCCGCGGCGGCGTCCGAGGACGGCGGCAGCACGCACACGCGGGACCGCGACGAGCTGCCCTCGCCGGACAGCCGCCGCATCCCCACGGAGACCGAGGAGGATGCGCTCACCTCCTCCGCGGCCGACCGGAACGACGACGCCCCTCACCTGTCCGACGACGCCGAGTCCGTCCTCTCCGCTCAGGAGGGCCCCCAGACCACCCAGAACACCCAGAGCTCCGAAGACGCAGGAATTCCCGACAGTTCCGAGGCGCCCGGGAACTCCGTGAAGGAGCGCGAGCAGGGCGGGGGTTCCCAGGACGGCGACGACTCGCGTGACGCGCCCTCCGGCGGCGGCCACCGGCCGGGTGGCTCGTCCGAGGAGCAGCTCCCGCCCTCGGCGCGGGACACGGCTCTCAACGCCCTCTCGGCGGACGAGTTCGAGCAGCGCATGTACCGCGCGCGGCGCGACCGGCCCGACCTGACGAGCGACGAGGCCCTGCGCGACGAGGTGTACCGCCGGATCAACGACCCCGGCGTGAAGGTGGAGAAGGTGGTGTCCCTCGCCGCCCCGCTGCTGACCGAGGGCGTGGAGCCGCCGTCGTCCGGGCGGGCCGGCACGTTCGTGACCTTCGACGACCACGCGATGCTGCCCGCCTCCCTGCGGGGCCACGGCCACGGCCACCTCACCGTGCGGGGCGTCGACCGGCTGCTCGACTCCCTCACGGTGCGCTGGCGTCTGCACCCCGAGGGGGCGGCCCAGCTGAGGCTGGTGCTCACCCAGAGCCCGCACACGCTGCTCGGCCCCCGGACGTTCGTCCTGCCGACCCTGGACGGCGGCCACCGGGAGGTCGCCCTCTCCCTGGACAGCTACGGGAACTGGCGCCGCTTCGCCGAGCCGACGCCGTTGGCCGTCCCGGACGACGAGACCCGGCCCGTGCCCGCGACGGACAAGGGCGGTTCCCCCACGGTCACGACCGCTCCGAAGACCGTCGCCGCCACCACGCCCAAGACCGACGCGCCCGAAACCACCGACGCGTCCCAGGCCGACGCGCCCAAGAACGACACCTCCACCACCACCGACGCGCCCAAGACCGACGCGTCCACGACCACCGACGCGCCCAAGACCGACGCCTCCAAGACCGCCGAGGCCGACACCACCGCCGACGCCCCCGTCAAGGTCGAGACCGAACTCCGCACCCGCCCCGGCACGACCGAGACCAAGACGCTCGGCACGTCCCGCGCCTTCGGGCTGGCCGTCCCGATCAGCGCCACCGGGACGCCCTTCGGCGCGCTCGGCTCCGTGACCCTCGGCGGACGGCGCATGGAGGCGTCCTACACCTACACGCAGGAGAACCGCGCCCAGACCAGCGTGACCACGGTCGGCAAGGACGGCAGCCACCTCCACGTGAGCGACCTGCACATCGTGGCCGCGTCCGTGCGCGTCTGGGACAAGAAGGGCCGTGAGCTGCCCGCGAACGGGCAGCAGCCCGGCACCGCCGGCCGGCAGCACTACCGCATCCAGGACGGGGTCGCCTGGCGCGTCCCCGACAGCGTCACCGACCCGGCGATCCCGGACCGGCTGCCCACCGCCTTCACCTTCGCTCCCGGCGCCCGGCCGCACCTGCTCGCGCCGCTGAGCGTCACCACCGGCACCCGGTTGCTGGACTGGGCGCTCAGGAACTTCCCCGAGGCGGTCCCCGGCAGCTTCCTCCGCCGCCAACTGGCCGACCTCTTCGGGGAGGAGAGCCTGCGCACCATGATCGCGCAGAGCTCCGGGGAGACCGTGGCCACGGCTCCGCTCTTCGCCGGTCCGGGCAGCCGGACGCTGGGCTCCGTCGAACTGCGGCTGGTCCCGGTCGACGCCACGCTGCTCCAGGCGTCCGACAAGACCGAGGTCAAGAAGGCCGACGCACAGCGCTCCACCGGCACCACGGAGAAGAAGAACACCCAGGGCGCCGGGGTCGGACTCACCGCCGGCCCCCAGTTCGGGCTGCTCCCGACCTCCAACGCCCTGAACCTCCAGATCGCGGGGGCCGCCGGCCTGACGACCCAGCGGGCCGAGAGCAGCTACAGCGGCAACACGGCCGAGTCCGTGCGCACCCTCAACAGCCGGGGCCACTCGGGGCTCTACGGTGTCCGCTTCCGGCTGGAGGTGCGCCGCCAGGGCGGTACGTGGGAGTCGCCCGCACCGGTCCGGCAGGGTGACCGGGCCGGGGGCGGCACCCCGGCCGAGGACGGCGCGTTCCTCACCGCCACCGTGCAGCTCCCCCGCGCCGACGCGCGCAGGCTGGCCGGCTGGGACGACGGCACCGCCCCCGTCCCGGACGCCGAGGCGCCGCCCGCGCCCGCGTACCTGACCCCGTCGAACCCGGCGACGTTCGGGCTGCACGCGGTCGTGGACCTCGCACCGGTCGGCGACGCGCAGGCGCCACCGCCCCACACGT
The DNA here is from genome assembly GCF_044330565.1 of Streptomyces sp. NPDC017448. Lineage (NCBI taxonomy): Bacteria > Bacillati > Actinomycetota > Actinomycetes > Kitasatosporales > Streptomycetaceae > Streptomyces > Streptomyces sp. NPDC017448. The sequence continues at coordinate 107,504 of NZ_JBIRLM010000021.1, read as the reverse complement.
CCCTCACGGACGCGCTGGTGGACCGCATCCAGGACGGCCTGCACCGGGCCTACCCCGACCTCGTGCTGCCGCCCGGGACCAACACCGCGACCAGCGGCTCCCGCACCGGGGGCGGCGACCGTACGTACAACAACGCGGTGCGCAACACCCACCTGCTGCGCCAGGCACTCGCCCGTACGGTGCTGGAGGGCTCCCTCGACCGCCTGACCAGCACCGGCCTGCGCATCCAGCTCGAACAGCTCGGCACCGTCAACAAGCGGTACGTCGTCGTCACCGTGCGGGCGCAGGCCACGGACCGCCGGTTCCTGGGCACCCACCACGATCTGGGGCTGGCCAACAACGTCCTCTCCACCCGCCGCGCGGACAGCGCGACCACCCGGACGCACGGCTGGTCGATCGGCTTCGACGCGGGGCTGACCGGGCTCGACCGCTTCGGCGGCTCCGGCAGCATCGGCTACCGGTACGGCAAGCAGACCGCGTACGGCATGACGTACGGGCCGACGCTGACCCCGGACGGCGGCATCACCAGCTCCGGATCGCAGCACCTGTGGTCGTACCACCTGGACTTCACCGCGGAGGCCACCAGCTTCACCCGCCCGCGCCAGACCGCCCGGACGATGTCCGGCGAGCTGCTCGGCACCCGGTGGTTCGTGAAGCAGGCCCCCGGCACCGTCGACCTGCTGCGTACCGAGGGGACCGGGCAGAGCGGGCAGACCGGCGCGACCGCCCGGCCCCCCGTCGCCGGGCGGGTCACCCTCGCCGTGCCCGCCTCGCTCTCCGTACCGTCCGCGCTGAGTGTCGACCGGCCGCGGACCGCCCCGACGAGCACGCCGATGACCCCGGCCACGGCCGAACTGCTCTCCTCCGGGAAGCCCGTCCCCACGACCGACTGGACGCCCCACCCGCTCCTCGACGGCCTGCACTCCGTGCAGAGCGTCACCTCGCCGGAGCTCGTGCAGCAGCACCTCAGGGAGCTGCTCGCCTCCGTCTCCGGCAACTCCTGGGTCTACGGGAACGACGGGACCCCCGCGTCCGGGGCGCTCGCCGAGGCGTTCGCGGTCGGCCGCAACGAAGCGGACTTCAGCGACGCGGCGCAGACCGGCAAACACGTCAGCGACCTGTTCGGGCGGACGGCCGTCACCGACATCACCGCCTCGGTCAGCGCCTGGCCCCAGCTGCGCCGGCCGCGCGTGGTCGCCGTCGTCGACTCCGGCGACCTGGCCCTGTCCGCCGTGGGGTCGGGGACCAGCGGGGCGGGGCACTCGGTCGCCAAGTCCAGCAGCCACACCGTCAGCCTTCTGGGCGCGTTCCGGGCCAAGCACACCGACACGTTCCAGACGGCGGGAACCTACGGGGCGACCTGGACGCCGTACCAGCGCACCAGCACCACGACCGAGGCCGCGACCTTCTCCGCGAACCCGGCCCACACGGTCCAGTACACCGGGCCGATGGCCCTGGTCAGCGCCGACGTGGCGTGGCACCTCGCGGCCCGTTCCCAGCCCTCCGGCCTGCTCCAGGGGCCGATGGAACTGGCCCGCGGACGGAAGCCCGAGGGGCGGATCGTGGAGGTCCCCGACGGCGTGCTCGTCTGGGTGCCGCTGGCGGAGGCCCGGAAGGCCGGGCTGTTCGACGACGGCCTCACCCCGCCGCCGTCCACGCAGCTGTACGCCCCCACCGGCGCGGCGGCGCACGGCATGCTCACGGTCGGCCGCATCGACATGGCCCCGGCGGTCAAGGCGTTCACCGACCAGCTGCTCACGACCCTGCCCCAGCACAAGAGCTGGCTCGGCCCGAAGAGTCTGCTCGCCGACCAACTCGGCGGACTGGCACGGCAGATGACCGCCCTGTCGCCGTCCGGTATGCGCGCTCTCCAGACGGGCATGGAGAACGGCGGCACCTCCCTGCGCCTGGCCCGGAACAAGATCGGCCCGTCCAAGGACGCCAGCCTCACGGTGACCCTGCGACGCACCGGCTTCACCCCCGGGCCGCTGCGCCACGACGTGAAGCCGACGATCACCCGGCCCACCTCCACGGCGGAGACCGTCACGGAGAAACTGGCACGCGGGTACGAGGCCGGGTACCGGCTCGCCGAAGTGCCCGGTGTCCAGAACGACCCGGTGGTCCGCAACGGCGGCTTCACCCTCGACGACAAGGCCGGGTCCTCCCGCTCGGCCTCCCTGGCGCACGCGGTCACCGACGCCGTCAGCGCCCAGGTGGCCTTCGAGGGGCCCGTGGTGACCGGCCGCACGGCGTTCGAGGCCACCTTCACCCTGGAGCTGCCCGACGGGACCGTGGTGACGCACACGCAGAGCGTCGGCGACGCCGAGGTGGTGCTGCCCCTGAGCCTCGCGCGACCGGGGACGACACCCGCGCCGACGGTCACCACCACGTCCGCCGGGGCGGGCGCGACCACCACGGCCCCCGGAACCACCGGAGCGAACGCGGCCGCCACGTCCGCCGGGGCGACGGTGTCGGCCGGGGCGCCCGCGCCGAACACCGCGCGACAGACCCCCCGCCCGATGCTGCTGCCGCCGGAACAGCCGGGGTCCACGGCGTTGCGCGACCTCGGCTCAGCGGCCAAGAAGCTGTTCGCCGCCGGTCCGGAGAGCGTCGTCGTGACCACGGTCGGCGGCATCACCGCCCTCCGGGACGCCGCCGCGTACGCCCTCGACACCGCGGTCAAGGGCCGCGGTACCAAGAGCGGCGACGCGACGCCCATGCCCACCGACGCCCGCGGCCGCTATGTGCGGAGGACGGCGTTGACCCGGCCGGGCACCGCGGCCGGGGAAGCGCTCAAGGGAGGCATCAGCACCGACGTGCTGAGCGCCTACCTCCCGCAGATGATCCGCGACCACCTGACCGTCACGCTGCACGACACCGCCTCCGCGGTCGGCGGGACGGACGCCGTCCTCACCCTCTCCGCCGCCATCGACCTGTCGCAGGCCGCACTGCTGGCGGTGGACGCGCAGGCCGGGCTCGGCGGCAGCCGGCGGACCTCGGAGAACGACACCTACACGGGCGACACCACCGACAGCCACGCGCCCGCCATGACCGTGGGCCCGGGCTACCAGTCGCAGCCCCTGGTCCAGTCCACGGCCACCATGCCGGGCTGGACGGACTCCGACGCGTCGGGCAGCGCCGCCGACCGCCGGACCTCCGCGCTGACCACGCTGAAGCCGTTCGCCGGCGGCGCGGTGCTCGTCCAGGCCCCCCTGCACGTGGTCCAGACGGCGAAGGCGTCGCACCGGATCGCGGACCTGCCGGTCGTCCCGGCGCCGCTCCGGCCGGGCTCCCGGCCGCCGGCCACCGTCGAGCACACGGTGCCGGGCGGGGTGACGATGTGGGTGTCGTTCGACGTCGCGAAGGAGCACGGGCTGCTGCCCCCCGAGGTCGAGGCGGCGGCGGGCGTCGTCAAGGAGCAGACCGAGAAGTACGTCGAAGCGGCCAAGGAGGCGGGGGCGGCCGAACGGCGCCTGCGCGCCCTCGGCAGCGAGGTCACCGCCCTCCGGTCCCACCTCCGCGACCTGCTCGGGACGCAGCCGCTCCCCGGAACGGAGGTGGCCGCCGCGCGGGAACGGCTCGCCACGGCCCGCACCCGGTACGCCGAGGCCCAGCGGGACCTGGCCAACCACCGCCGCGACCTCGCCACCGCCGAACAGCACCTCGCCGGGGCGTCCGAAGCCTCGTGGAAGGCCGTCGGGCACTACACGCCCACCGGCCCCCGGCCCACCGGCGCACCGCCGGTCCCCTGGACCGCACCGGAGACGACCGCGAGCACGGCGACAGCCCCGGGCGCCACCGCCGAGGAGCCCCCCGCCACGGTCCCCGGCTACCCGCCGCTCTCCGAGCTCCTCGCCGGCACCACGTCCCACGCGGGCCCCTCCAGCGCCCCCGCCACCTCGCAGGACGTCCACGCCCGTACGGAATTCTGGCTCGGCGAGACCGGCCCGCTGCCGGACGGGGAGGCCGTACGCCGGGAACAGGCCAAGGCCGCCGCCTGGGCGGAGCACCTGCGGGCGGCGGACGCGGCCCACCGGACGTCGCTGGAGGCCGTACGGGCCGCCCGGCAGGAGCTGGACGCCGCCCTGCTGCGGGAGGCCCGCAGCGGGAAGACGGCGGCTCGGGACGCCTTCCCCGGGCAGTTCGACGCGGTCGAGGCCGACGTGCGCACCGCCCGCGCCGCCTACGACAAGGCGGTGGCACGGCTGACCGCCCACTACCGCGAACTCGGTCTCGTCCGCGCCGCCTTCGACTCCGTGGACGCGGCCGTGCGCCCCCTCCTCGCGCCGCGGCCCGAGGGCAGCACCCCTCTCGTCGTCACCCCCTGGCACCCGGCCCCGGAACCCGAGGGGTACGTCCGACCGGCCGATACGTCCGCCCCCGACCCGTACACCTCCCAGGGCGAGGACGCCGAGGGCCGCCCGGTCACCCTGACGGACCCGGACGGCCGCGTCCTCCAGCTCCTGGAACCGCCCTCCACCGGCCCCGCGCACCTCGACCGCGGCACGAGCTTCCACCGCTCCCTCCTCGACGCGGTCCAGCGCGCCCATCCGGGGCTCCTCGCCGAGAAGGGGCTCCACGCGCCGGGCAGGGACCTCATCGCGGCCGACGTCCAGCACCTGAAGCAGCGCCTGGCCGACCGGCTGACCGCCGACCGCGACGAACTCGCGCCGTTCCTCGCCATCGACCCCCAGGAACGTTTCACCGCGCGGGAGTTGGCCGACGCGGGCATCGTGCTCACCCCGGCGGAGGCCGCCGAGCACGCCGCCTCGCGCCACCGCCTCCCGGACGCCGTGGCCTCGCGGTTGACCACCGACCAGCGTCTGGCGCTGGCCCGTACGACCCTGCTGCGCTCCGGGGACCAGGAGATCGGCGACCGCAAGGACGCGGGGTGGAACCACTCCGCGGGCGACCTGGCCGCCCTGCTCGCGGCCCGCGTGCTCGGCGTACCGGTCACCGTGGTCGCGTCGGACCTGAACCACCTGACGTTCCTCCCGCCCGACGCCGACACGGCCGGCGGCGCGGGGCCGGGCGTGGTGCTGCACCACGCGGACGACCGCTACCGGCTCGCCGTGCCCTCCGTGACGGACGACCTGCTGCTCAACTCCGACACGGAGGAGACCCGGCAGACGTCCTCCGAGATCACCGAGCACCCGGTCCAGCCGGTCCAGCCGGTCCCGACGCAGAGCACCTCGACCGCGCCGCTCCTCCAGCATCGCGGGGAAGGCGCGACCTACTACATCGGGACCGGCACCGGCCCGGCCACCGCGGTGCCCAAGTCGCTCAACTTCATCTGGCTGGGCGGCGAACTGACGCAGGCCGCCCGCGCCAACATCAGCGAATGGGCGGACAAGGCGCGGGGACCGCAGTGGAAGCTGAAGGTCTGGACGGACGACGACGGCCTGCGGAACAACGAGGCGTTCCTGCGGGAGATGGAGACCGCGGGCGCCCTGGAGCACGGCCACGTCGGCAGCCTGTTCCCCGGCGACAAGGGCAGCGGCCTGTTCAAGCGCAAGAAGGCGACGGACGGGGAGCTGTTCCCCCCCAAGGTGAAGAAGCTGTTCGACACCGCGCTGGAGGAGAGCAGCTACGCGATGGCCTCCGACGTCGCCCGCTACGCCCTCCTCTACCAGCACGGCGGGGTCTACCTCGACGTCGACCTGAGTCCGGGTGAGGTGGTGCTGCGTCCCGAGGGCGTGCGGATGCCGCAGGGCGAGGACACCCTGCCGATGTTCGGCCCTCTGCTCCAGAACATGGGCAGCGTGCGCAGGACTCTCAACCTCCCGGAGGGGGCACCCGCCCCTTCCCGGGAGCAGGTGCACCAGGCCGCCGAGACCGCTTACGCGCAGGGGGAGTTCGGGAACCACTTCATCGTCGCGCACCCCCGTAGCCGCTTCATGAAACAGGTTCTCGACAACCTGCCGGACGTCAACCACAGCGACAAGGCGACCAGGGGCTATCTCCTGGCGGCCATGCGGTCGAAGGACGCGGCCAGCAGAACCGGTCCGGCCTACCTGGAGCGGCAGTTCGAGGAACACGCCAAGAACTTCCCGCCCGCGATTCCGGGGACCACGGCCGAGCGGGCCTTGGTACGGCCGCGCAACAACTACCGGGTCCAGTTGGCGGACTGGGCGGACTGGACGCGACTGGATTGGGTGACCCCCGAGAGCGAGAACCAGGAACCCCCCCGAACGGCATCCGCCCCGGCCGGGCAGAAAACGCTGGCCAAGCGGATGGGCGACTCCGTCAAGTCGCTGAAGGGGTCGATCCGATGGGGCGGCGGCAGGTCCGGTTCGGGTTCGGCGCCGCTGTCGAACGACGGAACACTGCTGTCCGGCTTGGACCCGGTGGTCGAGGGGTTCGAGCAGACCGGCCGCGCGCCGAAGGACGAGTTCGTCGGCAAGGACGGCCGAACGGTCTCCTACGAGGAGATCCGCCGGAGCCTGCGGACCATCAGGGACGCCGAGGACAAGGTCATCGGGTACGCGTCGCACAGTGACCAGGACTGGGCCCCGCGGCAGGACTTCTACGCGAACTACCGGTCCGGCCAGACGTCCTACCGGGCCTACGAGGCGGTGGGCAAGAGCGGGTTCGCTCCCGTGGCCGAGGACAAGGCCGCCCCCCGCACCGTCCCCTGGCAGGCCGGCGACGCGAACGCCGGGCAGCGCCCGATCTTCTTCGACGCCCACGGCGCCGAAGACGGTGTCCTGCTCCACATCGACGGCGACCTCCCCCTGAAGGTGGACGGCGCCCAGTTCGCCCGGTTCATGGAGACGCTGACCGACCCCGACCGGCCGCCGGCCCCGGTGGTGCTCGTGGCCTGCGACACCGGCCTCGTCCGCCCCAAGGACGGCGGGAGCGTCATCATGGACGCCGCCCGGGCGGTCCCCGGACGCCGCTGGTACGCCCCCGACGTCGAGGTCGGCCATGTGAGCAAGCCGTCCGGAGCCGTGGGCGACGCCACCGGCGTACTGGCCCTGCTCCAGGACCGGGCGACCGGACGCCAGGGCCGGTGGGTGACCGCGAGCGAACCCGACGCACTGGACGCCCTGCTCAGCCAGGAGGGCGAGGACGGCGACGCGGTCACCGACGGCGGGACGAAGCCCGCGCACGGTGCCGACCCGGTGCGGAGTTCGGACGAGCTGCTGGTGAACGTCCCGGACACGGTCACGGACACGGCCACGCGGCAGGCCGCCGAATCCTCCAGGACGGCGGACGAAGAGGTCACGGCGAAAGCAAAAGACGCCTTCCACCGGCAGAGCACAGAGCTGTGGGACCGGATCGAGGGCGTCAAACCGCTGGCCGGTGACGAGGAATTCCGTCAGGGCGTGACCGCCTGGCTGAAAACCGTCGAATCGGACGTGGACCTGGCTCTGACCGGACGCCCGGACAGGAACGAAGTCAACAAATCCGCCGTCGCCGCGATCATGAAGGGCTTCCAGTCCGAAAAGGTCATGGGCCACCAAGTGAACTACCTGTGGTTCACCCGGCAGCAGGAGGCGGTGGGTTTCGAGGGCGCCCTGCCGGCGCGCGCCGCGGCATCGGCCGCACACGGCCAGATCTGGTCGAAGATGGGCGCGGCCGAAGCGATCAGCGCAGCCAGCGTCGCAACCGGCGTGGCCCTCGAATCGTCGGTGCAGGGCTACATCTTCGACGGTCTCGGATTCGGGCTTCCCCGCTGGGACGACTCCCCGACCATGGCCGAACTCTGGCGCGAGTTGTCCCGCACCTACGCCCAGGGCCTCACCAACCGGGTCACCGCCCATGTGCTCGACGGAATCCACCACAGCAGCGTCCTCACCACCACGGAGTGGCCCGAGGCCAAGAAGCGCATCGAGAGCGGCGAAATCGACGGCCTGGACGTCGTCATCTACACAGCCGCTCCCGGCAAGGAACTCAATGAACTGACATATGAGCAGACCGTCACGGTGCGGACTCAGGAAGACTTCGACCGGCTTCCCCGCGTGCCCGACACCGACGAATGGCGAGAACGGCAGCGGCAGGTCGACTCGGAGCAGAAGGACGTACTGAAGAAGTTCTACCAACGCGAGCTCCAGCTCAACCTCCTCAGCTCCTACGCGAAGAAGGCCTTCGGTGTGCAGGACGGTGAGGACCGAACCCTCCTCCGCCCCCCGCGCACACGGACAAACAGCACGACCGACGGCGAGGCGAAGGACGGCAACGGCTCCCACGTGTGGCAGAGCTCGGACGAGTTGTTGAGGAACACCGAGCCCACGCAGACCACGCCCGTCGATCCTCCCCGGCTGGCGGTGGGCGGCCACCAGGGCGAAGCGTCGTCGATCCCGAAGCATCTGAACTTCATCTGGCTGGGTGGCGCGATGACGGCCGACGCCCGTCAGAACCTGCGGAACTGGGCGGAGAAGGCCGAGAACTCCGCCTGGGACATGCGCATCTGGACGGACGACGAGGGACGCGCTGCGAACAACGACTTTCTTACGGAACTCGCCGCGCGGGGAGTGTCGAGCCCCCCGGTGGACACCGTGTTCGGCCCGAAGCGATTTTTCCGGTACACGGACCCGGTGCTGTCGCGGGCCGGGAATCTGTACGAAAGGGGCCAGGAGCTCCGGAGCTTCGCGCTGGCCTCGGACGCCGCCCGCTACGCCATCCTCTACCAGCAGGGGGGCGTCTACCTCGACGTGGACGTGGCGCCCGGAAACTTCGTGCTGCCGGCCGACGGCGTGCAGATGCCCTCGGGCGACAACCTCCCCATGTTCGGGCCCCGGCTGCGCGACGCGACCAGTGTGCTCGGCGTGAACCCGCCGCCGGATGCGGTGCTCACTCCCGAGGCCGTCCGCGACATGGCCGTGGCGATGTACGACAGGGGCGAGCTGGGCAACCAGTTGATCGCGGCCCATCCGAACAACCCCTTCCTCGGTTACCTGCTGACGGAGCTCGTCAAGCTGAGTTCCCTGTCGAAGCTTGAACGGGACCAGAAGCTGATCGAGATCGGCAAGCGGGACGTGGCGCACATCACGGGTCCGACGTTCATCGACACCCGGCTCAACGACTACAACCGTGCGTGGATGAGGAGGAACGAAACGGCCAGTTACGGGGAGACGAGAGGCGCCGCCCGGTTCAGGCCCACGGAAGCGGCACGGGACGTCTGGATCGACCTGGCCTGGGTGACCCCGGAGAGCCAGAACCAGGAGACCGCCTCGATCCACGGGGCAGAGCGACCGGCGGAGGGGACGCTCTCCCGTACGGGCACCGCGCGGGAGAAGCTGAAGAAGTTCGGCGGCAGCCTCGCCGGCACGTTCCGGAGCAGCCACCGGGACGGCGGCGACGACACCGCCGGCTCGTCCTCCGGAACCCGGAAGTTCTTCTCCAACAGCCGGTCCGACTCCTCGGCCGGAGAGGGCCCCCTCCTGCACTCGGCCACCTCCCTGCTGGCCTCCCCGCCCGCCGGCGCGACGCCGGACGCCGTGCTCACGGGCGAGGACGGACGCCGGGTCTCCTACAGCCAGGTGTACGAGGGCCTCACGGTGATCCGCGGCGCCGACGGCCGGACCCTGGGCTACGCCTCCCACTCCGTCCAGGACTGGGCGCCCCGGCGGGACTTCTACGCCGCGTACCGGCCGGACGAGGCCCTGTTCGCGCACTACCGGACCACCGAGGACGGGGACTTCGCCCTCGACACCGACAGTGCGACGGACTCCCCCGCCGGGAAGGTCCCCTGGCACACCGGCGTACCGGCGCGGGACGCGCAGGAGCCGGTCACCCCGTTGTTCTTCGACGCCCACGGCACGGAGGACGGCGTCGAGCTCCATCTGGCGGGCGCCAAGCCGCTGGTCGTCGACGGCGCGCAGTTGGCGCGCTTCATCGAGACGCTCAGAGACCCGGCACGGCCCCCGGCCCCCGTCGTCCTGGTCGCGTGCGAGACGGCGAAGATCCGCAGCGGCGACGGCAGCAGCGTGGCGCTGGACGCCGCCCGCGCCCTGTCCGGACGCCTCTGGTACGCGCCCGACACCGAAGTGGGCCACGCCACGCCGGCCAGCGGCTCCGACAGCGCCTCGGGCGTGCTGGGCCTCCTCGCGGACCCGGTCGCCCGGCGCCGCGGCGCATGGGTCGCGGCGGGCGAAGGGGTGGAGACCGACGCCGTCGCTCCCCCCGCCCCTCGGACGGAGGCGGAGCAACCCCCCGTCTCGCTCGCTGACCTGATCTTCGAGACGCTCAACTCGGCCTCGCCCAGCAGCGTGGAGCAGACGGTCGCCGTCCACCTGGCCCCGGGCGACGCGGAGACCGAGCACGCGGAGCCCGCGCCACCCGCGCAGGACCAGGCGGCAACCGTTCAGCCGGCTCTCGGACGACCGCTGAACATCACCTTCAAGGAGGGCGACGGAGAGGGCGCGCCCCTGCGGGAGCTGGGCGCCGACGACGAGCAGGGGGTGCGCGCGTACGTCGGTACCTCCCACATCAAGGGGGACTACGACGCGATGCGACTCATGCTGCGCCGGTTGGAGGCGTTGACCCCTCCGCCGTCCTACCTGGAGGACCTGCGGGCGAGCGTCGACGACTTGTTGGAGTCCTGCGAGCCCGCTCCCCCCGTTCCGACGCAGCTGCACTTCGTCTGGCTCGGCAAGGACCTTCCCGCGGATGCGCTGAAGAACATCACCGCGTGGACCGCCAGGGCCCGCAAGGCCAACTGGACGGTGAACCTGTGGACGGACTCCCGGACGAAGCTGAGCGCCACGACGCAGGTGAGCATCAGGTTCACGAAGGGACTCACCCGGATGCAGCTCGATCCCGTCGTCCATGAGGACTTCAAGAAAGCCTTCACGATCGCCACCGACCCCACGGGCGGGACCCAGGCGTACGCGTTCGCCTCCGACCTGGCGCGGTACAGCGTCCTGAAGCAGTACGGCGGGGTGTACGCCGACGTGGACCTGGGCCCCGGGACGTTCGAGTTCTCGGCCGCGGAGCCCCTGCGGCTCCGGCAGAACGACGTGCCGGTGCTCGGCCCGCTCCTCCGTGACCTGAGCGGACTGAACGGGATTCTCCAGGGGATCGCGGAGCGGGCAGGCGTTCCCCATGTGCCGGTGACCGGGCAGCCGACCACGGAACAGGTGCGCCGCGCGGTCGACTTCCTGCTCGACACCGGCGGTTACGGCAACCACTTCATCGTCGCGCAGGTGGACGCGCCCTTCATCGACCGGATCATCCAGAAGATCGCCGCCACGCTCCCCATGTTCGAGGACGCCGAGGAGATGAAGCAGGCGGGTGCGGCGGCCACGGGGCCGTTCCTCCTGCTCCAGGTGCTCAATGAGCACCTGGAGCAGGAGTTCGGGGTGAAGGACCCGGCACGCGGCGAGTTCGGCCACTTCCAGGGCCAGGGGAGGCACTTCCACGAGAACCTGGACTGGCTGACGCCCGAGAGCGAACACCAGGAGACCGAGCGCTCGTGACGGCACGTCATATCGCTCGGCGGAGGCAACCGAACCCTCCCCGCGACGATCCAAGAGGACGAGAAGAGCCCATGGCAGGAGAAGAGGGACGACCTGTGAAGCAACAGCGGTCCAGCGAGGAGAGTGAGTCCGGTGACAGCCGGGGCGCTCCCTCGGGCGGCACGGCTCCCGGCAGCGCGCAGGGCGCGGTTCCGGGGAGCATAGGCACCCCGTCCGCGCGGACGGCGACCCAGGGCGGGGCCACCACGGTCGCCGGGGACGGCGGCGGCGCGCGGACGCCGACCTCGTCCGCGTCCGGTCCCGGGGAGGCCGACGAGCCGGCGGCCCAGGCTCCGGCGGTGGTGCACGCGGCCGGGGTCTCCATCGGCAGGAACACCTCCGGGCCCGATGGGCGGCCGGAGGGCGAGGAGACGGTGGCGGCCCGCGACGAGGCGGTCCCGGCCCCCGCCACGGCGTCCGCGGCGGCCACCGGCGCGGCGGCCTCGGCAGGCGCCGCGGAGGAGGCGGTTCGGACGAGCACGTCACCGGCTGCCGAGGCCCCGGAGACGGCGGCCGAGAAGGCGGCGGCCAAGGCGGCAGCCCCCGAGCGGGCGGCTCCCACGGCTCCGCCCGCCACGGCCGCGGCCTCCGCGGAGAGCGCCGCCGAGCCGGCCGCCGCCACCGCGTCCACGGCCGCCGCCGCGACCACCACCACCGCCACTGCCACGAGCCCGCCCGACAGCGCCGCGGCGGCGGAGGGCGGCGCACCGGAGCGCCCCGGCCGGGTGTCGCGTCCCATGGTGGTGGCCGCCGCTTTCGCCGGTGCGCTGCTCCTCGGGGCCCCGTTCGTCGTGGCGGCCGCCCAGAAGGACGACGCCGAGCCCACGCGCCGGGCGGCGGCCGCCGCGTGGAAGCAGGACGGCCAGGAGGGCGGGTACGTGCCGGGCACCGACCCCGCCGGCCCCGACGGCGTACGGGTTCCCGGCGCCCCTCGGAAGGACGTTCCGCCGGTCCGGGGTGACAAGGGCCCCGCCAACCACGTGGGCGCGGACACGGGCGACAAGCCGCGGCGGGCGGACGGGTCCGCCGGTCCGAAGGCCGAGAAGGGGGGCGGCGGCAAGGGCGCCACGGGCGCCGGGACGACGAAGGGCGCCACGGACGCGGCCGGCTCGACGGAGAAGAGCAGTTCCGGTGCGAAGGCTCCGGCGACTGCGGGCCCGGACAGCCCCGCCAAGACGCCCGCGACCAACCCCACACCCCAGGCGCAGCCCAAGACGGCGTCCACCGTCGTGTACAGCGGGGTGTCCGGCCCCGAGTGCCCCACCCAGCGCTTCCAGCGGGACGGCTACTACAGCGACGGCAAGGAGGGCTGGGCCACCCACAGCGGTGGTTTCGGCGGTTACGGCTGCGAGGGCAAGTACCTCTCCATGCCCATGTCCGGCAGTTCCTCCAAGGACTCGGGCGGCTCGGCGACCTGGCTGTTCGACCTGCCCGACTCCGCCAGGAAGTGCAGCATCTCCGTCCACGTGCCCGGCAGTTCGGACATCGTGCGGGTCGGCGGCGACCCGAGCTACTACACGGTGTACGACCGGTTCCTGCCCCGGAGCGGCAACCTGGTGGGCTCCTTCTACCTCAACCAGCAGGACCGCCGGGGCACCTGGTACAACGTGCCGGGCACGTTCCCCATCGAGGCCAAGAAGCTCTCCGTCCGCATCCACGACCGGGGCCGGGACAGCAACTACGAGCACCACGCGATATCGGCGATCAAGGCGACCTGCACGGGCTGAGCAGCAGGCGCGGACAGCGCGGAGCCGCCGGCCCCGCACGCGGCCCCCTCCGGGCCGGGTGCGGGGCCGGGGCGCGTCCGGAAGCGGATCAGGGTGTGCGGGGAGGCGTGGAGGGGGCGCGTGAGGCGCGCGGGGAACGGTGGCACGGAGGCGACCGATATGCCCCGGCCGGGGATGTCACTTCTTTCCGGGAGCCAAACCTCGGGCAGGAGTTCGAACCTGCCCGGTCGGGGGTGCGGAAAAGGCGAAACCTTCCGCCCGACGGGACGTTCGGCAGGGCGTGGGAACGGGCAAATCGATCGGGGAGGCCGACGGCGGAATCTCCACCCGAGAGCGCTCCCGGCCGCTGTGCCGCCCGGCGCGGCGGCCGCGGTCTCCGGATCGCCGCCCATGCGCCGGCCCCGCCCGGACGCACGCCGAAGCACCCGCGTGATCTACGCACCACCAGGGAAAGGAGCGCCGCGATGGCGACGCCGTTGTCCGCCGACAAGCTGCTCAAAGCCCTCCGCGACGAAGGACTCCACGTCGTCGAGCACCGGAGCTGGCGCACCAACAACCGCAACCACAAAGGGCCGTGGGGCCCGACGCACGGTGTCATGATCCATCACACCGTCTCCTCGGGCACCGCGTCCTCCGTCGAGCTCTGCTACAACGGCCACTCGGCCCTGCCCGGCCCGCTCTGCCACGGCGTCATCGCCAAGGACGGGACCGTCCACCTCGTGGGGAACGGGCGGGCCAACCACGCCGGGCTCGGCGACGACGACGTCCTGCGCGCCGTCGTCGCGGAGAAGGCGCTGCCCCCGGACAACGAGGCCAACACCGACGGCAACCGGCACTTCTACGGCTTCGAGTGCATCAACCTCGGTGACGGCAAGGACCCTTGGCCGTCGGCCCAGTTGCTGGCGATCGAGCGGGCCGCGGCCGCCGTCTGCCGGGCGCACGGCTGGTCGGAGCGGTCGGTGATCGGCCATCTGGAGTGGCAGCCGGGCAAGGTCGATCCGCGCGGGTTCACCATGAACGCGATGCGCGGCCGGGTCGCCAAGCGGCTGGGCGGTGCGCCGGACGGCCCCGCCGATCCGCCGCCGAGACCGAAGTACGAGCCGTTCCCGGGGGCCGCGTTCTTCGCGGTCGGCCGCCGGAGCGCGATCGTCACGGCGATGGGCAAGCGGCTGGTGGCCGAGGGCTGCGGCCGGTACACGGTGGGGCCGGGGCCCGCCTGGTCCGAGTCCGACCGGAAGTCGTACGCCGCCTGGCAGCGCAAGCTGGGCTACACGGGCGGGGACGCGGACGGCATCCCCGGGAAGAGCAGTTGGGACCGGCTCAAGGTGCCCAACGTGTGAGCGGCCCCGGACCGGCCCTTCCGGACCGGCCTCCGCCCCGCCCGGAAGGGGGCCGGCCCGCTCCGCAGGACGGCCCCGCCCCCGGCCGGGCCCCGGGCCGCGCCGGGCTTCTCGCCGGACGGGCGGCGGGAAAGCAACGCCCGCCCGGCGGACGGTGGTTGGGCGACAGGCCCTAGGGTGGTCCACGATGCCGGCGGCCCGAACCGGGCGGCCGGGTGGCGGGGTCCGGGCGGAGGCGGAGGGGCGGGGCGATGACGACCGGAGTGGAGACGGTGGGGCCGGAGGAGCTGCTCCGGTACGCCGGGGGAGTCCGCGACGTGTACGCGCGGGCCTTCGCGGAACCGCCCTGGAACGAGGACCCGTCGGCGGCCGACGGGTACGTCCGGCGGCTGGCGCGGGACGTGCTGCGGCCCGGGTTCACGGCGGCGGTGTCGATGTCCGGTGGGGCGGTCACCGGTTTCGCCACGGCCTGGATCACCCCGGCGGCCTTCCCTGCCGACCGTTCCTACGGGCAGGTCGCCGAAGCCCTGGGGCCCGAGCGGACGCGGGCGTGGCTGTGCGGGGCGCTGGAGGTGAACGAGCTCGCGGTCGCGCCGGAGGCGCACGGGGCGGGGGTCGGTGCGTCCCTGCTGGAGGCGGTGGCCGGGCGCGCCCCGGGGGGCCGTTGCTGGCTGCTGACCTCCGTACGGGCGGAGGCGGCACTGCGGTTGTACGAGCGGACCGGCTGGCGGCGGGTGGACGTGTCCGTGCCCGGCAAGGCCGCTCTCGTGGTGCTGCTCGGCCCCGGCCACCCGGGCGGGGCCGGGGTGGAGGCGGGAACGGGCGGCCGGTAGCTCCACCGCCCCTCGCCCGGATCTCTACAGCGCGACGGCCAGCAGGGCGCATGCCACCAGCGAGAACGCGGTGCGCACCTGGTGCAGGGTGTTCCAGCGGGGCTCGAAGGCGGCACGGGCCGCGCTGTCGTCGCCGCCCTCGGAGGCGGCGAGGGCGTTGTTGAGCGGGATGTTGCCGATCACGGTGATCAGATGTCCCACGATCACGCAGATCAGGGCCGCCAGGACGGCGGGGCCGGTCACCTCGTCGTGCTCGCCCAGGCCGGTGAGGAACGCGGCGGCGGGCAGGACGACGACGCCGAGGAACAGGACCAGGAAGGCCGGGCCGGGGACCTTCTCGTTGAAACGGCGCATGGCGGCGGTGAACTGCTGGTCCGTCAACTCCGCGAGGCCGGGCATGATCGCGATCAGGAAGGTCAGCATGAAGCCCGCGTAGAGGCCGTTGACGATCGTGGCGAGCACCAGGAAGAGAGAGGTCATGGCGGACATCATGGCCTGGAACCGCCGTTCGCAGGGCCCTATTTCGACCGACTGTGCGAACCGGCCGGGCCGCCCGGGCCCGGCCGCCCGGGCCGGGGCCAGACGGCCGGGACGTCCGACCCGGGTGTGAGCGGCCGGGACCTCGGCCCCGGGTGCGCCCGCACCGGGCCTCGGGCCCCGGGCCCCGGTGCGGGCGGGTGGCCCGTCTCAGCCGATCTCGCCCTCGTCCGGTTCCGGTCCGTCACCCCGTCCGGCGCCGCCCTTGAGGCGGTCCGCCTGGCCGATGGCCGTGGCCAGCTTCCGTACGGAGCCGTCCTCGGTCGCCTCCGCCAGATCGGCCGCCCGGGAGGCGAGTTCGCCCAGTCCGGGTGCGCCGGGCAGGTCGCCGCCCCGCAGGTGGTCGGCGAAGTAGGCGGCAACGGCTGCCACTTGGAGCCGGTCACCGGCCCCGCCCCACAACGGCTCTTCGAGCGACCCGGTCCGTACGGTCCCCGTCTCCTCGCGCGCTTCGCGGGTCTCGGGGTCGAGCCACCGCACGGTCGCCTCGGCCACCCTGCCGGACGCGCCCTCGCGCAGCCGTACGGCGTACAGAGCGGTCACCGTGTGGCCGGGGCCGACCTCCCCGCCGTCGACGCCGTCGTCGCGGAAGTCGTCGTCGGCGACCTTGCGGTTCTCGTAGCCGACCAGCCGGAACTGCTTCACCGTCTTCCGGTCGAACGCCACCTGGGCCTTGGCGTCGCGGGCCCGGATCTCCAGGTGGGCGGGGAGCTGGTCGACGAAGACCTTGCGGGCCTGCTCCTCGTCCCCGATGTACGTGGTGTTCCCGTCGCCCTTGTTGGTGAGCTGCTCCATGAACGCGTCGCCGTACTCGCTGCCGACGCCGACGCCGAAGAGGGTGATGCCGTGCTCGCGGCGGGCGGAGTCGATCTTCTCCAGGATGCTCTCGGCCTCGGTGTCGCCGGTGTTGGCGAGGGCGTCGGAGAGGAGCACCACCCGGTTGGTCGCGCCCTCGCGGTGGCCCTCGACCGCTTCCTCGTAGCCGAGGGTGATCCCTGCCCCGACGTTGGTGGACTGGGCGGGGCGCAGCTCCTCCACCACGTCCTTGATCCGGTTCCGGTTGCCCTGGAGGCGGGTCATCGGCAGCCGGGTCTCGGCCTCGTCGCTGAAGGTGACCAGGGAGAGGGAGTCGTCGTCGCGCAGTTCGTCGGTGAGGATCTCCAGGGAGCTGCGGACCAGGTCGAGGCGGCCGGGCTCGGCCATGGACCCCGAGACGTCGATGACGAAGGTGAGGGCGGCGGGCGGGCGTTCGGCGGCCTTCGGGGCGGCCTCGGTGGCCAGGCCGACACGGATCAGCGACCAGTCGGAGGCTCCGCTTCCGCCGCCCCCGGCCTTCCCGCCGCCCATCCGCGCCCCGTCGACGTTCACCGTGAAGCCGGAGCCCTTCGGCCGTTCGTACCCCTGGCGGAAGCTGTTGACGAACTCCTCGGGGCGGATCTCCCCGGGGGCGGGCAGCCGGCCGTCGCCCAGGGTGCGGCGGGCGTAGCCGTAGCTGGCGGTGTCCACGTCCAGGGCGAAGGTCGAGAGGTAGTCGGGCGCCTCGGGCTTCGCCTCGGCGGCGCCGTCGGCCCCTCCGCCCCCCGGCGCGGCCGGCCGGCCCGTCCCGGGCGGCACGGCGTCCGGCGCGGGCTGCCCGCCGCCGGACGGCCCCTGCCCCTGGCGCTTGCCCGAGCTGACGTCCCGGGTGCCGTCCGAGCCGCTGCCCCCGGCGCTGCACGCGGTGAGCGCCACGGCTCCCGCCAGCAGGAGCGCCACGGCCCCCGCCCGCCTCGCGTCCCGCTTCCCGTGTCGTCGGTCGGTCTGGTGCATGCGTAACCCCCCACGTCGTCACGATGTCCTCGACATCTGTGAATGTGACGTACGGGGCCGCCCGCCGGAGTCGGCGAAAGCGTTGCGGAAGCGTCTCGATGCGGCAACAGCGGGCGGCCGGGGGCGGCACGGCACCGGTCGGCGGACGGCAAACCCCGGAACATCAGGTTCAGGACACGATGTCCTTACGACTGAACCCGCGGAAGGCCAGCGCGAACAGCACCAGGGCGTACGACACTGAGACGGCCGCACCCTTGATCATGCCGCCCCACTCCAGGTGCGGCTGGAGCGCGTCGGCCCAGGCGAACTGCCAGTGCGCGGGCAGGAAGTCGCGCCAGGAGCCGAGCGCGGTCACCGCGTCGAGCACATTGCCGACGATGGTGAGGAAGACCGCCCCGCCGACCGCGCCGAGCGGCGCGTCCGTCCTGGTGGAGAGCGAGAACGCCAGCCCGGCGGTGACCAGTTGGGAGACGAAGATGAACGCCACGACGATCGCCAGGCGCGGCACGGCGTCCCCGGCGGCCAGCTCTCCACCGGTGGGCAGTTTCAGCGGGCCCCACCCGTAGGCGGCCGTGCCCGCCGCCAGCGCGACGACGGGCAGCAGCACCATCGCGGCCAGGCTGAAGCCCAGCGCGACGACGAGCTTCGACCACAGCAGCCGGACGCGCGGCACCGGCGCGGCGAGGAGGTAGCGCAGCGAGGACCAGCTCGCCTCGGAGGCGACGGTGTCCCCGCAGAACAGGGCCACCGGGATCACCAGCAGGAACCCGGCCGAGACGAACAGCGAGGTGGCCGCGAAGTTGGCGGCGGACTCGGTGGCCACGTCCATGAGGTTGATCCGCCCGCCGCCCCGGCCGCCGCCGTCCTCGCCGTCCGGCGTGCCGCCGATCGCGAAGGCGATGATCAGGATGAAGGGCAGGGCGGCGAGCACCCCGCCCATGAGCAGGGTGCGCCGCCTGCGCAGTTGGCGCATGGCCTCGACCCTGAGCGGGAGCGTGCGCCCGGCGCGGTAACCGGGGGCCTCGGGGTGTTCGGCCGCCACCCGGGCCTCGGGGGGCTGGACGGGGGCGCTCATGCTGCTCCTTGGGAGATCAGGGTGAGGAAGGCGTCCTCCAGGCGGCGGTGCGGGCCGACGCCGGTGACCGGGACGTCGAGCCGCACCAGGTCGGCCACCAGCCGCGCGGTGGTGGCCCCGTCCAGGCGGACGAGGAGCCCGCGCCCGTCGTCGGTGCGGACGGCGGAGCCGATGCCGGGCAGGGCGGCGACCTTCTCCGCCAGCGGCTCGGACACCTCCTCCGCCGTGGTCACCAGGATCATGTCGCCGGAGCCGGTGATCTCGGCGACCGGGCCGGCCTGGACGAGCCGGCCCCGGTCCATGACGACCAGGTGGGTGCAGGACTGCTCCACCTCGGACAGGAGGTGGCTGGAGACGATCACGGTCCGGCCGCCGGCCGCGTACCGGATCATCACGTCCCGCATCTCGCGGATCTGCGGCGGGTCGAGCCCGTTGGTCGGCTCGTCGAGGATCAGCAGGTCCGGCAGGCCGAGCATGGCCTGGGCGATGGCGAGCCGCTGCCGCATGCCCTGGGAGTACGTCCGCACCGCGCGGGCGAGCGCGTCCCCGAGCCCGGCGATCTCCAGGGCCTCGTCGATGTGGGCGTCCTCGGCGGGGCGGCCGGTGGCCTGCCAGTACAGGTCGAGGTTGGCGCGCCCGGAGAGGTGCGGGAGGAAGCCGGCGCCCTCCACGAACGCCCCGACCCGGGAGAGCACCGGCGCACCGGGCCTGATGGCCTGTCCGAAGACCCGGATCTCGCCCGCGTCGGGGCTGATGAGCCCCATGAGCATCCGCAACGTGGTCGTCTTGCCCGCGCCGTTGGGGCCGAGGAGCCCGAGGACCTGGCCCCGCTCGACGCGGAAGGAGAGCTCGCGCACCGCGTACCGGTCCACCGACTTGGCGTACTTCTTCGAGAGCCCGGTGATCTGGAGCGGTACGTCGGTGAGTCCGGGGTCCGGTGCGGGCGTCGCGGTGCGGCGGCGGGCGGTGAGCAGGAGTACGGCCGCGATGACGAGGGCGGCGGCCGGAAGGCCCCAGGTCCACCACGGGAGCGCGGCGGCCGCGGTCTTCACGGCGGGCGCGGTGGGGACGGTGAGCGGCCCGTCGGCGGTGACGGTGTACGTGGCGGGCTCGGCCGGGGAGGCGTAGCCGAGGTCGGTGGCGGAGAACACCAGCCGCATGCGGTGTCCGGCGTCGAACTCGTGGTCCACGGCGGGCAGCGCCAGTTCGATCGGCCTGCCCTGCCGGTCGGGGGTGATCCGGTGGGGGGCGACGAGCTGGTGGGGCAGCACCTGCTGCCTGCCGTCCGGCGCCACGTCGTACACCTTGCCGAAGAGCACCGCGTCCCGGTCGCCGTCCGCCGTGACGTTCACCTTCACGGTGGGCGTGCCGGTGACGCGTACGGAGGTGGGCAGCGGGGCGGACTCGAAGCGGGCGGACTGGCCGGGGAAGTCGAGCGAGAGCCCGACGCCGAGGGAGGAGAGCCGGGCGAGGCCGCCGCCGACGCCGGGCACGGCGGAGATGGCGGGCGGCGCGGCTCCGGCCGGGTTGCGGAAGGTCTGGGTGCCGCCGCCGACGGCGATGGGCCGGCCGCCGCCGCGCAGCCCCGGGTAGGCGGTGCCGGAGGCCCCGCGCAGGAGGGCGGCCCCGTCGGTGGAGTCGACGCCTCCGGTACGGCTGACGCGGAAGGCGGGCCCGGTGCCGGCGCCGGTGTCCTCCTTGAGATACCGGTCGAACCAGGCGTTGACCCGGCTCTGGATCCGCCCGGTCTCGCTGTCGCCGCCGTCGTGGCCGCCCGCGATCCAGTCGACGGAGACCGGTGCGCCGTTGGCGCTGATGGCCTTCTGCATGGCGTCGGCGTGGCCGAGCGGGAAGAGGGAGTCGGACTGGCCCTGGAGGAGCAGCGCGGGGACCGTGATGCGGTCGGCGACGGCGGACGGGGAGCGTTCGGTGAGCAGCTCCACCGCCGCCGCGTCGGGCTTGCCGCTGACGGCGACCCGTTCGTACATCGCGCAGAGCCGCTTCTCGAACCGCTCGCAGCCGCCGCCCGTGGTGATGAAGATCCCGGCCCAGAGCTTCTTGAACACCCCGTCCGGAAAGAGGGCGTCGGCGAGGTTCCAGTAGGTGATGGCGGGCGCGACGGCGTCGACCCGCCGGTCGTGCCCGGCGGCGAGCAGGGAGACGGCCCCGCCGTAGGAGGCGCCGGTGAGGCCGACGCGGGGGTCGCCCTCCTCGTCGAGCTGGACCTCGGGGCGCTCCGCGAGCCAGTCGATGAGCCGGGAGACGTCCTTGACCTCGTGGTCGGGGTCGTTGAGGGTGATCTTCCCGCCGGACCTGCCGAAGCCGCGCGCCGACCAGGTCAGCACCGCGTACCCGTCCGCCGCCAGCTTCTCCGCCTGGGCCCGTACGTCGTTCTTGCTGCCGCCGAAGCCGTGCCCGATGAGCACGGCGGGCCGCTTGCCGGAGCCCCCGGTGTGGAAGTACGAGGTGTCGATGGGCACCCCGTCCATGCGCAGCGCCCGGTCCTCGCGCCGCACGGTGGGCGCTCCGTCGTCGGCGACGGCGGCCCAGGCGCCGCCGCCCACGAGCACGGCGAGCGCGGCGCCGACCGCGGCCCACCGGCCAGGTGTACGGGGCAGCAGCCGCCGCCGTCGAACAGTAGGGGTCTCCATCCCTCGACCCTAAACGGAGGACGCGAGCCGACCGGGGGCCGCCGGGGTGAGGTGCGGGGCCTCCCTGAGAGGTACGGTGCGCCTCCCCCGTACTCCGGACGCGGTACAGAATGCCCGCAGGACCTTTGCCCCGGGAGGCCATTGTGGACATCCGCCGCGCCACGACCGTCACGGAACTGCTGGCCGCCGGCCACCTCTACGACGCACCGCCCCGTGAGGAGTGGGCCGCCCGCTTTCTCGCGGCGGACGGTCACGTGATGCTGATCGCGTACGTGGACGGCACACCCGCGGGCTTCGTCTCGGGCATCGAGATGCTGCACCCGGACAAGGGCGCGGAGATGTGCCTGTACGAACTCGCGGTGGACGAACCGTTCCGCCGCCGGGGCATCGGCAGGGCCCTGACGCTGGCGCTGGTGGACCTCGCCCGGGAGCGGGAGTGCTACGACCAGTGGGTCGGCGTGGAGGAGGACAACGAGGCGGCGCTCGCGACGTACCGGTCGGCGGGGGCGGGGGACGACGGGCGGTTCGCGATGCTGGTGTGGGAGTTCGGGGACGGCGCCCGGTAGAAGGGGTGCTCCCCGGAGTCAACCCCGACGTTCGTCGGGGGCCGCACCTGCCCTT
This sequence comes from Streptomyces sp. NPDC017448, assembly GCF_044330565.1. Lineage (NCBI taxonomy): Bacteria > Bacillati > Actinomycetota > Actinomycetes > Kitasatosporales > Streptomycetaceae > Streptomyces > Streptomyces sp. NPDC017448. The sequence continues at coordinate 85,449 of NZ_JBIRLM010000021.1, read as the reverse complement.
CGGCTCCCGCGCCGGGCCGCGTCGTCTCCGTACGTTCGCCGCATGGCACAGCACACACATCAACACCACTGGCCGGCCCGGTTGTTCGGGTCGGCCGCACTCCTGGGGGCGGCGGCGGCCGGGATCGGACTGCTGTGGCCCGGCGGTCTGGGGCGGCCCGGTCCGGTCGAGGTCACGGAGGGGGCGTCCGTCTCCGCCTACCGCTCGCTGACGGAGGCCGTCGACGACGCACCGGGGTGGCTGGGCCACCTCCTGGAGCTGTGTTCGGAGGCCACGCTGATCGCCCTGGGCCTGCTCCTGCTCGGGGTCTGCTGGGGGGCGCTGCGCCGGAGGGAGGCGGGCGCGGTGGCGGGGGCCGTGCTGATCGGCGTCGGGACGGTGGTGGCGTACGCGGTCAGCGAGGCGTTGAAGCCGGTCGTGGACGAGGAACGGCCGTGCCGGGCGGTGGACGGGGCCGAGGCGGTCGCCGCCTGCCCGGAGCCGGGCGACTGGTCGTTCCCGAGCAACCACGCCACCCTGGCCGCCGCCCTCGCCGTGGGGCTGGCGGTGCGGCGGCCCCGGCTGGCCGCCGTCACGCTGCCGGTCGCGGTGGCGGCGGCGCTGCTGCGGGTCCTGGTGGGGGTCCACTACCCGCACGACGTGGTCGCGGGCGCCCTGCTCGGCGGGGCGGTCGCCGCGGCGGTGCTCCTGGCGCTGGGCCGTCCCGCCGCGCTGCTGGTCTCAGCGCTGCTCGGGCGGTGGTGGGGGCAGGATGCCGGCCTCGTGGGCGACGACGGCGGCCGCCGCCCGGTTGTCGACGCCGAGGCGGGCCAGGACGGAGCTGACGTACGCCTTGACCGTTCCTTCCACCAGGTGCAGCCGCCGGGCGATCTGCCCGTTGGACAGTCCGCCGCCCAGGTACGAGAGCACTTCGCGTTCCCTGGGCGTCAGCCCGGCGACCCGCTCCCGGGCGGCGTCCCGTCGGCCGGCCCGCTCCCCGGCCCCGGTGGCGGCGAGGTGCGCGACCACCCGGGCGGCGACCTTCGGTGACAGATAGGCGGCGCCTTCGGCCACGGCGCGCACCCCGGCGAGGAGTTCCTCGGGTTCACCGGACTTGATCAGGAATCCGGCGGCCCCCGCGCCGAGCGCCCGCAGGATGGAGTCGTCCTCACCGAACGTGGTCAGCATGACGACGCCGGTGGCGGGCAGGGAACGCCTGATCTCGGCGGCGGCGTCGATGCCGTCGGTCCTCGGCATCCGCACGTCGAGGACGGCCACGTGCGGACGGTGGGCCCGGACCAGCTCGACGGCCTCGTGCCCGTCGGCCGCCTCGGCGACGACCTCGATGCCGGGGTCGGTGGCGAGCACCGCCCGTACACCGGCGCGGATCATGGGCTCGTCGTCGGCGACGAGCACCCGGACGGGGTCCGGCCGCGCGGGAGCGGGGGCGGCGGCTCCGACCGGCGCGCGACCGTCGGGCGCCGGGGCCCGGGACGGGTCGGCACCGGACGCGGGGGCGGCGGTCATCGGGGGCTCACGGCGTCAGGGCGTCGCGGGAGGCCAGCCTGCCGTCCCGGAAGCAGAGCCGGTACACGTCCCCGGACCGGTCGTCGAAACGGTCGGCCGTCATCGCGTAGAACTCGCACGCCACCCCTCGTTCCTCCGGCCCGGACCCCGCCGGGCGCTCCGGCGCCTGCCGGTCCGGCAGCACCTTTCGTACCTCCGACCGATCCTGCCCCACGCGCAGGCGAGCGTAGTCGCGCGGGTCGAGGACGGACCGGGAGGCGGCCACCGTCTCCCACGTCCCCACCCCGGCGAGCAGGACCGCGCCCACCACCGACGGCACCGCCACGGCGGTGAGCAGGGCGCGCCGGACACGCCTCCGGGCCCGCCGGTACCCGGTGGGCGCACGTCCCGGCGCATGTCCCGGCGCACCGCCCGGCGCGCCGTCGTCGGGGCCCGTCCGGGGGAACGGCTGCCGCGGCTGGGCGGGGGCGTGGTGGGGCAGCCGGGCGGTGAGGGTGAAGCCGCCGTCCGGGCAGCCGTGGTCGAGGGTGCCGCCGACGAGGCGGACGCGCTCGTCCAGCCCGATGAGTCCACGGCCGCCCCGCACGGGCAGCGGGCCGGGGGCGTGCGAGGAGGGCGACCCGGTCCGCGCCCCCGCTCCGGCGGAGGCGGGTGCGGGGGCGGCCCCGTTGCGGACCGTCACCCGCGTCTCGGTCGCCGTGTGCGCGAGCTCGACGTTCACCGGCGCGCCCGGCGCGTGCTTGGCTGCGTTGGTCAGCCCTTCCTGGACCACCCGGTGTGCGGCGCGCGCGACGGCGGGCGGCGGCTCCACCGGCTCACCGTCCACGGACAGTTCGACGGGGAGCCCGGAGGCGGCGGCGTCAGCGACGAGCCGGGCGATGTCGCCGTCCTCCGGCCCCCGGGGCGACCCCTCGCTCTCCTCGCGGAGCACGCCGATCACCTCTCCCAGGCGCTCCACCGCCGCCGCGGCCCTGCCCCGGATGTCCTGGGCGGCCCGGCGGTGCCCTTCGTCCAGGCCGGGAGCCAGTTGCAGCGCGCCGGCCGACAGGGCGATCAGGCTCAGGTCGTGGCCCAGCACGTCGTGCATGTCCCGGGCGATCCGGGCCCGCTCCAGCAGTCTCGCCTGCTCGGCGACCAACCGGCGCTCCCGCTCCATCTGTTCGGCCCGCTCCCAGCCGGCCTGGACCAGTTCCCGGTACTGGCGGGAGAACCGCCCCACGAACCAGGGCACCAGCACGGCGAGGACGACGACCGCGACGAACTGCGGGGCGAGCGCGAGCAGGGACGGCACGACGACCACTGCCACCGCCCCGGCGACGAGCGCCCCGGCCAGACAGAGGACGAGGGTCCGGGCGCGCCCCGGGCCCCGCCCTGCGGCGAACGCGGCGATCGCGGCCGGCAGACCCCACCACCACCCCACCAGGCTCAGCGCGCCGAACGCGGCCGTGGCGGGCACCAGGAGACCTCCCGGGTCCGCCCAGCGCGGGCCGGTCCCCCGGCCGGCGGCTGCGGACGTCCTCTGGGGAAGGGAGAGCTTGTTCACCCGGGAGAGGCTACGGAGGCCCAGGTCCCGGCGGCACTGCCGAAAGTCACCTCTCCGCGGCCGAGGGGGCGGCTGCCACCGGCCGGGGCGCGGGAAGGTCGAGCGGCGTCTCCACGGGCAGCAGGGCGGCGGCGCGCTCCCGCTCCCCGGCCCGGACCGCCGCGTGTACCTCGCGGGCCAGCGGTGTCACGTCGCGGATGGCCACCGTCCACTCGTCGGCGTACCGGCGGGCGGCCTCGCCGCTCAGTCCGAGCTGGAGGGAGCGGTACGGGAGCGGGTTCAGGTCGAGGTCGCGTTCGGGATCCCACTGGACGCGGGCGGGCGCGGCACGCAGGCTCTGCTTCCAGGACTTCTCGTCGGGGTGCACATCGCGTACGTAGTGGGAGAGTTCGGCGTGCGCGAGGGCCCAGGTCAGCCCGGCGCGGTCGATCTCGACGGCGAGGACGACCTCCTGGCCCTCCTTCGCGCCCCAGCCGCAGCGGTACATCATCCACAGGAAGCTGGGCTTGATCCACGTCATCCGGTCCCGTTTCCACTCCTCGGGAAACCGCCCGTCGCGCGCGGCGGGCAGCCCGATGGCGGGCCGGTACGCCTGGTAGACGGTGACGGTCGCTTCGGTGTGCTGGGCGCGGATCTCGTAACGGGGCGGGTGGACCGGGCGGGTGGGGTCGTTCATGCGTCACAGGATGCGGGAGGCGTCCGCGCCGGGGCACCCGCTTTTCCCCGGGGCGCGGAGGCCGGCCCCCGCCCGCGGCTTCGGCGGACGGGGGCCGGGCGGGTCGGGCTCAGTGGTTGCGCGGGAAGCCCAGGTCCACGCCGGCCGGGGCGTCCGCCGGGTCGGGCCAGCGGGTGGTAACGACCTTGCCGCGGGTGTAGAAGTGCACGCCGTCGTTGCCGTAGATGTGGTGGTCGCCGAAGAGGGAGTCCTTCCACCCGCCGAAGGAGTGGTAGCCCACCGGGACCGGGATCGGGACGTTGACGCCGACCATGCCGGCCTCGACCTCCAGCTGGAAGCGGCGGGCCGCGCCGCCGTCGCGGGTGAAGATCGCGGTGCCGTTGCCGAACGGGGAGGCGTTCATGAGGGCCACGCCCTCCTCGTACGTGTCCACGCGGAGCACGCACAGCACCGGGCCGAAGATCTCGTCCCTGTACGCGTCGGAGTCGGTGGAGACCTTGTCCAGGAGGGAGAGGCCGATCCAGTGGCCGTCCTCGAAGCCCTCGACGGTGTACCCGGTGCCGTCGAGGACGACCTCCGCGCCCTGGGCGGCGGCGCCCGTGACGTAGGAGGCGACCTTGTCGCGGTGGGCGGCCGTGATCAGCGGACCCATCTCCGAGGCCGGGTCGTCGCCGGGGCCGATCGTGATCTTCTCGGCGCGCTCGCGGATCTTCGCGACCAGTTCGTCGCCGATCGCGCCGACCGCGACGACCGCCGAGATCGCCATGCAGCGCTCGCCGGCGGAGCCGTACGCCGCCGAGACCGCCGCGTCGGCGGCCGCGTCCAGGTCGGCGTCCGGAAGGACCAGCATGTGGTTCTTCGCGCCGCCGAGCGCCTGGACGCGCTTGCCGTTGGCGGAGGCCGTGGCGTGGATGTAGCGGGCGATGGGGGTGGAGCCGACGAAGGAGACGGCGGCCACGTCGGGGTGGGCGAGGAGGGCGTCCACCGCGACCTTGTCGCCGTGGACGACGTTGAGCACCCCGTCCGGAAGACCCGCCTCCGACGCCAGCTCGGCCAGCAGGTTGGCGGCCGAGGGGTCCTTCTCGCTGGGCTTGAGCACGAACGTGTTGCCGCACGCGATGGCCAGCGGGAACATCCACATCGGGACCATGGCCGGGAAGTTGAACGGGGTGATGCCCGCGACGACGCCGAGCGGCTGGCGGATCGAGGAGACGTCGACCCGGCTGGAGACCTGGGTGGACAGCTCTCCCTTGAGCTGGGTGGTGATCCCGCAGGCCAGCTCGACGATCTCCAGACCGCGCGCGACCTCGCCGAGCGCGTCCGAGTGCACCTTGCCGTGCTCGGCGGTGATCAGCGCGGCGATGTCGTCGCGGCGGGCGTCCAGCAGCGCGCGGTAGCGGAAGAGGACGGCGGTGCGCTGGGCGAGCGAGGACGTGCCCCAGGTCGCGTACGCGTCCTTCGCCGCCGCGACCGCCGCGTCGACCTCCTCCGCGGAGGCGAGCGCGACCCGGGTGGTGACCGCGCCGGTGGCCGGGTCCGTGACGGGACCGTACTGGCCCGACGCGCCCTCCGCCGTCTTCCCGCCGATCCAGTGGTTGACGGTCTTCGTCATGACGTGCTCCTTCAGACTTCGGTCGGGCGGGGGCTCAGAGGTGGCGGCGGCGGGAGGCGGCCTGCCGGTCGTACTCCTGACGGGCGCGGACCGCCGCCGGCCGGCTCGCGGTCTCGGCTACCGGGACATCCCACCACGCCTGTGCCGGAGGGGGGCCCGACACTGTGTCGGGCGTTTCGGTCTCGACGTAGACACAAGTGGGGCCCTCGGCGTCGCGCGCCTCGGAGAGCGCCGTGCGCAGGTCGTCGACGGTCGTGGCGCGCAGGACCCGCATGCCGAGGGAGGCCGCGTTGGCGGCCAGGTCCACGGGGAGCGGCGGGCCGGTGAAGCCGCCGTCCGCGTCGCGGTGGCGGTAGGCGGTGCCGAAGCGTTCGGCGCCGACCGCCTCGGAGAGCCCGCCGATGGAGGCGTAGCCGTGGTTCTGGAGGATCAGCAGCTTCAGCGGCAGCCCCTCCTGGACGGCGGTGACGATCTCGGTGGGGTTCATCAGGTACGTGCCGTCGCCGACGAGGGCCCAGACCGGGCGGTGCGGCGTCTGGGCCCGGGTGGCGAGGAGGACGCCGATCGCCGCCGGGATCTCGTAGCCCATGCAGGAGTAGCCGTACTCCACGTGGTACTGGTCGCGGGAGCGGGTCCGCCAGAGTCTGTGCAGGTCGCCGGGGAGGGAGCCGGCGGCGTTGATCAGGATGTCGTCCTCGGAGACGAGGGCGTCCAGGACGCCGAGGACCTGGGTCTGGGTGGGGCGCGCGGTGGGGGCGGGGGCGGCGAAGGACGCCTCGACCCGTTCCTCCCACGCCTCCTTCGCCCCGGTGTACTCCGTCTCGTACGCCGGATCGACCCGGTAGCCGCGTCCGGCGAGCGCCGCCGTCAGCGCCTCCAGGCCCGTGCGGGCGTCGGCCACCAGGGGGAGGGCGGCCAGCTTGTGGGCGTCGAAGGCGGCGATGTTGAGGTGGAGGAAGCGGACGGCGGGGTCCGCGAAAAGGGTGCCGGAGGCGGTGGTGAAGTCGGAGAAGCGGGTGCCGACGCCGATCACCAGGTCGGCGGTGCGGGCCAGTTCGTCGGCGGTGGCGGTGCCGGTGTGGCCGATGCCGCCGACGTCGGCCGGGTGGTCGTGGCGGAGCGCGCCCTTGCCGGCCTGGGTGGAGGCGACGGGGATGCGGGTCGCGGCGGTGAACGCGGCGAGCGTCTCCTCGGCGGCGCTGTGCCGGACCCCGCCGCCCGCGACGATCAGGGGGCGGCGGGCGGAGCGGACCGCCCGGACGGCCGCCTCCAGTTCGGCGGGGTCGGGGGCGGGCCTGCGGACGTGCCAGTCGCGCTCCGCGAAGAACTCCTGCGGCCAGTCGTACGCCTCCGCCTGGACGTCCTGGGGCAGGGCGAGCGTGACGGCCCCGGTCTCGACGGGGTCGGCGAGGACGCGCATGGCCTGCAGCGCCGCCGGGATCAGCGCCTCGGGCCGGGTGATCCGGTCGAAGTAGCGCGAGACCGGGCGCAGGCAGTCGTTGACCGACACGTCGCCCGCGTACGGCACTTCGAGCTGTTGCAGTACGGGGTCGGCGGGCCGGGTCGCGAAGGTGTCGCCGGGCAGGAGGAGGACGGGCAGCCGGTTGACGGTGGCGAGGGCGGCCCCGGTGACGAGGTTGGTGGCACCCGGGCCGATGGACGTGGTCACGGCGTGCGCGGAGAGCCGGCCCGACTGGCGGGCGTACCCCACGGCCGCGTGCACCATGGCCTGTTCGTTGCGGCCCTGGAGGAACGGCATGCGGTGGCCGGGGCCGGGTCCCGCCCCGCGTGGGGGCCCCGCCTCCAGGAGCGCCTGGCCGAGGCCCGCGACGTTGCCGTGGCCGAAGACGCCCCACGTGGCGCTGATGAGCCGCTGCCTGCGGCCGTCGCGCTCGGTGTACTGCCGGGCCAGGAAGGCGACCAGGGCCTGGGCGGTGGTCAGCCTGCGGGTCGGGCCGGGGGAAGCGGCGGGGCGGTGAGCGGGACGCGTCGGGCTCAAGGCGTTACCTCCGGGCGGGGCGACGGATGCGCCGTGTGGAGGGGGAGTCTGGCGTCGATCGGCTCGCCCGGCCAGGTGTCGCGGATCCAGCGGTGGTCGGGATGGTCGCGGATCAGCCAGGCGCGCTCCTCCCCCGGTCCGGCCATCACGTTCAGGTAGTACAGCGTGCGGCCGGGCGGGGCGATGGACGGGCCGTGCCAGCCGTCGGGGATGAGGACGACGTCCCCGTCGCGCACTTCGGCGAGCACGTCCGTACCGCCCTCGCGCGACGGGGAGACCCGGTGGTAGCCGACCCCGCCGTCCGCCACTTCGAAGTAGTAGATCTCCTCCAGTTCGCACTCCTCGCCCGGCACGTCCTCGTCGTGTTTGTGGGGCGGGTAGGAGGACCAGTTGCCGCCGGGGGTGAGGACCTCGACGGCGATCAGCCGGTCGCAGTCGAAGGTGTCGGCGGCGGCGAAGTTGTTCACCTGGCGCGAGCAGGTTCCGGCGCCGCGCAGCTCGACGGGTACCTCCGGCGCGGGGCCGTAGCGAGCGGGGAGTCGTCGCTCGCACTTCGCTCCTGCCAGGGCGAAGCGGCCTCCCGCGCCGGAGGCGATCTGTGCCCGGGCGTCGCGCGGTACGTAGGCGAAGTCGGTGACCCCGCTGAACACGCTCTCCCTGCCCAGCAGTTCAAAGGTGTCGCCTGCCGTACGCACCGTACAGCCACCGGCCAACGGCAGGACGATCCATTCACTACCGCCGGTGACGAGCGTGTGAACACCGCCCGCCTCCAGCTCCAGCACCCGCAGCGCCGAGCGTTCCCAGCCGGCCCGTCCGGGGTCGATGTCGACGGCGTACGCCCCGCGCGCGGCGCTGCCGGAGGGCAGGTGGTGACGGCCGGCGGAGGGGGCGCCGCCGCTCTCGTGCCCGTGCTCGTACCCGCGCCCGGCCTCGTGCCCGTGCCTGTGCCCGGGGTGGGGTTGGCGCTCATGGTGGTGGGTGTCCATGTTCCCTGCCTACCCTTCCTTTCCCGGCCGCAGCAGCGACACGGCGGTGTCCACCGCGTGCGCCACGTCCCCGTCGGCCGGGTAGAGCAAGGTGCGCCCGGCCACGAGCCCCCGCACGGTGGGCAGCCGCAGCGCGTCGCGCCACCTCCCGTACGCGGCGTCCTGGTCGTCGCCGACCTCGCCGCCGAGCAGGACGGCGGGCAGCGTGGACGCCTCCATCACCCGGCCCATCGCCTCGGGTTCGTCGGTGACGGGGACCTTCAGCCAGGTGTACGCGGACGTCCCGGCGAGACCGGAGGCGATGGCGATGGAGGTCGCCACCGCACCGGGGGCCAGGTCGTTGCGGAGGCGGCCGTCGACGCGGCGGCAGAGGAACGGTTCGACGAAGACGGGCAGCCGGTGCGCGGCCATCGCGTCGATGGTCCGGGCGGCGGCGTGCAGGGTGTCCAGCGACCCGGGGTCGTCGTGGTCGATGCGGAGCAGCAGCTTCCCCGCGTCGAACCCGTGGCGGACCAGGTCGTCGGGGCGGTGGCCGGTGAACCGGTCGTCGAGCTCGAACGCGGCGCCGGCCAGCCCGCCCCGGTTCATCGAGCCCATCACGACCTTGTCCTCCAGCGCCCCGAGGAGGAGCAGGTCGTCCAGGACGTCGGCGGAGGCGAGCACGCCGTCGACCCCGGGGCGGGAGAGGGCGAGGCGGAGCCGCTCCAGCAGTTCGAAGCGGTTGGCCATGGCGAGGGACCGGTCCCCCACGGCGAGCGCCCCGCGGGCGGGGTGGTCGGCCGCGACGATCATCAGCCGGTCCCCCGGGCGCCGGACCAGCCGCCGCCGCTTCCGTCGCGCGGCCGCCTCGGCCACGGCTTCGGGCCGCTCCGCGCGCAGTTCGACCAGCGCGGAGAGGGAGGACGCGATCGGCGTCATGAACCCGCTCCGGGGCGGTCCGGGCCGACGGGAGGGGTCGGCGGGGCGGCGGGGCCGGCGGGGGCTGCCCGGTCGGCGGGGTCCGCCGCGTCGCCGAGGGCTGCCCGGCCGCCGGGGGCGGCCCGGCGGGCGGTGGCTTCCCGGTCGCCGGGGGCTGCCCGGTCGGCCGCGGCGGGCGGACGGGACGGGTCGGCGGGGTCCGGGGCGACGGCACCCGCCGTGAGCGCCTTCTCCACCTCCTCCGGGAACGGCATCGCGGAGGAGCAGGCGAGCCGGGAGGCGACGATGGCGCCGGCCGCGTTCGCGTACCGCACGAGGCGGTCGAGGGGCCACCCGGCGAGCAGCCCGTGGCAGAGGGCGCCCCCGAACGCGTCTCCCGCACCGAGGCCGTTGACCACCTCGACCGGCAGCGGCGGGCAGTCGGCGGTGGCGCCGTCGCGGTGGACGGCGAGCACGCCCCGGGGGCCCTGTTTGACGACGGCGAGCTCCACTCCGGCGGCCAGCAGGGCGCGGGCCGCGGCGTACGGTTCGCGTTCCCCGGTCGCGACGGCGCACTCGTCGATGTTGCCGACGGCGACCGTGGCGTGGGCCAGCGCCTCGCGGTACCGCGCGGGCGCCTCGGCACTGTCGTCGCCCCCCTCCCAGAACATGGGCCGCCAGTCGAGGTCGAAGACGGTCGCGGTACGCCCCGGGCCCGCCGTACGCCCCCTGCTCGCCGGGCGGTCGTTCCGCGCGGCGAGGGCGGCGAGCGTGGCGGTACGGCTCGGCTCGGCGGAGAGCCCGGTGCCCGTCATCCAGAAGATCCGGGCGTCGCGCACCGCGTCCAGCTCCAGGTCCGGGGTGCGGATCTCCAGGTCGGGGGCCTTGGGCTGCCGGTAGAAGTACAGCGGGAAGTCGTCCGGCGGGAAGATCTCGCAGAAGGTGACCGGCGTCGGGTACTCCGCCACGGCCGTCACCCACCGGGGGTCAACGCCGAACCGTTCCAGTTCCCGGCGGAGGTAGGCGCCGAAGGCGTCCTCACCGGTCCGGGTGATGACGGCCGTGCGCCGCCCCAGCCGGGAGGCCGCGACCGCGACGTTGGCCGGGGAACCGCCGAGGAACTTGCCGAACGCCTCGACCCGGGCGAGCGGCACCCCGACCTCCAGCGGGTAGAGGTCCACCCCGATCCGCCCCATGGTGATCACGTCGTACGGCTCAGGCATGCGCGTCCCTTCGACCCGTCGACGGCCGGCTGGTCCCAGGTCTAACCCCCTCCGGGAACCCTGTCAATATGTTGTCCGGACATACGGACGTGCCCTTGACACCCTTCCGCGCGGGCCGTGAGGCTGGGCGTTATGACCCCCTCCGCCCAGCCCTCGGCCCGTATCCGTATCGGCTCGGCCCCCGACTCCTGGGGAGTGTGGTTCCCCGACGACCCGCGGCAGGTGCCCTGGCACCGCTTCCTCGACGAGGTCGCGGAGGCCGGGTACGCCTGGATCGAGCTGGGCCCGTACGGCTATCTGCCCACCGACCCGGCCCGGTTGACGGACGAGACCCGCAGCCGGGGGCTCAGGGTCTCCGCCGGAACCGTCTTCACCGGACTGCACCGCGGCCCGGCCGTCTGGGACCGGACGTGGGCGCATGTCGCGGACATCGCCGGGCTGACCCGGGCCATGGGCGCCGAGCACCTGGTCGTCATCCCGTCCTTCTGGCGCGACGACAAGACGGGCGAGGTGCTGGAGGACCGCACCCTCACCGCCGCGCAGTGGCGTGATCTGACCACGCAGACGGAACGGCTGGCACGGGAGGTGCGGGAACGGTTCGGGCTGCGCATCGTCGTCCACCCGCACGCCGACACCCACATCGACACCGAGGAGAACGTCCACCGCTTCCTCGACGCCACCGACCCGGACCTCGTCTCGCTCTGCCTGGACACCGGGCACTACGCCTACTGCGGCGGCGACGGCGTCCGGCTCATCGAGACGTACGGGGAGCGCATCGGCTACCTCCACCTCAAGCAGGTCGACCCGGAGGTCCTGGCGGAGGTGGTGGCGGACGGGGTGCCCTTCGGCCCGGCGGTGGCGCGGGGAGTGATGTGCGAGCCGCCCGGCGGGATCCCCGCCCTGGAGCCGGTCCTGGACGCGGCCCGCGCCCTGGACGTCGACCTGTTCGCGATCGTGGAGCAGGACATGTACCCGTGCCCCCCGGACCGGCCGCTTCCCATCGCCCGCCGGACCCGGGCGTTCCTCCGCTCCTGCGGACGCCCCGGCTCGCCCCTCTGACCCCGGGCCGCGGACGCGGGAACGGATCGGACTCCCCCGCGCCGGGCGGCCGTCAGACCCCCGTGCGGCCGTCGACCCGTTCGCGGATCAGGTCGGCGTGGCCGCAGTGCCGGGCGTACTCACCGATCATGTGGAGGTAGATCCAGCGCAGCGTGACCTGCGCGCCGCCCATGAACGGGCTGGTGTCGTCGAGCGCCCGCGCCGCGCAGTTCTCCCGGGCGGCGGCCACCTCCGCCTCCCACCGCGCGACCGCCTGCTCGTAGGTGGCGTCCTCGGCGGCCTCCCAGCCCCCTTCGCGCCCCTGGCCCGCGTCCCCGCTCCCCGGCGGGGGCGGGAAGAACGACGGGACGTCCTCCTGCGCGAGCACCCGGCGGAACCAGTTCCGCTCGACCTCCGCCAGGTGCTGGAGCAAGCCGAGGAGGGTGATCGGCGAGGGCGCGGCGGACGCCTCGCGCAACCCCTCCTCGGACAGCTCCGCGCACTTCTGCGCGAGGGTGGCGCGGTAGAAGTCGAGCCAGCCCGCCAGGGTGGTGCGCTCGTCGGCGTCCAGCGGGGGCATGGGGCGTTCGGCAGTGCTCATGCCCTCCACCGTGGCACCCGGGTCCGACACCGCCCGCGCCTCACCTCGCTCCGCCCAGGACCGCCCCGCGCAACACCGGTCCCCTCTCACCCTTTCTGTCACAGGAGTAACCGTTTGGACACAGATATCTCCGTTACGCGGGCTTTCCGTCACGGCTGGTCGACAGCCCCGCCCCACCCGCCGCGCGGGGGCGCCGGCCCGTACTCGGCCTGAGTGATCATCAGCCATCAGCACGACAGGCGCAGAGAGGTGTCACTGATGACGGACAGAACGCTGTGGTCCTACAAGGACATTGCCGCGCACATCCAGGTCCAGCCGGACACCGTCCGCTCCTACCGCAAGCACGGGCTCCTGCCTCCGCCCGACGAGGTGCGGAACGGCAGACCGTACTGGTACGGAGACACCATTCGCGCCTGGGTCGCCTCCCGCCCCCGCAACCGGGGCCGCTGAGGCCCCGGTTGTGCAAACCGGCCCGTCACCCCCGGGCGGTCCGCACGGTCCCGCGGCCCGCGGGTGAAACGAACGAGCCCCTCACCTCTGGGAGGCCCTGCGGAAGAGGCCCGCCCAGAGGAAGGGCTCGCCGAAGAGCGGGGAGGCGGGGTCCTCGTCGTTCATCCGGCGGAGGTCGATCTCGGTCAGGTCCGAGAAGATGCCGCGCAACGCCTCGTCGGTGTAGGCGAGTCCGCCCTGCAGGCCGCCCCTCCGGTACAGCTCGGCGTCCGGCAGTTCCGACCCCATGCCGCCCTCCCCGGCGGCGAAGCAGGTGAGGACGAAGTGGCCGCCGGGGGCGAGGCAGCGCTCCACCAGGGCGAGGTAGCTGACGCGCCGGTGGGGCGGCAGGTGGTGGAAGCAGCCGGAGTCGTTGATCAGGTCGTAGGGCCCGTCGAGGGCGGCCCCGGGCGCGGTCAGCGCGAACGCGTCGCCCCGGTGGAACCGGACCTCACCGGCCCCGGCAGGCGCCTTGCCGGCCCGTTCACGGGCCCAGCCGATCGCCGCCGGGGAGAGGTCGACCGCGTCGACGTCGAAGCCGAGCGCGGCCAGGTGCAGTGCGTTGCGGCCGGGCCCGCAGCCGAGGTCGAGTGCGCGCCCCGGGGCGATCGGCCCCCGCCGGACATACGCGTCGAGGCTCTCGTCCGGCTTCTCCACGAAGAACGGAACAGCCTTGGACCGGTCCGCGTAGAAGCCGTCCCACCAGGCCGCCCCGCCTTCCGTCCAACGGTCCGCCTCCGGCGCGAACAGCCCGTCCATCAGCGCCAGTACATCGTCGGTCGTGCGTACGTTCCGGTCCATCCGGCCCCCCCCCCTTTTCCGATGGGGCAATTCTACGGAGGCGGACCAGGAAAGCCCAGGTCAGACCCCTTGCGGCGAAGCCGTCGCCGCCCCTCTGCCGCCTCCCGGGCCGAGGGGCGGCGGGGCCCCTCCACGCCGTCCGTTCCGGGGCGCACGACCTTCCCGGGGCCCTCCACGGGGCCTTCTCCAACCTCCCCCGGCACTGTTTCCGAACGGGTTTCCCCGCCTCTCCGCCCACCCGCGCGGCCCCCGGTCCGGGTTCTCGGAGTCCCCCCCGGCCGAGCCCCCGGGGCCTGTACCCCCCGCGACGCCCGGCCCGGCGCGACGGTTGGTCAGCGTCCCGCCGGGGCGGCGAACTCCGGGTCCGCACCGGAGCCGGACTCCGCCGTGCGCCGCCCGCCCCCGGAGGCTTCCCGCCCGGCCGGGCCCTCCTCCGGCGCCGAGGACCCCGCAGTGCCCGGGGAGTTCACCGCAGGCGGCGCCGACTCCCCTTCGCTGAGGCCGAACGTGCGGTGGAAGGCCCGCAGGGGCGCGGGGGCCCACCAGGTGGAGGGGCCCATCAGCTTCATCACCGCGGGGACCAGCAGCCCGCGCACCACCATGGCGTCCATCAGGACGGCGAGGGCGATACCGAGCCCCAGCATCTTGGTGTTGGTGACCCGCGAGGTGCCGATGGCCACCATCACGACCGCGAGGATCACGGCGGCCGCGGTGATCAGCCCACCCGTGTGGCGGAGCCCGAAGGTGACGGAGTGCTCGTGGTCGCCGGTGCGGTCGTACTCCTCCTTCATCCGGGATATGAGGAAGACGCCGTAGTCCATGGAGAGCCCGAAGGCGACGCAGAACATCAGGACCGGCAGCGTCGTCTCGATGTCGCCCGTACTGGTGAAGGCGAGCAGCCCGGAGAGATTGCCGTCCTGGAAGACCCAGACCACCGCTCCGAACATCGCGGTCAGGCTGAGGGCGTTGAGCGCGACCGCCTGGAGCGGGATGAGCAGGCTGCCGGTGAGCAGGAAGACCAGGAGCAGGGTCACGAGGACGACGATCGCCAGCGCCCAGGGCAGTCGGTCGGCTATGGCGTCCTTGGAGTCGACGAGGACCGCCGCCGCGCCCGTCACCGAGGTGTCGAGGGGAGAGGCGGAGGGCAGGGCCCTCAAATCCCGTACGAGCTGCTGGGCCGTCTCGCCGACGGCTTCGCCCTCGGGCTGCACGTTGTAGTAGGCGGTGGCGCCCTCGGCGACCGGGCCTTCCACCCGCAGGACGCCGGGGAGCCCCTCGATTCGGTTCTTCAGCTCCGCGTACTCGGCGGGGGTTCCCCTCCCCTCGGCCAGCACCTCCAGGCCGCCGCCGGGGCTGCCGGGGAAGCCGTCGCGGATGTGCTCCTGGACGACCCGGGACTGCGCGTCGGCCGGCAGCTGGCGGTCGTCCGCCGTACCGAACGTGACGCCCAGGAAGGGCAACCCGAGGAGCAGCAGCCCCGCGGTGGTGACGACGGCGAAGACGGGCGCGCGGCGCATCACCAGCGCGGCCAGCCACGCCCAGCCCCGGCCCGGCGAGGGCTTTCCGCCGGATGCGGGGGCCGCCCCGGAGCCCCCGGACGCCGCAGCCGCCGCGACCGCCTCCGGGCGGCCCGTCCCAACCGGCGCGCCCTTCTGACGGCGGCGGAACAGCCGGCGCAGGTCCAGGGAGTTGATCCGGTGGCCGAGCAGCACGAGGGCGGCGGGCAGCAGGATCAACGCGGCAGCGGCGGCGAGGAGGACCACCGCGATCCCGGCGTAGGCGAAGGAGCGCAGGAAGTACTGCGGGAAGACGAGCATGGCCGACAGGGACACCGCCACGGTCAGCGCCGAGAACAGCACCGTGCGCCCGGCGGTCCGCAGGGTCGTGCCCACGGCAGTCCGGGGGTCCGCCCCGCCGGCCAGCTCCTCGCGGAAGCGGCGGACGATGAACAGGGCGTAGTCGATGGCGAGTCCGAGGCCGAGGGCCGTGGTGAGGTTCATCGCGAAGACCGAGACGTCCGTCAGCTCCGTCAGCCCCCGCAGGACGGCGTTGGTACCGAGGATGGCGACGATGCCGACGCCGAGCGGCAGCATCGCGGCGACGGCGCTGCCGAAGACCATGACCAGCAGGACGAGCGTCACCGGCAGGGCGATCAGCTCGGCCCGCAGCAGGTCCTCCTGGATGATCGTCTGCATCTCGTGCTGCACGGCGACGGGCCCGCCGAGCGAGACCGTCACCGGCCCCCGCTCCCCCGCCAACGCCGGGGCCACCCGATCGAGGGTCTCTCCGGCGGTCTTCTCGTCGCCTTCGATCCGGGCGGCGATGATCGCCTCGTGCCCGTCCTCGGAGCGCAGGGCGGGCGATCCGGTCGCCCAGTAGGACCCGACGCCCGCGACCCCCGGTTCGGCGTCCAGCCGCTTCGTGAGGCGGGCCGCCTCGGCGGCCACTTCGGGGTCGTCGACGGAAGCGGAGCCGCTGTCCACCAGCAGCAGCAGGTTGGGCCGGGAGGCGGGGAACTCCCGCGCCAGCACGTCGCTCGCGTAGGTCGACTCGGCGTCGGGGGCTTGCCAGCCGCCGCTGCCCATGCGGTCCGCCACCCCGCTTCCGGCGAACACGGCGAGCACGGTGATCACCAGGGCGGCCAGCAGCGCGAGGCGCGGCCGGGCGGTGACGAACCGGGTCCAGCCGCCGACCGGCGACGGCGCGGAGCGGTTGACTTCGGGCATGGTGCGGTGTCCCCTTCACCGAGACCCGGGCGGCTCAGGGCAGCATGGGTCGGTCGTTGCCGTTTATCGTGGCAAACACGAGTAGTCGCTCGCGTTCCTCCAGAATGCGAGTGGTCACTCGCGTTTGTCAATCGCGTCATGAGAGCTGGGGATTGACCGTGCCGGAGGCCAGAGCCGACAAGAGCACCGCGAAGGACGGAGCGGGCGGCGCGCCCACCGCGGAGGCCGCTGGGGAGGCCGCCGGGGGAGCCCCCGCCGAGGCCGGGGGCGGAACCGCGGGCTCCGCCCGCCCGCGACGCCGCCAGGCCCGGGGCGAGGCCCGCATCGCCCAACTGCTCCGAGCCGCCGCCAGCGTCTTCTGCGCCAACGGCTACACCGCCTCCAGCACCAACGCCATCGCCCGCGAGGCCGGGGTGTCGCCGGGCACGCTCTACCAGTTCTTCCCCAACAAGGAGGCCATCGCCGTCGAACTCGGCGACCGGCTCCTCGACCGCTGGCGGGAGACCTACGGCGCGGCCTTCGAGCAGAGCCGGGTCGAGCAGCCCCTCGACCGCATGCTGGACGCCGTCCTCGATCCGCTGATCGCCTTCAACTGCGAGAACCCGGCGTTCTCGGTCCTGATGCACGGCTCGGAGATCCCGGGGCGGATCACCGAGGAGCACGACACGCTGCACGCCACGATGCTGACGCGGGTGGAGTCGGTGCTCGCGGCCCACCTTCCGGACGCGCCCGCCGCCCAGGTCCACCGCACCGCCGACATGATCTTCATGATCTTCAAGGCCGGGCTGGATCTGATCATGGCCCACGAGGGCGAGGAGCGCGCCGCCTACATCCGGGAGCTGAAGGCCGCGCTGTTCCGCTATCTGGCCCCCCTGGTCGGGGACGATTCACCCGGCCCCGCCCCGCACGCGCCGTAGCGCTTCCCGCGCCATCGCACACGCCCACGGCCCCACCATGCCGCATTCATACCCCCTAGGGGTATAGTATCGAGAAGACGGGACGCCCCAGGACCCTGTGCGGCCCCCGCGTCCCGCCGTGCCGCCGAAACATGTTCGCGAAGAGGAGAAACGCCATGACCGCCGAGGCCGAGACCCCCCAGTCCACCGGTTCCTGCTGCTCGCCCACCGGCTCCTGCCACGACGGCGCGGCCGACGCGCAGAGCGGCCGGGCCGATGCCGTCACCACCGTGTACCAGGTCAAGGGCATGACCTGCGGCCACTGCGAGGGCGCCGTGTCGGAGGAGATCTCCGAGATCGCCGGCGTCACCTCGGTCACCGCCGCCGCCTCCACCGGCCTCGTCACCGTCACCTCCAAGGCCCCGCTGGACGAGGACGCCGTGCGTGCCGCCGTGGACGAGGCCGGGTACGAGCTGATCGGCCCGGCCGCCTGAGACGGTCCGCAGCCGTACCGCCCCGCCGCTCCGTCCGCCGTCGGGCCTTGCCCACCAGCCGATACTGGTGGGCAAGGCCCGATCCGCGTTGTTCCAGGAGTTCCGGACACGGCCGGCACAGCAGAGTCGGACGTGACCAACTCCTGGCCCAGTGGGAGCTCCACCTCCCCGCCGCCCTCGCCACGGCAGATCCGGGGCCGGTGATGAGCACCGGGACGGATGCGGCGATCGAGGCGAGCGACCTCACCTCGGTTCGTGGAGATCTCAAGGTGACGGCTGACGCAATCCGACTGTCCCGGCGTACCCTTGCCGCCATCAGGGGCGGCCCCTTCCGGGCCTTCGGGCGCAACGTCGCGGCCTTGCCCCTGGCTGCAAGTGGCCTGCTCAACCCTATGATCGCGGGAGCCGCCATGGCGTTTTCGTCCGTGTTCGCCGTCGCGAACAGCCTCTGGTTGCGCGCCTTCACGTAACTTCCACAACGAGACTTAGATCACACTGTTTTCAGGGTAACCATCCAGTGGGTTCGCGAGTCTTAGAGTGCGACTGCCAAGGATGTCTTGGGGGACGTCCGACGGAGTGTCTTGGGGGACGCTCCCGATGGCATGCATGCGTTGGCCGGGGTACGTGCACCGGGGAGCTTTGAGCGGCCCTCCCGTGCGTACGTTCCCCGGCAGATCGCGGCACAACAGAACAACGGGGGCCTCGGCCCCCGGCAGACGCCCGGCCGGATCCCGTGGGGGGAATCCGCTCCGGGATATGGGAAGCGCCCCGTCCGTCGACCCGTGGGGGGATCGACGGCGGGGCGCTTCTCGCTTCTTCCGGCCGCCCCGCCCGCGGGCGGGACCCCCGGGCGGGCCGGCCGCCACAGCCCCCGAAACGCCGAATCGCCCCGGATACCGCTCTCTGTGCGAAGCGCGGTACGCGGGGCGAAGACAGGCGGCCGGAGAGGCCGGGCACTACGGGCGGCGCGGGAACCGACGGCGCCGGCTCCCGCGGTACGGGGTCCGGGTCAGCGACCCTCGACGGGGACGAAGTCGCGCAGGACCTCGCCGGTGTAGATCTGGCGCGGACGGCCGATGCGGGAACCCGGCTCCTTGATCATCTCGTGCCACTGGGCGATCCAGCCGGGAAGGCGGCCGAGCGCGAAGAGCACGGTGAACATCTCGGTCGGGAAGCCCATGGCCCGGTAGATCAGACCGGTGTAGAAGTCCACGTTGGGGTAGAGGTTGCGCGAGACGAAGTAGTCGTCGGAGAGCGCGTGCTCCTCCAGCTTGAGCGCGATGTCGAGCAGCTCGTCGGACTTGCCGAGCGCGGACAGCACGTCGTGCGCGGCAGCCTTGATGATCTTGGCGCGCGGGTCGAAGGACTTGTACACCCGGTGGCCGAAGCCCATCAGGCGGACGCCGTCCTCCTTGTTCTTCACCTTGCGGATGAAGGAGTCGACGTCGCCGCCGTTGGCCTGGATGCCTTCCAGCATCTCCAGCACCGACTGGTTGGCACCGCCGTGCAGCGGGCCCCACAGGGCGGAGATGCCGGCGGAGATCGAGGCGAACATGTTCGCCTGCGAGGAGCCGACCAGGCGCACGGTGGAGGTCGAGCAGTTCTGCTCGTGGTCCGCGTGCAGGATGAGCAGCTTGTCCAGCGCCGAGACGACGACCGGGTCCAGCTCGTACTCCTGGGCGGGGACCGAGAAGGTCATGCGCAGGAAGTTCTCGACGTACCCGAGGTCGTTGCGCGGGTAGACGAAGGGGTGGCCGATCGACTTCTTGTAGGCGTACGCGGCGATCGTCGGGAGCTTCGCCAGGAGGCGGATCGTCGACAGGTGGCGCTGCTGCTCGTCGAACGGGTTGTGGCTGTCCTGGTAGAACGTGGACAGCGCGCTGACGACCGAGGACAGCATGGCCATCGGGTGGGCGTCGCGCGGGAAGCCGTCGAAGAACCGCTTGACGTCCTCGTGCAGCAGCGTGTGCTGGGTGATCTCGTTCTTGAAGGCGGCCAGCTCGTCGACCTTCGGCAGGTCGCCGTTGATCAGCGTGTACGCGACTTCGAGGAACGACGAGCGCTCGGCGAGCTGCTCGATCGGGTAGCCGCGGTAGCGCAGGATGCCCTGCTCACCGTCGAGGTACGTGATGGCGGATTTATAGGCGGCGGTGTTGCCGTATCCGCTGTCCAGCGTCACCAGGCCGGTATTGGCCCGGAGCTTCCCGATGTCGAAGCCCTTGTCGCCGACGGTGCTGTCGATCACCGGGTAGGTGTACTCGTCATCGCCGTACCGCAGTACTACAGCGTTGTTCGTCTGCTCGCTCACGTCATCCCTCACCGACGTAGTGCCTCTTCTTCGAGGTGCCCTGACTGTCTCCACCCTCCCCCATTCGGCTCAGGAGAGTGCACTCGGGGTCGTCCATTGGACCTACTGGCGGCACTGAGTGCCGCCAACTTACTCATCCTGCCCCCTCGCCTGCGGTTCCGGAAGACCTCCGTGATGTTTCCCACCGTTTTGATCGATCATTTTTGCCCAGGGGTCACGCGAAGTCTTCTCCTGAGCCGCCCCGAAGCCGGAAATCCAGCGCCGTACAGCGCCTACCTGCGGAAACCGTGCGGACCGCCTGGCCGATCGCCTTACGGGACCCGACGAGGACGACGAGCTTTTTGGCGCGCGTCACGGCCGTGTAGAGCAGGTTCCGCTGGAGCATCATCCAGGCCCCGGTGGTGACGGGGACGACGACGGCCGGGTACTCGCTGCCCTGGGAACGGTGGATGGTCATGGCGTACGCGTGGGCCAGCTCGTCCAGCTCGTCGAAGTCGTAGCCGATCTCCTCGTCCTCGTCGGTGTGGACGGTGAGCTTCTGTTCGTCCAGGTCGAGGGCGGTGACGACGCCGACGGTGCCGTTGAAGACGCCGTTCTCGCCCTTGTCGTAGTTGTTGCGGATCTGGGTGACCTTGTCGCCGACCCGGAAGACCCGGCCGCCGAACCGCTTCTCGGGGAGGTCGGGACGGCCCGGAGTGACGACCTGCTGGAGCAGTTCGTTCAGGCGGCCCGCCCCGGCCGGGCCCCGGTGCATGGGGGCGAGGACCTGCACGTCGCGGCGGGCGTCGAGGCCGAACTTGGCCGGAATGCGGCGGGCCGCCACATCGACGGCGAGCTTGCCCGCCTCCTCCGTCTCGTCCTCCACGAAGAGGAAGAAGTCGCTCAGCCCATCGGTGACCGGCGGTTTCCCGTCGTTGATCCGGTGGGCGTTCGTCACGACGCCGGACTGCTGGGCCTGGCGGAAGATCCGGGTGAGCCGGACGGCGGGGACGGGCCCGCCCTCCGCGAGCAGATCCCTCAGCACCTCCCCCGCGCCGACCGAGGGCAGTTGGTCGACATCGCCCACGAGCAGCAGATGGGCACCGGGTGCCACCGCCTTCACCAGCTTGTTGGCGAGGAGCAGGTCGAGCATCGACGCCTCGTCGACGACGACCAGATCGGCGTCGAGCGGGCGTTCCCGGTCGTACGCCGCGTCGCCGCCCGGCTTCAGCTCCAGCAGCCGGTGCACGGTGGACGCCTCGGCCCCGGTCAGCTCGGCGAGCCGCTTGGCGGCCCGCCCGGTGGGCGCGGCCAGCACGACCTTGGCCTTCTTCGCCCGCGCCAGCTCCACGATGGACCGGACCGTGAACGACTTGCCGCAGCCGGGCCCGCCGGTCAGCACGGCCACCTTCCGGCTGAGCGCGAGCCGTACGGCCTCCTCCTGCTCGGGTGCGAGGTCGGCCCCCGTGCGGGCGGCGAGCCAGGCCAGGGCCTTGGTCCAGTCCACGTCCCGGAAGGCCGGCATGCGGTCCTCGCCGGTGTGCAGCAGCCGCCTGACCTGCCCGGCGAGGGACAGTTCGGCCCGGTGGAAGGGGACCAGGTAGACCGCGGTGACCGGCTCGCCGCCCTCGGGGGACGGCACCTTCTCCCGTACGACGCCCTCGGGGTCGGCGGCCAGCTCGGCCAGGCACTCGATGACCAGTCCGGTGTCGACCTGGAGCAGTTTGACGCCGTCCGCGATCAGCCGCTCCTCGGGGAGGTAGCAGTGGCCCTGGTCGGAGGATTGGGACAGGGCGTACTGGAGGCCGGCCCTGACCCGTTCGGGGCTGTCGTGCGGGATGCCGACCGCCTGGGCGATGCGGTCGGCGGTGAGGAAGCCGATGCCCCAGACGTCGGCGGCCAGCCGGTAGGGCTGGTTCCGCACGACGGAGATCGAGGCGTCCCCGTACTTCTTGTAGATGCGGACGGCGATGGAGGTGGAGACGCCGACGCCCTGGAGGAAGACCATGACCTCCTTGATCGCCTTCTGCTCCTCCCAGGCGGCGGCGATCATCTTCGTGCGCTTGGGGCCGAGGCCGGGGACCTCGACGAGCCGCTTCGGTTCGTTCTCGATGATGTCGAGGGTCTCGACGCCGAAGTGGGTGGTGATCCGGTCGGCCATCACCGGCCCGATGCCCTTGATGAGCCCGGAGCCGAGGTAGCGCCGGATGCCCTGGACGGTGGCGGGCAGCACGGTGGTGTAGTTCTCCACGGTGAACTGCTTGCCGTACTGGGAGTGCGAGCTCCAACGGCCCTCCATCCGCAGCGACTCGCCCACCTGTGCGCCGAGCAGTGCGCCGACCACGGTGAGGAGGTCGCCGGCTCCGCGTCCGGTGTCGACGCGCGCGACCGTGTACCCGTTCTCCTCGTTGGCGTAGGTGATCCGCTCCAGGACCCCTTCGAGGACGGCCATGTTGGACATGACCCGACGCTACCGGGTGGCGCTGACAGCGGTGTCCGGGGCGGACGGGCCGACCGGGCGCCTCCGGGGGCATAGGGCCCGGCGGCCGGGGCGGGCGTCAGACGACGGGGAAGGCCGGGCCGCCGTTCTCGTACTCGTTCGCCAACAGCGTCTCCATGGTGGTGCGCAGGGTGCCGAGGAAGTCCTCGAACCGCTGGATCTCCTGCGGTGAGTACGCCGCCATCGCCTCGGCCATCCGCTCGGAGTAGGGGCCGAAGAACGCGATGGCCTTCGGCCGGATGCCGGGGCTGCTGCGCAGGGTCACCACCCGGCGGTCGGAGCTCTCGCGGGTGCGGACGATGTGCCCGGCCTGTTCGAGGCGCTTGAGGAGGATGGCGGTCGCGCCGGAGGAGAGCGAGACGCGTTCGCTGAGCCTGGCCGGAGAGAGGGGCGCGCCCTGGTCCTCCGCGTAGAGGATCTCGACGAGGGCGGCGGCGTCGGTGGAGTGCAGACCGAGCCAGGCGGCGAAACGGCGGGTGAACTCGGTGTAGTTGGCCCCGAAGGCGCGCAGGCCGTCCATCACGTGGCCGACCCGTACGGCCTCGCTGTCGGCGGCCGTGCGAGCGGAGCCCGCACCGCCCTCTTCGCCGTTGCCGCCCTCGCCGTCGGACCGGTGCCCGTTCGTCATTCGTGCCGCCCACTCTCTTCCCCGTCGCGCGGCGGGCCCCCGGCCGCGTCGCCCTCCACCTGCTTTGACAACCTACCCCGACCCATTTACCTTTGCGGCAAAGCAATCTACCTTTGCTGCAAAGCCACTTTGGGAGTCGAAGCAGCATGCTGACCGGACCCGCGGAATCCCCTCCCACCGCCCGCCAATGGCTGGGCCTCGTCGCCGTGGCGCTGGGTGTGGCGCTGATCGTCGTCGATCTGACGATCGTCAACGTGATCCTCGCGCCGATCATCGAAGACCTCTCCATCGGCTCCTCGGAGGCCCAGTGGATCCAGGAGTCGTACGCGATCACGTTCGCGGCGCTGCTGCTGGTCGCCGGACGCCTCAGCGATCTGTACGGAGCACGCCGGATCTTCCTGCTCGGCCTCGCCGTGTTCGGCGCGACGAGCCTGCTGGCCGCTCTGGCCCCCGGCGGGGGCCTGCTGATCCTCGCCCGGTTCGTCCAGGGCCTCGGCGGGGCCATGATGCTGCCCACCTCGCTGGCCCTGCTGAACGCCACCTTCACCGGACGGGCGCGCGGCCAGGCGTTCGCCGTGTGGGGCTCGACCATCGGGGCGGCGGCGGCCGTGGGCCCGTTGGCGGGCGGCCGGCTCGCGGACATCTCCTGGCGCTGGGCCTTCGGCATCAACCTCCCGCTGGTCGTCCTCGTCGTGGCGGGTGTGCTCCGGTACCTGGACGCGTCGCCCCGGGTGCGGGGCCGTATCGACGGCGTCGGCGCGGTGCTGTCGGCGGCGGGGCTGGGGCTGCTCTCCTTCGTCCTGATCGAAGGGCGCACCTACGGCTGGCTGATGACGACGGAGCCCCTGGAGCTCGGCGGCTTCTCGTGGACCGGCGGACTCTCGCCGGTGTTCGTGGCGCTGCTGCTGTCCGTGGCGGCGCTGGGCGCGTTCTGGCGCAGGCAGACCGTGCTGGGCCGGGCGGGCCGCGAACCGCTGATGGATGTGGGGTTGTTCTCCGTCCGGTCGTTCCGCAACGGCAACGTCGTCACGCTGATGGTCGGCCTCGGGGAGTTCGGCATCATCGCGGTGCTCCCGCTCTGGCTCCAGTTCGCCCTGGGCTACAGCGCGTTCGAGGCGGGCCTCGCCCTGGTCGCCCTGGCCGTCGGCAGTTTCGCCGCCTCCGGGGCGAGCTTCCCGATGGCCGCCACCGTCTCCGCCCTCGCCCAGGTGAGGATCGGCCTGGCACTGGAGGCCGCCGGCCTGGCGCTGCTGGCCCTGATCGCGTCCACGGACAGTGCCTGGTGGCTCATCGCCGGCGCGCTGTTCGTGTACGGGGTCGGCGTCGGCTTCGCCACGGCGCAGGTCACCAACATCGTCCTGGTGGACGTACCGGAACGGAGCGGCGGCCAGGCTTCGGGCATCCAGAGCGCGGCCCGCGAGCTGGGGTCGGCCCTCGGAATCGCCCTCCTGACCACGCTGTTCTTCACCACCCTGGCCTCCGGGACGGTCGACCGACTCACCCGTGCCGGCGCCGCGAGGGACGAAGCGGAACGGATCGGCGGGGTGGTGACGGACAGCGCCGGTTCGGTGATCGGCGCCCTCGCCCAGGACCCGCGTACGGCGTCGGCGGCGGAGGCGGCCCGCGAGGCGATGGCGGTCGGGGTGCAGGTCTCCGGGTACGTCTGCGCGGGGCTGCTGCTCCTGGCGCTGGTGGCGACGCTGTTCATGTCGCCGAAGACGGAGGGGAAAGGGAGGGGGAGCGTTCCGGCGGAACCCGGTCCATCGGAGGACCCGTCGAGTTCCCCCGCGGACGTGCACCCCGCGTGAAGAACTCGGTCGTCCGCGCCGGTCCCCCGCCCCCATGATGACCGCATGCCTCTGAACGACACCCTGGCCCGCGTGGACGCGGACCTCGCCGCCGGGCGGATACCGGTGGCCAGGCAGCGTCTGCGCGGGCTGGTCTCCTCCTACCCGCACGAGCCGGAGCCCCGTCGCCGGCTGGCCGCCGTCTACCGCCTGTACGGCGACGCGGCGGAGGCCGGCCGCTGGACGTACCTGGAGGAGGACCGCTCCCCGGAGGAGACGGCGGCCTTCGAGGAGCGGTACGCCAACGCCGTACGCCGGATGCGGGCCATGGCCTGGCGGGGCACGGAGGCGGACGCGCCGACGCCGTTCGCCGCCGGGCAGTTGGCCGCCGTACGGGAGGGCGCCTCGGACACCCTGGGGCGGGCGGTCACCTGGGACGGGCTGGCGGAGGTGAAGGGGGACGCGCGGGAGATCGGCCCGCTGGCCGACGCCCTGACGGGCATCGGGTGCCTGCTCCTCGCCGGAGTCCTCGGCGGGATCTGGCTCTACGGGCTGGTCTCGCTGTTCCGCTGAGACCCGGGGGGGGAGGGGGCGCGGGGGGTACGGCCGCCGACCGGGCCCCTTCCCCCTTGACGGGGAGCCGAAGCCCCCCGTGCTGACGTCCCCTGCCGTGCGCGCCGCAGGGCCTGCGGGGACCGACCGTTCGGGCGCATCAACCGGGGAGCCGGCTCGGCGCTTCTCCCGGGGCTCCCGATCCGCGTACGGCGTCGGCGGCGGAGGCAGCCCGCGAGGCGGTGGCGGCCGTTCGGCGTCGAGCGGGGCCGGGGCGGGGGTGTCCGTGGCTGCTGTGACGATGGAGGCATGAACACCTACCAGGACTGGTCCCTGATCCCCTCGCCCGCCCGGATCGTGTCGGGTGTCGCCTTCACCTCGGCGCTGTACGCCGCGGTGGACCTCGCGCCCGGGTACGCCCCCGGGCCGGAAGCGGTGGCGTACGACGACGGCGGGGGCAGCACCCTGGCGCTGGGGCTGGACGGGGCGGGCCCCGTACTCGTGGTGGACGACCACGACGAGCGCGACGCCCCGATGAGCCGCGAGCAGGTCGTGTCCGCCCTGGGGCTGACGGGGCTGCCGGGCCACCTCTCCCCCGCCGACGACCGGACGTTCTGCGGGGCGGCCCGCTGGGACGGCCGGTCCTGGTCGCCCGCCTTCGGCGTGCCGGGCCAGGTGGTCGGCAATCTGGTGGACGACCTCCACCTCCTGGGCGAGGCCGACCAGATCCTGGGCGACGTGGCGGGGGGCGAGGCCGAACGCCCGGCCCTGGCCGCCCTCCTGGGGGCCGTCCGGAAGGGTTCCTGGAGCCGGGACACCATGGCGGCGGCCCTGCGCCTCACCCCGTACGAGGAGGACGAGGAGCTGGAGGCGGAGCCCGACGTGGACGCCGCGACGGAGGCGCTGGAGGTGTACCGGCCGGTGCTGCTGCGGCTCCTCTGAGCCCCGGCCCTCCGGCGGCCCACCCGAAACCCCCGGTCCGTCGTGCCACCCTCTTCCGTCCGCCCCGGGCCGCACCGCGGTGCCGGGTGGAGCGACGGCAAGAGGCTCAGCGAACCGAGGGCCGGCCCATGGAAGGTCCTCCTCCGGTTTGGGTGCCTCCGCGCCCGGACCGAGTCGGGTTCCTCCGCGCCCGGTCCGAGTCGGTCCGGTCCCGCCCGGTCCGGCAGGAGGGCTTCGGGGCTCGGTCCCGCGGCGCGCCGCGACGCGCGCGCTCCGGCGCGGGGCGCCCGCTCAGCCCATGCTCGCGGCGACCTCGCTGCGCAGTTGCGGCAGCTTGTCGTGCAGCACCCCCGGGCAGAGCGTGTCGCCGAAGTCCTTGTGACCGTAGATGCGGCTCGGCGCGATGCCGTACTGGTGGCAGGCGTACGCGCACAGCGCCACCAGGACCTCCCACTGGGCCCTCGGCGGCTGTGCGCCGTCGTGGTACGCGCCCTCGTTGGCGATCCCGAGGCCCGCCCCGTTCTGGCCGGAGGTGTGCGCGCCCATGACGAAGTCCCGGCCGCCCCGCAGCGTGCCGAGGCTCTGGTGGCGGCCCTCGGTGATCCAGCCGCCCCGGCTGACGAGGAAGTGGTAACCGGTGTCGCTCCACCCGTTCTTGTCCATGTGCAGGTCCTGCACCCAGTGGGCGTGGCGGTGGGCCTGGGCGCGGGAGACGTCCGAGGTGTTGGCGCTGACCGTGTGGTGCACGACGATCATCGTCGGCCGCTTGCCCACCAGCGCGATCGGCCCCTGCGGCGCACGGGCCTTCCACTGGGCCGTGCCGTCGATGTCCGGTTCGACGACGTCCCGGGAGCGGCCGAGGGCGTGGGCCGCGCCGGGGAGGGCGGCGGCGGCCAGACCGCCGGCCCCGGCGAGGAGGAGGCGGCGGCGGGACGGCGGGGGAAGGTTCACGGCTGACTCCTGGCGTGGGGCGGCGGACGCGGGGGCGTGGCGGGGGGCGCTCGATGGGGACGGTGCGGCCGGGTGAGCCGGGGGCGGGCCGGCTCACCCGGCCGCCGTGCGGAGGTGAGCCGCTAGGCGGTGTTGTTGGCGAGGGCCTGGAGCCGGGTCATGCTGCCGTTGAACTTGTTGCGGTCCACGTCGCCGGAGACCCCGGAGACCCGCCCGGTGGCCGTGTACTGCCAGATCGTCCAGGTGGGGAAGCCGCTGGGGATGTTCGGGCTGGCGGTGCCCCAATGCGCCACCCAGAGCGGGGATTTGGTGGACATACCGGTCCAGTTGCCGGTGCAGGTGTTCCACCAGGAGGCCGTCGTGTAGATGACGACGTCCCGCGTGGTGCGGGCCTTGTACGTGTTGTAGAAGTCGTTGATCCAGGTGCGCATCTGCGTCGTGGAGAGGCCGTAGCACATGGCTCCGTACGGGTTGTGCTCGATGTCCAGCACACCGGGGAGGGTCTTGCCGTCCCTGGACCAGCCGCCGCCGTTGCTCGCGAAGTAGCCTGCCTGCGTCGCGCCGTTGGAGATGTCGGGGCGGGCGAAGTGGTACGCGCCCCGGATCAGGCCGGCGTTGTAGGAGCCGGTGTAGTTCGCGCTGAAGCGGCTGTCCTTGAAGCCGGTGCCCTCGGTGGCCTTCATGTAGGCGAAGTCGATGCCCGCGGCCTTCACCGAGCCCCAGTTGATCGCCCCCTGCCAGTGGGAGACGTCGATGCCCTGGACGCCGCTGGTGTCCATCGGCGTCACGCCGCCCGCCGTCGCGGAGGCGGGGCCCTGCTCGATACGGGTGCCCGCCCCCATCCACGCGTGGCCCTGCCGGACCGGCTCGTCGGGCGCGGGCGGCGCGGCGGCGGCCGGGCCCGCGCCGGTCAGGACCAGCGCGGCGGCGGCGCCGAGGGCGCCGGCTGCGGTCAGGGCCCTCCTGGATCTCTTGAGTCGGCGGGACGGAGAACGGTACGCGGACATGGCCACCTCCGGGCACGTGGATGGGAGAGAGCCATGGCCATCCGATAATCGGATGGCCATGAACATGTCACGAGTAACGCACGGACCGGGAGAGGCGTAAAGAGGCCCTTCGGTCTAGACCTGTGCCGCCGCCCCCCACCTGCGAAAACATCCCGGAAGGGCGAGAATTTTCATTCCTGAAGGCCGACCTCCCCGCAGCCGCCGCCCTTCCGTTGACCACATTATTCAAACTTGACTAGACTGGGGACATGGCCGAGACGACGATCCCGATGCTTCCCTGCCGGTCCTCTCTGATCGAGTCCGTCCTCGACTTCTACACCGCCCTGGGTTTCGCGACGACGTACCTCCAGAAGAGCCCGTACGCGTACGCCGTGGTCGAACGGGGCGCGATCGAGCTCCAGTTCTACGGCATGAAGGGTTACGAACCCGCCTCCTCCCACTCCGGGTGCTACGTCCTCACCGATGACGTGGACGGTCTGCACGCGGCGTTCCGGGCGGGGCTCAAGGCGGCCCGCGGGCGGGTTCCGACGCGGGGGCTGCCGCGCATCGGGCCGCTCAAGGACATGACGTACGGCGTGCGGCAATTCCTGATCACCGACCCGACCGGGAACACGATCCGGATCGGGCAGCCGGTCGGCGAGGACCACAGCCACCGGCCCGCCCCTAAGGAGACGTTCGCCCGCGCGCTGCACATGGCGGACCTCTTCGCGGACTCCAAGCAGGACCTGCCGGGCGCCGCGAAGATCATCGACCGGGCGCTGGGGCTCACGGACGAGTCCCCCACCCCCGCGCAGAAGTTGCGGCTGCTCGTCCTGCGCGGGGACATCGCCCAGCGGATGGGCGAGGTGGAGCGGGCGGCAGGGCTGCTGGAAGCGGCGGCACGGGTCGACCTCGACGCGGAGGGGCGAGAGGCGGCGAACGACGCGCTGGCCCGGCTGGCGGAGCTGCGGGGCTGAGGCGGCGCCCCGGGGCCGGGGCGGGGGCCGGACCCGGCGGCCTGCCCGCGCGGAGCCTCAGACCGACGGCGTCAGCTTCTTCGCCGTACTGCAGTGCTCGGTCCGCTCGTGCCGCCGCAGTTGCACGGCCGTCAGGACGAACAGCGCCGTGAACGCCAGCAGGAAGATCCCCGCGATCTCGGCCTGCCGACCGCCCGCGTCCCGGTCCGCCTGGAGGACGAGAACCAGCAGGGAGATGAGCATCCCGCCGAGGTAGACCGGCCGGATCCGCCGCAACTGCCGTACGGCACGGGGTGCGAGAGCTACACGCTTCGAGGTGGCCATGTGCGCCGGGTACCCCGGGTGCGGCCGACCACTCACCCGGCCGGGGACCGCCGGCGACCCGCCTGCCGGGGCCCTCGGACCCCCGTGGGCGCCGTTCGCCCTGCCCCCCCGGCCCCCGTGGTCACCGTCCGCCGCGCCCCCAGGCCCCCGTGGTCACCGTCCGCCGTCGTCGCCGGTCGTCCAGGCCGTCCGGTCCCGGTCGCCCCGGCCGTCGTCCGCCCCCGCCGCCCCGCGCGTAATTCGGTGGCCGGTCGCGCGGCGCCCTTGTTACGGTGCTCGCTCCCGGCTGCGGGCCCGACCGCGGGCGACGTCTGGGCGTGAGCCCTGGAAAGCAGTTGATGTATGCCCCGGCCAGTGATTCCGAGCCTCCCTCGTCGCGCCTGTGGCGCCGGGGCGACCGGGCCTGACCGTCCGCGGCCGCCGTACGCGACCGACTGCTGACACCTCACGACCGGCTGACATCGCGCAGCCGTCCGGCCCCGCTCCACGCACACCGCTGACGCGAGGGGCGCTCGGTACTTCCCTGCTGCTTCGTTCCCCACCTTCGGCAAGGAGTATCCGGGTGTCACACGACAACCCCCAGCACCGCTCAGCCCTGCCCTCCCCGTCCCCCATCTCCTCCCTGTCCACCTTCACCTGCGTCCGCTGCGGACTCACCGTCGCCGCGTACGCGCCCGACGGCGGCCGGCGCAACCACTGCCCCAGCTGCCTGCACTCCCAGCACCTCGTCGACCACGTCGAGGGCGGCCGCTCCGACTGCGAGGGCCGGATGGCCCCGATCTCGATCGCGGTGCTGCGGACCGGCGACTGGATGGTCGTCCACCGCTGCACCCGGTGCGACGAGCTGACCTCGAACCCGGTCTGCGGGGACGACAACCAGCTGATCCTGATGCGGATGGCCGTACGCCCGCTGGCCCAGCCGCCGTTTCCGCTCGAAGCCTTCGGTGACCTGTGAACCGGGCGGGCGGAACCGGGAACGGGCCCCTCGGCGCCACCGGGACGGGCGGACGCACTCCGGCCGGGAGGTCCCGATGACGCGGCGCAGACCCCGGCGGTCCTCGGAGCGCCGTCCGCAGCGGCCCAAGGACGTGCTGCACGGCCCCGAGGGCGCGCGCGGCGACGCGTTCCGGTGCGTCGGGTGCCGGCTCGACGTGCCGCTCGCGGCCCCGGGCACCGCCCACCGCAACCACTGCCCGTCCTGCCTGGTCAGTCTGCACGTGGACGGCCGGGTGCCCGGCGACCGGGCGGCGGGGTGCCGGGGGCGGATGGCGGCGTTGAGCCTGTCCGTGCGGCAGGACGGCGAGTGGATGCTCATCCACCACTGCCTCGCGTGCGGACGGCTCAGCGCCAACCGCATCGCGGGCGACGACAACGCGCTGGCGCTCATCCGCCTGGCGCTGCGGCCGCTCGCGGACGCGGGCGTCCCCGCGCGGGCGATGCTCGCGCTGTGACGCGGGGGCCGTCCGGCGACCACCGGACGGCCCTCGGCACGGAGGGCCAGGGCTCCCCGCGACCGCCGGCACGGAAGTACCAGGGCTCCCCGCGACCGCCGGGCGGCGTCCGGTGCGGAGGTCCAGGTCCACCGGCGGTCGCCGGGCGGCGGCGAGCGCGGAGCAGAGGGCCGCCCGGCGGCTTCGGGGCGGACAGGGCGGACAGGGCGGACAGGGCGGACAGCGGAATGGGGCCCGGCCTCGCGGCCGGACCCCCCTCGCGTTCCCCTCCCGTCGGGCCTTCCCGTTCCCCCCGGACCCCTCCCCGGAAGTCCCGACGCCCTGTGTGACCCGGGGGGGTACCCAAAGGTTGCAGCCCTTTGCGATCTCTTTACCTTCAGGTGGGGGCGGGGCTCTCAGCAGGCATGTCGCGCATAGCGGTCCGCCACTTCCGCGAGGACTTCCGCCCCGTCGCGGGCCCACAGCGCCTCGTTGAAGATCTCCACCTCGATCGGGCCGTCGAAGCCCGCGGCCTCCACCGCCCGCCGGAACGCACGGAAGTCCACGCATCCATCGCCCAGTTGGCCGCGCCCCAGCAGAACGCCCGCCGGGAGCGGGGTGATCCAGTCGGCCAACTGGAAGGAGTGGATGCGGCCGCCCGCCCCCGCCCGGGCGATCTCGGCCGGGGCCCGGTCGTCCCACCACAGGTGGTAGGTGTCCACCACCACACCGACCTGCTCGGCCGGGAAGCGCTCAGCCAGGTCCAGCGCCTGGCCGAGGGTGGAGACCACGCAGCGGTCGGACGCGTACATCGGGTGCAGGGGTTCGATCGCCAGGCGCACACCGCGCTCGGCGGCGTACGGGGCCAGCTCCCCCAGGGCGTCGGCCACCCGCTCGCGGGCCCCGTGCAGATCGCGGCTGCCGGGCGGGAGGCCGCCGGAGACCAGGACCAGGGTGTCGGTGGACAGGGCCGCCGCCTCGTCGATCGCCGCCCGGTTGTCGTCCAGCGCGCGGGCGCGTTCGGCGGGGTCGAGAGCGGTGAGGAAACCGCCCCGGCAGAGGCTGGTGACGGTGAGCCCGGCGGCCGACAGGAGCCGTGCCGCGCGCTCGACGCCGTACGCCTGCACGGGGGCGCGCCACAGGCCCACCCGGCCGACGCCCGCCTTGACGCAGCCCTCGGCCAGCTCCTCCAACGACCACTGCTTGATGGTTTCCTGGTTGATGCTCAGGCGCGTGAGGTCGTGGGTCATCGGGTGCCTCCGTGGACCGCGAGCAGGGCGCGCATGCGGTGCGCCGCCAGCTCCGGGTCGGGGAACAGGCCGAGTCCGTCGGCCAGTTCGTACGCCTTCGCCAGGTGCGGCAGCGAGCGGGCCGACTGGAGCCCGCCCACCATCGTGAAGTGGTCCTGGTGCCCGGCGAGCCAGGCCAGGAACACCACGCCCGTCTTGTAGAAGCGGGTGGGGCGCTGGAAGAGGTGGCGGGACAGTTCGACCGTGGGGTCCAGCAGGGCCCGGAAGCCCTCGGCGTCCCCCGTGTCCAGCACCCGTACCGCGTGGGCGGCCAGCGGGCCCAGCGGGTCGAAGATGCCCAGCAGGGCGTGGCTGAAGCCGCGTTGGTCACCCCCGATCAGCTCGGGGTAGTGGAAGTCGTCGCCCGTGTAGCAGCGCACCCCGCCCGGCAGGCGGCGGCGGACGTCGATCTCGCGGGCCGCGTCCAGAAGGGAGATCTTGACGCCGTCGACCTTGTCCGGGTGTTCGGCGATCACCTTGAGGAAGGTGTCGGTGGCCTCGTCGAGGTCGGCGCTTCCCCAGTAGCCCTCCAGGGCCGGGTCGAACATCGGGCCCAGCCAGTGCAGGATCACCGGTTCGGACGTCTGGCGCAGGAGACGGGCGTACGTCGCGAGGTAGTCCTCCGGGCCCTGTGCGGCGCGGGCCAGGGCGCGCGAGGCCATGAGGATCGGCTGGACGCCGTGCTCCTCGGCCAGCGCCAACTGCTCCTCGTACGCGGCGGTGACCTCCGCGAGGGTGGCCGCGCCGCCCTCGGGCAGCTGGTCGGTGCCGACGCCGCAGGCGATCCGGCCGCCCACCGCCTTCGCCTCGGCGGCGGAGCGGCGGATCAGTTCGGCCGCGCCCGCCCAGTCCAGGCCCATGCCGCGCTGGGCGGTGTCCATGGCCTCCGCGACGCCCAGCCCGTGGGCCCACAGGTGGCGGCGGAAGGCGAGTGTGGACTCCCAGTCGACGGCGGCGGGGTCGCCCGGGGCGGTGTCCGCGTAAGGGTCGGCGACCACGTGTGCGGCCGAGAAGACGGTACGGGAGGTGGGCGCGGACGCCCCCGGGGCCAGGTCGAGCGGGGTGGTGCGGGGC
Source organism: Streptomyces sp. NPDC017448 (assembly GCF_044330565.1). NCBI lineage: Bacteria > Bacillati > Actinomycetota > Actinomycetes > Kitasatosporales > Streptomycetaceae > Streptomyces > Streptomyces sp. NPDC017448. Next base: position 52,235 of record NZ_JBIRLM010000021.1, on the reverse strand, counting down.
GTGTAGGGGCCCTGCGGGAGGTGGAGGGTGGTCGTCGTCACGGCAGCGGCTCCCCGTCGGGGCGCCACGCGCTCGGGCAGTACGTCACAGGGTCAGCTCCGGGAGGTCGAAGCGGCGGCCCTCGGCGGAGGACTTCAGCCCCAGTTCGGCCAGTTGGACGCCCCGGGCGCCGGCCAGCAGGTCCCAGGTGTACGGCTCGTCCAGGACCACGTGGCGCAGGAACAGCTCCCACTGCGCCTTGAAGCCGTTGTCGAACTCCTGGTTGTCCGGGACCTCCTGCCACTGGTCGCGGAAGGACTCGGTGACCGGGAGGTCCGGGTTCCAGACGGGCTTGGGGGTCGCCGAGCGGTGCTGGACACGGCAGTTGCGCAGCCCGGCGACCGCCGAGCCGTGGACGCCGTCGACCTGGAACTCGACCAGCTCGTCGCGGTTGACCCGTACCGCCCAGGAGGAGTTGATCTGGGCGACGGCCCCGCTCGCCAGCTGGAAGATGCCGTACGCGGCGTCGTCGGCGGTCGCCTCGTACGGCTCGCCCCGCTCGTCCCAGCGCCGCGGAACGTGCGTCCGCACGTGGGCGGTGACGGAGGCGACCGGGCCGAACAGCTCGTGCAGCACGTACTCCCAGTGCGGGAACATGTCCACGACGATGCCGCCGCCGTCCTCCGCGCGGTAGTTCCAGGAGGGGCGCTGGGCTTCCTGCCAGTCGCCCTCGAAGACCCAGTAGCCGAACTCCCCGCGCACGGACAGGATCTCGCCGAAGAAGCCGCCGTCGATGAGGCGCTTGAGCTTGCGCAGGCCCGGCAGGAAGATCTTGTCCTGGACCACGCCGTTCTTGACGCCGGCGTCCCGGGCGAGCCGGGCCAGGTCGAGCGCCCCCTCCAGGTCCGTGGCGGTCGGCTTCTCGGTGTAGACGTGCTTGCCCGCCGCGATCGCCTTCTTGACCGCCTCCACCCGGGCCGACGTGACCTGGGCGTCGAAGTAGATCTCGACCGTGTCGTCCGCCAGGACCGCGTCCAGGTCGGTGGACCACTCCGTCAGGCCGTGGCGCCCGGCCAGCTCCTCCAGGGCGTGGGCCCTGCGGCCGACGAGCACGGGCTCGGGCCACACCACCTCGCCGCCGCCGAGATCGAGGCCGCCCTGTTCGCGGATGGCGAGGATCGAGCGCACCAGGTGCTGCCGGTATCCCATGCGTCCCGTGACGCCGTTCATGGCGATGCGCACTGTCCTGCGTGTCACGAAAGTCCTTCCCTACAGCCGTAGCAAGCGCTTTCTATCGGGGGTGACGCTAGCCTGCCGCAAGCGGCCGGACAAGAGGGGGCCGCACGGCATCTCCACGGAGGACAGCGATGACAGTCACCCTGGCGGATGTGGCGGCGCGCGCCCGGGTGTCGCCCGCCACCGTCTCCCGCGTACTGAACGGCAACTACCCGGTGGCGGCCTCGACGCGGGAGCGGGTCCTGCGCGCGGTGGACGACCTCGACTACGTGCTCAACGGGCCCGCCAGCTCCCTCGCGGCGGCCACCTCGGACCTGGTCGGCATCCTGGTCAACGACATCGCCGACCCGTTCTTCGGGATCATGGCGGGGGCGGCGCAGACGCAGATCGGCAGGCCCGGGGACGGTTCGGGGCGGGCGGGCGGCGAGAAGCTGGCCGTCATCTGCAACACCGGGGGCTCCCCGGAGCGCGAACTCACCTATCTCACCCTCCTCCAGCGCCAGCGCGCCGCCGCCGTCGTCCTCACCGGGGGCGCGGTCGAGGACCCGGGGCACCAGGCGGCGATCGCCGCGAAGCTGGCGAAGCTGGCGGACGCGGGCACCCGGATCGTCTTCTGCGGGCGGCCCCCGCTGCCCGAGGGGGACGCGCTCGTCGCCGCGCTCGTCTTCGACAACCGGGGCGGGGGCCGACGGCTCACCGAGCACCTGCTCTCGCTCGGCCACCGCAGGATCGGCTACGTCGCCGGGCCCCCGGAGCGGACCACCACCCGGCACCGCCTGGAGGGCCACCGGGAGGCACTGCGCGCCGCCGGGCCGGCGGAGGGCGGCGAGAAGGGCGAGGGGGCCGGTGGCCAGGGGCACGGCGGCACGGGGGCCGGTGACGACGACCGGCTCATCGTGCACGGCCCTTACGACCGGCGCTCCGGCTACGAGGCCACCCTCGAACTCCTGCGCAGGGCCCCGGACGTGACGGCGATCGTGGCCGCCAACGACACCGTGGCGCTGGGCGCGTGCGCGGCCGTACGGGACCAGGGGATGCGCATCCCGCAGGACATCTCGGTCGCGGGCTTCGACGACCTGCCGTTCTCGGTGGACGCGGTGCCCGCCCTCACGACGGTCCGGCTGCCCCTCTTCGAGGCGGGGGCCCGGGCCGGGCGGCTCGCGATGGGCAAGGAGAACCCTCCGCCGGGCGGCATCGCCGCCATCGCCGCCGAGCTGATGATCCGGGGGTCCACGGCGGCGCCGAGGGGATGAGCCGGGCCGGGAGCGGCGCTCGGGACGGGCGGCTCCCGGGGCGCGGACCGTCCCGCCGGTCGAGCCCGCCGCTCCTGGTGCGCGCCGCCGCCGTACCAGGCGGCCCCGGACGACCACCGGGGTCCGGCCACGGCTCGCTGCGCCCTGCGCACCCGCCCGCCCGCCCATCTGCCTGCCTGTCTGCCTGCCTGTGGAGAGGAGTGCGCACCCCCTCTGACCTCGGCGATTACCCCGGAGGTAATCGACCCCCGCCCCGCCGGACAGGCATGTTGTCCCCACGAGCGGCGACGGGCCGCATCGGACGGAACGAGACGAGGTACGGAATGTTCGCGTGTCGGCGGGGTGTGGTGGGAGCCGTGGTGCTCGCGGTCGTCACGGGGGTGGCGACCTCGGCGACGGCGCTTCCGGGCGGGGAGAAGGCCGCCGCACACGGCGGTTGCCCGGACGTGCACGCCCAGGTCGAACTACTGGAAGGCCGGATCACCCCGAACGCCTGCGCGTTCATGCGGCGGCAGATCGCCTTCGGCGTACTGCCGACCGCCACCCCTCCGGCTGTCGGGGACCTGAACCACCCCCGCGTGAGGGCCTACCTCGACATCTTCGACGAGGACGCCACCCTCTGGGAGGCGGGCAGCGCCCCGCAGCACGGCCGCACCGTGATCGGCACCTCGATCACCGGCTCCCTGAGGCTGGTCCCCGACCTGCGGTACCGGGGCACGAACGTGGTGGCCGACGGGGCCGTCGCGATGTTCGGCCAGTGGAACGAGGCCACGGTGAAGGGCCACAAGGTGGCCTACCCGCAGATCGCGCGCAATGTCCTCGGGGACGACGGCAAGTCGCTCCAGGCCCGCCGCTACTACGACCGCTACGTCCTGTTCCGGGACACGGTCCCGGAGCTGGCGCCCGAGGGGCTGTTCGACGGGATCGCGGACTTCGGCCCGGCTCCCTCCCGGGGCCCGGCGCCCGGGCGGCTGAGGGCCGCGGAGATACCGGACCGCCTCGCGGCGTGGAACGGGGAGGACACGGACGCCCTGCTCGGCCGCATGGGCAACGCACGGCTGTCGGGGCCGGGGCTGGACGCTCCGCTGAGGACGGAAGCCGGCAAGCGGGCCTACCTCCAGCGGTTCTTCGGCACGGCGGACGTCCGCTTCCAGGCCGGCCAAGCCGCCTTCGGCAGGACCACGACCTACGTGGAGTGGCACGGCACGGTTTCCGGAGCGAAGGGCGAGGACATCCCGTTCGGGATCGTGGAGCGCTTCGGCCCGGACGGTGAGTGGGAGCTGGCCTTCGACACCCTCCCGCTGGTCGCCGACCGGGGGGAGATCGACGCGCTCTTCCGGAAGCTGGCCCAGCCCTGAGGTCTCTCGTCGAGCTGCCGCCGTCGCCCGGCAGGCGGCGGCAGCTCGACGGAAGCCCCTACCCCAGCAGACCGAGCACCCGCCCGAGTGCGTCCGCCACGGGCTGGGCCACCGGTCCCAGGCTGTTCGCGATCTGGCTGAGCCGGGCCAGGGTGAGACAGCGTTCGGTCATGGCCTCGCGGTCCAGGGCGAGCACGGGCAGGGTCTCCTCGACCGTGCGGGCCTGGTCCGGAGTGAGGTGGCTGGTGAGCGCGTTGAGTCGCGCGGTCAACTCTGCTACGGCGGCACGGAGTTCCGGGTCCTGGACGGTGCCGACGAAACCGTGGTTGATACCGATGTTCTGCGCGCCGTTCTGGTGGAAGACCGGCCCGTTGTAGGTCGAGTGGTGCGTCGGTTCGCTCACAGTCTGATCCCCGTGTTCTGGGCGCCGTTCTGATGGAAGACGGGGCCGTTGTAGTTGTTCAACTCGTTCACGTACGCGGTGAATTCGGCCTCCGGGTGATTGATCGCGTGGACGATCTGTCCGGCGATCGTCCGCAGCTCCTCCACGCTCGGCAGCGTCACCACCGCCAGGGAGCCGCCTGCCGTCTCGACCGCCAGGATCGGCTTCGCCGGTTCCACCAGCTCTTTCACGAAGTAGCCGATCAGACCGACCAGGAAGACGACGAACACCGGATTCGCGCTCTCCGCGGCCTCCGCCTCGTTCTCGGTGGCCGCCATGACCACCACGTAGGCGACCGCGGTGAACGCCAGCCACTTGAGGGAGCGGAGAAAGGTCGCACCCCGGTCCGGCTTGAGCTTGGTGGCCTCGACCCGGGTGAGGTTGTTCAGGGGGAAGGCCGCCGGGCCGATCCAGAGCATCCGGCGGTTGACCGAGACTTCCAGGACCCCTCCGGGGCGCGGAGGTCTCGGCATCGGCGGCTCCTGCTGCGGATGCCCGGCCGGAGCGTTCGGTGGGGGTGAGGTCGGCGGTGGTGGTGGCGAGGCCGGCGGCCCAGCCAGTCGGCCGGACGGCGGCTTGGGTCTCTGTTGCCCGGAACTGTCCGTTGCGGTCATACGGCTCCCCCGTACGCTCTCGCGCTCGCCCCGCACGCGCGGGAGCCCCATTAAGCAGCAATCCGACGGCGCACGGCAGGGGAGAAACGGCCATTCCTCGCAACCCCCGGCGGGCGGCCGGCATCGGCGGCCGGGGCGCCGCCCCGGGTCGAGGGGCGAAAGGGCAGAGGGGCGAAAGATGGGGGTGACGCCCCCATGCGCCCGTAGCCTCTCCCCCGCCACGATGGACGCGGGCCGCCCGACCGGGGCGGCCGGGGACGGGGAGGTGCTGAGCGGTGGCGGAGAAGGACCTGATCGACAGAGGCACAAGCCGTCGTCCCGCCGTCCCGTCCCCCGCGGCCCCGCCCGCCCGGCCTTCCCTCCCGGCCCTCTCCCCCTTCGAGGACCGGGCCGGAGCGCCCTGGTGGCTGCCCGGCGTCGTCGGGGGCCGGTCCTCCGGCGAGCCCGCCTGGGCGGCCTTCGTCCGCGAGGCCGTCGCCGCCGCTCCACGCGACGTGGTGGTCGCCGACCGCCCCTACCCCGGCCTGAGCGGCTTCGGACCGATCGTCGCACCGTTCGTCGAGGCGGCGGCGGACCGGCTCCGGGCCGCATTCACGGCCTCCGGGCCCCTGGCGGCCGACTCCGGGACGGCCGGACCCGTGACGGCCGGGGCGCCGGCGTGCGGAGCTTCCTCGGACGGAGCGGCTGCGGACGGCCCCGGGAACGGCGGGCGCGCCGCCCGGGGGACCGCCCGGGGCGGACTTTCCGCGAACGGCTCCGCGGTGGACGCGTCCTCGCTCGTACTCGCCGACTTCAGGCGGCAGTTGACGCGGCGGCTCTCCCGGATCGCGGCGCGCACGCTGGTCACCGAGCTGCACGAGGCGCGGCGGCGGGGGCGGTTGAGCGGCGAGGGGCCCGAGGAGCGCTTCCGGGACTTCGTCCGGCTGACCGCCCGCCGCGACGGCCTCCGTCCGCTCGTCACCGCCTACCCCGTGCTGGCCCGCCTCCTGGCCACGGCCTGCCTCAACACCGGGGACGCCTTCGCGGAGATGGTCGCCCGGCTCGCCGCCGACCGCCATCTCCTCGGCCCGGCAGGGGTGTTCGGGGACCGCGGCGGCTCTCCCGGCGGTGCGCTCGGCGCGGACGCCGGGCCCGGGGCGCTCATCGGCGTCGAGGCGGGGGCGGGCGACAGCCACCGCGGGGGCCGGACGGTGATGCTGCTGCGGTTCGCCGGTGGCGGGCGGCTGGTCTACAAGCCGCGACCGCTCGCGGCGCACCGGCACTTCAACACCCTGGCCGGCTGGTTCGGTTCGCTGGACGGCGCCCCGGACCTGCGGGTGCCGCGCGTGCTGGACCGGGGGGAGTACGGCTGGGCCGAGTTCGTCGAGGAGCGGCCCTGCGCCTCGGCCGCGGAGACCCGGCAGTTCTACTGGCGCCAGGGCGCTCTGCTGGCCCTGCTGCACGCGCTGGACGGTACGGACCTGCACCACGAGAACCTGATCGCCTGCGGCCCGCACCCGGTCCTGGTCGATGTGGAGACCCTGTTCCACCCGCCTCTCGGGTCCGCACGCTCCCCCGACCCGGCCGCCCGCGCCCTGCACGACTCGGTCCACCGGGTGGGGCTGCTGCCGCAGCTGCTGGTCGGGGAGACGACCGCGCTCGACATGTCGGCCATCGGCGGGGGCGGCGCCGCCTCGTCGCCCATCGCGACCGCCGACTGGGCCGACGCCGGGACCGACCGGATGCGGCTGGTGCGGCGGGCGGGCCGTTTCGCGGAGTCCGCCAACCGGCCCCGGCTGGGCGGCGTGGCCGCCGACCCGTCCGCGTACACCGACGCCCTCTGCGGCGGCTTCAGCGCCGGGTACACCGCGATCGGCGAGCACCGCGAAGAACTCCTCGGCGCGGAGGGGCTGCTGACCCTGTTTGCCCGGGACGAGGTGCGGGTCGTGCCCCGGCCGACCTGGACGTACACGACGCTGCTGGACGAGTCGACCCACCCCGACCTGATGCGGGACGCGGCCGAACGGCACCAGGTGCTGTCGCTGCTGCGCACCCCTCTCCTGGGCACGCCCGGCCTGCCCGGCGTGGAGGACGAGGAGATCGCGGAGCTGTGGTGCGGCGACGTACCGGTGTTCGCCACCCGGCCCGGCGGTACGGAGCTGTGGAGCGGCACCGGTCGTACGGTTCCGCTCCCCGCCGGCTCCGACGGCTCCTCCGGGCTCGCGCGGGTCGAGGCGAAGGTGCGCGCGATGGACACCGTGGACCGGCAGGACCAGGAGCGGATCATCCGGGCCGCCATGGTCAGCACCTCGCCCGAGCCCGCGCACCGGGCGGGGGCGGGCGGCCGGAAGCGGAGCGCGGAGCGGGCGCCGGAGCCCGAGCAACTGCTGTCCGCCGCACGGTCGGTGGGCGACCAGCTGGTCTCCCTCGCCTACCGGCACGGGAGCCGCACCAACTGGATCGGGCTGGAACTGCTCGGGGAACGCTACTGGCGGCTCACGCCGATGGCGGCGGACCTGGCGGCCGGCTACACCGGGCCCGCGCTCTTCCTGGCCCAACTCGCCGCGCTCACCGGCGTGTCCCGGTACGCGGAGGCCGCCCGTGAGGCGCTGGACCCGGTCCCGGGCCTGCTGGACGCCCTCCACGGGCGGGACGACGAACTCGGCCCCCTGGGGACCGGCGCCTTCGCGGGCCTCGGCGGCATCGCGTACGCGCTGACCGAGGTGGGCACGCTGCTGGGCGACCGGGGGGTGCTGGACCTGGTCGGCCCCGCCGTACGGCTGTGCTGTGCGGCGGGCGCGGCGGAGAGCGGGTACGGGGTGCGCGGCGGTGCGGCGGGCGGGCTGGCCGCGATGCTGGCGGTGCACCGTGCGACCGGCCGCCCGGAGGCGTGGCGGGGCGCCGTGCGGTGCGCCGACCGGCTCGTCGCCGCCCCGCCCGCGGAAACCGGGGGCTTCGCGGACGGGGCGGCGGGCATCGGCTGGGCGCTGCTGCGTTTCGCCGGGGCCGGCGGCGAGGCCCGCTTCCGGGCGGCCGGGCTCCGGGCCCTGCACGGGGCGACCGGCTCGGCGACCGCCGAACCGGTCCACGGACCCGCCTGGTGCGACGGGGCGGCCGGGATCGCGCTGGCGATCGCGGACAGTCCGCACGCCCTGGAGGACCCCGCCCTGTCCGGCTGGCTGGCGGACCGCGCCCACGCCTCGGCGGACCTCGGCCCGCTCGCCGACGACAGCCTGTGCCACGGCGAGTCGGGGCTCCTCGAACTCCTCGGCCACCGGGCCGCGCCCACCGGGCGCTCCGCGTGGATGCGCCGGGCCGGAGCGCTGCTGGCCTCGGCGGACCGGGCGGGCCCGCAGTGCGGGACGCCCGGTCGCGTACCGCACCCGGGGCTGCTCACCGGGCTCTCGGGGGTCGGCCACGGGCTGTTGCGGGCCGGGTTCCCCGACCGGATCGGCTCCGCCCTGCTCCTGCGCCCCTCCCGGGCCCCCTGAACCGCGGCCCCCGCCCACCGGGGCCCCGGCGTACGGCGGTTTCCGCACGCCGCCACCCCACCGAAGCAGACCACGCTCCAGCGTCCGACGACCACCCACCACCAGAAGATGAGGCAGAGATGAAGCACTTCGGCGAAGCGGCCCTGCAGGCGTCCGGCGACATCGCGCACGAGGGCTCCCCCGAGCACCCGGCCGGCCAGATCTCCTTGGGCGCCACCGGGGGCCTCGGTGCGCGCAGCAGACTCCTCAGCGCTTCGGAGGGCGAGAGCGGGTACAGCCACGACCTGCCCTGGACCACCATGACCGCCCCGTGGTGAACGAATCCGGCCAACTCGACGGCAATTGAGCCGGATTGGCACGCTGCCGTGGGAGTTGTCGCTCCAGTAGCCTGCGGCCATGCGAGCCACTTCGCCGGTCATCGTCGGGCGGGACGAGGAGATCGGACTCCTGAGCAGCGCCCTGGACGCCGTGCAACGGCGTTCGGGGCGCGCGCTGTTCCTCCTCGGGGACGCGGGAATCGGCAAGTCCCGGCTGGCGGGCGAGTGCGCCTACCGGGCCTACGGGTTCGGGATGCCGGTGCTGCGCGGCCGGGCCACCTCCACCGGCCTCGTCGTCCCCTTCCGCCCGCTGGCCGAGGCGCTGGCGTCCCGGTTCCGGGCGGCCGGCACCCCGACCGATCCCGAGTTGGCGCCGTACCATCCGGCGCTGGCGAGGCTGGTCCCGGAGTGGCGGCGGGACGGCGCCCCCGGCTATCCGGAGACGGTCGTGGAGCTGGCCGAGGCGCTGCTGCGGCTGCTGTCCGTCCTGGGCAGGGAGGCGGGCTGCGCGATCCTGCTGGAGGACCTGCACGACTGCGACACGGAGACCATCGCGGTCGTCGAGTACGTCATCGACAACCTGGCGGAGCTGCCGATCCTGCTCCTGGGCACCCTGCGTCCCGAACCGGGCGCCGCCCTGGACCTCGTACGCTCCGCCGAGCGCCGACAGGCCGCGACGGTACGGGAGATGGGGCCGCTGCGGGACGCGCAGACGCGGGTGCTGACCGGCGCGTGCCTGGAGGCGCGGCCCGAGGAGATCCCCGAGCAGGTCCACCGCAGACTGGCCGAACGCGCCGGGGGCAACCCGTACTTGCTGGAGGTGCTGCTCGCGGACCTGCTCGACACCGGCCGGCTCCGGCGGACCGGCGAGGGGTGGACGGCGGTGGAGCAGGAGGGCGGTTCGGTCCCCTCGGACATCGTGCGCAGCTGGGCCCGCAGGCTGGAGCGGCTGGACGAACCGGTGCGGGACCTCTTGCTGGCGTCGGCCACGCTGGGCAGCCAGTTCTCGGTGTCCGTGCTCCAGACCGTCACCGGGTTCGAGGACCGGGTCCTGTTCACGCATCTGCGGTCGGCGGTGGAGGCCGGCGTCATCGCCCCCGACGGCGCGGCCCCCGACCGCTACACCTTCCGGCACTCGCTCACCGCCGAGGCCCTGATCTCCTCGCTCGCCCCGGCCGAGCGCGCCTCCCTGGCCCGCCGCGCCGCCGAGGCCATCGAGCACTCCGGGCAGCCGCTGGACGAGGACGGGCGGCAGCTCGTCGCCGCCCTGCAACTGGCGGCCGGCAACCGGGCGGGGGCGGCCCGCCAGTTCGCGGAGGCGGGGAGACGGATGCTCGCTTCGGGGGCGCACGGCTCCGCCGTGGTGCTGCTGGAGCGGGCGCACCCGCTGGCCGCCGAGACCGACCGGGCCGCCGTCGCCGAGTCGCTGGCGGTCGCCCGTGCCGAGGGCGGCGACCTGGACGGCGCGCTGGCGCTGGCGGACGCGCTGCCGCCGGTTCCGGCGCGTTCCGAGGCCGCCGCCCGGCGCGGCCGCATCCATATCGAGCTGGCCTGGGCGGCGGTCATGGCCGAGCGCACCGCCGACGCCGCACGCCAGGCGGGGACGGCCCGCGACCTGCTCGGCCCCTCCCCCCTGCCCGGCCCGCAGGCGGCGCTCGCCGTGGTCGAGGGGCACCTGGCGCTGCTCCCGGGGCACGGGCGGCCGGACCGCGGGCCGGCGGAGGCCGGACGGGCCGTCCAGCGGGCCGCGGAGACCGCCGAGGCCGAAGGGCTGCCCCAGGTCGCCTGCCAGGGCTGGCAGTTGCTGGCGCTCCTGCGGCGCGAGGAGGGGTTCGACGCCGCCGACGCCGCGCTGGAGCACATGCTGTCGATCTCCACCGAACACGCCCTGCCGGTCTGGCGGGTGGAGGCGCTGGTGCGGTTGGGGGCGAACGCCTTCATGCGGACCGGAGACGCCTCGCGCCTGCTGTCCGCGCGGGCGGCGGCCACCGATCTGGGCGCGCTGCGGCTGACCCGCACGGTCGACGGGCTGCTCGCGATGAACGCGGTGATGTGCGCGCGGTGGGAGGAGGCGCAGGAGATCCTCGACCGTTCGACGGAGGCGAGCGCCCGGGTCGGCGATCTGTCCACCCACCGCTACCTGCTGCTGGCCGGGGCGACGATGGCCGCGCACCGGGGACGGCGGCGGGAGATGGACCGGGCGCTGGCCGCGTTCCGGCGGGCCGGGGGCGAGCGGTCGCTGCTGGTGCCGCTCCGCGCGGGGCTGTGCCGGGGGTTCGGGGCGCTTTTGGAGGAGGACCGGGAGCGGGCGGCGGCGAGCCTGGACGAGGTGCTGGCCTGGGAGGCGGACCACCCGAGCTACTACTACCTGAGCGGGCGGTACGGGCTGCGCCCGCTGCTGCGGGTGCTGGCGGGGACGGCGGACCGGGCGGAGCTGGAGGAGGCGCGGTCGGCGCCGGGGGGCTGTCTCGCCTGGAACCGGCAGTTCCTGGAGCTGGCCGACGCGGTGCTGCTGGGCCGGGAGGGCGACGCGGCGGGGGCGGCCCGGCTGATGGCGGCCTTCGACGCGCTCTCCGCGCCCTTCCCGGTCGCCCGCCATCTGGGCCTGCGGCTGGCGGCGGACCCGGCACGGGCGGACGGGTGGGGCGAGCCGGTGGCGTGGCTGCGGGTGGCCGAGGAGTTCTTCTACGGGGCCGGGGTGCAGCCGGTCGCCTCCGCCTGCCGGGCCGCGCTGCGGCAGGCCGGGGAGAGCGTGGGCCAGCACCGGGGCGGCTGGGACCGGATTCCCTCCCCGCTGCGGACCAGCGGGGTGACGCCGCGCGAGTACGAGGTGTTCGTGCTGCTGCCCGAACGGCCCGGCAACCAGCAGATCGCCCGGCGGCTGTCCATCTCACCCCGCACGGTGGAGAAGCACATGGCCAGCCTGCTGAACAAGACGGGGCGGGCGGACCGGGCGGCGCTGTGCGAGTTCGCCGCCGAGTGCGCGGTCGAACCGGCCTGAGCGGCGGCGGAGTCGAACAGGTCTGAGCGGCGGTGCGGTCGGACCGGCCTGAGCGGCGGCGGGGCCGGACGCGGGGGCGTGCGGGGCCCGAGGACCGTCGGCCGGGTTGGGGGCGGGCCGCCTCCGGGCACGGGGCGCCGGGGCCGGAGCGGGGCACGCGCGGGCGGCCGGTGCGGGGCCCGGGGCGGCGGTATGGGGGCGCCGGGCGGTTTCGGTCGGGTGTGCGGGCGGAAAATGCGGGTGGCGCCCCGATGTGCGGGGGCCGGGCCCCGCCGCACGATCGGGGCGTGCGTACGGCCCAGACCGCCGCCCGACCCCCACTCCGGAGGCCCGCCGATGTCCCGACCTCCCGTCCGTACCGCTCCCGCCGGTGCGGTGCACTTCTCCCTCCTCGGCCCGCTCACCGCTCGGCTCGACGGCCGTGAGCTGCCGCTCGGCCCGCGCAAGCAGCGGCTCGTCCTCGCCACGCTGCTGGCCCGCCCCAACACCCCCGTACCGGTGGACGTGTTGACCGACGTCGTATGGCCGGACGATCCGCCCCGCACCGCCCGGAAGAACCTCCAGGTGTACGTCAGCGCCGCCCGCACCCTCCTCGGCCCGGCCGGGGACGGGGGCCGGGAGCGGGTGGTGCACGGGTGCGGGGGCTACCTCCTGCGCATCGCGGAGGGCGAGTTGGACACCCTGCGCTTCGGGTCGCTGGCCCGGGCGGGGCGGGCGGCGGCCGAACGGGGCGATCTGCCGGGGGCGGCCCGGCTGCTGCGGGAGGCCCTCGACCTGTGGGAGGGCCCGCCGCTCAATGATCTGCGGGACTCGGCCGGGGTGGCCGAGGAGGCGGACCGGCTGGAGGCCCGCTGCCTGACCGTGTACGAGGACTGGGCGGAGGCCGAGATCGAGCTGGGCCGGGCGGCCGTCGCGGTGGACGGGTTACGGGACCTCGTGGAGCGCCATCCGCTGCGGGAGCGGCTGCGGGCCGCCTGGATGAACTCCCTGCACCAGTCGGGCCGGCAGGCCGAGGCGCTGGCGGTGTTCGACGACTACCGGCAGTTGATGGCGCGGGAGTTGGGCCTGGAGCCGAGTCCGGCGATGGCGGCGCTCTACCGCTCGATGCTCGGCCGCGGGCGGGAGCCCCGGCGGCCCGCCGCCGCCCGGGAGCAGGCGGGGCCGGTGGCGCTGCCCGCCGGGACCGGGGCGTTCGCGGGCCGCCGCGACGAACTGCGCGACCTGCTGGACGTCCTGGGCGGCGGCGAGGAGCGGGTGGTGGTCGTCTCGGGCCCCGCCGGGGCGGGCAAGTCGGCGCTGGCGGCCCGGGCGGCGCACCTGCTGGCCGACCGCTTCCCGGACGGCCGGGTCCAGGTCCGGGTGCGCCGGGAGGACGGTACGGCACGCAGCCGGGCGGAGGTCCTGGCGGAGCTGGGGCGGCTGTGCGGGGTGGCGGGGCCGGCCCCGGGGACGGAGCAGCCGTCCGGGGCCGCCGCCGGTGACGTGCTCGCGGACGCCTGGCAGAGGTGGCAGGCCCGCCGCCGTGCGCTGGTCGTCCTGGACGACGTCCCCGACGAGGCGTCCGTACGGGGGCTGCTGCCCCGGTCCGGGGCGTGTTCGGTCCTGGTCACCGCCCGGGGGCAGCTGCCCGGCCTCGCCCCGGTCCACCGGATCGCGCTGCCCGCGCTGGCGGACGGGGAGGCGCTGGAGCTGCTGGGGAAGCTGATCGGGGCCGGCCGGCTGCGGACGGACCCGGGGGCGGCGCTGCGGATCGTGCGGGCCTGCGGGGGGCTGCCGCTGGCGGTCGAGGTGAGCGGGATGAGGCTGGCGGTGCTGCGCCACCTGCCGCTGGCCGAGTACGCGGACCGGCTCGACGACCCCTCGGGCGCGCTGGACGAACTGGTCGCCGGGGACGTCTCCGTACGGCGGCGGATCGCGTCCGGGTGGCAGGACCTGTCGGAGGGCGACCGGCGGGTGCTGGCGCGGCTGGCGGGGCTCGTGGCGGACGGGGGCTTCACCCTCGACCGGGCCACGGCGGCGCTGGGCTGCGGGGAGCGGGCGGCGATCCGGGCCGTCGAGTCGCTGATCGATGCCGGGGCGGTGACCTCCCCCGCCGGTGAGGTCACCGCCCATGCCGCCTTGTACGAAGTTCCGCGTCTGCTGGGCCTGTTCGCCCGGGAGCAGGAGGGCCGGGAGGGATCAGGGGCGGCGGACCGCGCCGGCGCGGCGGAGGCCGCCGCCCCCGTGGCGGGCGCCGGCCCGGGCCGGGGTCCGGCTTCGGGGGCGGCCCTCATCCCAGGGTGAGCAGCGTCAGCAGATCGTCCGCCCGGCGGCCGTCGTCCCCCGGGGCGACGGCCGCCCCCGCCTCCGCCCCTGTGCGTCCGCCGCCGCCCGGCCCGCCGTCCGCGCCCGCCAGGAAGTGCAGGGCCAGGAGCAGCCCCGCCGCCCCCGTGGCCAGGTCGGCGGAGCAGCGGCGCAGTCGGGCGCCCGGGACCAGGAGGCGGTCCCCGTCGGCGACCAGGTGCCAGGACAGATTGCGTACCGAGGCGCGCACCTCGGGCCCGGCGGGCCGGCCGGCCTCCTCCAACTGCCGTGCGGTGGCGACGAGTCCGGCCCGCCCGGTGAAAAGGCCCGGCTCGCGCACGAATTCGTTGCCGCAGCCCCTGCGCACCCCGGGCAGCAGGGCGGCGAGTGCGGGCGCCTCCTCCCGGGCCAGGTAGGCGCGCGCGACGAGGGCGAGGCCGCCGCTGCCCTGGTCGAGGTAGAGGAGGTGGCGGCGGCCGTCCTTGACCTGGACGGTGCCGTCGTCCATCGTCACGCAGTGCCCGGAGTCCCGGTACAGGGCGGTGCGGGCGGCGCGCAACAACCACTCCTCGCCGGTCAGCGCGTGCAGGTCGAGGTGGAGCAGGGCGACGCCGCTGAGTCCGCGCAGCAGTCCGGCGGACGGCGGGACGGCCAATCCGCCCGGCACGGTTTCGCCGCGCACCAGGCAGTCGAGCTGCCAGGCGGTGCGCAGGGCGGTGTCCACCAGCTCCTGGTCCGGCGCCCCGGGCCCGGCCGCGGCCAGGCGGAGAGCGGCCAGTGCGGTGCCCGCGCGCCCGGTCAGCAGGTCGGCCGAGGGCGAGGGACGGCCGGCTTCGAGGGCCCGTGCGAACAGTTCGCGCCCCTCGTCGGGGCGGCCGAGCAGGGCCAGCGTCACGGCCGTGCCGGGCAGTCCGTCGTACAGGCCACCCGGGGAGGCGGGGTCGCGGCGGCGGGCGGCGGCGGCCAGCCAGTCGGTCCACCCCGCCGGGACAGGCGCCCCGACGCGGTGGAGGGCGTAGAGGACTCCGGCGGCCCCGTGCGCCAGGTCGCCGCCGCCGGTGGCGAAGCCGTTCGGGTCGCCGGGGAAGAGCCGGTCGCGGCGCTCCGGTGTGGCGCCCGCGTGGATGCCCGCGATCAGCCGGGTCCGCAGTGCGGCCCAGTCCGGGGCGGGTCCGCCGAGGAGGGCCGCGATCTCGCCCTCCCGGTCGGCGGCGCGCCCGGCGGTCCGCAGCAGGGCGGGCCGGGCCGGGCCGGCGTCGGGTGCCAGTCCGTAGCGCCCCCGGGCCCATGCCTCCAGCGACACCGCCTTGGCCCGGTCGTGGGAGGCCATCTCGGTCAGCGGCATCAGCATGGTGAGCCAGGTCGCCCACAGGGCGTAGGCGTCGGCCTCGGCGCCCGGCGTGCCGGGCGGCGCCTGGAGACCGGGCGCTCCCGCCAACGGGGTGCGTTCGTCGTCGAGTTCGGCGGCGTACTCGAAGTCGACGAGCGCGAGGCGCCCGTCCGGCCGCAGGATGATGTTGGAGGGGTGCAGGTCGCCGAAGCGCATCCCCCGGCCGTGGATCTCCCGCACCGCCTCCGAGAGTTGGGCGGTGACGTGGTCCACCCAGCGCACGTACGGGGCGAGTTCGTCCGCCGTACGGGCTCCGCGCACCAGGGCGAAGCGGGCCACGATCTCTTCGAGCAGCGTGGCGCCCTCCACGTACTCGGTCGCCAGGAACCGGTGCTCCCACACGGTCCGTACGCCGTACACCTCCGGTACGCAGTCGAGCCCGGCGAGCGCCGTCAGCGCCCGGTGCTCGCGCTCCAGCCGGGTCACGGCGTCGTCGCCCACGGCGTCGAGTCCGCAGTGCGGGCGGGCCTCGCGCAGCACCACCCGGTGGCCGGTCTCCCGGTGCCGGGCGAGGTAGATGCCGCCCGCGTTGGAGAACTGGAGGGCCTCGGTGACGGTGTACGGGAAGGAGTCGTCGCGGGCGGCGGCGCGGGCGGCGAGGTGGGGCCGCAGCAGCTCGGGCACCCGCACCCAGGCGGGCGTACGGAACACCACCCCGCGCTCGTCGGGCACGAGCTCGCCGGAGGGGTGGCGCAGGGCGGGCACGCGCTCGCCCCGGGCGTCCCGGCACCAGCGGTCGACGAAGGAGCCGTACCGTACGTAGACGGGGGCGTCGCCGATGCGCAGGTCGCTCAGGATGTACGGTCCCCGGCGGCCGGCCAGGACCCCGGTCAGCTCGTCGAGCAGGCGGGCCAGGGCCGCCTCGTCCGGCGGGTAGAGGGTGAGGAACTTCCCCGCGCTGCCCCGGGACATGTACTTCCCCGACATCAGCAGGAGCGCCTGCTCGCTGCGGAGGAACTTGAACGGCACCCGCTGCCGGAGGCAGATCCGCGCGGTGTCGCGGAGGGTGGCCGCCGCCTCACCGGGGACGGTGGAGACGTGGATCTTCCACCCCTGTTCGGCCGGTTCGCCGTCCTCGGGCAGCAGGGACGTCCACAGCCCCCCGGCCACGCGCCGCCATCCGGCGGGCGGTTCGGCCGTGTCGAGGGGGTAGCGGGTTTCCTGGTCGGGAAGGCGGGCCGGGGTGTCGTAGTACCGGCGGTCGGCGAGGCAGTAGAGCTGGGTCTCCTGGATACCGGGCACGGCGTTCCTCCTCAGGGTGCGACGCCGGGACCGGCGGCTTCGTGGGCGGGGCGGGCCGGGGCGTTCGCCAGGGGCGGGGACGTCGCCGGCGGCGCGCCGGGGGCCGCCGGGGCCACCCCGTACGGGCCGGGCGCGCCGAGCGGCTCCCGGGCCTCGTGGACCCTGTGGGCCCTGTGGACCCCCTCGGCCTCGTGGACCTCGTCGGCCTCGTGGGCCTCGTGGACCTCGGGAGCCTCCGGCGCCGCGGGCGGCGGGACCGCGCCCGTCCGGACGGAGGGGGCGAGCGTCATGACCGCCGCCGAGACGGCCAGCACCGCGCCGACCACGCCGAAGGCGTTGCGCGGGCCGAGCGCGGTCAGCAGCGCGCCGCCCGCGAGCGGGCCGAACGGCTGGACGATCGAGGACAGGAAGGAGGCCGCGCTCTGCACCCGGCCGACCCGGTCCTCGGGGGTGACGACGAGCAGGGTCGACAGGAAGCCGATGCTGGCGACCGTCGAGAGGCACATGCACACCGCGCACAGCAGCCCCGCCATCAGCGGGCTGCTGAGCCAGGCCAGCGCCCCGGCCGTCACCACGCAGCTCCAGCAGGTGACGACCAGCAGGGGCCGGATGCGGCGGTCCGGGGAGAGCCGGGGCGCCAGGAGCGCCCCGGCGAGCGCCCCGGCGGAGACGCAGGTGATGACGAAGCCGCCGCCGAGCCCCGACCGGCCGCCCTCGGAGAAGACGGCGAGCGCCGTGAAGGTGAGGGCGCCGAAGGCGAAGTTCATGCCGAGGCCGAAGACCAGCAGAACCGTCCGCAGGTAGGGAAGTCGCCAGAGGAAGCTGAGCCCCGCGGTGAGTTCGGCGCGGCTGAGGACCGAGCCCGCCTTCTTGCGGGCGGACGAGCGGGTACGGACGAGGGCCACGCAGACGGTCGACAGGAACAGCCCCAGGAACTGGGCGGCGAAGGGCAGCACGTCGTGGAGGCCGAAGAGCGCGCCGCCGACGAGCGGGCCGACCAGCCGGACCGTGGCGGTACGCGCCTGGAGCCGGGCGGTCGCCGTGCCCATCTGGTCCGGCGGCACGACCGCGCGCAGCAGCCCGAAGGCGGCGGGGGCGTAGACGCTGTTGAGGACGGCCCCGGCGGTGGCGACCAGCAGGACGAGCGCCATGGGGGCGTGGCCGTTCCACACCGCGACGGTCAGCGCGGTGACCGCGAGCAGGCTCCCCACGTCGCACAGCCGCATCAGCCGTCGGCGTTCGACCCGGTCGGCCATGACCCCGCCGGGCAGCATCGTGATCAGCACGGCGCAGATGGACACGGTCCCCACCGTGCCGGCCTGCACGGGGGAGCCGGTCTCCTTGAGGATGAGCAGGGGCAGCGCGAGGGCCCCCATCTGGCTGCCCAGAACGGCGAACAGGCCGCTCATCCAGAGCAGCCGGAAGTCCCGGTTGGAGCGGAGAGGCGTGGCCATCGGCAGGCTCCCTGAGGTGGGCGGGTGGGCGGGCGGGCGGCATGACGTGCGGCAGGTCGAGCGGGGGTTCGGCGGTACGGAGGGGGCGCGGCGGCCCGGCGGGGCCGGGCGGTTCGGCGGCGAGGCGGGCGCGGCGGGGTCCGCACGCGACGGGGCGGCAGGGGCGCGGAAGCGCGGCGGCCCGGACGGTGCGCGGAACCGCGGCCGGGGGGTGCGGTGCGCGGAAGCGCGGCGGGGCGGCCCCCGCCGGTCGCGGAGCCGCCCCGTACCGCCTGGCCGCCGGCCGGGCGCCGCGGGAGCGAGGTGTCGGCCTCGCCCGGCCGTGGCGCCCGGCCCGGAGGGTCAGCGCTGCGCTTGGACGACGCTCAGCACGCTGATGCAGTTGCCGTCGGTCTGCTCGCCGCCCTGCACGGACGTCTCCTGGAGGTCCAGGACGGAGTGCGCCTCGACCTCGGGGGTCTCCTCGCCGGTGGGCTGGGTGTTCTCGGACATGGTGGTCTCCATCCACTCGTCACTGCGGGAAGGCCGGAAATTGGCCGGCGTCGCGGGAGGACCGCAGGCTCGTCGCCCTCCGCGGCGGAACCGGGACCGGAGCCCCGGGGAACACGGCCCCGGGTCCGGTGTGCGAGGCCCGTCGCGCGGGACGGACCGGGGGAGGTCAGTTCTCGACGACGCTCAGCACGCTGATGCAGTTGCCGGGGGGCGCGATGATGTCGCGGTCGCCGTGGACGGACGTCTCCTGGAGGTCCAGGACGGAGTGCGCCTCGACCTCGGGGGTCTCGTTGGTCTCGTCGCCGGCCGGCTTCGTGTTCTCGGACATGGTGGTCTCCATCCACTCGTCACTGCGGGACCCGGGACCGCGGAGGGCGGAGCCCTCCGGTGCCCGGTGCGGCGGGCCTGGTGCCTGCCGTTGCGGAGAACGTTAGGAAGCCGGGCCTGGCGATCGCTTCGCCGCCGGTATGGCAGCGGTATCGGACCAGCTCCCGGTGGTGGGGGCCGGTCCGGCGCGGCCGGGCGGGGCGCCGGGAACCCGCCCCGACCTGGGCCCATACCGCTGCCGAAGCGCCGTCGGACCGTCCTCGAACCGGTGGCGCCCAGCCTGGGTACGCGCCCGACGCGCCCCGGCCCCGAAGGAGGCGGCCCGCATGGAACTCGCCGAACTCGTCGCACGGCGGCCCTTCCCGGCCGGCGGTCTGCTGATCGGCCTCACCCGGCGCTGCCCGCTGAGCTGCGGGCACTGCTCGACCGGGTCCGGCCCGCTCACCCGCCAGGAGCCGGACCCCGGTCAACTGGAGCGGTTCGTCTCCTCGTTCACCGGGGAGAACCGGCCGGACGTGGTCATGCTCACGGGCGGGGAGCCGCTGCTCCTGCCCGCGCTGGCGGAGCGGCTGAGCACGCTGGCCCGGCGCACCGGCTCCCGTACGGCGCTGCTCAGCGGCATGTTCTTCGCCCGCGACGGCGGCCCCCGGAGCGGGGCGGCCCCGCGCGGCGGTACGGCCGGGGGCGGCCCCCGCGGGCGGGGCGGGGCGGCGATTCCGCCCGCCATCCTGCGCGCGATCCGCTCCGTCGACCACTTCTCCGCCTCCCTCGACGTCCACCACGAACGCGAGGTGTCGCGCGCCGAGGTCTTCCGCGCCCTGCACCTCGTCCGGGAGGAGGGGGTGGCCGTGAGCCTCCACCTCACCGGGACGGGCGGCTCCGACCCGTATCTCGCCGGCCTCACCCGCGCCGTGCGGGAGGAGTTCGGGGGCGAGGTGCCGTGCCTGGTCAACGAGGTGCGGCCGTTCGGCCGGGCCGCCTCCTGGGCGCGCGCGGCCCGCACCGGGCCGGACCCCGCCGAGGCGTCCCCGTGCTCGATGGCCGCCTGGCCGGTGGTCGCCTTCGACGGCCGGGTGGTCGCCTGCTGCAACCAGGACACCGTCGACCGCAGGCCCGTACCGCCCCACCTGGACCTCGGCCACATCGCGGAGGACGACTGGGGGACGGTACGCCGCCGGGCCCTGGAGTCCCCGATGCTGCGCATGCTCCGCACGGTCGGGCCCGCGCATCTGGCCGCCCGGTACGGCTCCGGCCCCCGGCCGGGCTCCTACTGCGACGGCTGCCGGGCGCTCGGCGGCGACGGGGCCGCGGCGGCCGGGGCCCGTGCGGTGGCGAGCGGGGCGGCCGGGGCGCTGCTGGACCTGACGGCGGCGCTGCGCGGCTCCCGGGAGGGGGCGCGGGGCGTGGTCCGCCGCCACGGCTGCGCGGCGTACGCGCCCCTGGTCGTCGCGGGTCCGCCAGGTCCGCCGGGCACGGACGCCCCGGACGGCACGGGCACGGACGCCCCGGACGGCACAGGCACGGAGGCCGCCCGATGAGCGCCCCGGCCGGCGGCGGCGCGAGGACCACCGGCGCGCGCTCCGCCGCCCCGGGGGCCTCCGCCCGGCTGCGGACCAAACTCCTGCTGCTGGAACCGGAGTTCCGGGGGGCGACGGCCCACATGTGGCGCGCCGACGACCTCGCGGCGCGCTACCGGGCGTACCTGTGCGCCATGCACGCCGTCATCCGCGCCTCCGTCCCGCTGATGGGGCTGGCGCTCGACCGCGCCCGGTCCCGGGCCTTCTCGGGCGACCCGCTCGCGGGGCCGCTCGCCGCCTATCTGGAGGAGCACATCCGGGAGGAGGAGGGGCACGACGCGTGGCTGCTGGAGGACCTGCGGGCGGCGGGCGGCGCCCCTGAGGACGCGCTCGGCCCGTTGCCCTCCCCGCTGATCGCCTCGCTCGTCGGCTCCCAGTACTACTGGATCGAGCACCACCACCCGGTCGCCCTCCTCGGCTACATCGCGGTGCTGGAGGGGTACGCGCCCGCCCCGGGCCTGACCGCCCGGGTCGCCCGGTTCACCGGGCTGCCCGCCGCCGCCCTGCGGACGGTGCGGGAGCACGCGGCGCTCGACTCGGAGCACCTGGACGAGCTGTACGCGCTGCTGGACCGGCTGCCGCTCGGCCGGGACCGGGAAGCGGCCGTGGCCGTCAGCGCCCTGCACTCCCTCGACGCGCTCACCCGGCTGTTCGTCCGGCTCGGGCGCTCCGCGCCGACGCCGTCGCCGCGGGGAGCCGGACCCGTCCCACCGATGGGAGTCACACCATGACCGGACCACCCGAGAGCGGCGGACCTCCGCCGCTGCCCGCCGCGTTGTACGAGGCGGGGTTCCCCGTGGACCTGCTGACCGAGGAGCAGCGCGAGGTGCTGAGCGAGCTGACGCCGGATGAGCTGGCGCTGCTGCTGGACGTGAAGAGGAGGCTGGACGCCGTGGGACCGGAGGTTCAGGCGCACGGCGAGATCGCCGGCGGCGCCCTGTTCTGACCGGGGAAGGACGGCCGGTGGCCGGTGACCGGCCCACCGGCCACCGGCCCCGGCGCCCGGCCCGCGGATCAGCGGTACGGGTCCGGCGCGGGCGCCCCGGCTCGTACCGCTGCCGCCCGCCCCGCTGCGACGCGCGCCTCCGCGAGCCGCCCGCCACCCCTGACCGCACGGCCTCCGGGAGAGAAGGACCCGCCATGAACTGCCCCTCGTGCCAGCAGGACCTGCCGCCCACGGCCCGGTTCTGCTCGTCCTGCGGGACACCGTGCGCACCCGCCGGGGCCGCCGCGCCGACCGGGCCCGCCGGGACGCCCGTCGCGGGGCAGGCCCCCGTCGCGCCGCCTTCCGGGGACGAACGCAAGCCGGTGACCGTGCTGTTCTGCGATCTCGTCGGCTCCACCGCCCTGTCCGGGGTGCTCGACCCGGAGACGTTGCGAGCCGTGACCCTGCGGTACTTCGAAGCGATGAGCGCGGAGATCGTGGCGCGCGGCGGCACCCCGGAGAAGTTCATCGGGGACGCGGTGATGGCCGTGTTCGGCGTCCCCGTGGTCCGGGACGACGACGCCCGCCGGGCGCTGGCGGCGGCGCTCGGGATGCGGCGGGCGCTGGCCCGGCTGAACGAGGAGCTGGACGCCACCCTCGGGATCGAGCTGGCCACCCGGATCGGCGTCAACACCGGCCAGGTGGTGGCGGGTTCGGACCGGACCGCACGGCAGGCCCTGGTCTCGGGGGAGACCGTCAACATCGCCGCCCGGCTGGAGCAGAACGCGGGCCGGGGGGAGATCCTGATCGGGCCGGAGACCCTGCTCGCCGCCGGGCCGACGGTGAGCGCCGAGCCCACCGGGCCGCTGCGGCTGAAGGGCAAGCGGGACAGCGTGGAGGCGTACCGGCTGCTCGCCCTGGGCGCGGACGACCCCGAGCTGCTGCGCCGCTTCGACGTCCCCTTCATCGGGCGCACGCGCGAACGGCAGGCCCTGGACGCCGCGCTGGAGGCCGCCGTGCGCGAGGGCGCGGCCGGGCCGCTGCGGGTCGCCGGGGAGGCGGGCATCGGCAAGACCCGGCTGGTACGGGAGTGGCTGGCGGAGCGGTCGGCGGCCGGCGCACTGGCGTACGGCGCGGGACGGTGCCGCAGTTACGGGGACCACGGCACCCTCGCCCCGCTGGCCGACGCGGTGCGTTCGCTGATGGCGGCGACCGCCGCCGCCCCCTCCTGTGCCGCGGCCGCCCCCGGCGCGGCGGGGAACACGGCGGCCGACGCCGCGGAGGGGCTGGCGGTGGACGACGCGATGGCCCTGCTGTCCGGGGGCCTGCTGCGCGACGGCACGCCGAACGCGCCCTTCGAGGACATGTGCGCTGCCCTGGCCGCGGTCCTGGGCCGGGCGGCCCGCCACCGCCCGGTCGTGCTGGTGCTGGACGACTGGCACGCGGCGGCCCCGCTGCTGGTCCGCACGGTGCGCCGGTTGACGGACGGCACGGGGTGCGCCGGGGTGCTGGTGCTCTGCGCCGGACGCCCGGACGGGCCGGACGGGGACGACGGCCTCCCGGCCGGTGCGCGCCGGCTCCAGCTCACCGGGCTGGCGCACGGGGAGGCGGCCCGGCTCGCCGCCGCTCTCACCGGTCCGCAGGGCGGTCCGGGCCCGCTGGACGGCCGGCCCCCGGGGCGGGCCGGGGACCGGCCCCCGTATGACGAACGGCTCCTGGCGCGAGCCGGGGGCAACCCGCTCTATCTGGAACAGCTCCTGGTCGGCGACCGTACGGACCGGACGGGCGGGGCGGGAGAGGAGGACCTGCCGCCCACGCTCCAGGCGCTCCTGGGCGCGCGTATCGGGGCGCTGGCCCGGCCCGAGCGGGAAGTGGTGGACCTGGCGGCGGTGATCGGACGGGAGTTCACCGCTCGGGAGCTGGCCCGGCTGGAGCAGTCCGTACGGAGCGGGGAGGGCGGCCCGGCCGGTCCCGCCGGAGCGGCCGGAGCCGCCGGCCCGGCCGCCGATCGGCGTCGGCGCGTGGAGCGGGCGTTGGAGGTGCTGGGCGGCCGCCGGCTGGTCGAGTCGGGTCCTCGGGGGGACGGGGCGGAGGCCGTGTACCGGTTCAGCAGCGGTCTGGTGCACGAGGTCGCGTACGCCTCCCTCTCCAAACGGGCCAAGGCGGAACGCCACGCGTGGGCCGCCGAGTTGCCGAGTGTGCTGCGCAGCGGCGACGGCGCGGTCGGCGGCCACCTGGAGCGCGCCTA
The DNA here is from genome assembly GCF_044330565.1 of Streptomyces sp. NPDC017448. Lineage (NCBI taxonomy): Bacteria > Bacillati > Actinomycetota > Actinomycetes > Kitasatosporales > Streptomycetaceae > Streptomyces > Streptomyces sp. NPDC017448. Next base: position 28,627 of record NZ_JBIRLM010000021.1, on the reverse strand, counting down.
CCGCTACCGCGCCGAGCTGGGCCTGCTGGACGACCGGGCGCGCGGGCTGCGCGACCGGGCCGCCGCCGCGCTGGGCCGGGCCGGGGCGCAGGCCGCCGCCCGGTCCGACCTGCACTGGGCCCACGGCCTGTTGGAGCGGGCGGTGGACCTGTGCCCGGCGGACCCGGCGGCGACACGGCGGCTGGGCGAGGTGCGGGTGGCGCTCGGCCGGACCGCCGAGGGGGCCGAACTGCTGCGGGCCGTACGGGACTCGGCGGCCGACGAGGTGGAGGCCGCGCACGCCCGGCTGGCGCTAGCGGTGCTGGACCCGGGCGGCCCGGGGCCGGGACCCGCCGCCGTGGCCCGTACCGTGCTCCCGGTGTTCGAGGCGGCCGGGGACTCGGTGGGCCGGGCCCGGGCCCACGTGCGGCTCGCCCAGCAGTTCCAGCGGTCCGGGCGGCACGAGGAGGCGGAGCGGGACCAGGCGCGGGCCCTGGAACACGCGGTGCTGGCCGGGGCGGAACCGGAGCGGGCCGGGGCGCTCGGCGCGATCGGCATCTCCCTGTGGCGCGGCCCGGTCCCGGTGCCCACCGCGGTGATCCGCTGCCGGACGCTGCTGGCGGCGCACGGCGCGGGCCGGCCCACGGTCCGGGTCACGCTCAACTGCCCGCTGGCGGTGCTGTACGCGCTCCAGGAGCGGACCGATGACGCGCACGGCTGCCTGGCCGAGGCGGAACGGCTCGCCGGGAAGCTGGGGTTCGCGGAGGCGGAGGTCTTCCTCCCGGTGTTCCGGGCGACGGTGGAGGCGCTGCGCGGCGACCACGCCACCGCGCTGGAGCTGCTCGACCGGGCGGACGCGGCGGCCCGGCGCACCGGGGCCGCCGGGATGCGGACGGCGGTGGCCCTGGACGCGGCCCGGCTGGAGCTGGACGAGGGCCGGGAGGGGAGGGCCGCGGCCCGGCTGGCGGAGGTCGGGGACACATCGGGATTGAGCCGTGCCGACGCGGTGGACCTGGCGGGCCTGCGGGCCCGGCTGGCCGTTCGGGAGAGGCCCGGGGAGGCGGCCCGCCACGCGGAGCAGGCGGTACGGGCCTCGCTGCTCACCGATTCCCCGCTGGTGCAGGCGGCGGCCGAGCTGGACCGGGCCCACACGCTCGCCGCCCTGGGGCGGCTGCCGGAGGCCGAGGCGTCCGCCCGGGCGGCCGAGGCGCACTACACCGGCAAGGGGCATCTGCCGGGGGCGCGCCGGGCCGCCGCGTTCCTCGCGCACCCGGCCGGACCGATGGCCACGACGAGGAGAGGAGCCGGCCGATGACGACCACGGAACCGGATCGGACACCGGCGGGACCGGGCCCGACGCGGACGGGCCCGGAGGGGGCTCCCACCGCTCCGGGCACTCCGGGCACTCCGGGCGCTCCGGGCGCGACCCGTACCGCCCCGGGACGGGGCCTGACCTGGAGTCTGCGCGGGCGGGGGCCGGAGGACGTACCGGTGCTGGCGGACGCCGGGCCGCCGCTCGGCCGCCCCGCCGGCCCCGCCACCGGACGCGGCGTCCGCGTCTGCGTGGTGGACTCGGGCGTGGAGCGGGACCATCCGCTGGTCGGCCCCCTGGCCGGGTCGTGGGTGGTCGTCAAGGACGGGGAGAGCGGTGCGATCACCGTCGAGCCGACCACCACCGGGGACACCTGCGGACACGGCACCGCGTGCGCGGGCATCGTCCGGCGGACCGCCCCGGAGTGCGAGATCCACAGTGTGCGGGTGCTCGGGGAGCGGTTCTCCGGCACCGGCGACGTCCTGATGGCCGGGCTGCGCTGGGCGGTGGAGCAGCGCTTCGACATCGTCAACCTCAGCCTGTCCACGACCCGCACCCGCTTCGCCCAGGAGCTGCACGACCTGGCCGACAGCGCCTACTTCGCCCGTACGGTGATCGTCGCCTCCGCCCACAACACCCCGGTGGAGAGCTTCCCGTGGCGGTTCGCCTCGGTGATCTCGGTGGGCAGCCACCAGGAGGACGACCCCGGCCTCCACCTGTACAACCCCGACCCGCCGGTGGAGTTCTTCGGGCCGGGCCAGAACGTGTCCGTGCCCTGGCTCGGCGGCCGGACGATCCGCACCACGGGGAACAGCTTCGCCACGCCGTATGTCGCCGGGCTGTGCGCCCGTGTCCTGTCCGCGTACCCGCGGATGACGGCCTTCCAGCTCAAGAACGCCCTCTACCTCTCCGCGGCCAATGTGCGCCACGCGCCGCGCCCCACCCCTGCGGCAGGAGATGTCCGTGATGACTCCGAGAACTGAATCCGCCTCCGCCTCCCCCCTCTCCCCCACCGCCCCGGTCGCGGACGCCCCGCGCAACGAGCTGCTCCAGTCGGTCGTCGACGTGGCCCGCGCCATCTTCGGGGCCGAGGCCAGCTCCGTCTTCCTGCTGGACGAGGAGGCGGACGAGCTGGTCTTCCAGGCCGTCTCCGGGCAGGGCGAGGAGTTCCTCGTGGGCCGCCGGTTCCCGGCGGGGCGCGGGATCGCCGGCTGGGTGGCGACATCGGGCGAGCCGATGGTGGTGGACGACCTGAGCGACGACCCGTCCTTCGATCGCTCGCTGGCGGAGTCGACCGCGTACGTACCGAACTCCCTGATGGCGGCCCCGCTCATCAGCGACGCCCGCGTCCTGGGGGTCCTGGAGGTGCTGGACCCCTCCCCGCAGGCCCGGTCGGGGGTGCGGGAGCTGGACCTGCTCGCGATGTTCGCCCGGCAGGCCGCCGCCGCGCTGCGGGTGCTCACCCCGCAGCGGGTGCGGGAGGCCGAGGAGCGCGCGGTGTTCGGCGGACCCGCGCTGGAGGGGGCGCGGCGGGAGGACGCGCTGCGGCTGCTGGGTAGCCTGGAGCGGCTGCTGCGCGGCGCCGGCTGAGCCGGTCCGCGTACGGCGTCGCGCGGACCGGGTCGCGCACGGGAGCCGCCGCTCGCGCGCCGGGCCGCGTCGCCCGCCCCCGGGAGTAGCCATCGGACCGGCGGGGCAGGAGCGGGGCGTCGGCACAAGGGAAGGACACGCACGATGAAGCTCGCTTTCTCCACGCTCGGGGTGCCGGGGACGCCGGTCGCCGAGGTCGCCCGGCTCGCCGCCGGGAACGGCTACCAGGGAGTGGAGTTGCGCGTCCACCCCGAGGACCCCGTCCACCTGGGGCTCTCCTCCCTGGAACGGGCCGACGTGGTGGAGACGTTCAAGGCCGCCGGAGTGGAGATCGTGGCCCTCGCCGGGTACGTCCAGGTGGCCGCCGAGGGGGACGACGAACCGGTCCTCGCGGAGTTGTCCGCCCTGCTGGAGCTCGCCCGGGACCTGGGCGCCTCCTCCGTCCGGGTCTTCCCCGGCGGCGGCGACCAGGACCGGGAGGAGGCCGACGCCACGGCCGCCCGACGGCTCGGCGCGGCCGCCCCGGCCGCCGCCGACATGGGCGTGAGCATCCTGCTGGAGACCCATGACACCCACCGCGGGGGCCTGGACGTCGCCCGGGTCGTCGCCCTGGTCGGGCATCCCCGGGTCGGCGCGATCTGGGACGTGCTGCACACCTGGCTGGCCGGTGAGGAGCCGGTCGCCAGCCACGCGGTGCTCGCCCCGCACCTGGGGTACGTCCAGGTGAAGGACGTGGCGTCGGCGGACGACCTCACTCCGCTGCCGCTCGGCGCCGGGGTGCTGCCGCTGAGGGAGTGCCTGGACGGGCTGGACCCGCAGACGTGGGTGTGCTGGGAGTACGAGAAGCGCTGGCACCCGGGGGCGGCGGAGCTGCCGGGGCTGCTGGGCGCGGGACGGGAGCACCTGCTGCGGATCGGGGCGCCGAAGCAGTAACGGCCGTCGGGCGTGCGGGGAAGGGCGCGGCGGGTTCGGGGACGGAGAGGTGCGGGGCGGGCACGCGCGGCGGGGCCGGCGACCGAGGAGCACAGGGCGGGGTCGGGGACGGAGAGGTGCGGGGCGGCCGGGCGCCGCTCCGGGCTCCGGGCCCCGGGCCCGCCCACTCTTTCGGCTGCGCGCCGCTTCGGTGTCGGCCCGCCCTCTTGACCGGTAGTTACTTTCCAGATAAGCGTACTTCTTTGAAAGTTTCTTTCACCCCGGGAAGGAGCTCACGTGCCCCACCGCACCTCAAGACGCACCCTCCTCACCGCCACCGCCGCCGTCACGGCCGCCGCGGCCACCGGCGGCCTCGCCGCCCCCGCCCTCGCCTCCGCGCACTCCGCCAACGCCTCCACCGACCGCCGGCTGCGACGGATCATCGCCGGGATGAGCCTGGAGGAGAAGGTCGGCCAGCTGTTCGTGATGCGGGTCTACGGGCACTCCGCCACCGAGCCCGACCAGGCCGACATCGACGCGAACCTCAAAGAGATCGGGGTCCGCACGGCCGCCGAACTGATCTCCACGTACCACGTCGGCGGCATCATCTACTTCACCTGGGCCCACAACACCCGCGACCCGCACCAGATCGCGGACCTCTCCAACGGCCTCCAGCGCGCCGCGCTCGCCGGGCCCTCCCGCGTCCCGCTGCTCGTCTCCACCGACCAGGAGCACGGCATCGTCTGCCGGGTCGGCGAACCCGCCACGCTGCTGCCGGGCGCGATGGCCCTCGGTGCGGGCGGCTCACGCTCCGACACCCGGCGGGCGGCCTGGATCGCGGGCGCGGAACTGGCCGCGCTCGGCATCAACCAGAACTACGCGCCCGACGCCGACGTCAACGTCAACCCGGCCAACCCGGTCATCGGCGTACGGTCCTTCGGCTCCGACCCCGACGCGGTGGCCGACCTGGTCGCGGCGCAGGTGAAGGGCTACCAGGGCGCGGGCGTCGCGGCGACCGCCAAGCACTTCCCCGGCCACGGCGACACCAGCACCGACAGCCACACCGGGCTGCCCGTCATCCACCACACCCGCGCCCAGTGGGAGGAGTTGGACGCCCCGCCGTTCCGCGCCGCGATCCGGGCCCGGATCGACTCGATCATGACCGCGCACATCGTGGTCCCCGCCCTCGACCCGTCCGGCGACCCGGCCACGCTCTCCCGGCCGATCCTCACCGGCATCCTCCGCGAGGAGCTGGGCTACGACGGGGTGGTGGTCACCGACTCCCTCGGCATGGAGGGGGTGCGCACGAAGTACGGCGACGACCGGGTGCCGGTCCTCGCGCTGCTGGCGGGCGTGGACCAGCTGCTGAACCCGCCGAAGCTCTCCGTCGCCTGGAACGCGGTGGTGGAGGCGGTCCGGAGCGGTGAGATCAGCGAGGCCCGGATTGACGAATCGGTCCTGCGCATCCTGCGGCTCAAGAGCGGGCTGGGCCTGTTCGGCGACCCGTTCGTCAGCCGCCGGGGCGTCGACCGCACGGTCGGCAGCCGCGCCCACCGGGCCGCCGCCGACCGGATCGCCGAGCGCACGACGACCCTGCTCGACAACCCCGGATCGCTGCTGCCGCTCTCCCGCCGCACCCACCGCGACCTGCTGGTGGTGGGGGCCGATCCGGCCTCCCCCTCCGGCACGACCGGCCCGCCGACCAGCACCCTGGCCACCGCGTTCACCGAACTGGGCTTCACCGCACGGGCGTTGTCCACCGGCACGGCTCCCAGCCAGGCGAAGATCGACGAGGCGGTGGCCGCCGCCCGGGGCCGGTCCGCGGTCATCGTGGCCACGTACAACGTCACGGCGGCGAGTTCGCAGCGCCGGCTGGTGACCGCGCTCGTGGCGACCGGCGTCCCGGTGGTCGCGGTCGCCGTCCGCAACCCGTACGACATCGCCCACCTCACCGGCGCCGGAGTCGCGGCGAGCCTCGCCGCCTACTCCTGGACCGACGTCGAACTGCGCGCCGCGGCCCGGGTGATCGCGGGCCGCGCCGAGCCGGAGGGCACCCTCCCGGTCCCGGTGCAACGCGCGGACGACCCGACGCAGGTGCTGTATCCGGTGGGCCACGGGCTGTCGTACTAGCCCTACGGCGAAGGAACGACCCCGGCGCCCGGCGGGTGGCGCAAAGCACCCCGCGCATCTGGCGTGGCCCCGCTCCGGCGGGCCGCGCCAGGTGTACGTCTGGAGAGACGTATCGGGGGTCACTTCATGGACGATCACGTTTCCCCGGGGTTCCGGAGCCCGTCGCCGGTTCCGGCCCTCCCGCAGGTCCGCCTGCCGGTCCTCCCTCAGCCTCTCCCGCCGGGTCCCCCGCGGGTCCTCCCGCACTCTCTCCCGCGGTTCCTCCTGCTGCCGGTCCTGCTGGTGGCCGCCCTGCTCCTGACGGCCTGCCAGGGTCCGGACGGCACGGCCGCCGACGACCGGGGACGGCCCTCCCCCGGCCCGCCCGGCCCCTCCCCGTACGGGGTGGTGTTCCTCGGGCCGGGCGACTGCAGCTCGCGCGGCCCGGAGATCCGGGAGGTGTTCTGCCGCAGCGAGAAGGCCGTGGCCACCGTGCTCGCCCGGCACCTCGGCACCCCGTCGTCGGGACCGCCCTGCCCGGACCCCACCGACTTCGTGCTGCACGTGTCCGAGACGGGGGCGGGGGCCCGTTCCCGGCTCACCACCGGTTACGCCTGCATGCGCCATCTGGAGCCGCCGCATCCGGGCGACCCGGGACGGGGCGGCGGCCCGCTCACCGTGGTCGGGGACTGCGTCACGGCCTCCGGCGGGGGCGAGGTCACGGAGACCGCCTGCGCGGACACGGGCGGACGCGCCCCGCGCTACCGGGTGGAGTCGGCGGTGGTGCGGCGGGCGCAGTGCCCGGACGAGACCGACCTGTACGTCTCCCTGCGCGGGCCGAAACCGGTGGGGTGCGCCCGCCGGTCCACCGCATGGTGACGGCGGGCCGGCGGGCCCGGCCCACGCGGTGCGGCCCACGGCGCACAGGGCGGCCCCGGTGGGCGGCCCGCCAGGGGCCACCCGCCGGGGCCGTCCACGCGGACGGGCCCGGATGCCGCGGACGCCCGCGGAAGCGCACGGGCGGTACGGGCGCTACGGGCGCTACGGGCGCAGCGTGGCCTCGTCGCGCTCGACCTCGCCGTTGCGCCGGTCCAGCCTGGTGTCGAACTTCGCCAGCGGCTTCGCCTTCGCCGGGTCCGCCTCGACGGCCGCCGGGGCGACGCCCGCCCACCGCAGGATCGCGGCGGTGGCCTTCGCCCGCTGGGCCTCGGGGAGGCCGGAGACCTTCGCGCCGTGGTTGCCGCCGGGGACGGTGTAGACCGCGCTGTCCCGCGCGCCGTGGCCGAGGCGGAACGGCTCCGCGCTCCACGGGTCGTTCTCGCCGTTGACGTACATCATCTGCCGGGCGTTGCGCTTGACCCAGCGGTCGATGTCCCGCATCGCGCCCCGGTCGAACGTCATCGGGATGGAGCGGGGCACGAAGTTGCGCGGCGGCTGGTAGCCGTAACGGCTCAGCTTGGCGAGCCAGGGCTGCTTGATGTCCGGCGACCCGAGCTGCGTACCGGCCTGGTAGTAGTACGGGGTGTACCTCTCCAGGGCCTGGTCGACGTAGGCGGAGAAGCCGGAGACGGCGTCGACGGAGTTCCAGATGTCGTCGTCCGTGGCCTTCTTCGCGTCCGCCGGGATGTCCGCGCAGTCGGCGAGCAGGCTGTACTGCCAGAACGCCCACCCGTAGTCCATGACCGTGGCCTCGTAGGCGCGGTCGAGGGAGCCGACGGTGTTGAAGGTCCAGCCCTGCTCCGCGACCAGCTCCTTGTACTTCTTCTGGAGCGGTTCCCGGCGGATCAGCGCCTCGCGCTGCACTCCGGCCAGCTTGTCGCGGCACTCCTGGGTGCCGACGTTGCGGAAGAACCGGTCGTACGCCGAGTCCTCGTTGTCGACGACGTCGTTGGGCGCGACGTAGGCGACGACGCCGTCCATGTCCTTCGGGTAGAAGCGCTCGAAGTACGTGGCGGTCATGCCGCCCTTGGATCCGCCGGTGGCCAGCCACTTCTTGTCGTAGATCTTCTTCAGCGCCGTGAACACCCGGTGCTGGTCGCTGGCGGCCTGCCAGATGTCCAGCTTGGTCCAGTCGGCCGGGGCCGGACGCGACGGGGTGAAGAAGCGGTACTCCAGGGAGACCTGGTTGCCGTCGACGATCTGCGTCGGCTCGCTGCGGCTGGGGTTGGTGGAGACGTTGTAGCCGCTGGTGAAGAAGACCGTCGGGCGGCTCACGTCCTTGTGCAGCAGGGTCAGGCGCTGCTGGAACGTGCCCTTGGACGGGCGCTTGTGGTCGACCGGCTGGGTGTACTCGAGGACGAAGTAGCGGTAGCCCGCGTAAGGCTTCTCCTCGATCAGGCTCATACCCGGGATCGCCAGGATGCGGTCCTTGATGTCCTCGTTGCTCGCTTCGCTGCCGGCGACAGCGCCGCTGCTCCGCTGCGCGGCCGGTTCCGCGGCGGTGGCCGCACCGGCCGAGGCCCCCGCGGCTCCGACCGTGCCTATGAGCACGGCGAGCGAGAGAACCCCTGTGAGCGACTTGCGCATGCACCCTCCCCTTGGTTCACAACATTCGCCGTGAACTTATCGGGGCAACACACGCCACGCCAGACCCGGTTGCCCGGGTCAGTGGAGAAGATCGACCGGGTGGCGGACGAATGGGGCGGATTCGGCTGAGCCTGCCGATCCGGCCGGTTCAGCAGAGGACCCACCCGGTGGAGGCGGACTTCTTGCCGATCGCACCGGTGGCCCGGACGCAGCGGTTCAGCGCGCTGACCGTGACGGGCCCGGCCATCCTCGTGTACGAGCCCTTGTCGGTGACGGGGTGTCCGCCGCGTGCCTGGAGGGTGACGCTCATCGTCCGCCGCTTGCCGGGCTTCTTCGCGACGGTCACCGCGCACGCCTGGGAGCGGCTCTTGTAGACGCGCAGCTCCCCGGTGGAGAACTCGACGGTCTTCGCGGGGCGGCCGGAGCAGCCGGCGGCGGCGTGCGCGGGGCCGGGGGCGGCGAGGAGGGGAACGAATCCGGCGAGGAGGGGGAGGACGAGGAGGCGGACGACCAGCCGCCGCTCCCGGAACGCGGCCGACGACCGTCCGGCGACCCTGCCCGAACCGGCGGCCGTCCCCGGTCCGTCCGGCCCGGACACGGCCGTTCCCGGTCCGCCCCGTCGTGCCGGCCCCGACGGTCCCGCAGCCCTGTCGAACACCTCTGCCCCCACCTGACGTCTGTACGCACTCGTGCGTCTCTGGCTACGACGCAGGAGACCGGTGGGAGGTTGCACGGCCGCACCGGACCGGGTCGGAGCGGGCCCGGACGGCCCGGCCGTCATCGGACGACGGCCGCCGGCTCGTCCTCCCCTATGAAGGTGCGCCACAGCCGGGCGTACCGTCCGCCCCGGGCCAACAGCTCCTCGTGCGTGCCGTCCTCCGCGACGCGGCCGCGGTCCATGACCACGACGCGGTCGGCGCGGGCGGCGGTGGTCAGCCGGTGGGCGACGACCAGCGTGGTGCGGCGGCCCGCGAGCCGGTCGGTGGCCTGGTTGACCAGGGCCTCGGTGGCGAGGTCCAGGGCGGCGGTGGCCTCGTCCAGGAGCAGGATGTCCGGGTCGACCAGTTCGGCGCGGGCCAGCGCGACGAGCTGGCGCTGACCGGCGGAGAGGTTGCGGCCGCGCTCGGCGACCTCGTGGAGGTAGCCGCCCTCCAGCGTGGCGATCATCTCGTGCGCGCCGACCGCGCGGGCCGCGGCCTCGACCTGGGCGTCGGTGGCGTCGGGCCGCCCGTAGGCGATGGCGTCGCGCACCGTGCCGGAGAAGAGGTACGCCTCCTGCGGGACGACCCCGAGGCGGTGGCGGTAGGCGGTCGTGTCGAGGGTGCGCAGATCGGCCCCGTCGACGGTGACCCGGCCGCTGGTGGGGTCGTAGTACCGGGCGACCAGCTTGACCAGGGTCGACTTCCCGGCGCCCGTCTCCCCCACGAACGCCACCGTCTGACCGGCCGGGATGCGCAGGTCCACACCGGTCAGGGCCTCCTCGTCGGAGCCGTACGCGAAGGACACGCCCTCGAACGCGATCTCGCCGCGCAGGGAGGGCACGGGGCGCGGCTCGTCCGGGTCGGCGGTCGAGGTGGGCTCGCGCAGCAGCTCCTGGATGCGGCCGAGCGAGACGGTCGCCTGCTGGTAGCCGTCGAAGACCTGGGAGAGCTGCTGGACGGGGGCGAAGAACAGGTCGATGTAGAGGAGGTAGGCGACCAGCGCGCCCGTGGTCAGCGTGCCCGCCTCGATCCGGCCCGCCCCGACGATCATGACGGCGGCAGCGGCGACGGAGGCCAGGAGCTGGACGAACGGGAAGTAGACGGAGATCAGCCACTGGCCGCGCACCCGCGCCTGGCGGTAGCTGTCGCTGCGCTCGGCGAAGCGGGCGGCCCCGTCGTGCTCGCGGCCGAACGCCTGGACGATACGGAGGCCGGCGACGGACTCCTGGAGGTCGGCGTTGACGGCGCTGATCCGGGTCCGGGCCAGCTCGTACGCCTGGACGCTGCTGCGCCGGAAGAAGACGGTGCCGACGATCAGTACGGGCAGGGTGGCGAAGACGACCAGGGCGAGCTGGACGTCCAGGACGAGCAGGGCGGCCATGATCCCGAAGAAGGTGACCACGGAGACGAACGCGGTGACGAGTCCGGTCTGGAGGAACGTGGAGAGCGCGTCCACGTCCGTCGTCATCCGGGTCATGATCCGGCCGGTCAGCTCGCGCTCGTAGTAGTCGAGGCCGAGCCGCTGGAGCTGGGCGAAGATCTTGAGCCGGAGCGCGTAGAGCATGCGCTCGCCGGTCCGGCCGGTCATCCGGATCTCGCCGGTCTGGGCCGCCCACTGGACGAGCACGACGACGAGCGCGATCGCGGAGGCCGCCCACACCGCGCCGAGCGAGAGCTGGGTGACGCCCTCGTCGATGCCGTGCCGGATGAGGACCGGCAGCAGCAGTCCCATGCCCGCGTCCACGGCGACCAGTCCGAAGCTGAGGAGCAGGGCCGCCCCGAAGCCGTGCAGCAGCCGGCGCAGCCCGTACGACTCCTCCGGGCGCACGGCGGCGGCCTCGTCGACCTCGGGGGCGTCGGTGGCCGGGGGCAGCGCCTCGACCTGGGCGAGCAGTTCGGGCGTCGCGGGCATCCCGGCGACGGTGGTGTCCCGCTCCTCCTCCTCGCGGATCCACAGGTCGGGGGTGATGCCGCGCTCCGCGTCGAACTCCGCGTCCAGCTCCTCCTGGAGGGCGCGGTCGTCGTCGGGTTCCGGCGCGGTCCGCGGCGGCCGGTGGCCGGGCGAGGCGCCGCCCAGCTCGTCGGGGTCGGTGAGCAGCCGGCGGTAGAGGGGCGAGGTGCGCTCCAGCTCCTCGTGGGTGCCGAGCGCGGCGAGCTTCCCGCCGTCCAGGACGGCGATGCGGTCCGCGAGCTGGAGGGTGGAGCGGCGGTGGGCGATGAGCAGGGTGGTGCGGCCCGCCATCACCTGCTTGAGGGCCTCGTGGATCTCGTGCTCGACGCGGGCGTCGACGGCGGAGGTCGCGTCGTCGAGGAGGAGGAGCCGGGGGTCGGTGAGGATGGCGCGGGCGAGGGCGACGCGCTGGCGCTGGCCGCCGGAGAGGGTGAGGCCGTGCTCACCGACGGTGGTGTCGTACCCGGCGGGCAGGTCGGAGATGAAGCCGTGGGCCTGGGCGGCGCGGGCGGCCTGCTCGATCTGCTCCTGGGTGGCGTCGGGGACGCCGTAGGCGATGTTGGCGCGGACGGTGTCGGAGAAGAGGAAGCTGTCCTCCGGGACGAGTCCGATCGCGGAGCGCAGGGACGCCTGGGTCAGCTCGCGGACGTCGTGGCCGCCGACGAGGACGGCGCCGTGGGACACGTCGTAGAAGCGGGGCACCAGGAGGGAGAGGGTGGACTTGCCGCTGCCGGACGCGCCGACGACGGCGACGGTCTCGCCGGGTTCGACGGTGAGCGAGAACCCGTCGAGGACGGGGCGTTCGGAGGCTTCGCCTCCGAGGTCCGTGCCGGCGGCGTCGTCGGAGCGGGGCGGAGCGTAGCCGAAGCGGACGTCGTCGAACTCGATCCCGGCCGGGGCGTCGGCGGGCAGCTCCTTCGTGCCGTCCGCCATGGAGGGCTCGGTGTCGATCAGCTCCAGGACGCGTTCCACACCGGCGCGGGCCTGCTGGCCGACGGTGAGGACCATGGCGAGCATCCGGACCGGGCCGACCAGCTGGGCGAGGTAGGTGGAGAAGGCGACGAACGTGCCGAGGGTGATCTCGCCCCGGGTGGCCAGCCAGCCGCCGAGGGCGAGCATGGCGACCTGGCCGAGCGCGGGCACGGCCTGGAGGGCGGGCGTGTAGCGGGAGTTCAGCCGGATGGTGCGCAGCCGCCCCGCGAAGAGGCGGCGGCCGACCTCGCGGAGCTTGCCGGTCTCCTGGTCCTCCTGACCGAAGCCCTTGACCACCCGGACCCCGGAGACGGCCCCGTCGACGACTCCGGCGACGGCGGCGGCCTGGCTCTGGGCGTACCAGGTGGCGGGGAAGAGGCGGGTGCGGGAGCGGCGGGCGATGTACCAGAGGGCGGGGGCGACGGCGAGGGCGACGAGGGTCAGCGGGAGGGAGAGCCACGCCATGATCACCAGGGAGATCAGGAAGAGCAGCACGTTCCCGATGGTCATCGGGAGCATGAACAGCAGCCCCTGGATCAGCTGGAGGTCGCTGGTGGCGCGGCCGACGACCTGCCCGGTGGACAGTTCGTCCTGGCGCTTCCCGTCGAGCCGGGTGATCGTCGCGTACATGTCCGTACGCAGGTCGTGCTGGACGTCCAGGGCGAGCCGGCCGCCGTAGTACCGGCGGATGTAGGTGGCCGCGTAGACGAGGACGGCCGCCCCGACGAGCAGTCCGGTCCAGAGGGCGAGGGAGCGGGTGCGGTCGGTGACCACGTCGTCGATGATCACCTTGGTGATGAGCGGGACGAGGGCCATGACGGCCATGCCGGCGAGCGACGAGCCGAGGGCGAGCACGACGTTGCGCCGGTACCGCCACGCGTACCCGGTCAGCCGCCGGCCCCACCCCTGTCGCTCTGCGTCCGTCACGCGTTGCCTCCTGTCCGGCCTGCTCCGCGGCCTGTCCGCTGGTCCGGCGGGCCCGGTTGGTCCCACCCGGCCCGCCGGAAGGCACCAACACCCCCCGCCCGGGATTTCATCCCGCCGTAACAAACGGGACGGTGCACGGGGCCGGCGACCGGTGGTGGGCACGGGGCGCGCGGAGCCGGGCGCCCGGGTCCGGTTCGCGTTCCCGGCGGGGTGGGTAGTGATGCGCGACGGCACCGGTGCCTCCTCGTCGGAGGGCACCCGAAGGGGGCAGGAACCATGGCGAACGACCGGCTCACCGAGGCTTACCGCTGCGGACAGCTCTTCGCGGCACTCGCCGCGCTGGAGCGCCTCAGCGAGGGCGCTCACCACTCCCTGGGGAGGCCGGGGACGAGGCGGCAGCTGTCCACCGAACCGCGCAAGCACCTCACCGTGCACCTGTGGCAGGCCGGCCGGTACTTGCTCGGAGCCGCCAACCGGGGCGAGGGGCGGGCCGCCGGGGTGATCTTCCGGCAGCTGCCGGACCTGCTGCCGCTCCGCCGGGAGCTGCCCGGGGAGATCCGGGACGCGGCGGAGCGGGCCCGGTTCCAGGAGGGCGTCACCGCGCAGGAGGCCGCGATCGGGAAGGCGCTCGCGGACGTGTGAGCGGGCGGGCCCGGGGCGCCCCGGGCCCGCCCGTCCCGCCTACAGGTGCGTCGGCTCGAACATCCGCAGCAGCGCCGGCAGCACGACGACGGACGGCCCCGGGGCCGCCAGGGCCCTGCCGAGGTCGGCGGCGAGCGACTCGGGGGCGGTCCGGACGGCCGGGACGCCGAAGGACTCGGCGAGCGCGACGAAGTCCGGGCGGATCAGCTCGGTGCCGGTGGTCTCGCCGAAGGCGTCCGTCATGTACTCGCGCAGGATGCCGTAGCCGCCGTCGTCGACGATCAGCCAGGTCAGCGGCAGATCGTACTGGCGGGCGGTGGCGAGCTCCGCGAAGGAGTACATCGCGCCGCCGTCGCCGGAGACCGCGAGCACGGGCTGCGTGGGGTCGGCGACCGCGGCTCCCACGGCCGCCGGGAAGGCGTAGCCGAGGCCCCCCGCCCCCTGGGCGGAGTGCATGGTGTTGGGGCGGCGGGCGTCGAACGCGGACCAGGCCCAGTACGCCAGGATCGTCATGTCCCAGAAGCTGGGCGCGGTGTCGGGCAGCGCCTCGCGGACGGCGGCGAGGACCTGCTGCTCCAGGGCGAGGTCCTGCGCGTCGATCCGGGCCCGTACCTTCTCCAGCACCGTGCGCACCCGCTCGGCGGCCTCCGGGTCCTCGCGCCGCTCGACGGCGTCCAGGAGGTCGGCCAGCGCCTCGCGGGCGTCGGAGTGGATGCCGAGCGCGGGGTGGTTGGACTCCAGCTTCCCGGCGTCCGCCTCGATCTGGATCACCCGGCCGCGCGGGCGGAAGGTGTGGTAGTTCGAGGAGAGTTCGCCGAGGCCCGAGCCGACGACGAGCAGGACGTCCGCGTCCTCCAGGAAGTCGGTGGTGTGCCGGTCCTCCAGCCAGGAGCGCAGCGACAGCGGGTGCTCCCAGGGGAAGGCGCCCTTGCCGCCGAAGGTGGTGACGACGGGGGCGTCGATCTTCTCGGCCAGGGCGCGCAGCTTGCCGGCGGCGTCGGAGCGGACGACGCCGCCGCCCGCCATGATCACCGGTCGTTCGGCGTTCGACAGCAGGTGCGCGGCGGCGATCGTCAGCTCGGGGCGCGGGTAGAGCTCGCGCGGGGTGGCGTCCATGGCGCTGACGACCGGCAGGACCGTCCCGGCCAGCAGCACGTCCTGCGGGATCTCCACCCAGACCGGCCCGTGCGGGGCGGTCAGGGCGGACTCCCAGGCGGCGGCGATCGCGGACGGGATCTGGGACGCGGTCCGCACGGTGTGGACGGACTTCACGATGTCGCGGACGGACGCCTGCTGGTCGCGCAGCTCGTGGAGGTGGCCGTGCCGCCCGCCGCCGAGCCCGGCGACGGGGATCTGGCTCGTGATCGCGAGGACGGGGGCGGAGGCGGCGGCCGCCTCCTGGAGCGCGGCGAGCGACGTGAGCGCGCCGGGCCCGGTGGAGAGCAGGAGCGGGGCGACCTCGCCGGTGATCCGGCCGTACGCGTCGGCGGCGAAGCCCGCGTTGTTCTCGACGCGGAGCCCGACGTACCGGAGGGAGGAGCGGCGCACCGCGTCGAACACGCCGAGCGCGTGCTGCCCGGGCAGCCCGAAGACGGTGGTCGCGCCGAGCCCCTGGAGGGACTCGACGACGAGGTCGCCGCCGTTGCGTCCCTCCGGCGGGCTCAGTACGGCGGCGGCCTGGGCGGCGGTGAGCCGCGGCCGGTCGTCGTGGTCGTGGCTCACTCGGCGTCCTGCGCCGTCTTCTCCGCCTTCTCCGCCTTCTCCGCGGCGATCTGGCGGGACATGATCGTCGTCAGCTCGTACGCGGCGTGCGAGGCGGCCACGGAGGTGATCTCGGCGTGGTCGTACGCGGGGGCGACCTCGACCAGGTCGGCGGAGACCAGGTGGCAGGAGGCGAGCCCGCGCAGGATCTCCAGCAGTTCGCGGGAGGTGAGGCCGCCGGCCTCGGGGGTGCCGGTGCCGGGGGCGTGCGCCGGGTCGAGGACGTCGATGTCGATGGAGATGTACAGCGGCCGGTCCCCGATGCGCTGCCGCAGCTGGTCGGCGATCTCGTCGACGCCGCGCCGCATGACGTCGGCGGAGGTGACGATGCCGAAGCCCATCTTCTCGTCGTCGGTCAGGTCCTGCTTGCCGTAGAGCGGGCCGCGGGTGCCGACGTGGGAGAGGGCGGAGGTGTCGAGGATGCCCTCCTCCACGGCCCGGCGGAACGGGGTGCCGTGGGTGTACTCGGCGCCGAAGTAGGTGTCCCAGGTGTCCAGGTGCGCGTCGAAGTGGAGCAGGGCGACGGGCCCGTGCTTCTTGGCGACGGAGCGCAGGAGGGGCAGGGCGATGGTGTGGTCGCCGCCGAGGGTCATCAGGCGTGCGCCGGTGGACAGCAGGTCGTCGGCCGCGCCCTCGACGGTCTCGACGGCCTCGTTGATGTTGAACGGGTTGGCGGCGATGTCCCCGGCGTCGGCGACCTGGGCGAGGGCGAACGGGGAGGCGTCCTGGGCCGGGTTGTACGGACGCAGCAGCCGGGACGCCTCGCGGATCGCGTTGCCGCCGAAGCGGGCGCCGGGCCGGTAGGAGACGCCGGTGTCGAAGGGCACGCCGACCACGGCGACGTCGGTGCGGCCGACCTCGTCGAGCCGGGGCAGCCGGGCGAACGTCGCGGGCCCGGCGTACCGCGGGACGCGGGAGGAGTCGATGGGGCCGCGCGGCGACTCGGTGCTGCTCATGGGGTGTGCCCTTCCTTCGGTTGCGTACGGGGTCGAGTGTGCGGGTGGTCTGCGGTGGTGTGCTGCGCGACCCGGGGGGCCGGGGCCGTCCGGGCGGACGGAGGGGGCGCGAGGAAGACGGTAGGCGGCCGAAAGCCCACACTGAAGTGTACGTTTGCTCCACTTTCCTCGCCCTGAATGGATGAACCGTCCATGCCGTACACGCCGCCCCCGGCCACGGACGCCACCGCGCCGACCGCCCCTCCGACCCCGCCCGTCCCCCTGGCGGAACTCCTGGCCCGCGAGGAGCTGGGTCTGCGCCGGATCGCGGGCCCGGTCGAGGCCGACCTGCTGTGGGTGCACACCTCGGAGATGGCCGACCCGTACCCGTACCTCCTCGGCGGGGAGCTGCTGCTGACGGCCGGGGTGCTGCTCGCCGACCCGGACCACTACGTCTCCCGGCTGGTGGAGGCGGGGGCGGCGGCGCTGGGCTTCGGGGTGCGGCCGGTGCACGAGGCGGTGCCCCGTGGGCTGGTCGAGGCGTGCGACCGGTACGGGCTGCCGCTGCTGGAGGTGCCGCCCCGCACCCCGTTCACCGCGATCGCCCGGGCGGTGTGGCGGCTGATGGCCGAGGCCCGCCACCGCGAGCTGCGCCGGGTGGCCCGCGCCCAGCAGGCGCTGGCGACGGCGGCGGCCCGCCCCCACCCCGTACCGGCGGTGCTCCAGCAGCTCGCGTCGCAGCTCGGCGGCCGGGCCGTCCTGGTGACGGCGCGGGGCGAGGAGGTGCACGCGGCGGGAGGCGACGTGGGCCCGGAGGCGGCGGCCGCCCTGACCCGCCTGGCCCGCGTGGTGGCCGGCGGCCGCCCCGGCGCCCCCGCCTCGGCCACGGACGCGCACGACGGCCTCCGCCTGTCCGCCTACGCGCTGGGCGGCGGCGAGGGCCTGGCCCTGGCGCTGGCCGCCCGGCAGCGGGGCCCGGGTGACCACACGGTGGCAGGCATCGCGGTGGTCCTGCTGTCGCTGCTGGCGGCGCCCCACCAGGGGGCGGACGCGGCGGTCCGTTCGGCGGCCCTGGTACGGATGCTGCTGGGCGCCTCCCCCTCCGAGGTGGCCCCGCTCCTGCGCGGCAGCGGCTCCGCCCCCGGTTCTCCCTTCGGCCGCGGCCCCGGTCCAGGTTCCGCCCCCGGCCCCGACTCCGGTTCCGGCTCCGGCTCCGACCTCTGGACGGTGGTCCACGCCCGCCGCACGGACGGCGCCCCGGCGGACGCCCTGACGGCCGGGGCGCTGGGCGCGTCGCTGGGCACGGCCCTGATCGACGTGGGAGGCGGAAGAGGCGGGGGAGGCGGAAGAGGCGTGGAAGGCGGGGCCGACGTCCCGGTCCGCCTGCTGCTGCCGGAGGGGGGCGGGGTCGCCCCGCGGCCCGGCTGGACCCTCGGCGCGTCCGCGCCCACCCCCGTCACCGGTCTCGACGCCGCCGACTCCCTGGCCGCCCGCGCCCTGGCCCGCGCCCGGGCGACCCGCGCCCCGCTGGTGGTGGACGCCCCCGTGAGCGGCCTGGCCGCCCTGGTCCCGCCCGAGCAGGCGGCCGCCCACGCCCGCGCCCTGCTCGCCCCGCTCACCGCGCCTCTGGCCGACACCCTGCGCTGCTGGCTCTCCCTGCACGGCAACTGGGACCGTACGGCGGTGGCCCTCGCCGTCCACCGCAACACCGTCCGCCAACGCATCGGGCGGTGCGGCGAGTTGCTGGGGATGGACCTGGACGACATGGACGTACGGGCGGAGCTGTGGTTCGCGCTGCGGCAGGGGTGAGGCCCCGGGGCAAGCGCGCCGGGCCCGAGCGGCGTCCGGCCCACCGATGACTTTTCCCGCCCGCACCGGTCTCCCCTGTGACCACCGCGACGAGCCCCGTCGCGCACTCCCGGACAGGCGGCACCCACCATGGACGAGCAATTCACGGCGACCCTGCGGAAGAGCCCGGACAAGGGCGGCTGGACCTACGTGGTGTGGCCCGAGTCGGCCGCGTTCTTCGGCACCCGCGGCCTGGTGAAGGTCCGGGGCACCGTGGACGGCCATCCGTTCCGGAGCTCGTTCATGGCTCTGGGCGACGGCACGCACAAGCTGCCGGTGAAGGCGGATGTGCGCAAGGCGATCGGCAAGGAGGAGGGAGACACCGTGACCGTGCGCCTGGAGGAGCGGATCTCCGACTGACCGGGCCGGGGCGCGGACCCCTCCCCTTTTCCCCTCGTGCCCACCCTGCCGTGTACTCCACGGCCTTCTCTCGGTATGTTGCAGTGGCAAAGGGGGTCGCATGGCACGGGATTACGACAGCCAGCTGCTGGAATCGGTGGGGGTACGGCGCCGCAGGATGCGCGACGCCCTGCTCTTCGGTGCGGCACGCGCCCGGCGCACGGCCGACGAACGGCTCGGGAAAGTATTCGCGGGCATCGCCGTCACCGCCGTGCTCTGCGCCGGATGTGTCGGCTGGTCCTTCCTCCAGCACACCCTGGACAAACAGAAGGCGGAGCAGGAGAAGCAGCAGCGGCAGGCCCAGCCGTACGCGTCGCCGGGGCGTTCTTCCGGCGCCGGGGAGAGCCGCTGACCGGCTCCGCCGCACAGCGACGGAACGGATGAGATTCAGCGGCGGGCACTGTGGGTGACTTTTCGCCGAACCGGGCAATACCCCAGCCACCCAAAACCTTTTGCCCAATTGGCCCGAATTTTCGGAATATCACGATGATAGGTTCCCGTAAGTGGTGAGCACAGCAATGACGTCCCGCTCGGAACTGAGCCGGGTGACCCTGGTCGGCGAACGGCGCCGGGCCGACATCGTGCTGCCCTCGGACACCCCCATCGGCCAACTCCTGCCGGACATACTCCAGCTGCTGGACGACCGGGCGGCATCGCGACCGCTGACACGGCAGTTGATCACCTCCGACGGTTCGGCCCTGCCGCACGACAGCACGCTCGCGTCGGCCGGGGTCGGCGACGGCGCCGTACTGCGTCTGGTCAGGACCCATGCGGCGCCGCCCGCCCCCGTGGTCCACGACGTCACGGACCAGGTGGCCGACGATCTCGACGTGCAGGCGTGGCGCTGGCGGCCGGCCGTGCGCCGGGTCGCGGCCGGTGCGTCGACCGTGGCGTTCGCGGTGATCGCCGCACTCCTGGCCCGGCGTGAGGTCCCGCTCGACACGCTGGCGGTGGTGCTGGCGGGCGTCACCGCCGGACTCCTGGTCGGCGGTGCGCTGTGCGCCCGGATCGGGGAGGGCCGTCGCGGGCTGGCGACCGCCCTGCTGTTCGTCTCGGGCGGCCTCGGCGTCCTCACGGCCTGGACCGCGGCCGACGCGTACGGCTGGTCGGGCCCGGCGCGGCTCGCCGTGGTGGCGGCGGCGGTGACCCTCACCCTGGCGCTGCTCGGCCTCTTCTCGCCTCTCGGCCGCGGGGGCCTGGTCGGTGCGGGCGCCACAGCGGTGGTCGCCGCGGTGTGGGAGGCGGTGGCGGCCGTGGAGCCGGAGCCGGCCCGGCTGGGCGCCGCGATGGCGGTGTTCTCCGTAGTGCTGCTCGGCATGCTGCCCCGGCTCACCCTGATGGCTTCCGGCCTCACCGCGCTCGACGACCGCCGGTCGGGCGGAGTGTCGGTCAGCCGCCACGACGTCGCCGACGCGCTGGCCGCCACGCACCGCGGGCTCGCCCTCGCGACCGTGGTCACCGCGGTCTCGGCGACCGCTGCCGGCTGGCTCCTCACGCTCGGCGGAAGGCCGACGGTGTGGACCGTGCTCCTGCCCTCGTTGGTGGCGGTGGTGCTGCTGTCGCGGGCGCGTGCGTTCCCGTTGGTCGCCGAGGTGGTGGCGCTGTTCGCGGCGGCGGCCGTCCTGCTCGTACGCCTGGTGATGCTGTGGATGGAGCAGTCGTCCGGCGGCGTGGGCCCCGTCCTCGTGCTCGGTGTGACGGCACTGCTGCCCCTGCTCGCGCTGTCGATGGAACCCCCGGAGCACGTACGGGTACGGCTGCGGCGCACCGCCGACCTGGTCGAGTCCATCGGCATGGTGGGGTTGTTCCCGCTCGCCGTCGGTGTGTTCGGGGTGTACGGCCAGTTGCTCGGCAAGTTCTGACATCCATGCGGGAGGGCTCCGGTGGGACATCGGAGCGGAGGAGGAAGGCAGCCATGCCCAACGGGGACAACTGGCAGCGCGATGTGCTGCGCGACCTGAGGGGTACGCCTCAGCCTCCGCAGCCCCGGCCGCAGACACAGGCGCGGACACACCCGCACCCGCAGGAACGTCCCGGCAGCACCCCGGCGCAGACACCGCCCCATCCGCCCTCCTCCGGTCGGGCGCCGGCCCCGAGCGCCTCCGCCGCACCCGCCACCCCGTGGCCCGCGCAACAGGCGGCGTCGCCGCCCGCCGCCGCTCCCCCCGCCCGTACGCGACGGCCGGTCCCCTCCCCCGACTCACGGCCCGTCGTGGACGGCGCGCTGGCCGGAACGGCCCGGCGCCCGCTGAGGGGTGAGCCCGCAGCCGCCCGGGCCTCGCGGGCGATACGCCGGATCGTCTCCTCGTCGGCGGCGCGCGAGGTCGCCGAGCTGACCCGCACCGCCGAATGCATCCAGCAACCGGTGACCACCGGTCGGCAGATCTCCGTCACCTCCATCCGGGGCGGAGCCGGCAAGACGACGGTGGCCGCCCTGCTCGGCACGGCGTACGCGCACTACCGCCAGGACCCGGTCCTCCTGGTGGAGGCCGACCCGGCGCTCGGCTCGCTGCCCCTGCGTCTCGGCGCGGAGGCGCTGCGCTGGACCACGGCAGACCTGGCGGACATCGTGGAGCCGCAGATGTCGCTGCTCGACGTCACCGGCTACCTCGTCCAGCTCCCCGACAACGCCTGGCTGCTGCCCGGCAGTCAGGGCCGGATCGGGGCGATGCTGGACACCTCGGCGTACGAGCGGGTCATGGTCGCGCTCCGCCGCTACTTCGGAGTGACCGTGGTCGACTGCGAGACCCTGCCCGCCGAGGTCGCCCGCGTCGCGCTCTCCGCCTCCCAGGCCCGGGTGCTGGCCGCCCCCGCCACGCTGGACGGCATCACCAGCACGTACGCGGTCCTCCAGTGGATGCAGGGGATGCCCCGCCACATGATCGCCGGCACCGTGGTGG
This sequence comes from Streptomyces sp. NPDC017448, assembly GCF_044330565.1. Lineage (NCBI taxonomy): Bacteria > Bacillati > Actinomycetota > Actinomycetes > Kitasatosporales > Streptomycetaceae > Streptomyces > Streptomyces sp. NPDC017448. The sequence continues at coordinate 7,163 of NZ_JBIRLM010000021.1, read as the reverse complement.
CCCTCACCAGCATGGCGGCCCGTCCCGGCATCGACGTGGAGGCCGCCGCCGAGAAGCTGCGGTCCACCGGCGCGGCCGTCCAGGTGCTGCCCTACGACCGGCACCTCGCGGCGGGCGGGACGCTCCGCACCGAACTCCTCGCCCGGCCGACGCGGCTGGCGGCCACCCGGCTGGCCGCCGAGGTCTTCCAGCTCTCCCAGAAGCGCAGGTGACCCCGATGCACGCCACCGCCGCCGTCGCTTCCCCCGACCCCGCCCTCCCCGCCGGACCACGCCGATGAGCACCCGACTGATCCACCGCCCCGCACGGACCACCCGTCCGCCCGCCGCACCCGCGCCCCGCACCATCGAGGCGCCGCCCAACCTCCCCGAGGGGAAGGCGGGCAACATCGCGATGTCGCTGCTGCCGGTCGCCGGGGTCATGTCGTCCGTCGTGATGATGACGGTGGTCCGCAACAGCCAGTTCGCCGCCCTCGGCGCGATCATCCTCGTGGTCACCGTCATCGGCTCCGTGGCGCTGCTCTTCTCCCAGCGCGGCAAGGCCCAGCGCACCCGCCGCACCCAGCGCGAGGCGTACCTCGCCTATGTGGAGGACCTGCGCGAAGAGTTCTCCTCCGAGGAGCGCGAGCGGCGCGAACGCGCGGACGTGCTGAACCCGCCCCCGTACGCCCTGTACGACATCGTGCGGAACCCGGCGCGCCTCTGGGAGCGGCGCAGGGCCGACGACGACTTCCTGCGGGTGCGGATCGGTACCGGCGAGATGCCGGTACGCGAGCTGGGGATCGCCGAGCCGGGTTCGACGGTGCTCACACCGCCCGACCTGTTCATGCTCAACGAGGCGTCCGCGCTGGTGAACCGGTTCCGCAACGGCACCGAACTGCCGCTGACCGTCCCGCTGGACCGGATCGGCGACGTCAGCGTGGTCGGGCCCCGCGAGGACTGCCTGCGGGTGGCCCGTGCGTTGCTGGTCCAGGCCGCCGCCCTGCACGCACCCGACGACGTGGCGATCGCGCTCGCCGCGCCGGGCGACCGGATGGCCGACTGGGAGTGGGCCAAGTGGCTTCCGCACCTGCTGGACACCGAGCAGTTCGACGGCCCGGTGGCCGCCCGCCGCATCGCCCCGTCCGCACCGCAGCTCGCACGGCGGCTCGGCCCCGAGCTGCGCCGCCGCGCCTCGTACGCGGCCGAGGTCAGGCGCGGGCTGGCCGGCAAGGACGCTCTGTCCATGAACTCCCGGCTGCTCGTCGTGATCGACGGGCACGGTGAGGACGCCGTCGATCTGCCGCGTCCGGACGACGCCGTCGGCCTGCGGGAGATGGGCGTCACCGTCCTGCACCTGGTGGAGCGGCGGGTGCAGGAGCCGGGACAGGTCAGCGTACGGATCACCGTCGACGGCACGGACGTGACCGTCGAGGACCTGCGCACGCCGGAGCCCGTGGAGGCGCACGGCACGGTGGACGAGGCCGGCGTCCCGTTCGCCGAGGGCCTGGCCCGGATGCTCGCGCCGCTGCGTCTGTCCGCCGAGTCGCTGGTCGACGCTCCGCTGTCCGGGCCGGTGGAGTTCGCGGCGATGCTCGGCATCGACGACGTGGCCCGGCTCGACCTGGACCGGCTGTGGGCGCCCCGGGGCGAACGCGCGTTCCTGCGCGTCCCGATCGGCATCAGCGACTCCCACGAGCCGGTGCTGCTGGACCTCAAGGAGTCCTCGGAGCTGGGAATGGGCCCGCACGGCCTGTGCGTGGGCGCGACGGGGTCGGGAAAGTCCGAACTGCTGCGCACCCTGGTCCTCGCCCTGGTGGCCACGCATCCGCCGGAGGACCTGGCACTGGTACTGGTCGACTACAAGGGCGGGGCGACCTTCGCGCCGTTCGCGGAGCTGCCGCACGTGGCGGGCGTCATCACCAACCTAGAGAACCAGGCGGGGCTCGTCGAGCGCGTCCACTACTCGCTCGCCGGCGAGGTCAAGCGCCGCCAGCAGGCCCTGAAGGACGCGGGGAACGTCGCGGACATCGGGGACTACGCGGCGCTGCGCGCCGAGAAGCGGCCGGACCTGGATCCGCTGCCGCACCTGTTCGTGGTGATCGACGAGTTCGGCGAACTGCTCACCGCCAAACCGGACTTCATCGACCTTTTCCTCTCCATCGGGCGGATCGGCCGCTCCATCGGCGTCCATCTGCTGCTCTCCAGCCAGCGCATCGAAGGCGGCAAGCTCAAGGGGTTGGACACCTATCTCTCCTACCGGCTCGGGTTGCGGACGTTCTCCGCCGACGAGTCGCGGACCGTCCTGGACACCACGGACGCCTTCCACCTGCCGCCGCTGCCCGGTTTCGGCTACCTGAAGGTCGACACCAGCCACTACACGCGGTTCAAGGCCGGGTATGTGTCCGGGGGTTACCGCGGCCCGGTCCGTCGTCAGGACGAAGCGGAGACCGGCCCGCTGGCGCTGCCGTACGAGGCGTTCAACACCCTGGCCGGACCGGACGAAACCCGGACGTCCCCGGAGCCGACGTCCCGCCGCCGCGAGACCGGGCCGACCGAACTGGGCGTCATGGTCGAGCAGTTGACCGGCGTCGCCGATCCGGTACGGAGCATCTGGCTGCCTCCGCTGCCCGCCGCCACCGCGCTGGACACCGTCGCCGGCCCGCTGGACATCGGCCCGAACGGAATGCGGCTGACCCGTACGGACGCGGCAGGCCGCCGCCCCCTCCGCGTCCCCGTCGGACTGCTCGACGACCCGGCCCGGCAGTGGCAGGGGCAGTGGTTCCTGGACCTGACGGTGGCGGGCGGTCATGTGGCGGTGATCGGCGGACCGCAGTCGGGCAAGACGACGCTGCTGCGCACCCTCGTCCTCTCCCTCGCGCTCACCCACACCCCGCGCGAGATCGGCGTGTACGGACTCGATCTCGTCGGCGGCGGTCTCCAGGCGCTGGCGGGGCTGCCGCACGTCGGAGGCGTCGCGGGCCGCGCCGACCGGGAGCGGGCGGCGCGCACCGTCGAGGAGGTCCGCGCGATGCTCGCGCTGCGCGAGGACCTCTTCCGCGAGCACGGCATCGACTCGGTCGAGCAGCTGCGCACGCTGCACGCGACCGGGCGGCTGCCCGAGCTCGCATCGGCGGAGATCCTCCTGGTCATCGACGGTTTCGGCGCGCTGCGCGACGACTTCGACGAGCTGGACGACGCGATCGCCGACGTCCTCAAGCGCGGCGGCGGGTACGGCATCCACGTCGTCGCGGGCATGCTGCGCTGGAACGACGTACGCATCGCCGTCCAGTCCAACTTCGGCACCCGCGTCGAGCTGCGCCTCAACGACCCCGGTGAGTCCAGCATCGACCGCAAGCTCGCCGAGACCCTGTCGCCGGACGAGCCGGGCCGGGTCCTCACCGACGCCAAGCTCTTCGCCCAGGTGGCGCTCCCCCGCACGGACGGTGTCGCCGACACGGTGGACCTCGGGGCCGTCCTGGAACGCACGGCCCGTACGGTCCGAGCCACCTGGGGTGGCGAAGTCGCCCAACCCGTACGGGTGTTGCCCCACATCCTTGAACCGCACTCGCTGCCGGGCCCGGCGGCCGAGCCCACTCGCGTACCGATCGGGCTCGACCAGTCGGCGCTCGCGCCCGTCCTGCTCGACCTGTTCCAGCACGACCAGCACCTGCTGGTGCTGGGGGACAGCGAATGCGGCAAGACGAACCTGCTGCGGACGGTCGCGCACGGCCTCATCGACCGGTACGGCGAGGACGAGCTGGTGTTCGCCGTGATGGACCCGCGGCGCTCGCTGCGAGGCGCGGTTCCGGAGGAGTTCAACGGCGGATACGCCTACAACGCGAAGCTCTGCGCCGGCCTTTCGGCGGGCATCGCCACCGAACTGGAGAAGCGCCTGCCCGACGAGAACGCCCGCCTGGAGGACCTGGAGCCGGGCAACTGGGGGAAGGGGCCGCGCATCGTGGTCCTCGTCGACGACTACGACGTGCTCACGACCGCCGGGCAGTCCCCGTTGTCGCCGTTCCTCCCGTACATCCCGTCGGCGGTCGACATCGGCCTCCACTTCGTCCTGACGCGCCGGGTCGCCGGTGCGTCGCGCGGCATGTACGAACCGCTGGTGCAGGGGCTGCGGGAGTCGGGGGCGTCTGCCCTGGTGATGGCGGGCGACCGGAGCGAGGGCCAGCTCTTCCCCGGCGTGTACGCCTCACAACAGGCGGCCGGACGAGGCGTGTTCATCCGCCGGGGCCGGCCGAACCGCTTGATCCAGACGGTGTACGCGCCGACCTGATCCGCCGGGACGGAACAGCACCCGGCACATGCCCGCCGCCGAACGACGACGAAGGACCGGACGACCCCTCCATGACCAAGGACGTCATCGCCCTCACCCCCCGCATGCCCGACCCCTGGGCCGTCCTGGCGGGCCTGCTCGCAGGCGGCCCCGACAAGCTCGTCGACACACGGGGAGAGGGGGCGGTCGTACAGCTCTGCGATCCGGAGGGCCGCCCGCTCGTCTCCGTGGAAGCGCCGCTCCTGGTCTCCGTCGAGGGCGAGGCCGAGCGGCTGCTCGGGACGGTGCCGCCGCCGGTGCCGTACTGGTGGACGGAGGCCCGCGCCACGACGGGCGTCGCCGAGGCGGAACAGCTGGCGGGCACGTTCGCGGCCCGGCTGGCCACCCTGGTGGGCGGTTCCGCCTGGCCGCCGGACTCGGTCGGCTCGGTCGCCGTGGTGAAGACCGAGGGCGTGAGCGTCGCACCCGAACCCGCGGCCGCCCAGCCCGCCGTCGACGTCCTCACCGAGAAGGTCGCGGTCGTCATCCAGGACCGCCCGGTGGTGGCGATGACGGCCTGGCTGTCCGACGCCTTCCGGGCAGCGGCTGCCGCGGGCCTCGGCCTCCAGATCGTCTCCCCGGCGGGCACCACGCTCTCCCCCGCCGTACGGGACGCGCTGGGCGGGTGGCCGTCCCGCTGGATCGTCCAGGACGAGGAGGACGGCTACTACGACGGTCTGACGGGAGCCGTACTGCGCTGGCAGGACGGCGCGTTCGACCCGGTGCTCTCCCCCGACGCCGTGGAGGACGAACCGCGCACCCCGGTGGCGGCCGCCTACCAGCGGGTCCAGGACACCGGCGAACGCCAACTCGGCCTGACCTTCCGCATGGTGCACCCGGCGGACGAGCGGCTGGTGCTGGGCGGCGGCCTGGAGACCGTGTGGCGTGAGCTGACGGGTGAGCCGCCGGCCGGCTGGGGAACCTCGGAACCGGCCAACCTCCCCTGGTCCCCGGCCCGGTTGACCGATGTCGCCCACGGCCGGGCGCCGGAGCCGACCTGGTTCGTCGTGGTCGGCCACCGCTCGCGACCGGGGATCGCCACCGTACGGGTCACGCGTACGACGGCCGGTGTGGAGGAAGAGGTCACGCTGGCGTTCGGCTACGGCGCGGACGAGGAGCCGCCGCTGGACGCTCTGCCCGTGGCCGCGGAGGCGCTCGCCACGCGCCACCATCTCCAGTCGATGCTCGTACAACTTCGCAAAGCACGCCGCGACATCGCCGTGCCCCCGCGCTTCGAGGGCCCCGGAGTCCCGCTGGCCTTCGTGCTGGGCGCGGAGGAGGTCCGCGCGATGCCGGGAGACCGGGCACGCCGCACCCCGCTGGACGGACGGCCGGTGCCGCTCGGCCCGAGAACCAGGCAAGCCCTGTACTACCCGCTGCCGGGGGATCCTTCGGATCTGTCCGGGTGGCAGGAGTTCGAGCGGCTGATGCGGCATCTCAAGGGGGCGTAGTTCCGCATCGGCCGCGATCTGGCCGATTGCAGATTGCAGTAGCGATGCCGAGGTTGATAGACAAGGGTGTACGCGTACGTTCGTTCGATGTGTTCGGTGGAACGGGGGGTTGTTGATGAAGTTCGACATGGGGGCGTCGGTCCTGTCGAGGCTGTTGTCGGATTCGCAGGGTGCGAGTACGGATCTGGGGACGCTGATCCAGCAGTTGATCACTGCGGCGGAGCCGTTGGAGGGGAAGTTCAACGGGGCCGGGAAGGTCGCGTTCGACGACTTCAAGACGCGTTCGGACGAGATCACGAAGGCGTTGAACGCGTCGTTGTCGGGGATCCTGGGCGGTCAGTCGGGGATGGACGCGGCGTTCGGTTCGGGTGATCAGGAGCAGGGCGAGAACGCGCGGACGCAGATGGCGTCGGCGAATTTCGACGCGGCCCGGTTCTCGGGTCGCTGACACCGCTCGTGGTGAGCGGTCAGTCCGGGTTTTGGGTCTGACGGGGAGTGGGGAACTGATGGCGGGCAGCACGGATCGGCGTTCGTACGACACCGGGGCTTCGACGGAGGTGCAGGCGTCGCTGCAGGTGGTGATCGGCCGCCTGGAGCAGGTGATGACGGCGCGGGACGCGCAGGTGAAGGCGGCGATGAACGATTTCGCGGCCGACGGGGTGGCGGAGGAGTACCACGGCAAGGAGCAGCGGTGGTACGCGACGTCGCAGGAGGTGCGCAACATCATCCGGCTGCTGCGTTCGACGCTGGAGAAGAACGACGCGACGGCCGCGCAGACGTTGTCGCGGGCGAAGGCGGCGGTGGACGGCATCGGCTGACCGGCCGACGACGGTCGATGGTTTTCACCCACCCGGTGGGGTGGATCGGTTTTGTGGTGCGTACGGGGGCGTGGGATGACCGGGTGGGACATCAGGCCGCAGGGTGTGCAGGGCCAGTTGAAGGTGGTCGGTGGGCACGCCGGTGAGCTGGAGAAGGCGCTGACTGCGTGGCTGAAGGACCTGGGGGAAGCGGCGCAGGCGGCGGGGACCGCGGTTCCGGGGTCGGCGGCGAGTACGGCGTTGCATGGTCCGGTGGCACCGGGGCAGGCGCCGTTGTCGCGGGCGGCGTCGGGCCCGGTGGCGGCGGCGCTGGGTGAGTACGTGACGGCGCGGCAGCCGCAGTTGAGGTCGATGTCGGAGCGGGTGCAGGCGGCGGTGCTGGGTGCGGCCACGGCGGTGAACGAGTACCTGGAGGGTGACCTCGAGGCGGCGAAGCAGGCGCAGGACGCGGCGAGGTCGGTGCGTCTGGACGTGCTGAGGGATCTGCGGGGTGCGAAGTGAGCGACTCGCAGCCGGTGGTTCTGGAGGGCATACCGGTCTTCACGGGTGATCTCGCCCTGCTGGACACCAAGGTGAGGGAGCTGGTCGG
>NZ_JBIRLM010000020.1:0-142036 GCF_044330565.1 Streptomyces sp. NPDC017448 | reverse complement strand
CCGCGCGGCGTGGGGGGCCCGGCCCCCCGCGGGGTGGGGGGGCACATCGCCCGCGGCGGCGGGGGGCCCCGCGGGCGGGTGGGCCCCCCGGGGGGGGCCCCCCGGGGCCCGCACGGCGCGCTCCCTCCCCCGCCGGGCCCCGGGAGCGGGCCGGCTCCCGTCGCCTGTAGCGTCGGGGGCATGGAAGATCAGTCTGTCGTGGATGTCGGCGATGTGCGCCTCGCGTACCGGTCCTGGGGCGATGCGTTCGGTTCGCCCGTCGTGCTGCTGCACGGCCTCGGCGGTTCGGCCGCCGACTGGGAGGCGGCCGGAACCCTGCTGGGCCGGGAATGGCGGGTCCACGCCCTGGACCTGCGCGGCCACGGGGAGAGCGACTGGCCCGACGACTACGGCCTGGAGCTGATGGCCGAGGACGTCGTCGGCTTCCTCGACGAACTGGAGCTGGACCGGGTCGGCCTCGTCGGCCACGGCATGGGCGGCGTCGTCGCCCGGCTGGTCGCCCAGGAGCACTCCGACCGGGTGGAGCGGCTGGTGCTGCTGGAGACCCCGCCCCCGTTCCCCGGCGACCCGGGGCCGGCAGGACGGGCGGAGGGCCCCGTGGACTACGACGAGAACGCGGTGCCCGCCGTACGCGACCAGCTCGCCGACCCCGGCCCGGACGCGGACGAGGGCCTCGGCGACATCGTGTCCCCGACGATGCTCATCACCGGGGGGCCGGAGAGCGCGATGGAGCAGCACCGCCAGGCCGACGTGGCCTCCCTGATCCCGGACTGCCGGCTGATCACCGTCCCGGGCGGCCACCGGATGCACGAGACCCGGGCGGACCAGGTGGCCGCGCACATCACGGAGTTCTTCACCAGCTGACGGCGTCCGCCCACCGGCCCGCACCGCTTCGCGAGGCGATGTCGGCGGCGGCTGCCATGATCGACGCCATGATCTTCGACCACGCCCTGTTCCACGCCGATCTGGACGCCGAGCCCTGGGCGTCGTACACCCACGCCTACGGCAGTGCCGAGGACGTCCCCGGCCGGCTGCGCGCCCTCGCCGGGGACGACGACGCGGCGGCGAGCGAGGCGCAGAGCGAGCTGTACAGCAGCATCCTGCACCAGGGCTCGGTGTACGGGGCGTCCGCGAAGGCGGTGCCCTTCCTGGCCCGGACAGCCGCCGCGGGTATCCGCGCGGCGGATGTGCTCCTCCTGATCGGCGGCATCGCGGAGGGCGGCGCGGACCCGCTGCCGGCGTCCGGCCTCGCGGACCGGGCCGCTCCCCGGCCCGGCACGGCCCCGCACCAGGAGGCGGGAGACGCCGGGAGCGGTGGCGCGGACCGGGAAAGCGACGAGGTGGCCTGCCGCCGGGCCGTCGTCGCCGAACTGCCGCTGCTGACCGCCTCGGCGGCGCACGAGGACCCCGCCGTCCGCCAGGCGGCCGCCTGGGCCGCCGGACGGACGGGAGCGGCCGGCGCGGCCGTCGCCGTACCGGCCCTGCGCGACCGGCTGGAGGTCGAGACGGAGCCCCTCGTCCGCGCCGAACTGATCACGGCCCTGGTGGAGCTGGACCCCGAGGGCAACGGGCCCCTGGCGGCCGGGGCGATCGGCGGGGACAGCCCGCCCGAGCTGCGGACCGCCGCCGTTCTGGCCTGCGTCGACGCCGGGCTGCCCTGGACCTCGGACCACCACGCGGCGGTCCTGGACCTGCTCCCGCTGGACCCCCACGTCTCCGGCCGGTACGACCACTTCCGCAACGAACCGCTCCACCACCTCACTCTCACCCTGCTGGAACGGAACACCGAGGCCGACCGGGACGCGGTGGGCGCGCTGCTCGAAGCCGCCCTGCGCCACGACGACCCGGAGGCCCGCACCGAGGCGGCCTGGGCGGCGACCGCGGCGTGCGAACTGTCCCGGAGCGTTCCCGCACGGTTGGCCCCCGCGTTGGTCGCGGCCGCCGAGCGGGACGGTGCGGACGACGCGACCGGCCTCCTCCCGGTGCTCGGCCGGCTCGGCCCCTCCGGCGGGCCGGCCGCCGACTTCCTCGCGGCCCGCGCGAACGGGGACGACTCCACGGCGGACCGCGCGCTCGAAGCCCTGGTCGCCGTCGCTCCCGAGCGCGCCGCTCCCCTGCTGGCCCGGGATCCGGAGCGGCGGCCCCGAGCGTTCCGGGCGGCGTGCGGCGGCCCCGTCGGCACCCTCCCCGTCCTGCCCTACGACCCGGAACTGCTGGATGCGGTCCGGCGGCGGCTCACCGCGGGCGAGCCGGACGGCAGTGCCCCGTACCTGCTCCTGGCGCTGCTCACGGCCTGGGGCCCGGACGCGTCCGCCGCCGTACCCGAGCTCCTCGCCGCGCTGGAGACGCACCCCGAGCTGATCCCGAAGGCGCTGGTCGCCGTCTGCACGCCGGAGCACCGCGCGGAGGCGGCGGACAGGCTGGCGCGCCGGGCGGAGACCGGTTCCCCGGGGGCCCGGTTCGAGGCGGCCCGCGCCCTGCACGAACTGACCGGAGACCACGGTCCGTTGCTGCCGGTGCTCGCCGAAGTCCTGGCGGCGGGCGGCGGGGGGGTCCGGGACGGAATACGGACCGCGGCGGCGGTCGCCGCCACCGTCGGACCCGCCGCCGCGCCGCTCGTCCCCGCCCTGCGCGCCGCGCTCACCGCCCCCGGCGCCGAGCGGAAGATCCCGCACATGGAGGCCGACATCGCGACGGCCGTCGCCCTGCACCGCATCACCGGCGACGCGGCGGAGGCGGTATCCGTCCTGGCGGGAGTGCTGGGCGCCGGCGAACCGCAGTGGTTGCACCGGACACTCGTCCGCGCCGCCGAGGCCGCCGCCGGCATCGGACCCGCCGCCCGGGGCCTCGTCCCCGTGCTCCGGCCGCTGCTGGCCGATCCGCGGCTGCGGGCGCCGGTGGCCGTCGCGCTGCACGCCGTCGCCCCCGGTGTGCTGGGGGCCGGACGCGCGGCGGACCTCCTGCTGGACGCGGCGGAGGCGGGCACGGCGCCCGCCGAGGCGGTGGAGGCCCTGGTGGAACTCGGCGTCGGAGCGCTGACCGGCGCACAGCTGGCCCGGTTCACGGCCTTGGGAGAGCGCGACGGCAGAGTGGTCCGCACGGGCATCGACGGCACGGTCGAGAGGGCGGACGAGCGGCTGCGCGCCCGGGTGCGCGCGGCGGTCAGGGGAGCGTGATCCGACCCCCGGGTCGGACGGCCGCCAGCCTCCCCGGCCTCCGCCCAACCGTCTGGCCGGAGGGCGGGAGGGCGGGAGCCGGCCGGCCGGGGCCGGGGCACCGCGGAAGCGGCCGGGGAGCGCGAGGCGAAGCCCCGGCACCGCCCTCCCGGCCTCGTACAGGTCTTCGCTCGGCTGCCCGGCTCGTCGCTCAGCGGCCCGGCCGCCAGTCCGGGCGCCGGCCGCTGAGGGCGATCACCCGGTCCAGCAACGGGGCGTCGTCCTCCACCGCGACCGGCGGCCCGAAGACGCCGTCGCCCTCGGAGCCGTCCGGGCCCGCGGTATCCTCGGGCCCCCTCTCCGGCGGGGTGAACAGCGCCTCGCAAGCGTGCAGTTCGGCCTCGCCCGCCGCGTAGGGCCGCCGCGTCGAGCGGGCCAGGTCCCAGCCGTGGACGAGGAGTTCGTTCAGCGCGACGACCCCGGCCACCTCACCGGGCAGCTCCACCCCGCCCGCCCGCGTCATGCCCGTCCAGGCTTCGGGGGAGCGCCAGGCCGCCGCCACCTCCTCCAGTCGCCGGGGCAGCACCTCGCGCCAGCCGTCGTCGAGGACGGGAGGGGCGGCGTCCGGGGAGACGGCGGTACTCGCCCCGAGGTCCTTCCGGGCGGCGTCGCGGAAAGCGGTGGCCAACCCGGCGAGGTGGCCCAGCAGCTCCCGTACGGTGTAGTCCGGGCAGGGGGTCGGACCGTCCAGCAGGCGGTCGTCGACCGCGTCGAGCAGTCCGACGACGCGCCGGGCGGCCGGCTCCAGATCGGGAAGGGCGGCGGCGCCCGGTACGGCGTTGTCACGAGTGTCCATACAAGGGGAGACCCGGTCGCCACCGAGAACTCATCGGCCCGCACCCCACAGCTTCCCGCCCCGCCTCCGGGGGTGCGCGCACCCCCGCGCAGCGGATGGTTCCCGCCGTCCTCTTGTCGGTGACCCCCGTGCCATGACATACAGGTCTGGACCATTGCTGTCCGGATGGAAGGCACCACCGTGCAACGCCCCCACATATCTGCCGCGTTGGCCTGCTCCGCCCTCTTGCTCACCCCCCTCCTCTCCGCCTGCGGCGGCTCTGCCGAAGCCGACACGCAGCCGCCCGGCGCCCCCCGGGGCGTGACCGCCCAGGCCAGCAGCTCCACGTCGGTGCACGTGATGTGGAAGGCCGCCTCCGACAACGAGAAGGTCGGCGGCTACGAGGTCTACCGGGGAAAGACCAAGGTCAAGAGCGTCCCGGCGACGAAGACCATGATCGACGTGGGCGGCCTGACCGCCTTGACGGACTACACCTTCAGCGTGCGGGCCAAGGACACGGCCGGGAATCTCTCCGAGTCCAGCAAGGTCGTCCCCGTCACCACCCGCGCCACCCCGCCCCAGGACGACGAGCCGCCCACCGCCCCGACGAAGCTGACGGGCCGGGCGGAGGGGAGCCGGACCGCCACCCTCACCTGGGGCGCGGCCAAGGACGACGTCGGCGTCACCTCGTACGACATCTACCAGGAGGACTCCCGGATCCACAGCGTGCCCGCCTCCGAGACCGGGGCCGAGCTCACGGGGTTGCGCCCGGGGACCGTCTACACCTTCACCGTCCGGGCCCGTGACGCCTCCGACAAGTCCTCGGCCGACAGCAACGCGCTCGACCTCACCACCGAGTCCGCCCCCGGCGCCCCCGCCAGCACCGCGCCCACCGGTCTGCGGACCGAGGTGGCCGAGGAGGGCTCCCGCTTCACCCTGGACCTGTCCTGGGACCAGCCCGAGACGGGCGGAGCCATCCCCGCCTACCAGCTGTATCTGAACGGCAGGCTGACCACCACCATCGTCTGGGGCGGGACGCCGCCCGAGGGACGTGCCACCTACCGGCTCGACCTCGCCGACCCGGCCGGCACCCGCTACTCGGTGAAGCTCAGGGCCAAGCTCCCGGACGGCACCTGGGGCGACTTCTCGGCCCAGCGGACGGTCGTCCTGCCGGGCTGACACGCCACGGGCACGATCGCGGCCTCAGCCACGGGCCCGTTCACGGCCTCAGCCACGGGCACGGTCACGGCCCCGGGTGTGTCCGGCCGTGGCGCTCCCGCGGTCGCCCAGGCGTGCGGCGGCCCGCGCCCTGTGATCCCTTGGTACCCGAGGAGCGTCGGACCGAAGGGGCAGGACCATGGACCTGGGAGACGACCCGAGCGGGCGGGCCGCCGCGCCGTGGGCCCGGCCGGTGCTGCCGCCCGGCGCCCGGGGGCGGACGGCCCGGCCCCGTGCGGCACAGCCGCCGCCCGCCGCGCCCGCCCCGGAAGGGCCCGGTCCGCGCCGTCGTCCCGGGCGGTCCCCGGAGGAGCCGCCGCGCTGTCGGGTCACCCGTCCGGAGTCCCCGCCCCCGACCGGAATCCCGTCCACCGCCCCCACCGGCGACCGGCACGCCCCGGGTCCGGCATGAGCGGCGCGGCCGGGACGAGGCCCGCCCCGGAGGAGGAGCCCCCGGCCGGCCGGGGGTTCGCCTTCCCCAGCGCCCTCACGGTCCTGGCGATCGTCACCCTCGCCGTCTGGGCGCTGGCCTTCCTGATCCCGTCCGGCGCCTACGACCGCGACGGGGAGGGAGCCCCAATCCAGGGCACGTACCACCGGGTCGACTCCGGGCAGAGCTTCGTCGACCGGCTGAACGACCTCTTCCTCTCCCCGGTCAACGGGCTGTACGGCGTCCAGGACGCGGAGACGGGAAAGGTCGGCCCGGACCTGGCCGGGGAACTGTACGGCAGCGCGGGCGTGTTCCTCTTCGTCCTCGCCATCGGCGCGTTCATCACCGCGGTGTTCGCCACCGGGGCCCTGGACCGGGGGATCGGCCGCCTCGCGCACCGGCTGCGCGACCGGGGCGCCCTGCTCATCGCCGGCGTGATGCTGGTCTTCTCCCTCCTCGGCACCGTCGAGGGGTTCGCGGAGGAGACGCTCGGCTTCTACGGCCTGATCATCCCGCTGATGCTGGCGCTCGGCTACGACCGCATGGTGGCGACCGGCACGATCATCCTCGGGGCGGGCATCGGGGTCCTCTGCTCCACGGTGAACCCCTTCGCCACCGGGGTCGCGTCCTCCGCCGCCGACATCTCGCTGGGCGACGGCATCGTGCTGCGCGCGGTCATGTGGGTGGTGCTGACGGCGGTGACGATCGCCTACGTCGTCCGGTACGCGAACCGGGTCCGCGAGAATCCCGGGCGCTCGCTCTCCGGCTTCCTGCCCGGCGACCGCGAGCACGACGCGGCACAGGCGGTGGAGCCCCCGGAGCTGACCGGGCTCCACCGGGCCGTCCTCGTCCTGGTCGCGCTGGTCTTCGGCTTCATGATCTTCTCCGTGGTCCCCTGGTCCAGCGCGCTCACGGGCGACGCGGACGCCACCCCGTACGGCTTCGAACTCGGCTGGTCCTTCCCCCAATTGGCCGCCCTGTTCCTGGTCGCGGCGGTCCTGGTCGGCGTCGTCGCCCGGTTCGGCGAACAGGAGATCAGCGCGACGCTCGTCCGGGGCGCGGCGGACTTCATCTCCCCGGCCCTGGTCATCGTCCTCGCGCGCGGCGTCACCGTCATCATGAACAACTCGCAGATCACCGACACCGTGCTGCACTCCATCGAGGGCGTGGTCTCGGGCGCCCCGTCGGCGCTCTTCGCGGTCTTCGTCTTCCTCGTCAACCTCCCGCTCGCCTTCCTCATCCCCTCCACCTCCGGCCATGCCACGCTCGCGATGCCGATCCTGGCCCCGCTCGCCGACTTCGCGGGCGTCTCCCGCGCGATGACCGTCACGGCGTGGCAGGCGGCCAGCGGCTGGATGAACCTCTGGGCGCCGACGACGGCGGTCACCATCGGCGGGGTGGCGCTCGCGAAGGTCGGCTACGACGGGTACCTGCGGTTCGTCTGGCCGCTGCTGGCGATCCTGGCGGTCCTGATCTGCGGGTTCATGGCACTGGGCGCGGTGTGGGGCTGAGGGGCGGCGCGGTGCGGAGCTGAGAGGGGCTGGGCAGTCGGGGGACCGTACGTCATCCTGGGGCGGCGGCGACGCGGCCGAGGCGACGAGCACGGGGGAGCGGCACCACGATGGTTCCGGGAACAGTGGGGCAGTTGACCATTCTGCTGGTCCTCGTGCTGCCCGGATTCTTCTACCAGGCGGTGCGGGAGCGGCTGCGCGGCTCCCTCGCCAGCGAGCAGGAACCGCAGAACCGGCTGGTGCGCGCCATCGCCGCGGGCGCCCTGCTCGACATCGTCTACGCGGTGGCCGCCGGACCCTGGCTGGTGCGGCTGCTGGCCGGGGGAGGGGACGGGCCGCTCGCCGGGGTGCTGCGCCAGCCGCGCCAGGCGGGGTTCGCCGCGCTGCTGCTGATCGTCGCCGCGCCGTCCGCGCTGGCGTGGGCGGAGGCGGTGTGGTGGCGGAGGCGCGCACGGGCGCGGTACGAGCCCACGCCGACCGCCTGGGACGCCCTCTTCCGGGACCGGGGGTCCTGCTTCGTCCGGGTGCGGCTCAAGAGCGGCCTGTGGGTGGGCGGTTGGCTCGGCTCCCGGTCGGCCGTCTCGGCCTACCCGCAGCCGGGCGACCTCTATCTGCAGGCCCAGTACCGGATGGGGCCCGACGGGGCGTTCCTCGGCAGGGTGCCCGGTACGGCGGGCGTGTACGTGAAGGCGGGCGATGTGGACGTTCTGGAGGTGCTGCTGCCGCCGTCCGCGGCAGCGGCCGGAGGGAGTGAGTGACCGATGACGAAGACGGCCGGGACGGGTGGCGACGGGGAGCACGGGGCGGGAGGCGGCGCCGAACTGGCCGCTCTCGTGGCGGAGTTCTCCTCCCGCAAGACCTACCGTCCCACCGACGAGATCGCCGAGCCGGACGAGGGACCGCACGGGCCCTCGGGCACGGCGATCGGGGACGCGGCGCCGACCGCCCGGGGGCCCGCCGAGCCGGACGGGCCCTGAGCGGGGCGCGCCTTTTCCCGCGCCGCTCCTCACGGCGTGCCGCCCCCCCCCGGCGTACCGCCCCCCATCGCGTACCGCCCCCCGGCGTACCGCCCTGAAGGGCCGTCGCGCCCCGGGCGGCTGTCCGCCGGCGCTCCCCCTCACGGACCCGTGTGGATGTGCGCCGCCCACAGGTGCGGGGCCTGCGCGTAACGGTCGCGCAGCGCCCTGACCGGGTGGTGCAGCGCCGTGGCCGGATCGATGGGGCGACCCCGGTCGAGATCGGCCGCGAGCGCGGTGTAGAACTCCTCCGTCAGCCGCGTCGCCAGCTTGTCCGCGACGGGCCACAAGGTGCCGATCACATGGGGGTACCCGGCCAGTTGGAAGGAGGAGGCCAGCTGGACCGCCTCGTCGGGCAGCCTGATCCCGCCCCGGGCGGCCGAGCAGGCGGACAGCACGGCGAGCTCCGGCGACCCCGGCCGCTGGGCCGCGGCGTCGGATACGGTCAACCGCCCGTCGTACAGGACCAGTCCGCTCCGCGACGGGTCGAGCGGCTCGCTGACGCCGTGGCAGCTGAAGTGGACCCACGCGTGGGCCTCCAGCGCCCGGCCGACCGCCTCCACCGTGGCCTCGGGCCCGGCCAGCAGCCTCCCGCCGGGGAACAGCTCCCCCAGCAGCGCCGCCTCCCGCGCGACCCCCGGCAGCGGCGCGGCCCCCGGCGTCTCCTCCAGGGCCACCACCAGCGGGGCGGGGCGCCCGCGGAGGCCGGAGGCGGGGCCCTCGCGGACGGCGGAGGCACGGCCGTCCCGCTCGTCGGACGCGAGGCGGTCGCGGGCGCGTGCCAGGGCGCGCACGGTCGGGGTGTACGAGGAGACGGCACGGTCGAGGACCCACTCGCCGGAGTCCGCGCCGCCCCGGCCCGCGGCGTGCAGCGGAAGGAAGGACAGCTGCCCGGTGGGGCACCACCACAGGCGCGGCCAGGGCTCGCCGTCGCCCGGTACGGAATCCAGGCCGAGGTGGCCGAGGACGGGCGCGGCCACGGTGTCCCAGAGCCAGCCCAGCGTCCGCGAGAGCCGGCGCATCATGGCGACGGCCTCCTCGACGCCGCTCTCCCCGTAGGCCGTGTCGATCCCCTCGACGAACTCCGCCGCCCGCGCTTCGGCGTCCCGCAGGGTGAGGCCGGGCAGGGGGACCACGTCGATCCCGGCTCCGGCGGTCACGACGAGGGCGTCGCAGCGAAAGCCGCGGACGTTGACGACCACGACCGGCCCGCCCTCCGCGGAAGCGACCAGCTCCGGCACGGAGGGCGGGCGCAGAAAGCCGTCGAGGCCCGGTAGCGCCCGGATCTCGTCCAGGAGCCGTTCCCAGCGCCGGGCCAGCGCGAGCCGGTCCTCGGCCACCACCGCCGCCTCGCGGGCTCCGTCGAACGGGGCCGGGCCGCCGGGTCCCGCGCCCAGGACGGGGGAGCGCTCCGGCGGTTCGCTCCACCGGTCGCGCAACCGCTCGAACTCGGCCGCGAGGCGGGGGGCGAGGGCGTGCAGCCGCGATCCGTCGGCCCGGTTCTCCAGCCCCTGGGCCAGCAGCACCCCGCGCCCCTGTTCGAGGAGGGCGAGCGCGTGCCCCGGAGCCCCCGCCTCGATCGCCAGTGCGGCGGCGTCGCTCGCCAGGCCGTCACTGACCAGCAGCCGCGCCTCCTGGTCCGCGCGGGCGAGGCTGCGCGGCGCGAGGCGGGGCAACAGGCCGAGGGCGTACGCGTACCCCTCCAACCCCTCGGCGCGGTCGCCCCCCTTCGCCGCGGCCAGCCCCCAGGCGCGGGCGGCCCGGATCCGTACGCCGACCTGGACGTCCGGCCTCCGCGCGCAGTCGCGGGCGAGGCGGGCCGCCTCGGCCAGATCGACCCGTTCCCCCAGCGCCGCCCGGTCCAGTCGCACCGCGGCCAGCAGCATCTGCGAGACACCGTGCAGGGCGTGTCCGGTGGAGGTTTCCGCGAGGGCTTCCCCGGCGGCGGCCTCCGCGCCGCGCAGGGCCTGCCGTGCCGCCGTCCCGCCGCGCTCCCGCGCCAGATGGGCGACGGTCGTCCACGCGGTGGTGAGCTTCTGCAGGGCGAGGGGGCGCGAGGGGTGGTGCGCCCCGAACCCGGCCACCACCTCTTCGAGGACCCGCCGGGCCTCGTCGGCGAGGTGCGGATCCCCGTCCGCCCGGGCCCTGTTGATCAGCAGGGAGCCCAGGTTGACGGCGGCCATCTCGGCTCCCCACCGGTCGCCCCCTGCCACGGCCATCGCCTCCCGCAGCAGCACGACCGCCTCGTCGGCGGCGGCGGGGTCGCCCACGGTCTCGTACCAGCAGCGCAGCGCTTCGGCCAGGTTGTTCAGGTGCAGGGTCCGCTCCACCGCCGCCGGCGGGCTGTCGTCCAGCGCGCGGCGCAGCACCGTCACGGCCTCGGCCAGCCAGACCCGGTTGCCGGAGACCAGGCCGCGGTCCATGAGGGCGCCGCCCAGGTTGGTGAGCGCCATCCCGACCCGCGTCCGGGGGGCCTGGGCCACGGCCTCGCGCAGCGTGGCGACGGCCTGGTCCCTGAGCGTCTCGTCCCCGCTCCCGACGGCCCGGTTCCACCCGATGAAGCCGAGGCCGGTGAGGAGGACGCCCCGCAGGCCGTACGCCATCGGCCGCGGCGAGGCCAGGGCGGCCCGGTAGTGGCGCTCCGCCTCGTCGGCCAGCCACGCCTCGCGCCGGTGGCGGTAGAGCGCCCCCAGGCTGTTGGCGAGGCCGAGCAGGGCCACGGGCGGGGGCGGGCCCGACGCCATGGCGACCGCCTCCCGGTGGTGGCGCACGGACTCCTCCAGCGGTGCGGGGTCGGAGGTGAGACGGGCGAGGTTGCGCAGCGCGTCGCCGAGCGCCGTACGGCAGTCGGCGCCGCTGTAGGTGGAGGCGTCCGACGAGGCCACGGCCCGGCGCAGCACCGCGACGCCCTCCTCCAGCGCTTCCGCGTCCGAACAGAACTCGGCGCGCGCCAGCAGGGCCTCACCGAGCCCCAGGAGGAGGTGGACGCCGAAGTGGTCCCCCGGCTCGGACCGGGCGACGGCCTCCCGGTGGGCGGCCACCGCCTCGGTCAGCAGCCCGACCCGGCCGGAGTGCGTGACGATGCTCATCAGGCCGAAACCGATGTTCGAGCGGCGTACGGCGCCCTCGGCGCGGGAGAGCGGCGCCCGCCGCACCTCCTCGCGGAGGAGGTCCACCGCTTCCTCGTGCAGACCGGGGTCGCCCGTCTCCTCCGCCCGCTTCACGAGGGTTTCGGCGTACTCGGCGTGGCGGTCCCAGTACTCCGGGCTCCCGGCCCGGAGCCGGCCCAGCCCCCGGCGCATCTCCTCCGCGCCCGTGCGCCACCCCTCCCCGCCCGCCCCGGCGCGCCGCACCAGCGCCGCCCCGAGGTCGAAGCGCGCGCCGGCCGCGAAGTCCCGGCTGGGCGGGGGCAGGGTCAGGCACGTGCGGAAGCAGTCGACGGCCTCGTCGGCGTCCTCCGGGTCGCCGGTGAGCAGCAGGCAGCGGCCGAGCGCCCGCAGGACCCGGGCGCGCTCGGCGGAGTGGGCGGGAACCTCCGCGGCGAGCTCCCGGAGCAGGGCGGTCGGGGCGTCGGACGCACCGGGGTCCGCCGCACCCCGGAGGTTTCTGGCGTTCCAGGTGGCACGCTTGTCCAGCAACTCCGCGAGGAGGGTGGCGAGCAGGACCCGGCGTGCCACGTCGTCGGCGGGCCCGGACCGCGTCCCTCGACGGGCGTGGGCGATGGCCTCGTTCAGGTCGTCCGGGGAGTTCCCGGCCGTGTGCCGGGCGTCCAGCGCCTGGGAGAGCGCGAAGTGGGCCTGGGCGCGCACCGGGTGCCCGGGCGGAGCGGCGTCGAGGGCCTCGCGGCCCGCCGCGCACGCCTCGTCGAGGAGATCGGGGCGGCCGGCGTGGCCGGCGGATCCGGTCAGCAGCAGCGCGAGGTTGGCGAGGTACGCGGAGCGCTCGAAGGCGTTCGGGGCGGTGTCCGCGGCCCGCCGGCAGACGGTGACGCCCTCCTCGACGAGCGCGGTGCGCCCCTCGCCCGCCGCGGCTTCCGTGAAGAGGGCGACCCCCAGATCGGAGAGGAGCGCGGCGGGGCCGGCCACGACGGCGCCCGCCCCCGTGAGGGCCGTACGCAGCAAGGCGATGCCCTCGGAGCGCAGCCCGGGGTCGTCCAGGCGGTCGGCGGCGAGGCAGAGCGCGGAACCCAGGGTGGCGCGGTGGTGGGAGCGGTGCGGGCTGTTCTCCGTGGAGAGTTCCACCGCCTTCCGCAGCGCGAGGACGGCCTCGCCGAGCGTTTCCAACTCCCCGGTCGCGTCGGCCAGGTTGCGCAGGGTATGGCCGAAGTTGCTGTGTCTGCGCGCCTGTTCGTCCCGGTCGCCGGGGGCGCAGGCCACGGCGGCGCGCCCGGCGGCGACGGCGTCGGCGAGCGCCTGCCGCCCGGCGCCGTCCTGGTATCCGTGGAAGAGGGCGAGCCCGAGGTCCGACAGGCAGACGCCCTGCTCAAGGCTGCCGGGGCCGGAGGCGTCGGCGGCGTGCCGCAACAGGGCCTGCGCGCTGTGCAGGACGCCGGGATCGCGGCTCTGCTGGAACACCGTCATCATCCCGACGCCGGCGTCGTACGCCACGGCGGCCCCGGTCGCGGCGCCGTCCGGTTCGCCCGCCATCAGGGCAAGGGCCGGGCGCAGCCCGAACGGCACCCGGTCGGGGTCCTGTCCGCGGATCGCGGAGAACCCGAGCAGGGCCGTGGCCAGGGCGGTGCGGTCGGCCGCACCGCGCACGGCGTAGCGGAAGAGGTCGGCGTAACCGAGCGCCAGAACGCCCGGGCCCCAGGTGCTCCCGTCCGGAAGGACGATGCCGCCGCGCACCGCGTCGGCCGCCCGCGCGGCCTCCGGCCCGGCGAACCATTCCAGGACGGCGGGGTCGGCGTCCGCCCGCTCGGCCTGCCGCAGGATGCGGTCCGCCGCCTCCTCGGCCGTACGTGCCCGTGTCATCGCGCCCCCGTCCGCCCCGGCCACCGCTCTCCCGGCGCGCCCCCGCCGGGTTTCCCCGCGGCGCGCACCGGTAGCGGGATCACCCTACTGACGGACGCGGCGCCCCGGGGGCTCCGGCCGCGGCGAGCGCCTCATGGCAGGTCGGCCGGGCGCGTGCCCGCCGGGGCCGCGCACGCCTCCGCCCCCGGCGTGCGCGGCCGGGGGCGGAGGCGGTACGTGGCGGGCCGGGCCGGTCAGCGCAGCTGCTCGTACGCGGGCAGGGTGAGGAAGTCCGCGTAGTCCTGGTCCAAGGAGACCTGGAGCAGGAGGTCGTGTGCCTGCTGCCACCTGCCGGCGGTGAAGGCCTCCTCGCCGATCTCCGCGCGGATCGCCGCCAGTTCCTCGGCGGCGACCCGGCGGGCCAGCTCCGCCGTGGCGTGCTCGCCGTTCTCGAAGACCACGTCCGCGTTGATCCACTGCCAGATCTGCGAGCGGGAGATCTCGGCGGTCGCCGCGTCCTCCATCAGGTTGAAGATGGCGACCGCCCCCAGGCCCCGCAGCCACGCCTCGATGTAGCGGATGCCGACCGCGACGGCGTTGCGCAGGCCGTCGTAGGTGGGCTTGGCGTCGAGGGTGTCGATGGCGATCAGGTCGCCCGCCGCCACCGAGACGTCCTCGCGGAGCCGGTCCTTCTGGTGGGGCTTCTCACCGAGGACCGCGTCGAAGGAGGCCAGGGCGATGGGCACCAGGTCGGGATGGGCGACCCAGGAGCCGTCGAAACCGTCGCCGGCCTCGCGGTCCTTGTCGGCCTTGACCTTCTCGAAGGCCACCTTGTTGACCTCGGCGTCGCGCCGCGAGGGGATGAAGGCCGCCATGCCGCCGATCGCGTGCGCACCGCGCTTGTGGCAGGTGCGGACCAGGAGTTCGGTGTACGCCCGCATGAACGGAGCGGTCATCGTCACCGCGTTGCGGTCCGGCAGCACGAACTTGGCCCCGCCGTCACGGAAGTTCTTGACGATGGAGAAGAGGTAGTCCCAGCGGCCCGCGTTCAACCCGGAGGCGTGGTCGCGCAGTTCGTAGAGGATCTCCTCCATCTCGTACGCGGCGGTGATCGTCTCGATCAGGACGGTGGCGCGGACCGTGCCCTGCGGGATGCCGACGTAGTCCTGGGCGAAGACGAAGACGTCGTTCCAGAGGCGGGCCTCCAGGTGCGACTCGGTCTTCGGCAGGTAGAAGTACGGGCCCTTGCCGAGGTCGATCAGCCGCTGCGCGTTGTGGAAGAAGTAGAGGCCGAAGTCGACCAGGGCGCCGGGCACGGAGACGCCGTCGAGCTGGAGGTGGCGCTCCTCCAGGTGCCAGCCGCGCGGGCGCATGACGACCGTGGCCAGCTCGTCGGCGGGCTTCAGCGCGTACGACTTGCCGGTCTTCGGGTCGGTGAAGTCGATGCGGCGCTCATAGGCGTCGGTGAGGTTGAGCTGGCCGAGGACGACGTTCTCCCATGTGGGGGCGGACGCGTCCTCGAAGTCGGCGAGCCAGACCTTCGCGCCCGAGTTCAGGGCGTTGACGGTCATCTTGCGGTCGGTCGGACCGGTGATCTCCACCCGGCGGTCGTTCAACGCCGCCGGGGCGGGTGCGACCTTCCAGGAGTCGTCCGCGCGGACGGCCGCCGTCCCGGGCAGGAAGTCCAGGGTGGAGGTGCGGGCGATCTCGGCCCGGCGCTCACCGCGCCGGGCGAGCAGCTCATTGCGGCGCGGGGTGAACTGCCGGTGCAGCTCGGCCACGAACGCGAGGGCCGCGTCGGTCAGGACCTCTTCCTGCCGGGGCAGGGGCTCGGCATCGACGATGGCCAGCGTGGACGGCGCTGGTGCGGACATGAGCTGTCACTCCTTCAGCGGGCGGCGGCCTCTCACCGGCCGCCGGGTCGCCTGAGACGGCACGGCGTGCCATGGCTCCGAGATACGGCCGTGGGTGCCGTCTGAGGTTCAGATGGCTTCTGATCAGTGGATAGTAGTTTCCTCATGGTGGAAGTTCAATGATTTGTTGATGTCGAGATTCTCCGGTTCGACAGAAACGGCCCCGCCGCGGCGCAGGGTGCCGGCGCGGCCACGGGTCGTCGCCGGCGGAGGACGGCCCCGGCCCCGCGGCGAGGGGGGCGGAGCCCGCGGCGAGGGGGGCGGAGCCCGTGGCGCCGGGCGGTCGCCCCTCCGGTCACTCCAGCCGCCCGAGGTCCTCCGCGGTGTCGATGTCGTACGCCTCCGCCACATCCGCGCACTCCACCAGCGTGATGGCGTCGCGGTGCTCCCGCAGGTACGTCCGCGCGCCCCGGTCGCCCACGGCCGCCGCCGCGACGTCCGGCCACCGGTCCACTCCGAACAGCACCGGATGGCTCCGCACCCCGCCGTACGAGGCGGCCGCCAGGCTCGTACGCGAGCGGTACGCGAGCCGCACCCGCGCCACCGCTTCGGGGCCGATGCCCGGCTGGTCGACCAGGAGGACGAGCGCCGCGTCCGCATCCGCCGCGCTCAGGGCGGCCAGACCCAGCCGGAGCGAGGAGCCCATGCCCTCCTCCCAGTCGGGGTTCACGCTCACGGCGCAGCCCGTCAGCTCCGCGCGGGCCCGCACCTCGTCCGCCGCCGCGCCCAACACCACGTGGAGCGGGCCGCAGCCGCCGTTGCGCAGGGAGCGCACCGCGTGTTCGATCAGCGGGCGCCCCCGGTGCCCCAGCAGCGCCTTCGGGCGGCCGCCGAGCCGCCGCCCCCCGCCGGCGGCCAGCAGCACCCCCGCGACCTTGGGGTCCTTCGTACCGGGCGCCCGGCCGGGGCCCGTGCTCGTCGTCGTGTCCGTGACCATGGGGCCTGGATACCACCGAGCCCTTCGCACACGCGACACGCATGTCACCCTCAGGGGTCACCCCGATTTCTTTCCGTGGGCTGGCGCGCACTGCCTGTCATGGCGTTAACTTGCGGGCGGACCCGGTGACTTGGCCACAGCCCGGGGGCGGGGGTCACAGCGGCGCCGGGACGTGCGAGGGGGAATGCCGTGTTGCGGAGCATGGGGCAGAAGAGGCTGGCCGGAAGCGTCGAGGACCCGAGGGTGGCCGAGCTGCGCGTGGCCGTCTCCCGACTCCGCAGGGAGCTGGCCGGCCTGCGGGCCGATTTCCCGGACCGCCCGGTCGCCGAGGACGAGCTGGCCGCCCTGGACGCCATGGCCGTCAGCGGAGTGCCGGAGATCCCCCGGATGCGCCGCTCCCTGCTGCTGATCGCGGGGGCGATCGGCTCGATGAGCGCCCTGGCCGGCTCCCTGCGCGAGGTGCGCAACGCGGTGGATCTCTTCGGGGAGCCCCCGCGCGGGTGATCGCGCCCCCCGCCGCGAATGAACGGTGGCGGCGCTTCGGGGAGCCCGCGCGGGTGACGCCCCGTCTCCGCCCCCTCAGCGGCGGATGAGCCGGCGGGCCGTGGCCGCCGCCACCGCCGACGTGCGGGAGTCGACGCCCAGTTTGGCGTAGACGTGCACCAGGTGGGACTTGACCGTGGCCTGGCTCAGGAACAGCCGTTTGCTGATCTGCAGGTTCGACAGGCCCTCCCCGACCAGGTGCAGCACCTCCAGCTCCCGCCGGGTCAGCGCCTCGGCCGGAGTGCGCATCCGGTCCATCAGCCGGTGCGCCACCGAGGGCGCCAGCGCCGAGTGGCCCGCCGCCGCCGTGCGCACGGCGGCGGCCAGCTCCTGCGGCGGCGCGTCCTTCAGCAGGTAGCCGCCGGCCCCGGCCTCGACCGCCGCCAGGATGTCCGCGTCGGAGTCGTAGGTGGTGAGGATCAGGACCCGGGGAGCGCCCGGAGCGGCGGTGATCGTCGCCGTGGCCTGCGAGCCGTGCATCCCCGCCCCGAACTGGAGGTCCATCAGGACCACGTCGAAGCCGCCCGCCGCCGCCAGGGCGACGGCCTCCTCGGCGGTGGCGGCCTCACCGGCGACCTCGAAGTCCGGCTCGGCGTCCAGGACCGCGCGCAGCCCCGCCCGTACCACCGGATGGTCGTCGGCCAGCAGCAGCCGGATCGCCTCCCCACTCACGCCGCACGCTCCGCTTCCGTACCCGTGCCCACCGTCGTCCCGGCTTCCGCCACGGGCAGCGGCAGCGTGACGGCGACCGCCGTGCCCTGGCCCGGCGCCGACTCCACGCTCAGCGCACCGCCGAGCGATCCGGCCCGCGCCCGCATCGCGGGCAGCCCGAAGCCGCCGTCGCCGCGCTCGTGGACGGGGGCCGCCGACGGGTCGAAACCCCGCCCGTCGTCCACGACGTCCAGCGCCACGGAGGTGCCCATGAAACTCAGCGTGATCTCCGCCCGCCCGGCCCCCGCATGGCGCACCGTGTTGGCCAGCGCCGACTGCGCGGTCCGCAACAACGCCACCTCGTACGGGGTGGGCAGCTCCACCGGGGCCCCGCTGACCGCGAACCGTACCGTCAGGTCCGGCGCGGTCGTCCGCGCGCAGAGCCGTTCCAGGGCGGCCGCCAGCGAACCGTGCTCCAGGTCCGGCGGCGTCAGCGCGCGGACGAAGGAACGGGCCTCGGCGAGATTGGCCTGCGCGGCCTCGCGGGCGGCCCGCACGTGGGCGGTGGCCGGAGCGTCCGGCGGCAGCGTCCGCTCGGCGGCCCGCAGCAGCAGCTGGATGCTGGACAGCCCCTGGGCGAGGGTGTCGTGGATCTCCCGGGCCAGCCGCTCGCGCTCGGCGAGGGCCCCGGCGGTCCGCTCCGCCTCGGCCAGCTCCGCGCGGGTGGCGACCAGCTCCACGATCAGCTCCCGCCGCCGCTCGCTCTCCCGGAACAGGGCGTCGTACCCGAGGACGGTGGCGACCGCGACCGCCGCGCCGATCAGCGGTCCGATGAACGCGCCGGGCACGATCTCCTGCCGGTGCACGACGAAACCGGTGATCGCGGCGGCGGCCGTGACCACGACGGCGGGCAGCGCCCAGCGCATCGGCAGGAAGTGGAGCTGGAGGAAGTAGAGCGGGAAGGCGACCCACAGGGCGTCCGGAGACAGCACCAGCAGCACCGCCCACAGCGTCCACAGCGCGCCCAGCCACCACGCCCCCGCCCGGCTGCCGGGCCGTACGCGCGGAACCAGGGCCTTCACCCGGCTAGGCGGCCGTGTCCGGGAGGCCGGTGCGCCCGCCCGCTCCGGAGGTCCGGCGGAGGCCGCCGCCCCCGCCGCGTACAGGGCCGCCGTCAGCAGCGTCACCGCCACGACCGCCGCCGTGTCCGGCGCGTCCTCGCCCACCGCGCGCACCACGACCAGGGCCAGCAGCCCCGCCAGCAGGGCGTGCGCACAGAACCGGAGGGCCGCCGTGACGTGGGTGTGCGAACGCGAATCCATGGTCCGTCCAGCGTAGCCGCGGCCTCCCCGGCCCCGGTCAATCGAAAGGTTGATTCCGGGCCCGTCCCCCGCGCGATGTCCTCCCGCCCCGGCCCGGCGAGGCTGGAGCCATGTTCGTCGCATGGAGAGACCTCCGCTTCGCCAAGGGCCGCTTTGCCCTCATGGGTTCGGTCGTGGTGCTGATCACGCTGCTCGTGGGCCTGCTGTCCGGCCTCACCGCCGGTCTGGCCCGGGAGAACACCTCGGCCGTCACCGGCCTGGACGCCGACCACCTGGCGTTCGCCGCGCCCCCGGACGGGCAGGCGGAGTCGTTCACCGACTCGACCGTCCGCGAGGGCGACTGGCGGGCCTGGGCGGCCCGGCCCGGCGTCGAGGCCGCGCAGCCGGTCGGCATCCGTACGCTCGACGCCACCGCCGCCGGGGGGCGGTCCGCCGCCGTGTCGGCCTTCGGCGTCGAGCCGGGCGGCTCCCTCGGGCCGGAGGGGACCGCCCCGGGGCGGGTCGTGCTCTCCGCGAAGGCGGCCGAGGAACTGGACGCGGCCGCCGGGGACCGGATCGCGCTCGGTCCGGCCGAGCGCGAGGTCGCCGCGGTCGCCGGAGACGCCGCCCACAGCCACACCCCCGTCGTCTGGACCACCCTCGACGACTGGCAGCAGATCGGCCGCGACGGGGCCGGCCCGGACGAACAGGCCACCGTGATCGCCCTGACCACCACCGGCGGCGCCGATCTCGCGGCGGGGGACGAGGCGGCGGGCACCAGCACGCTCAGCCTCGACGACTCCCTCGCCGCGATCGGCTCCTACCGGGCGGAGAACGGTTCGCTGCAACTGATGCGCGGTTTCCTCTTCGCCATCTCCGCGCTCGTCATCGGGGCGTTCTTCACCGTCTGGACGATCCAGCGCAGCGGCGACGTCGCGGTGCTGAAGGCGCTCGGCGCGTCGACCCCGTACCTCCTGCGCGACGCGCTCGGACAGGCCGTGGCGATGCTCGTCCTCGGTACGGGGCTGGGCACCGCGCTCGCGGCCGGGGCCGGCGTCCTGATCGGCGGATCGGCGCCGTTCGTCCTCGACCCGGCGACCGTCCTCGTCCCGGCCGCCGTGATGACCGCCCTCGGCGCGCTCGGGGCCGCCCTGTCCATCCGGCGGATCACCGCCGTCGACCCGCTCACCGCACTCGGGAGTGCCCGATGACGCTCACCCTGACCGATGTCACCCTCACCTACCCGGACGGGGAGGGCCGGCTGACCGCCCTGGACCGGGTCTCGCTGGACGTGCCCCCGGGCACGCTCACCGCCGTCGTCGGCCCCTCCGGTTCGGGCAAGTCCAGCCTCCTCGCCGCCGCCGCCACCCTGGTGGCCCCGGAGTCGGGCGAGGTCGTCGTGGCCGGGACGCCGACCGCCGGGCTGAGCCGCGCGGGGCGGGCCGCCCTGCGCCGGGAGCACATCGGCATCGTCTTCCAGCAGCCCAACCTGCTGCCCTCGCTGACCGCCGCCGAGCAGCTCCAGGTGATGCGCCACCTCTCCGGCGGGTCCGCCCGCGCCGCCCGCCGCCGGGCCCTGGACCTGCTGGAGGCGGTCGGCCTGGCCGACCACGCGGACCGGCGGCCGCACCGGCTGTCGGGCGGTCAGCGCCAGCGGATCAACATCGCCCGCGCCCTGATGAACCAACCGGCCGTCCTGCTCGTCGACGAGCCGACCAGCGCGCTCGACCACGAACGCGGCGCGGCCGTGCTGGACCTGCTGGTCGGCCTGGCACGGGAACGCGCCACCGCCACGGTGCTGGTCACGCACGACCCGGCGCACCTGGACCGGATGGACCGCACGGTGAGGATGGAGGACGGCCGACTGACCGCGGCCCCCGCCCCGGCCGGGGTCTGAGACCGGGGCGCGGCGGGACCGTCCCGGGGGCCGAGGCCCCCCGCGGGGTTCAGCCCCCGTTGGCGCCGTTGCTCGCCAGGGCGTCGGACAGCTCTCCGGCGATCTGCTGGAGGATCGGCACGATCCGCTCCGTGGCCGCCTCCGTGACGCGTCCCGCCGGGCCCGAGATGGAGATCGCGGCCGAGGTGGGGGAGTTCGGCACGGAGACCGCGAGGCACCGCACCCCGATCTCCTGCTCGTTGTCGTCCACCGCGTACCCGGCGCGGCGCACCTGCTCCAGGGCGTCGAGGAAACCCTCCGGCGTGGTGATCGTCTTCTCCGTCGCCGCCGGCATGCCCGTACGGGCCAGCAGCGCCCGGACCTCCTCGGCGGGCGTGTGCGCGAGGAGCGCCTTGCCCACGCCCGTGGAGTGCGGCAGGACCCGGCGGCCGACCTCGGTGAACATCCGCATGGAGTGCTTGGACGGCACCTGGGCGACGTACACGATCTCGTCCCCGTCCAGCAGCGCCATGTTCGCCGTCTCGCCGGTCTCCTCGACCAGCCGGCTGAGGTAGGGGCGGGCCCAGGTGCCCAGCAGCCGGGACGCGGACTCGCCGAGCCGGATCAGGCGGGGGCCCAGCGCGTAACGGCGGTTGGGCTGCTGGCGTACGTAACCGCAGACGACCAGGGTGCGCATCAGCCGGTGGATGGTCGGCAGGGGCAGGCCGCTGCTCGCGGACAGCTCGCTCAGCCCGACCTCGCCCCCGGCGTCCGCCATCCGCTCCAGCAGATCGAAGGCGCGCTCGAGGGACTGCACCCCGCCGCTGGGGCCGGCGGGCTTGGAGTCGGCGGTGCTGGCGTGGGACGGCGGCACGTGGGCGATCCTTTCGAAGCGGAAGGCAAGGCAGCAGCCTACCGGGCGGCTCCCGATCGGCCCACTGCTCCCGGTCGGCGTCGGTGCCGGTCAGGGCCTGTTTTGTCCGGGTGCCGACGGTCGGAACGGGCGGCTCCGCGCCGCCCCTCCTGGCCCATGCTACGTTCCGCAGTTCGAAAAGTTACTTTTACTTCGTGGAAACCTCCAGAGGTTCCCCGATGTGTGTCCGGGAGGGCCGGACCGCCCGCGGGGGAGCGGCCCGACGGGCTCCCGGCGGCGGGTCCGGGTGGGCCGCGCGGCGGAGGGCGGGGTCTTGACGAGGGCGACCCCCGCGTGAAGACTCCACCGCAGCTTCAACAGTTCGTTGAATTACTGGAGTGAGGAGCACGGGTGTCCGGTCAGGACGTGAACCTGGTACTGCGCTCGACGCGCGTCGTCACCCCCGGGGGAACCCGCCCGGCGGCGGTCGCCGTCGCGGGCGGGACGATCCACGCGGTCCTGCCGTACGACGCCGACGTGCCCCCCGGCGCCCGCCTGGAGGACTTCGGCGACGACGTCCTGCTGCCCGGCCTGGTCGACACCCACGTCCATGTGAACGACCCCGGCCGCACCGAGTGGGAGGGGTTCTGGACCGCGACCCGTGCCGCCGCGGCCGGCGGCATCACCACGCTCCTGGACATGCCGCTCAACTCCCTCCCGCCGACCACCACCGTCGAGCACCTGCGGACCAAGCAGCGGGTCGCCGCCCCCAAGGCGCACGTCGACACCGGCTTCTGGGGCGGGGCGATCCCGACCAACACCAAGGACCTCCGTCCGCTGTACGAGGCCGGGGTCTTCGGCTTCAAGTGCTTCCTGTCGCCCTCCGGCGTCGAGGAGTTCCCCGAGCTGGACCAGGAGCAACTGGCCCGCTCCATGGCGGAGATCGCCGGATTCGGCGGACTGCTCATCGTGCACGCCGAGGACCCGCACCACCTGGCCGACGCCCCGCAGCGCCCCGGCCCCGCCTACGCCGACTTCCTCGCCTCCCGCCCGCGCGACGCCGAGAACACCGCGATCGAAGGGCTCATCGCCCACGCCAGGCGGCTGAACGCCCGCGTCCACGTCCTGCACCTCTCCTCCGGCGACGCACTGCCGCTGATCGCCGCCGCCAAGCGCGAGGGCGTCCGCGTCACCGTCGAGTCGTGCCCGCACTTCCTCACCCTCACCGCCGAGGAAGTCCCGGACGGAGCAACCGAGTTCAAGTGCTGCCCGCCGATCCGCGAGGCCGCCAACCAGGACGCGCTGTGGGCCGGGCTCGCCGACGGCACGATCGACTGCGTCGTCAGCGACCACTCGCCGTGCACCACCGACCTCAAGACCCCGGACTTCGCCTCGGCCTGGGGCGGCATCTCCTCCCTCCAGCTCGGCCTGCCCGCCATCTGGACCGAGGCCCGCCGACGCGGCCACTCGCTCGACGACGTGGCCCGCTGGATGTCCGCCGCCCCCGCCGAACTCGCCGGGCTGACCCGCAAGGGCGCCATCGAGGCCGGCCGCGACGCCGACTTCGCGGTCCTCGCGCCCGAGGCGACCTTCACCGTCGATCCCGCCGAACTGTTCCACCGCAACCAGGTCACCGCCTACGCCGGGAAGACCCTGCACGGCGTGGTCCGCTCCAGTTGGCTGCGCGGAACCCGTATCGCCTCCGACGGCGTCCTCGCCGAGCCCGCCGGCCGCCTCCTGGAACGGGAGCGCTGACCCGGCCCTCCCCGCCCCGAGCGTGAACGCGACCCCCGCGCCTGAACGCGACCCCCGAGCGTGAACGCGACCCCCGCGCCTGAACGCGACCCCCGAGCGCGAACGCGACCCCCGAGCGCGAACGCGACCCCCGACCGCGACGCCGCTCCCGAGTGCGACCGCGACCACCGACCGTGCCCGAAAGGAAGGCTCCCACCATGACGGACGCCGCGATACCCCGCTTCACCGGTGATGCCCGCCCGTACGCGGGCGGCGACCCGTACGCCGACCACCGCACCGCCGACTTCCCCTTCACCCACCTCGTCGACCTGGCCGACCGCCGCCTCGGAGCCGGGGTCGTCGCGGCCAACGACGAGTTCTTCGCCGAGCGCGAGAACCTGCTCAAGCCAGGCCCCGCGGTCTTCGACCCGGAGCACTTCGGCCACAAGGGCAAGGTCATGGACGGCTGGGAGACCCGCCGCCGCCGGGGTGTCAGCGCCGCCGAACCGCACCCCACCGCCGACGACCACGACTGGGCCCTCGTCCGGCTCGGCGCGCCCGGCGTCGTCCGGGGCATCGTCCTGGACACCGCCCACTTCCGCGGCAACTACCCGCAGGCCGTCTCCGTCGAGGCGACGTCCCTGCCCGGCTCCCCGTCCCCCGAGGACCTCCTCGCCCCCGACGTGAAGTGGACCACGCTCGTCCCCCGTACGGCGGTCGGCGGCCACGCGGCCAACGGCTTCGCCGTCGACGCCGAGCAGCGCTTCACCCACCTGCGGGTCAACCAGCACCCGGACGGCGGGATCGCCCGGCTGCGCGTGTACGGCGAGGTCGTCCCCGACCCCGCCTGGCTCGGCGCCCTCGGCACGTTCGACCTGGCCGCCCTGGAGAACGGCGGCCGGGTCGAGGACGCCTCCGACCGCTTCTACTCCCCGGCCACCAACACCATCCAGCCCGGCCGCTCCCGCAAGATGGACGACGGCTGGGAGACCCGCCGCCGCCGCGACCGGGGCAACGACTGGATCAGCTACCGACTCGCCGCGCAGTCCGAGATCCGGGCCGTCGAGATCGACACCGCCTACCTCAAGGGCAACTCCGCCGGCTGGGCGAGCCTGTCGGTACGGGACGGGGAGGGCGGCGGCTGGACCGAGATCCTGCCGCGGACCCGCCTCCAGCCCGACACCGACCACCGCTTCGTGCTCGACGCGCCCGTCCGGGCGACCCGCGTACGGATCGACATCTTCCCGGACGGCGGCATCTCCCGCCTGAGGCTGCACGGCTCGCTCACCCAGGAGGGCGCCGCCGCTCTGGCCGCCCGCCACCGGGAGCTCGGCGGCTGATCGCGTACGCGCCGGGCGCGTGGCGCACCGAGGCCGCAGGGGGATCGCGGTGCGCCCGACCGGGCCCGTCACGCGGGGATGTGCCACGCTGGTCGGGGTGCGGGGGCAGGCCCGAGGGGGCAGGTGAACCGCGCCTTCCGCCGTATCGACCAGGAGCCCCTCATGATCTTCATCGCCGTCAAGTTCACCGCCCTCGCCGCCGAGCGCGACAACTGGCTCCCCCGGCTGGAGG
Organism: Streptomyces sp. NPDC017448; assembly: GCF_044330565.1. Lineage (NCBI taxonomy): Bacteria > Bacillati > Actinomycetota > Actinomycetes > Kitasatosporales > Streptomycetaceae > Streptomyces > Streptomyces sp. NPDC017448. The sequence goes on along the minus strand of NZ_JBIRLM010000020.1, from coordinate 117,539 downwards.
AGTTCACCGCCGCCACCCGCGGCGAGCCCGGCAACGTCTTCTTCGACTGGTCCTTCAGCGTGGAGAACCCCGACGAGTTCGTCCTGCTGGAGGCGTTCGCCGACGCGGCGGCCGGCGAGGCGCACGTGAACTCGGACCACTTCAAGGCGGCGATCGAGACGATGTCGGAGATGGTCGCCGAAGTCCCCGAGATCATCAACGTCGAGGTGGAGGGCACCGGCTGGTCCCGCATGGCGGAGGTCACCCCGCGCAACCGGTGACGGCCGCCCCCCTCCTGTGACGGCGGAGGCCGCCCCCGCCCGGCGACGGCGACCCCCGCGTCCCGGGCGCTCAGAACTCCTCGTGGGTGTCCGGGTTGCCGCCGAACCGCCGCTGCCGCCCGGACGAGACGGTCGTCAGCTCCTGGGCCGACAGTTCGAAGCCGAACAGATCGAGGTTCTCGCGCCGGCGTCCGGGGTCCGCCGACTTCGGGATCGGCACCGCGCCGAGCTGGGTGTGCCAGCGCAGCACCACCTGGCCGGGGGTCACCCCGTGGTCCTCCGCGATCGCGCGGATCGAGGGGTCCTCCAGCACTTCGCGGCCCCGGGCCAGCGGGCTCCAGCTCTCCGTGACGACGCCCTTCGCCGCGTGCACCGCCCGCAGCTCCTCCTGCGGCAGCAGCGGATGCATCTCGATCTGGTTGACCGAGGGCAGCACGCCCGTCTCCCGCTGGAGCCGTTCCAGGTGCGCGGCGGTGAAGTTGGAGACACCGATCGAGCGGACCAGACCGTCCTCGCGGAGCCTGATCATCGCCTTCCACGTCTCCACGTACCGGTCGATCCGGGGGAGCGGCCAGTGGATCAGGTACAGATCGACGTACTCGACGCCCAGCCGGGCCCGCGACTCCTCGAACGAGGCCAGCGTCTCCTCGTACCCGTGGTGCCGGCCGGGCACTTTCGTGGTGAGGCGGATCTCCTGGCGGGGGACACCGCTGCGGGCGACGCCCCGGCCGACGCCGGTCTCGTTGCCGTAGGCGAAAGCCGTGTCGATCAGCCGGTAGCCGAGCCGGAGGGCGCCGGCGACGGCCTCCTCGGCCGCCGCGTCGTCCAGCGGATAGGTGCCGAACCCCACCGCCGGGAGCCGCGTGCCGTCGTTGAGCGCCTGAACCGGTGTGCCGGACATGTGCTGGTCCCGTCCTTCCCGTCGCTGCCCCGTCCCGGCCAGCGTAGGGGCGGGGCGGGCGGGGGGCAGCCGGGCGGGGGCCGCCGGGCCGGGGCGGCGGACCGGTCGGCGGGGGGACCGCGCGGGGCCCCGCCGCCCGCACCCGGCGGGGCGGATGCGGGCGGCCGGGGGGAGAGGTCCCCGTCCGCCGGGCCCGGTTCCGGGCGGCGGAGCGGTGCTCAGGCCGCGTGGCCGCCGTCCACGACCAGCTCGGTGCCCGTGATGAAGGCCGCCTCCGCGCTCGCGAGGTACGCGACGAGCGAGGCGACCTCCTCCGCCGTGCCGAACCGGCCCAGGGCGGTCGCCGCCCGCTGCCCCTCGGCGAACGGGCCGTCCGCCGGGTTGAGGTCGGTGTCCACCGGCCCGGGCTGGACCAGGTTCACCGTGATGCCGCGCGGCCCCAGCTCCCGGGCGAGCGGCTTGGTCAGCCCCGCCAGGGCGGACTTGCTGAGCCCGTACAGGGTGGAGCCGGGCCCGCCCGTGTACCGGCTCAGCGCGGTGCCGACGGAGACGATCCGGCCCCCGTCGGCCAGCCGCTCCGCCGCGGCCCGGCAGGCGAGGAAGACCGCACGGACGTTCACCGCCAGCGTCCGGTCCACCTGCTCCCCGGTCAGCTCCCCGATCGGGCCGAGGAGGCCGATGCCCGCGTTGTTGACCAGGACGTCGAGCCGGCCGAGCGCGTCCGCCGCCCGGTGCACGGCCTCGCCGGCCGCCACGGCGTCCGCCGCGTCGCAGCGCAGGGCCACCCCCCGGCGGCCGAGGGCCTCGACCCTCTCGACGACCGCACGGGCCGCCTTCTCGTCCCGCACATAGGTGACGGCGACGTCCACGCCGTCCCGGGCGAGCCGGAGCGCGGTCGCGGCGCCGATGCCCCGGCCGCCCCCGGTGACCAGGGCGGCCCGGGTCGCGGGAACGGTGGGAACGGTGGGGGAAAGGGTGCTGGACATGGCTGCTTCCTCGCTGATCGGGGGCGCCGTCACCGCGACGGCACCCCCCAGCAAACGCGCGCGGCGCCCCGCGCACCGGCGGGTATCGGACGCCTACGCCCGTCCGGGCCCCTCACCGCGGGGGAGCTGCGGGGGAGGGGAGGGCAGCGGCGCAGGGTCCGTCGCCGCCGCCCGCAGCCGGGCCAGGATGGCCCGTGCCGCCTTCTCGTAGCCGAGGTTGTTCTTCTGCAGCACCGACTCCGCGTTGGCCAGCTCCAGCAGGGCGATCACCTCGAAGGCCAGCTGGCACACGTCGGTGTCGGCGGCCAGCTCCCCGAGGGCCCGGGCCTCCTCGATCGTCTGCTCCACGAAGGTGACCCAACCCGTCTGCGCGGACGCCAGCGCGTCGTGCACCTTGCCGCCTCGCGCGTCGAACTCGGCGGTCGCCGCGTAGAAGAAGCAGCCGCCGCGGAACACGCGCTCGCGGGAGTACGCGATCCACGCCTCGCACATCCGCCAGACCCGGCCGAGCCCCGGCGGCGCCGACCGGGCGGGGCGCAGCACATGGTCGACGTAGATGGCCACCGCCCCCCGCACGGTCGCCAGCTGGAGCCCCTCCTTCGAGCCGAACAGGGCGAAGACCCCGCTCTTGCTCAGCCCCAGTTCGGCGGCCAGCCGCCCCAGCGACAGGCCCTCCAGCCCTTCGACCGAGGCGATCTGCACCGCCCGCCCCAGGATCAACTGCCGGGTCCGGTCCCCCCGCTCGACCCGCCCGTCCGCCCTTACCGACGTCATGTGACCACTCCGTGCCTCAGAGTTATCGAGGCGTCAGTCTAGGGAGCGGCGGAGACCTCGGCGGACCCGCTTCCCCCGGCCGAACGGCCCGCCCGCCTCTGACCACGGACGATGCGCCGGGACGATCCGAGCGGTGAGACAGGTGTTCCTTTTCCACCGGCCCGGTGGATAGCGTGATCACTCCCGTGCGAGCCGGTGAGGTCTCCACACCATGTTCCGTGGAGCTCCAGGAGACCCCGTGTCCGCTGTCGCCGTACCCGTCCTCGCGCCCCCGCGCCGCGCCTGGGGCACCGATCTGCCCGTGCTGGCGGTCGCCGTCGTCTGGGGCGCCAGCTACCTCGCGGCCAAGGGCATCACCACCGCCCACACGGTCATCGCCGTCCTGGTCCTGCGCTTCGCGATCGTGCTGCCGGTGCTCGTGGCGACCGGATGGCGCAGGCTGCGGGCGCTGACCGGCGCGCAGTGGCGGGGCGCCGGACTGCTGGGCCTGGTGCTGAGCGGGATCTTCCTCCTGGAGACGTACGGGGTGGTGCACACCTCCGCCACCAACGCCGGGCTGATCATCAGCCTCACCATGATCTTCACGCCCCTGGCCGAGGCCGCCGTGACCCGCGTACGCCCGTCGGCCGGGTTCGTCGCCGCGGCCGGGCTCTCCGTCGCCGGCGTGGTCCTGCTGACCCAGGGCGGCGGGTTCACCAGCCCCTCGGGCGGCGACCTCCTGATGCTCCTCGCCGCCCTCGCCAGGACCGTCCACGTCCTGGCCATGGCGAGGATCAAGGCGGTCCGGGACGCCGACTCGCTCTCCCTGACGACCGTCCAGCTCGGGGCCGCGGTCGCCGTCTTCGCCGTCCTCGCCGCCGTCCCCGGCACCGGCGCCTCGCCGTGGAGCGCGGCGGCGGACTTCGGAGCCCGGGAGTGGGCGGGGCTGGTCTTCCTCTCGGTGTTCTGCACCCTGTTCGCGTTCTTCGTGCAGATGTGGTCCGTCCGCCGCACCTCTCCGTCCCGGGTCAGCCTGCTGCTCGGTACGGAACCGCTGTGGGCCGCCGCCGTCGGCATCAGCCTCGGCGGGGAACGGCTGGGCCTGCTCGGCGCCGCCGGGGCGGTGCTCGTCCTGGCGGGCACCGCCTGGGGCAGGCGGGGCGCGGACCGGGAGCGCGCCGGGGCGTGAGCTGGACCGCCACCGGCCCGTACGCGACGGCCGCCGCGGCCTGACCTGACCGGCGTCCTCGGCCCGTGCCCGCCGCGCTGTCAGGACGTGCCGGCCGCCGTCACGACTTGACCGCGTCGGCGGCGACCATCACGGCCGCCCCCGCCACGATCAGCACGATGTCGACGAACAGCATGCGGTCGCCGAGGAAGTCGACGTGCCGCACCACCGTCCAGAACCGGAACCAGCCCGTCCACTCGTACAGCAGCCCGCCCGCGCCGACCGCGCACGCAGGCGCTTCGACCAACCCGCCGAGCGGGAGAAGGAGGTCGCCGTCGCCGTCGGCGCGGCGGGTCCCACGCGGAGATCGCCGGCTCCCTCTACCTCGGCGTCGCCACCGTCAAGACCCACGTCTCACGGATTCTCGCCAGACTCGGCCTCAACAACCGCGTCCAGATAGCCCTGTTGACCCACGACGCGGGGCTCCTCGACGCGGACGGGGGAGGCGACGCGGCCCGAGGCGCGTCCGGCGGATCCTCCGGACCCGGGACCTGGTCCGGAGGAAGACCCTAGGCTGACCGGAGCGGCCCGGACCGGAACGGGCCCGCGACGGGAGAGGGGCTGCCTGCCCATGGCCGTACGTGATCTGCGGAACCTGCCGGACTTCACCGCCGACCCCTATCCGTACTACGCGGAGCTGCGCGCCGAGGGCCCCGTGCACATCGTGCGCACCGACGAGATGGAGCGCGTCTGGCTGGTCGTCGGGTACGAGGAGGGCCGCGCCGTCCTCGCCGACCACCGGTTCGGCAAGGACTGGCGCACCACCGGGCGTTGGGAGGCGTCCGAGGCCCTGCTCAGCGCCAACATGCTGGAACTGGACGCCCCGCACCACACCCGGCTGCGACGGCTCGTCGTCCGCGAGTTCACCGCCCGGCGCATCGAGGCGCTGCGCCCACGCGTCGCCGAGATCACCGAGCGGCTCCTCGACGCGATGGCGCCCCGGGGCTCCGCGGACCTGGTCGACGCACTCGCCTTCCCCCTGCCGATGACCGTGATCTGCGAACTCCTCGGCGTCCCCGACATCGACCGGGACGCCTTCCGGACGCTCTCGAACGGCATCGTCACGCCCACCCGGGAGCAGCGCGACGCCGACCCGGCCGGCGCGATGAGCGACTACCTCGTCGACCTCATCGCGGAGAAACGCCGTTCGCCCGGCGACGACCTCCTCAGTGCGTTGATCCGCACCCGGGACGAGGGCGGCGACGGTCTCTCCTCCGCCGAGCTGGTCGGCATGGCCTTCCTGTTGCTGGTGGCGGGGCACGAGACCACCGTCAACCTGATCGCCAACGGGGTCCGGGCCCTGCTCGACCACCCCGACCAACTCGCCCTGCTGCGGGCCGAACCGGGGCTCATCGACGGCGCGGTGGAGGAGATGCTGCGCTACGACGGCCCGGTGGAGACCACCACCTTCCGCTTCGCCCGCGAGGAGGTGAAGATCGGCTCCACCGTGATCCCCCGCGACGAGGCGGTGCTCGTCGCCCTGGCCTCCGCCGACCGCGACCCGGCCCGCTTCCCCGGACCGGACGCCTTCGACATCCGTCGCGAGCCCCAGGGGCACCTGGGCTTCGGCCACGGTGCGCACCACTGCCTGGGCGCGCCGCTCGCCCGGATGGAGGCGCGCACCGCGATCGGCGCCCTGCTGGAACGCTTCCCGGGCCTCGCCCGCGACCCGTCCGGCGGCGAACCGGACTGGCTGCCCGGCCTGCTGATGCGCGGCGTGCGGGCGCTGCCGGTGCGCTGGTGAAGCCCGCCGCCGCACCCCGCACGGAGCTCATCCGACGCAACTCCTGACGAAGGGCACTCTGTTGACCACCGAACCCCTGGTCGATCTCGCCGCGCTCGGCGAGCAGTTCACCCGCGACCCCTACCCCGTCTACACCGCGTTACGGGAGGAGGGCCCGGTCCACCGGGTGCGGATCCCCGAGGGCACGGACGCCTGGCTCGTCGTCGGATACGAGCTCGGCCGCGACCTCCTCGCCGATCAGCGGCTCTCCAAGCGGTGGAGCCGGGCCTCACCGGCGCTCGGGATCGGCAAGGTGTCGGCGGGCACCTCGATGCTCAGCTCCGACGCCCCCGACCACACCCGGCTGCGCAAGCTGGTCGCCCGCGAGTTCACCGCCCGCCGGATGGAGCGGCTGGCCCCGCGCGTCCAGGAGATGACCGACGGTCTGCTGGACGCGATGCTCGCCGCCCCCGACCGTACGGCGGACCTCGTGGAGGCGCTCTCCTTCCCGCTGCCCATGGCGGTGATCTGCGAGCTGCTCGGCGTCCCGTTCCTGGACCGCGAGAAGTTCCGCACCTGGTCCGGACAGGCGGTCTCCTCCGTCGATCCCGCCGTGCGCGCCTCCTCCGCCGAGGCGATGACCGGGTACATCACCGGGCTGCTGGCCGACAAGCGGGCGGAGCCGGGCGAGGACCTGCTGAGCGCGCTCATCCACACCGCCGACGAGGACGGCGACCGGCTCTCCGGCGACGAACTGATCGGCATGGTGTGGCTGCTGCTGGTCGCCGGGCACGAGACCACCGTCAACCTCATCACCAACGGCGTGCACAGCCTCCTCACCCACCCCGACCAACTGGCGGCCCTGCGCGCCGACTTCTCCCTGATCGACAACGCGGTCGAGGAGATCCTGCGGTTCGAGGGCCCGGTGGAGACGCCCACGTACCGCTTCACGACCGAGCCGATCGAGGTCGGCGGGGTGGTGATCCCCGGCGGCGGCGAGCTGGTGCTCGTCGCCATGTCGGACGCCAACCGCGACCCGGCCCGCTACCCCGACGGAGCCCGGTTCGACATCACCCGCGAGGCGCGGGGCCACATCGCCTTCGGGCACGGCATCCACTACTGCCTGGGCGCGCCGCTGGCCCGGATCGAGGCCCGGACGGCCATCCGGTCGCTGCTGGAGCGCTGCCCCGGCCTGCGGCCCGCCGCGGACCCGGCGACGCTCACCTGGCGGACGGGGATGCTCATGCGGGGGCCGCTGAGCCTGCCGGTCGCCTGGTAGCGCGACGCGAACGGCCCCGGCCGGGTACGCCGCCGGTCCGCCCGGGTGCGGCCCCGGTCCGCCCGGGTGCGGCCCCGGCCGGGTACGGCTCCAGCCCGGCCGGGTACGACCCCGGTCGGGTACGGCCCCGGCCCGCGGGACGTGGTTCCGGTTCAGCCGCCGGGGATCTCGACCATCGCGACCGGCCGGCGTTCCCGGCGGGAGACCTCGCACGCCTCCGCGATCCGCAGGGCGTGCAGGGCCTCGCGCCCGTCGCACGGATTGGCCAGCTCACCGCGGACCACCCGCAGGAAGGCGTCCAGCTCCGCCTCGTACGCCGGGGCGAACCGCTCCAGGAACCCGGGCCAGGGCTTCGCCGGGGCGCCGGGGCCGCCCGGCTCGGCCGAGGACAGCGGCGTGCGGTCGTCCAGGCCGACGGCGATCTGGTCCAGCTCCCCGGCCAGCTCCATCCGTACGTCGTACCCGGCGCCGTTGCACCGGGTCGCGGTGGCGGTGGCGAGCGTCCCGTCGTCGAGGGTGAGCACGACGGCCGCCGTGTCCACGTCCCCGGCCGCCCGGAACATCGCGGGCCCGGCGTCCGACCCGGTGGCGTACACCTCGCTCACCTCCCGGCCCGTCACCCAGCGCAGGATGTCGAAGTCGTGGACGAGGCAGTCGCGGTACAGCCCGCCGGAGAGCGGGAGGTAGGCGGCGGGCGGCGGGGCGGGGTCGGAGGTGGCCGCCCGCACGGTGTGCAGCCGGCCGAGCCTCCCGCCCCGTACGGCCGCCCTGGCCTCGCCGTACCCCGCGTCGAAGCGCCGCATGAAGCCGAGCTGGAGCACGCTTCCCGCCGCCTCGACCTCCGCCAGCGCGGCCAGGGTGCCGGGCAGGTCCAGCGCGATCGGCTTCTCGCAGAAGACCGGCAGCCCGGCGCGGGCGCCCCGGGCGATGAACCCGGCGTGGGCCGAGGTCGCCGAGCAGACCACCACGGCGTCGGGCAGGCCCCGGGCCCCGCCCTCCCCGGTGAACAGCTCCTCCACCCGGACCGCCGAGGCCCCGGTCCGTACGGCGGCGCGCGCCGCCCGCTCGGGGTCCGCGTCCGCCAGCAGCAGGGCGTCCACGGCGGGGTGGCGGCTCAGCACCTCCGCGTGGAATGTGCCGATCCGCCCCGTTCCGATCAGTCCGATGCGCATGGGCCCAAGGTCTCGTTCGCCCGGTCATCATGTCAAGCGTTTGTCCTGACAAATGGAGGAGTGGGCGACGGCGGTCCGCGCTCCGACGCGCCATGGCTTTGTCCGGACAAGCGAACTACGCTCGCTCCGTGACCGCACATGGAACCGACCGGCCGCTGCCGCTGAGCGTGGACCGCACCAGCCCGGTGCCGCTCTATTTCCAGCTGGCACAGCAGCTGGAGGCCGCCGTGGAGGAGGGCCGCCTGGCCCCCGGCACCCTGCTGGGGAACGAGATCGACCTCGCCGCGCGCCTCGGCCTGTCCCGGCCCACCGTCCGCCAGGCCATCCAGTCGCTCGTCGACAAGGGGCTCATGGTCCGCCGCCGGGGGGTCGGCACCCAGGTCGTCCACCGCCAGGTCCGCCGCCCGCTGGAGCTCAGCTCGCTCTACGACGACCTGGAGGCGGCAGGGCAGCACCCCACCACCAGGGTCCTGCGCGTCACCACGGAGCCGGCGGACGCGGAGGTCGCCGCCGCGCTCGGCGTCGCGGAGGGCGGCGAGGTGCGTCTCGTCGAGCGGCTGCGGAGCGCCCGCGGCGAACCGGTGGCCCTGCTGCGCAACCATCTGCCGCCGGTGCTGCTGCCGCTGCGCACCGAGGACCTGGAGGCGACGGGCCTCTACCGGCTGATGCGGACGGCCGGCATCACCCTGCACAGCGCCCGCCAGTCGGTGGGCGCGCGCGCCGCGACGGCGGAGGAGGCCCGCGCGCTGGACGAGCAGCCCGGAGCGCCGCTGCTGACGATGGAACGGATCACGTACGACGCCACGGGGCGGGTGGTGGAATTCGGCTCGCACGTGTACCGGGCGACGCGGTACGCGTTCGAGTTCCAGCTGCTCGTCCGCCCCTGAGCGGCCGCCCCCGCTCGACGCCCGCCCCGCCGGGCCCCGCGCCGCCCCCGCGCCCGCGGGCGCACCCGCCCGCAACCGCCGTGTGCACACGGGTTGCGTTCCCCCGGTCCCGTGCCCCAGGCTCCTGTGTCCGTCGGGCTCACCGGGCACGGGCCGCGCCCGTGAACGCCGGACCGGACGGGGGCGCGGGCGGGAGCGGGCAGGGCTCGGGGATACTTGGGCAGCCGGCCCGGAGCCGTACACGCCCCGGTCCGGTCGAGCGAAGCGCACAGCGAGCAGCAGTAGAAGGGCACGGCGTCGTGGCAAGGGTTCGGACAGGGGTACGCGCGATGGGCGCCGTGCTGGCAGTGGCGCTGGTCGCCTCCCTCGCGGGATGCAGCAGCACCGGCGGCAAGCGCGCCGAGGAGCGCGCGGCCGCCGCGGCCGAGGGACGGGCCGCGGTGAACACACCGCGCTGGACCTTCGCCATGGTCACCCACTCGGGCGACGGCGACACCTTCTGGGACATCGTCCAGAAGGGCGCCGAGCAGGCCGCCCTCAAGGACAACATCAACTTCCTCTACTCCCACAACGACGAGGGCAACCAGCAGGCCCAGCTCGTCCAGACCGCGATCGACAAGAAGGTCGACGGGCTGATCGTCTCGCTGGCCAAGCCCGACGCCATGAAGGCCGTGGTCGCCAAGGCCGTCAAGGCGGGCATCCCGGTCGTCACCGTGAACTCCGGCTCCGCCGAGTCCAAGGAGTTCGGGGCGCTCACCCACATCGGCCAGGACGAGGCCATCGCCGGCGAGGCCGTCGGCGACGAGCTGAACGAACGGGGCCGCAAGAAGGCCCTGTGCGTCCTGCACGAGCAGGGCAACGTCGGCCACGAGCAGCGGTGCGCCGGGGCGAAGAAGACCTTCGACGGCACCCTGCAGAACCTCTACGTCGACGGCACCAACATGCCCGACGTCACCGCCTCCATCGAGGCCAAGCTCCAGTCCGACAAGAGCATCGACGCGGTCGTCACCCTCGGCGCCCCCTTCGCCGACGCGGCCGCCCAGGCCAAGCAGACGGCGGGCAGCAAGGCCGAGATCGACACCTTCGACCTCAACGCCAAGGTCGCCACCGGACTCCAGAGCGACAAGCTCGGCTTCGCCGTCGACCAGCAGCCCTACCTCCAGGGCTACCAGGCCGTCGACCTGCTCTGGCTCTACCGCTCCAACCGCAACGTCCTCGGCGGCGGCCTCCCCGTCCTCACCGGCCCCCAGGTCATCACCAAGGACGACGCCGACGCCCTGGCCGACTTCACCAAGCGGGGCACCCGATGAGCGGCTCCACCGCCGCACCGGACCTGCCGGACGAACGCCTGGTGCGCACCTCGCCGCTGCGCAAGCTCCTCGGCCGCCCCGAACTGGGCTCGGTCGTCGGCGCGGCGGCCGTCTTCCTGTTCTTCGCGATCGTCGCGGACAGCTTCCTCCAGCCATCCAGCCTCGGCACCGTGCTGTACGCGGCCTCCGTCCTCGGCATCATGGCCGCCCCGGTCGCGCTGCTGATGATCGGCGGCGAGTTCGACCTCTCCGCCGGCGTCCTGGTGACCAGCTCCGCGCTGATCTCCTCGATGTTCAGCTACCAGATGACGGCCAACGTCTGGGTCGGGGTCCTGGTCTCGCTGCTGGTCACCCTCGCCGTCGGCGCGTTCAACGGCTTCATGCTGACCCGCACCAAGCTGCCGAGCTTCATCATCACGCTCGGCACCTTCCTGATGCTGACCGGGCTGAACCTCGGCTTCACCAAGCTCATCAGCGGCACCGTCTCCACCAAGGCCATCGGCGACATGGAGGGCTTCGACTCGGCCCACGCCCTGTTCGCCTCCACGCTGACCCTCGGCGGCGTCGAGCTCAAGGTGACCATCCTGTGGTGGATCGCCCTGGTCGCCGTCGCCACCTGGATCCTGCTCCGCACCCGCTTCGGCAACTGGATCTTCGCGGTCGGCGGCGAGGCCGACGCGGCCCGCGCGGTCGGCGTCCCGGTCGTCCGCACCAAGATCGGGCTGTACCTCGGCGTCGCCTTCGCCGCCTGGGTCTCCGGCCAGCACCTGCTGTTCAGCTACGACGTCGTCCAGTCCGGCGAGGGCGTCGGCAACGAGCTGACGTACATCATCGCCGCCGTCATCGGCGGCTGCCTGATCACCGGCGGCTACGGCTCCGCGATCGGCTCGGCGGTCGGCGCCCTCATCTTCGGCATGACCAGCAAGGGCATCGTGTACGCCGAGTGGAACCCGGACTGGTTCAAATTCTTCCTGGGAGCCATGCTGCTCCTGGCCACCCTGCTCAACGCGTGGGTGCGCAAGCGCGCGGAGGCGACGACATGACGGCCACCCCCGACAGCACCGCGGACGCGACCGCCGGGCCCCTGGTCGAGCTGGACGACGTCTCCAAGTTCTACGGCAACATCAAGGCGCTGGAACACGTCTCGCTGGAGGTCCACGCGGGCGGGATCACCTGCGTCCTCGGTGACAACGGCGCCGGCAAGTCCACCCTGATCAAGATCATCGCAGGGCTGCACCGGCACGACTCCGGGCGCTTCCTGATCGAGGGCGAGGAGACCGCGCTCGCCAACCCGCGCGACGCCCTGGACCGGGGCATCGCCACCGTCTACCAGGACCTGGCCGTCGTCCCGCTGATGCCGGTCTGGCGGAACTTCTTCCTCGGCTCCGAGCCCACCACCGGCTTCGGCCCCTTCAAGCGCCTCGACGTCCGCACGATGCGCGAGACGACCCGCAGGGAACTGCTCCGCATGGGCATCGACCTGCGCGACGTCGACCAGCCCATCGGCACCCTGTCCGGCGGCGAACGCCAGTGCGTGGCCATCGCCCGCGCCGTCTACTTCGGGGCGAAGGTCCTCGTCCTGGACGAGCCGACCGCCGCGCTCGGCGTCAAGCAGTCCGGCGTGGTCCTCAAGTACGTGGCGGCCGCCCGCGACGCCGGGCTCGGCGTGGTCCTCATCACGCACAACCCGCACCACGCCCACCTCGTCGGCGACCGGTTCGTGCTCCTCAAGCGGGGCGTGATGTCCGCCAGCCACACCAAGGACGACGTCACGCTGGACGAGCTGACCCGTCAGATGGCGGGCGGCAGCGAGCTGGAGGAGCTGAGCCACGAGCTGGAGCGCACCCCGGCCCCCACCCTCCCGGGCGCCTCCACCGCGGCCGACGACACCCCCTGACCCGCCGCCCGCCCCGGCCGCGCCGGAGTTCCGCCCCGGCGCGGCCGACCCCGGCCATCGGCCGCCGGGCCCGGGCAGTGGCAGAATCGAGCGCGGCGGGCGCCGTCCGCCGCCGACCGCGACAGCGGCCCGGCCCCCGAGACCCCGCAGGGACGATGAGCACGTACCGCGACTTCGCACACCGCGGCTCAGCCCGCGCCACCGTCCTCAAGACCGTCGGCACCAAGGAACGACGCTCGCACCTCTCCGCGCCCCGCGTCCCCACGGTCGGGATCGACATCGGCGGCACCAAGGTGATGGCCGGCGTCGTCGACGCCGACGGCAACATCCTGGAACAGCTGCGCACCGAGACGCCCGACAAGTCCAAGAGCCCCAAAGTCGTCGAGGACACCATCGTCGAACTGGTCCTGGACCTCTCCGACCGGCACGACGTCCACGCGGTGGGCATCGGCGCGGCGGGCTGGGTGGACGCCGACCGCTCCAAGGTGCTGTTCGCCCCGCACCTGGCCTGGCGCGACGAACCCCTCCGCGACGCCCTCGCCTCCCGCCTCGTGGTCCCCGTCATGGTCGACAACGACGCCAACACCGCCGCCTGGGCGGAATGGCGCTTCGGAGCGGGCCGGGGCGAGGACCACCTCGTCATGATCACCCTCGGTACGGGCATCGGCGGCGCGATCCTGGAGGACGGCCGGGTCAAGCGCGGCAAGTACGGGGTGGCGGGTGAGTTCGGCCACATGCAGGTGGTGCCCTCGGGCCACCGCTGCCCCTGCGGCAACCGCGGCTGCTGGGAGCAGTACAGCTCCGGCAACGCCCTGGTGCGCGAGGCGAGGGAGCTGGCCGCCGCCGACTCCCCGGTCGCGCACTACCTGCTGGACCGGGTGAAGGGCAACGTCTCCGACATCACCGGGCCGCTCATCACCGAACTGGCCCGCGAGGGCGATGCGATGTGCATCGAACTCCTCCAGGACATCGGCCAGTGGCTCGGCGTCGGCATCGCCAACCTGGCCGCCGCGCTCGACCCCTCCTGCTTCGTCATCGGAGGCGGTGTCAGCGCCGCCGACGACCTCCTGATCAACCCCGCCCGCGACGCCTTCAAACGCCACCTCACCGGCCGCGGCTACCGCCCCGAGGCCCGCATCGCGAAGGCGCAGCTCGGCCCCGAGGCGGGTATGGTCGGCGCCGCGGACCTGGCCAGACTGGTCGCCCGCCGCTTCCGTCGAGCCAACCGGCGCCGGGTCGAGCGGTACGAGCGGTACGCCCAGTTCTACGACCAGGCGGCGAGCACCCTCCGCAACACCCGGCCCACCCGCACCGCCGACTGAACCGCGGCCGCCCTCCCCGGCGTCCCCCTTCCCGTACGCACGCCTCCGCACGCCGCAGCACCCTAGGGACCACCTGATCATGATCGCAGCCGAGCACCCCGTGGTGCCGCACCAGTCGGAGTCTCCGGGCGACGGCGAGGGCAAGCCGCCCGAGGACCCGCGGCATGTGGTCAAGCGGCGCTTCATCACCGCCACGATCATCGTGCTGCTGATCGGCATCCCGGCCGGCTACCTGCTCATCTCGGCCGGCCAGAGCCGCCGCTCGGGCCAGGACAAGGAGGCGGAGGCGGCCGCTCAGGGGCTCCGGGAGGGCTGGCCCTCCAAGATGCAGCGCCGGATCTTCGAGATCCCCATCCCCGGCAACGGACAGGGCGTCCAGTACTACGAGACGAACAACTGGAAAGCCAGCCGGATGTACGCGAAGTTCCGGACGACCTCCGCCGGTCTCGACCGCTTCCTGTCCGGAGTGGGCACCGGACGCGCCGCGCTGGAGCCGGACACCATCACCATCAGCCAACGGGACATCAAGATCACCGGCTGGTCCTTCGGCGCCGGAGAGCGCTGGGCCGGCACCACGCACAGCAACAAGAAGCCGCGCCCCACCCAGAACATCACGGTCAACATGACCGATCCGGCCAGCCCTGTCGTGTACGTCGTATCGGCGGCGACCCCCTGACCCGGGGGCCGGAGGGGCGCTCAGTAACCTGGAGCGAGTGAGCGAAGTGAGCGAGACGACCCCGCAGCCCGTGCCGGCCCCCCACCCGGGCGGTCCCGCCCCGCACCACGGAGCGCCTCACCAGGCGGCCCCGGCCCCGCACCGGGGACCGGACGCCGCGCCTCCGGAGCCGTACCCGGACCCCGCGTCCCCGTACCCGGCTCCCGGCGGTGGCGGTACGCCCGGGTTCCCGCAGGCCCCGGCGCAGGCGGAGCGCGTCCCGTTCGCCCCGCACCCCCCGGCACCGGTGCAGCCGGCCGCGCAGGGCCCGTTCGCCCCGCCGCCGCCCGGCCCGACGCCGCCGGGCTCGACACCGCAGACCGCTCCGGGCCCGGAGACCGGCCAGGAGCCGTGGGCGTCGTCCGGCCCGCCCGCCGCCCCCGTACCGCAGGCCGCGCCCGCCGCGCCCGTGCCGCAGGCCGCGCCCGCCGCCCCCGTACCGCAGGCTCCGCGGGAAACCCCCGCCCCGCAGGCCGGGGCCGCCCCGCACGCCCCTCCCGTACCGCAGGCCGCCCACGCCGCGCCCGTGCCGCAGGTCGCGCAGCCGCCGCACGGGGCTCCCGGCTCGCAGGCGTCGCCCGGCAGCGGCCAGGGGGCGCACGCGCCGAGCGAGCTCCCCCGGACGCTCCAGTACCGCTTCGACGGGCCGGAGGACGCCCCCGTCCTGGTCATCGGCCCCTCCCTCGGCACGACCTGGCACATGTGGGACCGCCAGGTGCCCGAGCTGTCCCAGCACTGGCGGGTCTTCCGCTACGACCTGCCCGGCCACGGCGGCGCGCCCGCCCACGCCGCCGCCTCCGTCGCCGACCTGGCCGACCGGCTGCTCGCGACGCTGGACGGGCTCGGCGTCCAGCGGTTCGGCTACGCGGGCTGCTCGATCGGCGGGGCGGTCGGCGCGGACCTGGCGCTGCGCCACCCGCACCGGGTCGCCTCCCTGGCGCTGGTCGCCTCCTCGCCCCGGTTCGGCACGGCCGACGAGTTCCGGCGGCGCGGCGTGATCGTCCGTACCAACGGCCTGGAGCCGATGGCCCGCACCGCCCCCGAGCACTGGTTCACCCCCGGCTTCGCCGCCGCGCAGCCCGCCATCGTCGAGTGGGCCGTGCAGATGGTCCGCACCACCGACCCCGGGTGCTACATCGCCGCCTGCGAGGCGCTCGCGGCGTTCGACATCCGCGGCGCGCTGGGCCGGATCGGCGTCCCCACCCTGGTGCTGGTCGGGGCGGAGGACCAGGTCACCGGTCCCGCCGAGGCCCGCACCCTGGTCGCCGGGATACCCGACGCCCGCCTGGCGCTCGTCCCCGGCGCCTCCCACCTCGCGCCCGTAGAGCAGCCCGCCGCCGTCAGCGACCTGCTGCTGACGCACTTCTCCACCGGCTGGCAGCAGGACACCTCGGCCGCCATCCCCGTCCTGCCCCACGCCCCCGGGCCCGCCGCCTCCGCCGCCCCGTTCGCCCCGGTGGCCGAGATCGCCCCGGCCGCCGCGCCCGACGCCGCCGTACCGACGCCCGACGACCGGTACGAGCGGGGGGCACGGGTACGCCGCGAGGTGCTGGGGGACTCCCACGTCGACGCGGTGAACGCCGCGTCCGACGCCTTCACCGAGGACTTCCAGGAGCTGGTCACCCGGTACGCCTGGGGCGAGGTCTGGAGCCGGGACGGCCTCGACCGCCGCACCCGCAGCTGCATCACGCTCACCGCGCTCGTCGCCTCCGGCCGCCTGGAGGGCCTGGCCGCGCACACCCGCGCCGCCCTGCGCAACGGCCTGACGCCCGCCGAGATCAAGGAAGTCCTGCTCCAGACCGCCGTCTACTGCGGCCTCCCGGCCGCCGGAGCCGCCTTCGCCGTGGCGGCCGAGGTGATCCAGGAGGAAACCACCCCGCCCGCGTAGCAGGATGGAGCCATGAACGCATCGCCCGGGGCACTCACCCTCACCAAGAAGACCCACTCCTGCGTCCGGATCGAGAAGGAGGGGCGTGTCCTGGTCATCGACCCAGGGGGCTTCTCCGAGGACGACGCGGCGCTCGGCGCGGACGTCGTGCTGGTCACGCACGAGCACCCGGACCACTTCGACGAGGCGCGGCTGCGGGCGGGCCTGGAGGCGAACCCGGCGGCCGAGGTCTGGACGCTGCGCAGCGTGGCGGAGCAGCTCTCGGCCGCGTTTCCGGGGCGGGTGCACACCGTGGGCGACGGGGACGCGTTCTCCGCCGCCGGTTTCGACGTCACCGTGCACGGGGAGCTGCACGCGGTGATCCACCCGGACATCCCGAGGATCACCAACATCGGCTTCCTGGTGGACGGTTCGGTCTTCCACCCCGGTGACGCGCTCACCGTCCCCGAGCGCCCCGTGGACACGCTCCTGCTGCCGGTGATGGCCCCCTGGAGCAAGATCTCCGAGGTCATCGACTACGTACGCGAGGTGAAGCCGCGCCGCGCGATCGACGTCCACGACGCCCTGCTGACCGATCTGGCGCGGCCGATCTACGACAACCAGATCGGGGCGCTGGGCGGCGCGGACCACGGCCGGCTGGCCCCGGGCGGCGTCACCGAGCTGTAGGGCCGCCCGCGCACCCGCGCTGTCCCGCCCGGCCCGCCGTCCCCCACGGGGCGGCGGGTTTTCGCTGCCTGTCAGTGGGAGCGGCTAGGTTGGTGGCCATGCGCATCGCCACCTGGAACGTCAATTCGATCACCGCCCGGCTGCCGAGGCTGCTGGCCTGGCTGGAGAGCAGCGGCACCGATGTGCTGTGCATCCAGGAGACCAAGTGCGCGGCGGAGCAGTTCCCCGCCGAAGCCCTGCGCGAGGCGGGGTACGAGTCCGCCGTCAACGCCACGGGCCGGTGGAACGGGGTCGCGCTGCTCTCGCGCGTCGGCCTCGCCGACGTGGTCGTCGGCCTGCCCGGCGGCCCGGACTACGACGGCGTCCAGGAGCCCCGCGCGGTCTCGGCCACCTGCGGCCCGCTGCGGCTGTGGTCGGTGTACGTACCCAACGGCCGCGAGGTCGGGCACGAGCACTACGCGTACAAGCTGCGCTGGCTGGAGGCGCTGCGGAAGGCCGTCGCGGCCGACGCCGCGGGGAGCCTGCCGTTCGCCGTCCTGGGCGACTTCAACGTGGCCCCGACCGACGAGGACGTCTGGAACCCGGCGCTCTTCGAGGGCTCCACCCACGTGACGGCCGCCGAGCGCGCCGCCCTCGCCGCCCTGGAGGCGGAGGGGCTGGGCGAGGTGCTGCCCCGCCCCCTCAAGTACGACCGCGCGTACACCTTCTGGGACTACCGGGAGCTGGGGTTCCCCAAGAACAAGGGCATGCGGATCGACCTGACCTACGGCAACCCGCCCTTCACTGCGGCCGTCAAGGACAGCTACGTGGACCGTGAGGAGCGCAAGGGCAAGGGCGCGTCCGACCACGCCCCCGTGGTCGTCGACCTGGACCTCTGAGCCGGGACGGGGAGGAGGCCGCCATCGATTGACAACCCAAGGTTGACACTCATGGGGTGTCAACTTAGGGTTGACGCATGACGCAGCCTCTTCCCGCCACGCCCCCCGTCCGGCTCGACGATCTGATCGAGGCCATCAAGAAGACCGACGACGACGCCCTGGGACAGCTTTCCGGCGCGGTCATCGCCGCCGATCACCTCGGCGAGGTGGCCGACCACCTGATCGGCCACTTCGTGGACCAGGCGCGCCGCTCAGGGGCCTCCTGGACGGAGATCGGCCGCAGCATGGGGGTGACCCGCCAGGCGGCCCAGAAGCGCTTCGTGCCCAAGAAGGGCGAGGGAGCGCCCGACCTGGACCCGAGCCAGGGCTTCGGCCGCTTCACCCCGCGCGCCCGCAACGTCGTCGTGGCGGCCAACAACGAGGCCCAGGCCGCCCGCAGCGCCGAGATCGCCCCGGCGCACCTGGCGCTCGGCCTCCTCGCCGAGCCGGACGGCATCGCGGCCCGGGTCGTCACGGGCCAGGGCGTCACCCCCGACGCCCTGCGCGCGGCCGCCTCCGCCGCGCTCCCGGCCGCCGCCGGCGACGTGCCCGAGCTGATCCCGTACGACGCGGACGCGCGCAAGGTCCTGGAGCTGACCTTCCGCGAAGCGTTGCGGCTCGGCCACAACCACGTGGGCACGGAGCACATCCTGCTGGCGCTGCTGGAGTTCGAGGCGGGCTCCGGCGTGCTGTCCGGCCTCGGCGTGGAGAAGGACGCCGCCTCGCAGGCCGTGGAAACGGCCGTGGCCGAGGTCGCCGCCTCGTCGGCCCGGCAGGACTCCTGACGTCCTGGCCGGGGGAGGGGGGGCGGGCCCGTGGGCCCGCCGCCCGGACGTCGGGCGAGGCCCGGTGCGCCGGGAGCCCGCCGCGCGGGCGCCGGGGCCGGGCCGCTCCCGTCCCGGCCGCCGGGCGCCGGGAGCACTCCGGACGTCAGTGGACCGAGAAGCCGCCGTCCACGAAGAGGGCCTGTCCGGTGACGTACGCGGACGAGGGTCCGGCCAGGAAGACCGCGGCCCCCGCGAAGTCCTCGGCGAGGCCGTTGCGGCCGACCATGGTCCGGGCGGCGAGCGCCGCCACCTTCTCCGGGTCCGACTGGAGGCGCGCGTTCAGCGGCGTCAGCACGAACCCGGGCACCAGGGTGTTCACGGTGACGCCGTGCGGCGACCAGGCCTCCGCCTGCGACCGGGCCAGCGACTCCAGCCCGCCCTTGGACACCCCGTACGCCCCGCTGTTCACGAAGGCGCGGTGGGCCTGCTGCGAGCTGACGTGGATGATCCGCCCGTACCCGCGCTCGGCCATCCCGGGCCCGAACCGCTCTCCCAGCAGATACGGGGCCTTGAGGTTCACGGCCATGGTGGTGTCCCAGACGTCCTCGCCGAGATCGCCCATGGGCGGCCGCAGATTGATGCCGGCGCAGTTGACGAGGATGTCCGGCTCCCCGAAGGCGGCGACCGCCCCGTCGGCCGCGGTCCGCACCCCCTCACCGGTCCCCAGGTCGGCGCTCACCCAGGCGGCCCGGCACCCGTCGGCGGCCAACTCCTCCACGGTGGTCCTCAATTCGGCCTCCCGCCGAGCCACCACCACCACACTCGCCCCGGCCCGGGCAAGGGCGCCGGTGATGGCCCGCCCGATCCCGGAACTGCCCCCGGTCACGACGGCCACCCGCCCGGCCAGCGAGAACAGGTCCGACACATACGTCTGCGCACTCATGTCCGAACCTTAGGACACCGGTCTGCGAGGCCCCGCGCGGGCCGGGCCCCGGCGGCTTCGCCGGGCGGACCGGCGTCAGGGTCGCCTTCGGGGTGCATGAACCGCACGGGCTTGCCCAGCGACCGGGCGTAAGGCGATTTCGGCTCGAGTGCTGTCTCCGATGTAGTCGTCACACCGGGCTGTGACATGAAGTCGCCGCCAGTTCCCCGATGCAGCCCGCGCCGACCCGCTCCATGCGCTGTACGAACTCGCCCGAAGAACCGGACTCCGCAAGGGCGAACTCCTGGGGCTCCACTGGGAAGACCCCGGCCTCGACGCAGGAACAACCATCATCCGCCCCTCACTCCAGCGCACCCGCACCGGCGGCCTCACACATTTCCCCACCAAGACCTGGGCATCCGAACGCCGCATCGCCCTCCCCGACCGGATGCCTCCACTCCCTCAAGGAGCACAGAGGGCGGCAAGGCCAGGAGCGAGAGGCAACAGCAGCGCACTGGAGCGACAGCGGGCCCGCAATCACCATGCCCACCGGCCGGCCTCTCGACCCTGCCAACCTCACCCGCCGCTTCCGCGGCTTCCTCAAACGGGCCGGACTTCGACGCATCCGCTTCCATGGCCTCCGCCACTCGACCGCCATCCTGCTTCTGGAACAGGGCGTCGACCTCTTGGTGATCAAGGAGTTGTCGGGTCACGCCTACATCGGTGTCACCGCCGGCGTCTACGCCCACGTACGCATCCGCCCTCAGCGCGACGCCATCGATCTGCTCGCCACGCGCTCGGCCGCCCCTGACAGTCAGACGGCGGCGGACACCCCTGTGTCCGTCGCCGTTGCCGTCAACTACTGCCGTCAGGCGGTAAATCAGCCCCGCCGCACATAGCTCGGCGGGACTAAAATTTGCTACTGATCACGATCCCTAGCAGCGCAACATCTACTAGCGGTCACCGGACAGCCGGGCAAGTACATCCGCAGCGAGCTCTGCTGAAGCGTGGTCGAGACCTACCGTCGCCGTTCCATCCAGACGTTCGGACATGTAACCGGCCATCGCGGACACTGCATCCGCAGAGGCCACGGGGGTGAGCCACCTAAGCCACTCGCAGACCATGCGCATTCGAAAATCCCTGAGAATTTCTACGCGGTCCAAAGGATCTGACTCCGAGGCCAGCTTGATCACCTTGAACGAGGCGGCAAGGCGATTGTGCGGCATATCGTGAGTCGAAAGAATCAGTCCGAGTTCATCAGACTTACCGAGATTGAAATTATCGGCTACTACAAACTGGGGCAAGGGGTAACCGTCCACGCTTGTCAGTGCTTGCCCGTCGCGTCCGGAATCGATAACTACGTCGACTCGGGAAGCAATTCCGGGGTCATCGACAGCGACTCGGATGTGATGCACGCCAGGCTCCCCGACGTTCTGTACGAAACGTGACACGCCGAGGATGTCGCCGACTCCGATAGCCCCGTCGTCGAGCACCAAGTCTCCGTCGAACAGGACGCTGCCCTCGGCCGGGCCAGCCCTGTTCCACAGCCTGACCCGGACCAGCCCCACCTGCGCACGTACGGCGATCTGGAGGTGACTCCTAGACACCACCAGTGGCGCACCGGCCAGCGCCAGAACCTCCTCCGGCGGGGCTGTCGATCCAATACGGATCACGCGATGGTTCAAGTAGAGCTCGGCACTACCAATGAGCATTTCTCCGCCAACTACCCGATCTAAGGTTGATGGTGCGCCCGGTCAGCGCCATCGCCAACCGGGCGCACCCTGGCCCTACTACCGCGTATGGCCTGGCAGTAGCTCCGCTAGCTTCTCAGCTGCACTCGGAATCCCTGGCAGCCCCGCAAACGTGGGATCGTGATAGCCGTGGTTGCGCAGCATCTGCTGGGCTTTCGATACAGCAACCGCCTGAGTATCACTGCACGTTTCACAGTGAGGAAACAGGCTGCGCGGAAGGCTAGTCGGTCCAATTCCAGTAGACGGCTGGTGGTCACCCGTCATAGTCGGACTGCTCCCACCGCAGGAGTGGCATGGCCTTCCCTGCATGGCCGCACTCTGCTCGGAGGTGACGACCGGCCCGGTTGCAGGCACCGACTCATCGGTATGAGGACCGACGCGCAGCGTATTCGCCTCCCTCTGACTCAGCGATACGTTGCAGTTGTGAACGAGGACCGGGATGGCACCCGCCAGCACATAGTACGTGTGCGTGTTGCCGACGGTGAGGTTGTGGACCGTTGCGCCAGAGCTGGTCCAGCGCTCGACCGCGGTGATCTGTACCCGGGTGCCGGAGCCGGTCCGGAGCCACTGGCCCGACTGGAGGTCCGTGGCGTCGATCCACTCGCCGAGCTCGGGGACCCAGAACGGGTGGCCGTCGGTCGCCGTGACCTCCGCGGACTTCGAGCCGCGGTCGCCGTCGGTGTCGGTGGCGACCTTGACCAGGCGCTTGGCGCCCTCGCCCTTGATCTCGGCGGTGACCGTCTCGACCCGGGTCTCGCCCGTCTCCGGGTCGGTGGCCTTGACCTTGTCGCCGGCCTTCACCTCTTCGATCGGCTTCGCCGAACCGTCGGCCATCAGGACCTTGGTGCCGGGCGTGAAGCTGTTCGTCGTACAGGAGGCACCCTCGCCGGTCTTCCCCGACCCGCCGCTGCCGCTCGTCCCGCCCTTGGATCGGGCCGAGCCACCGGAGGAACCACCGGGCTTGGAGACGCTCTTCCCGCCGCCCCCTGACGTCTTCTTGACGCTCGCGGCCGAAGAGACCTTCGGAGCCGCCTTCGCCTGTGCCTGCTTCTGGACCGGGTTACCGGTCTTCTTTGTCTGGTTGACCGCCTTGTTACTGGTGGTGTTCGCCTTTTCGGCGGCTTTCTTCTTCTGTGCCTGTGCGGCCTTCTTGGCCTTCTCGATCGCCGCCTTCTTGGCGTCGAGCGCTCTCTTTTCCGCCGCCTTCGCCGCGGCGAGGACGATCTGGGCCGCCTTCTTCGCCGTTCTCCATGCCTGGATCGCGGCGATCGTGCGGTTGACCGCCTTCAGGACCGAGGGGATCTTCCCCAGCTTGGCCCAGGGAATCGCCCCGATGATGAGGCTTCCGCAGGCCCACATGTCACCGCCGAAGCAGTTCATGGCGTCGGTGATGCCGATGAAGTCCTTCAGCGCGCCCCAGGCCGCCGAGAGGATCACCGAGGTGAGCGAGCGGCCCATGGCCGCCTGGGCCCGGGAGACCTGTGCGGCGCTGAGGCCCGCGCCGGCGAGGGCCGCTGCCGTCTCCGATGCGGTCAGCGTCACCGAGAGGCCGGTGGGGTCGGACAGGGTGACCGGGCTGTTGTGGGCATAGGCGTAACCGTTGGACTGCAACGGGTCGGCCAGGTCCAGGATCGGGTCGGCGGAGAGGAAGCGGCCGACGACCGGGTCGTAGAGGCGGGCTCCCAGTGGCGTGCAGCCGGAGGAGTCGCCGCGGGCCGCGCCCAGGAAACCGGCGTGGTTCTGCATGGTGGGCGTGGCCGCACCGCGCTGGTTGCCGAAGGGATCCTGCTTGCGGACCCGGACCGACATCGTGTCGTTGAGGGCGACCTCGGCGTAAGGGCTGCCCTGGTGGTCCGTGGCGATGGCGACCAGATGCTGAGCGCCGGTGCCGTAGCTGTAGCGGAGGACCGAGCCGCCGGGCGTCGCGTAGGAACGCTGGGTGTTGACCAGCATCCCGCCCTTCTGGACCGTGACCTCGGAGTCGCCCAGGTGCAGGGTGGCCTGCTTCCCTGGACGGTCAGCAGGCGGGTGCCGTCGGGCCCGTAGATGTGACGGGTCTCGTTCTGCGCCTCCCACTGCTGGGCGGCGGAGCCGCCGGCGCAGGCCGCCGGCGCGATCGGCGTGGTGTTGGCCGTGGCCCCGTCCTTGGTCCAGGTGAGCTGCTGCTTGTCGCCCGTCCCCACGGAGGTGACGGTCTTGGCCTCACCGGTCAGCTCGTACAGCCGCTCCGCCGCGGCGGTGACCTGCGCGCCCTGCGGCGTGACGTACTTCTTCGTCAGCTTGGTGAGGGTGCGCGGCTGGCTGCCGTCGGCCTTGCCGTACGCGTAGGTGGTGACGGCGTCCTTGGAGGTGTCACCGGACAGGTCCTTCTCGGACAGCTTCTTGCGGTTGCCGAGCAGGTCGTACTCGTACTCCTGCCAGTAGCCGGAGCCGTCCGGGCCCGCCGTCGCGTTGGACGTGCCGTCAGGGCCGGACGGCCCGGCGGTGCAGGAGTTCTGGTCCTCCGGCGTCCAGGCCTTCGTCAGCTGGCCCAGCGGATCGTACGTGAAGCACTGCCGCTCCTCGATGCCGAGGGAGCGCTCGCGGACGGAGGTGACGCCGCCCGCGTCGTCGTACCCGTAGGAGATCCAGCCCGGCGCGACCGACATCGTCACCCAGCTCTGACGAGGCCCCACCGCCCGGTCCTACTTGATCGTGCCGGTGAACTCCGGGAAGGCGGGGACGTCGTCAGCGGTGGTGCGTTGCACCGTCACCACAGCGTCCTTGCCGTACCGCTTCTCCAGGGAGTGGTCGCTGGTCTTCACCGCCGGCACACCCTTCGCGAGCCGCCCTTCGAGCGGAGCACTGTTCTTCGAGAAGATCGTCAGGTCGGCGGTGCCACCGTTCGTCGCACCGTCCACCGAGACCGGCCCCTGGTCCAGCTCGATGGCCTGCCCACTCCTGTCGTCGACCTTCACCCGCACCCGGAACCCATGTGCCTTAGGATTCGGCTCCTTGAACTCGTCCCAGTCCGAGAACGCCTTCGCGTCAAGGACGGTGACCTCCAAACCGTCCGGCCAGGCGTAAGCCTTCCCGGACGGCAGGTCCGTGGAAGGCCCGCCACCCCCGCCTGTTCCAGCTCCGTCATCCTCGGAGCAGTGCTCCATCCAGTCCGCCTGGTCCAGCGACGTGTCCGAGCACCACCTCGTGCTCAGGCGCCGACGCCTTCACCGTGGACTTCGGCGCGGCCGGATCATCGCTGCCACCGCAAGCAGTGAGAGACAGGCAAGGAGAAGGCAGCCGCAGCAGCAGTGCGGGTGCGCATCAGCAGCTCTCCTCGAACTTCACCGCGGTGAACTCGACCGGCTGCCCGTTCAACGCCGCCCCGGCGGCCGGCTTCTGGGAGCAGACCTTCCAGTTGGACTCCAGCAGCACCATCCGGTCTTCGGCCGCATCGGTCACCGTGATGGACGTACCGGAGGCCAGGGCTCCCCGTGCTGCGTTCACGGACTCCCCGACCAGGTTGGGCATCTTCCCGCCCGCGGCCTCGGGTGCCTTCTTGTCGCCGGCCGGGCAGGTCTCCTCCAGCTTCACCGCACCGAAGTCGAGGGTGGTGTCGGTGGCGGTCGTCTTGCCGGCCTTGATGTTCTGGGAGCAGACCTTCCAGTTCCGGTCGAACGTCTGCATGCGGTCGCGCCCGGTACTGTCGTGGGACTTCAGCGAGTAGAAGCCCTTCTCCTGGGCGGCGTCCTGTGCGAACTGGAGGCCCATCCCGACGAAGTCAGGGACCTTCGCCTTCTCCTGGGTCGCCTTCTTCGGCTCCTCAGCCTTCTCGACCTTCGCCGGCGTGGCGTCGGCCTTGTCCTCCGCCGGCTCAACCGGCTGGGCGGTCACGGTCTTCGTCACCGTCGGGGCCGGCTTGCTACTCGCCGCGGTCTCGGCGCCACCGCTTCCGGCGGCGCCGAACATGATGCCGATGACGAACAGGCCGGCCCCGGCGGGGATCACCACTCTCTTCTTCGCCCACTTCGGCCCACCGGTCTTCGGCGGTTCAGGCGTGAACGGCTGCTGCCCCCAGCCAGGGTGCTGGTACGACATGTGTCCCCCTACGTGCGGATCGTGAAGATCCGACCGTAACCACCCGACCACACCCCGGGGAGCCACATGTTCCGGTAGTGACGGAGTTGTGACCAAATAGCGGGGGAGAGGTGATCAGAAGGTCTGGGGGTCGAATGGGGACGTCTCGACGTCATAGGGCACCACCCAGGGCTCGAACCCCTCTCTGCAGCAGAGAACGGCCAAGCGGATCGGCGTTCCGGACCACTGGGCGGACCACCTTTGGTCACGATCGTCCCCCTCCTGCCAATGCGGCGGCGGTTGGCCCGCTGGTCCTTCGGTTCGGGGATCGTGTGCTGGATGTGGCGTCTTCTCAGGTAGCGGCGGTTGCGGCGGGAGCTGTATGCCGTGTCACCGCTGACGTGGTCGGGCCGGGGTCGGGGGCGTCCGCCCCGTGGCCGGGGCACCCGGATCCGGTCCAGGGCCTCGACCGGTTGCGGGGCGTCGCCCCACTGGCCCGGTGTGAGCAGGAGGGTCATGGGGCGGCAACCGCCCTCACCGGCGAGGTGGATCTTGCAGGTCGGGCCGCCCCGGGAGCGTCCGAGTCCCTCGTCGGGGCCGTGGTGACGGGGCGTCGCCCTTCGTCCGGCCACCGTCTCGGGTGGAGCGTGAACGGGGGACGCCGGGGCGGTCCCGTTACGCCGAACTTCTGTTCGGCTCAATAAGTCACCAACGCGGCATCCCGCTCGCCGTTGGGTACCTCGTCGGCCTCGGGTCGCGGTCCACACCCCCAAGGTGCGGCGACCCGAGGTCGGTTTTGTGTCATGGTGAACCGATGGCTGCACTTCAGGGGGAGTTGCTCTCTTGCTTCCTGTGGGGGCAAGTGGGAGACATGTAGGAGATGATCATGGCGAGTGTGGGCGAACTGGAGCTGACCAGGGTCAGGCGACGGAGCAACCCGGGCGGGGTGAATTTCAAGGGGTGCCTGCTATCCAGCCGATCCGCGATCTGAAGGGGCAGAGAGTTGAACATCCCTTTCTTGGACAACTGGCGTAAGCGTCAGGGTGGTACGCGGGGGGCCGCGCTCGCCGCCGCCGTCGAGACGGATCCCGACGGCGTGGCCGAGCTGCTCGCCGAGTGCGAGCTGCTGCGTGTCCGAGCGGGGCAGCAAGGGCTGGAACTCGACGACGCCCCCGCTTCGTTGGCCGCGCTCGACCAGCTGTCGCCCCGCTGGCGCGACGACCCCGAGGAGCTTCCCTGGCTCGGCAACGACGCCGGCCTCTACCTCGGTACGGTGATCGTACGGACCGTCCCCGGGGCGGCCTGGGACGTCTGGCCGAGCGGGCAGCCCGTGGTGCGGCTGGAGTCCGGCCGGGAGATCGACGTGGTCGCCGCCGGGCTGGAGTGGGCCGTGTCCGGCAGTCCCGAGCTCTCCCAGGTCTACGCGGAGTCGGCCGAGAGCTGACCTCCCCGGCGGCGATCGGTCGCGGATCTCATCACCTGAAGAGATAAACAGCCTTTTGCACCATTCACGCGTGTCGGGTGCGAAGTCCCTTTTCGCGATGGATAGTTTGCGCTGACCTCGACACAGCGACAAGTGGGTAGGGCAGCGCATGGCCGTCGATCCGTTGATCGAACTGAGGGACGTCAACAAACACTTCGGGGAGTTGCACGTACTTCAGGACATCCATCTCACCGTCGGCCGCGGGGAGGTGGTGGTGGTCATCGGCCCCTCCGGTTCCGGGAAATCCACCCTGTGCCGGGCGATCAACCGGCTGGAGACGGTCGAGTCCGGCAGCATCACCATCGACGGGCGGCCCCTTCCCGCCGAGGGCAAGGGCCTGGCCCAGCTCCGCGCCGAAGTCGGCATGGTCTTCCAGTCGTTCAACCTCTTCGCGCACAAGACCGTGGTGGACAACGTCTCGCTGGCCCAGATCAAGGTCCGCAAGCGCAAGAAGGACGAGGCGGACCGGCGCTCCCGGGAGCTGCTGGAGCGGGTCGGCCTGGCCGCCCACGCCGACAAGTTCCCCGCCCAGCTCTCCGGCGGCCAGCAGCAGCGCGTCGCGATCGCCCGCGCCCTGGCCATGGATCCCAAGGCGCTCCTCTTCGACGAACCCACCTCCGCGCTCGACCCGGAGATGATCAACGAGGTCCTGGAGGTCATGCAGCAGCTGGCCCGGGAGGGGATGACGATGATCGTCGTCACCCATGAGATGGGCTTCGCCCGGTCCGCCGCCAACCGCGTCGTCTTCATGGCCGACGGCTGCATCGTCGAGGACCGCGTTCCCGAGGACTTCTTCACGTCCCCGTCGAGCGACCGCGCCAAGGACTTCCTGTCCAAGATCCTCAAGCACTGAGGGGGGCTTCCATGTTGCGTACGAGGAACACGCGTACGGGCACCGCCCTCGTGGCCGGTCTCCTGCTCGCCGCGCTCGCCGCCGGCTGCGGCAAGGACGGCAGCCCGCCCGTCAAGGGGCCCAAGGCCGAGGCGCTGCCCGTCTACCGGGTCGACACCGGCTTCGACCTGCCCGACTCCCGCACCTGGACCAGGGCGAAGAAGCGCGGCCATCTCACGGTCGGCGCCAAGGAGGACCAGCCGTACCTGGGGGAGAAGGACCCGGCGAGCGGGGCCTACACCGGGTTCGACATCGAGATCGCCCGGATGATGGCGGCCTCCCTCGGCTTCGAACCGAAGTCGATCCGCTTCCGGACGATCGCCTCCGCCAACCGCGAGACCGCCCTGCAGAACGGCCAGATCGACTACTACGTCGGCACCTACACCATCAACGACATGCGCAAGAAGCTCGTCGGCTTCGCCGGCCCGTACTACATGGCGGGCCAGGGGCTGCTCGTGCGCACCGACGAGGACGACATCCACGGGCCCCAGGACCTGGGGGGCAGGACCGTCTGCTCGGCGGCCGGGTCCACGCCCTACCAGCGGATCGCCGCCGACTACCCCCGGGCGACCCTCGTCGCGTACGACACGTACTCCATCTGCGTCGACAACCTCCTCACCTACCAGGTCGACGCCGTCACCACCGACGACGCGATCCTGCTGGGCTTCGCGGCCAAGGCGCCGGACGAGATGAAGGTCGTCGGCAAGCCCTTCTCGAAGGAGCCGTACGGCATCGGCGTCCCGCGCGCCGACAACGCCCTGCGCGAGGCGCTCAACGACGCGCTGGAGGCCAACGAGAAGAACGGCAACTGGAAGAAGGCGTACGAAGCGACGCTGGGGCTCTCCGGAGCGCCCGCCCCGGCCCCGCCGCCCATCGACCGCTACCCGGCGACCTGAGGGGACGGCCACCCATGGATGTACTGACAGAGAACTTCTCCCTCTACGGCAAGGGATTCCTCGGCACGGTCCAACTCGCCGTCTACGCCTCGGTACTGGCACTCGTCCTCGGTTTCCTGATGGCGTCCTTCCGGGTCGCGCCCGTCGCCGCCCTCCGGGTGCTCGGCACGGTCTGGGTCACCGTGCTCCGCAACACCCCGCTGACCCTGCTGTTCTTCGCGGTCCTGCTCGGCCTGCCCCGCTTCGGGCTGGTCCTGCCCTTCCAGGTCTTCGCCGTCATCGCGCTCGGTTGCTACACCTCGGCCTTCATCTGCGAGGTGCTGCGCTCCGGCATCAACACCGTGCCCACGGGCCAGGGCGAAGCCGCCCGCAGCCTCGGGATGAACTTCGGCCAGACCCTGGCCGCCGTGGTCCTGCCGCAGGCGTTCCGGTCGGTGATCCCGCCGGTCGGCTCCACCCTGATCGCGCTGGCGAAGAACTCCGCGATCGCCGGGGCGTTCAGCGTCACCGAACTCCTCGGCACCTACAAGACGCTCAACGAGCTGGGCTACAGCATCATCTGGTCCTTCGTCTGGATCGCCGTCGGCTACCTCATCATCACCCTGACCATCAGCGCGCTGTTCACCGTGATGGAGAAGCGCTGGGGAGTGGCACGATGACCAAGACCCGCAACCGCAGGCCGGCCGCGCCCGGCGCCACCGCGCTCTACGACATCCCCGGCCCGGTGGCCCGCAGACGCCACCGCCTGTACGGGATCGCCGCGACGGTCCTGATCGCCGTGCTGTT
Source organism: Streptomyces sp. NPDC017448 (assembly GCF_044330565.1). Lineage (NCBI taxonomy): Bacteria > Bacillati > Actinomycetota > Actinomycetes > Kitasatosporales > Streptomycetaceae > Streptomyces > Streptomyces sp. NPDC017448. The sequence goes on along the minus strand of NZ_JBIRLM010000020.1, from coordinate 88,082 downwards.
CGGCTGGATCGTCTACCTCCTCTTCGACACCGGTCAGTTCACCGCGCAGAAGTGGACGCCCTTCGAGTACAAGGGCATTCAGGAACTGCTGCTGCGCGGCCTCGGCAACACCCTCAAGGCGTTCGCCTACGCGGCGGTCCTCTCGCTCGTCCTCGGCGCGGTCCTCGCGGTCGGCCGGCTCTCCGAGCACCGGGTGCTGCGCTGGATCTCCACGGTCCTGGTCGAGTTCTTCCGGGCCATGCCGGTGCTGGTGATGATCTTCTTCATCTTCGTGGCGCTGAAGGTCCAGCCGCTGCCCGCCCTGGTAGCCGGCCTCACGCTCTACAACGGCTCCGTCCTCGCGGAGGTGTTCCGCACCGGGATCAACTCCGTGGACCGGGGCCAGCGCGAGGCCGCGTACGCCCTCGGCATGCGCAAGACGCAGGTCACCACCTTCGTCCTGGCCCCCCAGGCGGTCCGCGCGATGCTGCCGACCATCATCAGCCAGCTGGTGGTCGCGCTCAAGGACACCTCGCTCGGCTACCTGATCACCTACGAGGAATTCCTCCACGCCGGGAAGCTCATCGCCTCCAATCTCGACTACGATCTTCCCTTCATCCCCGTCGTGATGGTGATCTCTCCGATCTACATCGGGTTGTGCATGCTGCTCTCCTGGTTCGCCACCTGGGTGGCCAGGAGGGAGCGGCGCAACCTCAAGACCGAAGCGGTCGGGGTGGGCCCGACCGATCCAGGAACGCTGCTGCCGTGAGGGCAGCAGCCGGGCAGTGCCCGCCCGGCAGCAGCCGGTGATCACTTCTCGCGCAGCGGGACCGAGAGATGACTCGGGTCCGTGCCGGGCGAGGAGAAGGTCAGCTGCGCGCCGGTCGGGTTGTGCTCGATGTACAGCGGATCGACGGTGTCGATCACCAGGGCGAGCCGGTGACCGGCCGGGACGTCGTAGGCCGTGGAGTACAGCTCCAGGTCGACGGGGAACGGCCGGCCCGGCGTCTGCCCGTGGAAGGTGTACGGAGCGTTGCTCACCAGCTTGCCGACGCCGAGGGGCCCCACGTCGTAGAGGTACGCGACGAAGGTGCCGCTCGGCTTCGTGCTGGTGACCGTGGTGTGCAGCCGGGACGTCCCCCGGACGCGCTGCTCGGTGGCGTACCGCTCCGACTGCCACACGCTCGCGAACGTGCGCGGCAGCAGCGGCACGGAGACCGTCGGCGGGAGCTTGAGGAACTGGTCCAGGGCGTTGGACAGCAGCGTGATGCCGCCGTTCGCCCCCGAATCGACGTTCGCCCAGACCTTCTTGGATTCGTCCAGCGGGATGCGGCTCCGCACCGCGCCGACCGATTTCCAGTCCGGGTACCCCTCGTACCCCTCGCCCGTACGGGACTTGAGCTGGACGGGTGGCTCGGTGTCGATGCCGTTGTGCTCGTCCTTGAGGTAGCGGTCGAACCAGCGGCGAGTGCTCGTCCAGGTGTCGTTGGGCAGCCCGAACAGACCGGTCAGCTCGGCGGTGGCGTGGTCACCGGGGCGGAACTCCAGCCGCTTGGGGCCGGTGAGCTTGTCGTAGAACGAGGCGTACTGGTTGGGCGGGAAGATCGTGTCGCCCCAGGCGTTGCCCATCATGACGGCGGCGCCGTTGGCGTTGATCGCGTCCAGGTGGGCGGCGGGGGAGCGCTTCTTCCCCCAGGCGATCATCTCCGCTTCCTTGTCCAGGTTGGAGCCGAGGAAGTCCTTGAGCGTCCGCGTGAGTTCGTCGCTCGGCCGGCCGGTGACCAGGCCCGCGCCGCCGAGCAGGGCGGCGGCCTGGAGGTGCTGGGTGCGCCCGCTGTAGATCGAGTCGATCAGATCGGCCCACCCGCTGAGGGCGGCGACCGCCTTGATACGCGGGTCGTGCCCGGCGGCCAGCAGGCTGATGCCGGCCCCGTAGGAGACGCCGCCCATGCCGATGCGGTCGGGGTCGGCGGAGGTGTGCTTCAGCGCCCAGTCGATGACGGCGGAGGCGTCCGCGATGTCCGGCGGACCGGCGACCTCGATCTCACCGCCGGAGAGCCAGAAGCCGCGCGAGGTGTAACTCACCACCACGTAACCGGAGTCGGCGAGCTTCTGGGCCTGCGCCAGGTACTCGATCTGCGGCATCGCCCAGCTCGTCGGGAAGACGATGAGGGGGTGCTTCGCCCCCGCGGGCGCTCCCGTGGGGGCGACGACGTTGCCCTTGAGCGTGATGCCGCCGGATCCGGGGATGTCGTGGAACGTCAGGCCCTTCGCCGTCGTGCTCGTGGGAGCGGAAGCGCCGGTGGGGGCGGCCGTCGCGGCCGGGGCTGCGCCGAGCGCGGCCCCGGCGAGCAGGACGGCGGCGGTGGTGATCGAAGCGGTGGTGCGCAGTGCCGGTTTCGGACGAACCACGGGTCACTCCTCAGGCGTGCCAGTACAAAGTGACCCGACGGTAACCCCGGTCGTTTACCGCTGGTAACCACCGGGTGCGTTGCGTGAAGGTAACGATTGTTGGACGCGGCGTCAGTAGCGGTCGGAGGGCGGAACCGGGGCCACCGGACCGCCTCGGGGCGCACTCCGCGCTCCGGTCGGCCCGTGCGCGTTGTGGGCGAGATCGCCGCCGCGGCCGTGCGGGCGCGGCGGCACGGGCGATGGCGGTGGCAGGGGTGGGTCAGCGGCCTGCCCGGTGCGGGGCCGGGGCACTGGGCGCGGGGGTCTGGGCCTCGCGTGTCACATCCCCGACCAGCTCGACCACATCGGGGCCGTACGCATCGGAGTTGACGACCCGCAGCAGCAGGCAGAACGACGCGGCGCCGTGCTCGCGACGCAGCCGCTCATGGTGACGGACGGCATAACGGGTGGCCGCCTGGTTGGTGATGGCCCGCTGGCCGCAGAACAGGAAGACGGGACGCGCGTCCTGACCGCCCGTCAGTCGAGCGAGCAGGACGTACTCGGAGGTCCCCGGCTCCATGCGGTAGCGCTCCGAACCGATCTGGAACGCCACCCGGTCCGGGCCCGGTTCCTGTTCGACGTTGATCCGCACCCCGGGCAGCAGGGTCCGCAGATGTGCGGCCATCCGCTGGTTGGACGTCGGCCCGCCGACGCAGAACTCCGTACGCTCCCCGAACCCCTGCCGCGCCGCGTCGTGGGTGACGATCCGGGCTTGGGCCCCGCAGTCCTTGATGAGCGCGGAGAGTTCGAGCAGGGCGAAGGCGTCGTGGCGGTGGACGGACCCTTCGGCGCCGGCGTAGCGGTTGACGACGAGCAGGCACTCGGAGTGCGACGGCAATCCGAAGAACGCCTGTTTGCGACGGAGCCCCCGGCGCCAGAGCCAGGTACGGGCGATCCAGCCCAGTGAGGCGCTGATCCCGGTGGCTATCACGCCCAGCACGATGTTGCGCACGTCGTCCGTCATGGGCGCGCATGGTATCGGTCATTCGGGTAACCGTTCGAGGCGGTCCTGACGATCCGTCCCCTCCGGGACTACCCTGCGGCGGGAGATCCGTTGACTGGAGGTACGTATGCGCCGTTCCGTCGGCCGGAACACGTCGCTGTTGGCCGTCCTCGCCGTGGTGGCGTCGGTGGGAGCCGCCGCCCCGGCGGCCTCGGCGCCGCCCACCGCCGCGCGGCCCGCGCCACCCAAGTCCCCGGTGGCGGTGGGCCACGGGGGAGCCGTGGCGAGCGTCGACCCGGACGCCTCGGCCGCCGGGATCGAGGTGCTGCGCAAGGGCGGCAACGCGGTGGACGCCGCCGTGGCCACGGCGGCGGCGCTCGGTGTGACGGAGCCGTACTCGGCGGGCATCGGAGGGGGCGGCTACTTCGTCCACTACGACGCGAAGACCCGCACCGTACGCACGATCGACGGCCGCGAGACCGCGCCCCGCAGCGCCGACTCCTCCCTCTTCCTGGAGGACGGCAAGCCGATCCCGTTCGAGGAGGGCATGACCAGCGGCCTCGGCGTCGGCACCCCCGGGACACCGGCGACCTGGGAGCGGGCGCTGGACGCCTGGGGCAGCAAGTCCCTGCGCACGCTGCTGGAACCGGCCGAACGCCTGGCGCGGGACGGCTTCGTCGTGGACGACACCTTCCGTTCGCAGACGGCCGCCAACCAGGCCCGGTTCGCCGACTTCCCCGCCTCCGCCGAGCTGTTCCTCCCCGGCGGCCGACTTCCGGCGGTCGGCTCGGTGTTCAAGAACCCCGACCTGGCCCGTACGTACGAGAAACTGGGCCGCGAGGGCGTGGGGGAGCTGTACCGGGGCGAGTTGGCCGACGACATCGTGCGCACCGTGCGCAAGCCCCCCGTCGACCCGGACGCCACGCGGGTCGTCCGCCCCGGAGACCTGACCCGCAAGGACCTGGCGTCCTACCGGACCCTGCGCAAGGATCCGACGAAGGTGAGGTACCGGGGTCTGGACGTCTACGGGATGGCCCCCTCCTCCTCGGGCGGCACCAGTGTGGGCGAGGCCCTCAACATCCTGGAGTCCACCGACCTCTCCCGCGCCGACCGGGTCCAGTACCTGCACCGGCTCATCGAGGCGAGCCGCATCGCGTTCGCCGACCGGGGCCGCTGGGTCGGCGACCCGGCTTTCGAGGACGTCCCCACCCAGGAACTGCTGAGCCAGCGGTTCGCGGACGCCCGGGAGTGCCTGATCCGCGACGACAAGGCGCTGACCAGCCCGCTGGCGCCGGGCGACCCGCGAAACCCCGAGCGGTGCGGCAGCGGTGGCACGGCCGTCCCGACGACGTTCGAGGGGGAGAACACCACGCACCTGACCACCGCCGACAAGTGGGGCAACGTCGTCGCCTACACGCTGACGATCGAGTCCACCGGCGGCAGCGCCATCACCGTGCCCGGACGCGGCTTCCTGCTCAACAACGAGCTGACCGACTTCTCGTTCGCGCCGGCCGACCCGGCGGTCCACGACCCGAACCTGCCGGGCCCGGGCAAGCGCCCGCGTTCGTCGATCTCCCCGACCATCGTGGTGAAGCACGGCAAGCCGGTGCTGGCCCTCGGCTCGCCGGGCGGCGCCACCATCATCACGACCGTCCTCCAGTCGCTCACCGGCCACCTGGACCGAGGGCTCCCGCTGGTCGACGCGATCGCCGCGCCGCGCGCCAGCCAGCGCAACGCGCCGACGACCGAGATCGAGCCGGAGCTGTGGAACAGCCCGGTCCGCACGGAGCTGGAGAAGCTCGGCCACGCCTTCCGTCAGAACCCGGAGATCGGAGCCGCCACCGGCGTGCAGCGGCTGCCGGACGGCCGCTGGCTGGCGGCGGCCGAAAAGGTGCGCCGGGGCGGCGGCTCGGCGATGGTGGTGCGTCCGGGCGGCGGACGCTGACCCGGCCGGACGCGGCAGGGGCGACGGGGCCGGTGCCGCGCGACGCGTCGTGGTACCGGTCCCGGGGGGAGACGGGGCGGGGCCCGCATGCGCCCCGCCGCGGGAGGGGAAGGCCCCTCCGCACGCCGCGCCCCCGTTCGCCCGCCCCGCGGTCCGCCGCATCCACCGTCCGCGCCGCGTGCGACGCCACGTACCGCGTCCCGCCCGGACCGCCTACAGCGCGGTGAGGACGCGCGGGCCCTCGTCGGTGATCGCCACCGTGTGCTCGGCGTGCGAGGCCCGGCTGCCGTCGGTGGTCCGCAGCGTCCAGCCGTCCTCGTCGTGGCGGAACTCGTCGAGGCCCCCGGCGAGCAGCATGGGCTCGACGGCCAGGACCATCCCGTGCCGCAGGACCATGCCCCGGCCCGGCCGTCCCTCGTTCGGCACCGACGGGTCCTCGTGCATGGACCGGCCGATGCCGTGCCCGCCGTAGCCCTCCAGGATGCCGTAGCCCGCGTCGCGGCAGACCGTGCCGATCGCGTGGGCGATGTCGCCGATCCGGTTGCCCACCACGGCCGCGCCGATCCCGGCCGCCAGCGCCTCCTCGGCGGTGGCGATGAGCCGGGTGTCCTCGGGGCGGGGCTCGCCCACGGTGAAGCTGACCGCGGAGTCGCCGGCCCAGCCGCCGAGGAGCGCGCCCGCGTCCACGCTCACCAGGTCCCCGTCGCGCAGCGGCTCGGCGGAGGGGATGCCGTGCACGACCGCGTCGTTGACCGAGACGCAGATCACGGCAGGGAAGGGGGTGGGCGCGAAGTGCGGCTTGTAGTTCAGGAAGGGGGAGGAGGCGCCGGCCTCGCTCAGCACCTCGCGGGCGGCCTCGTCCAGTCGGCGCGGGGTCACGCCGACCGCCGCCACCTCGCGCGCCCGGGCGAGGATCCGCGCGACGACCCGGCCGGCCTCGCGCATCGCCGCGATGTCTGTGTCCGTCTTGATGTGCACCATGCCCATTACTATACCGGTCGAAGCGGTATAGTAATGACGGTATAAGAAAAGGTGTTCCGTAGTAGGGTGGGAGCATGGTCCGCACCCCTCTGACACCCGAAGAGCGCTTGCGCGGCGAACGGCTCGGCGCGCTGCTCCGCGCGGCGCGCGGGGAGCGCAGCATGGCGGCCGTCGCCGCGAGCGCCGGCATCTCCGCGGAGACCCTCCGGAAGATCGAGACCGGTCGCGCCCCCACCCCCGCCTTCTTCACGGTGGCCGCCCTCGCCGGCGCGCTGGGCCTCTCCATGGACGACATCCTCGGCCGCTGCGCCCCGGAACGGGCCGCCGAGCCGCTGATCGCCTAGGCGGGCGGCGGGGGTCCGTGCGCGCCGCGCCGCCGAGGGCGCGTAGGGTCGCGCCGTGACCCTCCAGGACTTCGCCCGCAGCGAGTACGTCAGCCTGACCACGTACCGGAAGAACGGCACCCCGGTCGCGACGCCGGTCTGGGCCGCGGCCGAGGACGGTGTGCTGTACGTCTGGACCCGCTCCGACTCGTGGAAGGTCAAGCGGCTGCGCGCCAACGACAGGGTCGTCGTCACCGTCTGCGACGTACGCGGCAGGATCGCCGACGGGGCCCCCAGCGCGGAGGGCACGGCGAAGCTGCTCGACGAGGACGGCACCCGCGCGGTGCGCAAGCTTCTGGCCCGCAAGTACACCTGGAAGTTCCGGCTCGTCGACTGGCCGTCCACGATCGCCCGCCTCGGCAAGCGCCCGCACACCGGGATCGCCGTCACCTTCTGATCCGGGCGCGGGACGAGAGGGCCGGAGCGCTGCGGCGCGGGTCCGCGCGACGGCCGTCGCGCGGGGGGCGTGCCGCTGCGCGGGGGCGTGCCGTCGCACGGGGGCGGGAGGGGCCGGGCGACGGGGGCGCGTGTCCGTTGTGGACCGGTCGGGTGCGAAACATGATCGACTCCACCGGTTCACGGCGATGGTCTTGCCCCGCCGGACGGACGGGCTTACGTTCTCCCTCCATGCACCGGTCTACGTGCGTAGAGACGCCGAGGGCTCTCTGACGCCGCGTCGAAGGAGCAGCCCATGTCCCACGTCGTACGCGCCGCCCTCGTCCAGGCCACCTGGACCGGCGACACCGAGTCCATGATCGCCAAGCACGAGGAGCACGCGCGCGAGGCCGCCCGGCAGGGTGCGAGGATCATCGGGTTCCAGGAGGTGTTCAACGCCCCCTACTTCTGCCAGGTGCAGGAACCCGAGCACTACCGCTGGGCCGAGCCGGTCCCGGACGGGCCGACCGTCCGCCGCATGCGGGACCTGGCCCGCGAGACCGGCATGGTGATCGTCGTCCCGGTCTTCGAGATCGAGCGGTCCGGCTTCTACTACAACACCGCCGCCGTGATCGACGCCGACGGCTCCTACCTCGGCAAGTACCGCAAGCACCACATCCCGCAGGTCAAAGGGTTCTGGGAGAAGTACTACTTCAAACCCGGCAACGCCGGGTGGCCGGTCTTCGACACCGCCGTCGGCAAGGTGGGCGTCTACATCTGCTACGACCGGCACTTCCCCGAAGGGTGGCGGCAACTCGGGCTTGGGGGAGCCCAGTTGGTGTACAACCCCTCGGCCACGTCGCGTGGGCTCTCCAGCCACCTCTGGCAGTTGGAGCAGCCCGCCTCCGCCGTCGCCAACGAGTACTTCGTCGCCGCGATCAACCGCGTCGGCCAGGAGGAGTACGGCGACAACGACTTCTACGGCACCAGTTACTTCGTCGACCCGCGCGGCCGGTTCGTCGGGGAGGTCGCCAGCGACAAGGAGGAGGAACTCCTCGTCCGGGACCTGGACTTCGACCTGATCGAGGAGGTCCGCGCGCAGTGGGCCTTCTACCGGGACCGACGACCCGACGCCTACGGGGGGCTGGTGGAGCCGTGAGCGGACTGTACGGGCGCCACCGCGCCGTCAGCCCCGAGTGGCTGACCCTCTACTACCGCCACCCCATCGAACTCACCCACGGCGAAGGCCGGTACGTCAGGGACGCGGACGGCAACCGCTACCTCGACTTCTTCGGTGGCATCCTCACCACCATGACCGCCCACGCCCTGCCCGAGGTCACCAAGGCGGTCGCCGAGCAGGCCGGACGGATCATCCACTCCTCCACCCTCTACCTCAACCGGCCCATGGTGGAGATGGCCGAACGGGTCGCCGCCCTCTCCGGCATCCCCGACGCCCGGGTCTTCTTCACCACCTCCGGCACCGAGGCCAACGACACGGCCCTGCTGCTCGCCACCGCCTACCGCCGGTCCAACCAGATCCTCGCGATGCGCAACAGCTACCACGGGCGCTCGTTCTCCACGGTCTCCATCACCGGCAACCAGGCGTGGTCGCCCACGAGTCTGTCCCCCCTCCAGACGCTGTACGTCCACGGCGGCGTCCGCACCCGGGGACCGTACGCCGAGTTGAGCGACGACCGGTTCATCGAGGCGTGCGTCGCCGACCTGGAGGACCTCCTCGGCCACACCCGCGGCCCCGCCGCCCTGATCGCCGAACCCGTTCAGGGGGTCGGCGGGTTCACCTCTCCGCCCGACGGGCTGTACGCCGCGTTCCGGCAGGTCCTGGACCGCCACGGGGTGCTGTGGATCTCGGACGAGGTGCAGACCGGCTGGGGCCGCACGGGCGACCACTTCTGGGGCTGGCAGGCACACGCCGAGCACGGCCCGCCGGACATCCTCACCTTCGCCAAGGGCATCGGCAACGGCATGTCGGTCGGGGGTGTGGTGGCCCGCGCCGAGGTGATGAACTGCCTCGACGCCAACTCCATCTCCACCTTCGGCGGTTCGCCCGTCACCATGGCCGCCTCGCTCGCCAACCTCTCGTACCTGCTGGAACACGACCTCCAGGGCAACGCCCGGCGCGTCGGCGGACTCCTCATCGAACGGCTGCGCGGCATCACCGCCGCGTTCCCCGCCGTACGGGAGGTGCGCGGCCGGGGCCTGATGATCGGCGTCGAGCTGGTGAAGCCCGGCACCGACGAGGCCGACCCCGAGGCGGCGGCGGCCGTCCTCGAAGCGGCCCGCGCGGGCGGACTGCTCATCGGCAAGGGCGGTGGACACGGCACCAGCGTCCTCAGGATCGCCCCGCCGCTGACCCTGACCGTAGCGGAGGCGGAGGAAGGCGCGGCGATCCTCGCGGGCGCCCTGCACGCGGCGGGCTGACCTCCCCCGCCGGTCCGTACGCACACCAACCGCGCGGGGCCGCCCCGTGCCGCGCCCACCGGGCCGGCGGGAGCGGCCCCGCAGACGAGGAGCCGCCATGAGCCGCACCGTCACCCCCGGTGGCCCGGTCCGTGGCCGGCGTGAAGGGAATGCTGGAAAATGACTCGGACTCTGGTGACCGGCGGCCTGGTGATCACCGCAGCGGACGAGGTGCACGCGGACGTGCTGATCGAGCACGGCCGGGTGGTGGCGCTGGCGGCGCCGGGGACGCAGGAATGGACGGCGGACCGGGTGATCGACGCGTCGCAGAAGTACGTGATCCCCGGCGGCGTCGACGCGCACACGCACATGGAGCTGCCTTTCGGCGGCACGTTCGCGTCGGACACGTTCGAGACGGGGACGCGGGCGGCCGCGTGGGGCGGGACGACGACGATCGTCGACTTCGCGGTGCAGGCGAAGGGGCAGGCGCTCCGGGCCGGCCTGGACGCCTGGATGGAGAAGGCGGAGGGGAACTGCGCGATCGACTACGCCTTCCACATGATCATGTCGGACGTGAACGAGTCCACGCTGCGGGAGATGCCGAAGCTGATCGAGACGGGGGTCTCCTCGTTCAAACTGTTCATGGCGTATCCGGGCGTCTTCTACTCGGACGACGGCCAGATCCTGCGGGCGATGCAGGTGGCCGGGGAGACCGGCGGGCTGATCATGATGCACGCCGAGAACGGCATCGCGATCGACGTCCTCGTCGAACAGGCGCTCGCCCGGGGCGAGACCGGTCCCCGCCACCACGGTGAGGTCCGCAAGGCCCTCCTGGAGGCGGAGGCGACCCACCGGGCGATCCAGCTGGCCCGGGTCGCCGGATCCCCGCTGTACGTCGTGCACGTGTCGGCCGAGGAGGCGGTGGCGGAGCTGGCGACGGCCCGCGACAGGGGGCTGCCGGTCTTCGGCGAGACCTGCCCCCAGTACCTCTTCCTCTCCACCGACAACCTCGCCGAGCCGGAGTTCGAGGGCGCCAAGTACGTCTGCTCGACCCCGCTGCGGCCGAAGGAGCACCAGGCGGCGCTGTGGCGGGGCCTGCGGACCGACGATCTCCAGGTGGTCTCCACCGACCACTGCCCCTTCTGCTTCACCGGACAGAAGGAGCTGGGCCGGGGCGACTTCTCCAAGATCCCCAACGGGCTGCCGGGGGTGGAGAACCGCATGGACCTCCTCCACCAGGCGGTGGTGGACGGGCACATCTCCCGGCGCCGCTGGATCGAGATCGCCTGCGCGTCCCCGGCCCGGATGTTCGGCCTCTACCCGCGCAAGGGCACCATCGCGCCCGGCTCGGACGCGGACATCGTCGTCTACGACCCGCATGCCACGCAGGTGCTGTCGGCCGAGACCCACCACATGGACGTCGACTACTCGGCGTACGAGGGGAAGACGGTGACCGGGCAGGTCGAGACCGTCCTCTCCCGGGGCGAGGTCGTCATCGACCGGCGCACGTACGCGGGCCGGGCGGGCCGGGGGGTGTTCCTGCCCCGGGGTCTCTGCCAGTACCTGGGCTGACCGGCCGGGCGCCCCGTCGTACCGATGCGGGGTCCGGGGCTTTCGCACGGGCTTCGGACGCGTCCCGCCGGCCGCGCGGGGCGCGGCGCCGCGCACCGCGCGGCCGTGGTCGCACGCCGAGCGGGGGAGCTCCCGGGGGGGGAAGGATTTCGGCGGGGTCGCCGGCGCCGAGGGCCGCCTCCCCCTGTGCCGGGTCGTCGGCCGCGCGGTCCCCGCCGGGCTCTCGCCACTCGGGTGGTCCCTGCCCGATGGCCGTCTCCGGGCGCACCCCTTAGGAAGGTTTCGGGTGCATATGCCCGCCTCTCGCCGCCGGTGGGAGGAGACGCGAACCGGAAGGTCATCATGACGACTCCTCGCGAAGCCACTCCCTCTCCGATCCACCCATCCGGAGAAGACGACGACCTGGGGGCGATACAGCCGGTCCACCCCGCCGCTGACTCCGTCGAAACTCTCGACGCCCGCCTCCAGGCCCGTGCTGATGCAGCAGCGCAGGCCGAATCCGACGGCCAGGCCCCGGCCGAAGACGAGACGGGAGCCGAGAGCGACACCCCCGCCGAGCCGGAGCACGACCCCTGTGACCGGCCGGACTGCGCCGTCTGCGCCGACCCCGTCGACGGACTCGTGCACACCGCCGCCACCATCAGGTCCCTGGACGAGGTCCTCGCCCTGATACGGCTGCTGGAGCAGGCCCCCGAAGGCGACGAGGCCGCCGGGGAGACCGTACGCACCGCCGCCGTCGAGCGCCCCGTGGACGACGTCGCCGAACTGGTGGCACGCCTCTCCGAAGCCCCCCGGGAAGTCGACCGCGCCGACCAGGCCATCCACGCCGCAGCCGCACTCCGTCCGATCAGCGACATCAGCCGGCTCATGGCCCTGCTCCACCGTCCGCCGCACGACCAGCACGCCGGGGAGGAGGCGGTGCACGCCGCCGCCACCGAGCTCACGGTCGAGGAACTGGCGGAACTTATCGGTAAGTTGCAGTCCGACCGCACGACGACCGCCCCACGGGATCAGCAGCCCCTGTCCCCGGCCGGCGCCGCCGACGCGCTTTCCGAGCGCCAGAGCCCCGCACCGGGGGCCGCCGCTCCCGCGCCCGCCGCGCCGGAGCACACCGCGAACCGGCCGGCAGCGCCGCCCGGCTCCGGCCCCGCGCGCTCCTCCCGCCCGGGCCGCGACCGCAGGTCCGCCGATCCCCAGGACGTCCCGGAGACGCGTCCCGGTCCGTCGACCCTTCCCTGGCTCCGACTGGCGGCCGCCGCCGTCCTGGTGCTCTGCGGCGCCGCGCACTTCCCGCTCCACCCCGCCGACCTCTCCACGGCCGGCCTCGTGCTCTCCGCGGGCACGGCGGCTCTCTGCCTCCTCCTGGCTCTGGGCATGCTGCTGCGCAACGCCGTGCCCGCCCTGGTCCTCGGGGTGCTCTTCACGGGCCTGCTGGCAGCGGCACACGTGATCATCCCCAAGGCCTCCGCCACCACCCTGGCCACCGCGCTGCACGGCGGAGGGGTCCTCGCGACCCTCGCCGCAGCACTGGCCACGCTGGTCTGCCTGCTGGTCCTGGCCGCCACGCTCGCCCTGGCCCGGGGCCGGAGGCCGGACGACGCCACCGCGCGAGCGACCAGCCTGCCGCGGAGCGGCAGGGGGTTGTGACCGGTACCCCGCCCCCGGTACCGCCGCACTGCGGCGGTACCGGGGGCGGTACCGGTACCGGGGGCGGTACCGGTACCGGGGGAGGCCGGCGGCTCCTGCCGCCCTGTGCCCACCGAGGGGCGCCCGGCCCCGGCGCACCCCTGGACGCGGTGCGCCGCCCGCCCGGGCTTGCGGGCGGCCGCTACGCGGGGGGCACCCAGTGCACCTCCAGCAGTTGGGGGGCGCGCAGTGTGGGCACCCACAAGTCGACCGGACCCCCGCCGTCCGCGGGCCGGGGGCCGACCCCGACCACGCGCAGCCCGGCCCGGCGGGCGGACTCGATCCCCGTCAGCGAGTCCTCCACCGCCAGCGTCCGTTCGCACCGGGCCCCGCAGAGCAGCGCCGCGGTGACGTAGACGTCCGGCCACGGCTTGGGCCTGACGGCGTCCGCCGGGGCCCCGCTCTGCGGCGTCGCACCGTATGCGTCGGGAACGTCGGGGACGACGATGTGGCGGAAGTGCGCCAGCAGCCCGGCCTGTTCCAGGCACTGCTCCACCACTTCCAGAGGGCAGTTGCTCGCCACTGCCAGGGGAAGCCGGCCGGACAGGCGCCGGACGAACTCGGCCGCGCCGGGCATGGTCACCGGGTCGTCGGCGACGCGGTCCAGGAAATGGGAGAGCAGGGACCGGGTGAGCTCCGGCGCCAGCTCCGGCTTGTCGGCCTCCTCGGCCATCATCCGGCCGCAGGCGAGGTAGTGGACGCCTTTGGCGCGTTCGGCGAATCCCGGGGCCGGCCGGAGGCCGAAATCCCGCAATGCCCGGACCCTGGCGTCCTGCCAGTGCTGTTCGGTGTCCATGAGCGTGCCGTCGCAGTCGAAGACGACGGCTTCGGGGGACCAGCCGAGGAAGGGTTGTTCGGTGATGGTCATCAGCGGACCACTCCTGAAGGAAATGCGGCCCGGCATAACGCGGGACCGCAGGCCGTGGGGGCGCCACTCGAAAAATGCCCGTCGCACTGCCCGTAGCAGCCTGCATGCGGATGCAAACCCCGATATAGGAATGCGAATACCGGTGCACAAAAGTGGCGTTGCATGACGGTATTCATCTGCACCAGAGGAGTGCAATCACCGTTTTGGCCCCTCGACATGCGTCCGGGCAACCCTCTACGGGAGGAGGGGGAGGAGGGCTCCCCCCTGCCGTGGTGCAGCGTCAACCGCCCCTTCGACAGCTCCTGTTGCTCTGAAAGTTCCACGGTTCGGCGTTCCCGGCGGGTCCGCCTCCGATCAAGCCAGGTGGCCGGAACCGCTTGGTATCCCCCGGGGAATCCACTCGCAGGCATGCATGCTCGAAAGTAAGTAAGGGAAGAGGGAAGGCTTCCTTTTTCACCACCAGCGCACGCGGGCGCATTGCATCCAGAAATCAACGCGTCAGGAGCTCCGGGGACGCTGAAAAATATCCCATCGGAAATTCGGCCGGGCGTTGCGTCGTGGGTTTTGGTCAGATATTCGGAACAGTCGGCCGGCGGTGCGCTCCTCCGGCCTGTGCCTGACGAGCGCTCCGCGGTGGTCGCGGATGGTGGAGCCCCGGGGCGGGTGTCCTGCCGGAGGGCGGACCGGCCGGACTTCTCAGGGGGGCCGCCCCGGGGCCCTTCCTCCGCTTACCCGCCCCAGAAAGGTCTAGACCTACCTTCTGCCGGGTCCGGCCCGGCCCCGCGGCGGGAGGCCCGGCGGGCTCAGCCGCCGTCGTCCTTACCGTCCGAGCGGGGGCCGCCCCTGTCCGAGCGCGGGTCGGCGGGGCCGGTGTCGCCCATGGACCTTCGGTCCTCGTCGGTCCACTTGCGGGTGTCGCGGGGGTCGACGTACGGCTCCTCCGTCTGCGGGTGTCCTCCGACGACCGCCCGTTCGCGGGTCATTTCCGCGTCGAACTCCAATCCGAGCAGAATCGCCAGGTTGGTGATCCACAGCCAGACCAGGAAGATGATCACGCCTGCCAGGGCGCCGTAGGTCTTGTTGTAGGAACCGAAGTTGGCGACGTAGAAGGCGAAGGCGGCCGAGACCGCCATCCAGATCAGCAGCGCCAGCAGGCTGCCCAGGGACACGAAGGTGAAGCCCCGGCCCCTGGCGTTCGGCGCCGCCCAGTACAGGAGCGCCAGCATGATGGTCACCAGGACCACCAGGACGGGCCATTTGGCGATCGACCAGACGGTCATGGCCGTGTCGCCGACGCCCAGGGCGGTGCCGATCTGGCGGGCGATGCCCCCCGACAGCACGACGATCAGCGCGCTGGCACAGGCCAGGACCATCAGCACCAGCGTCAGGCCGACCCGGACCGGGAGCACTTTCCAGGCCGGACGGCCCTCGGGCACGTCGTACACGGCGTTCGACGTCCGGATGAACGCGGCCACGTAGCCGGACGCGGACCACAGGGCGGCCAGCAGACCCACGACGGCCATCACCCAGCCGGTTCCACTGCTGGACTGCAGTTGGGTCACGGCGTTGGTGAGGACGTCGCGGGCCGCACCCGGGGCGAGCTTCTGCATGTTGTCCAGGACGGTCCGGGTGGTCTCCTCGCCCGCGATGCCGAGCAGGGAGACCAGGACCAGCAGGGCCGGGAAAAGGGCCAGGATGCCGTAGTACGTCAGCGCCGCTGCCCGGTCGGTCAGCTCGTCCCGCTTGAACTCGCTCACCGTGCGTTTCAGCACCGCGCCCCACGACCTCTTGCCGAGCTTCGTGGGCGATTCGGGCGGGTCGGAGTCCGCCCGCACGGACGAGCCGGCGCCCGGCCGGCTTCCCTCCGGGCCCGGGCCGCCCTGACCATGCTGTTCGTTCACCATGCGCATCACACCACCTCAACGGTGTACGACCGGCGACCGCGCGGCCGCTTCATGCCGCCCAGCGGACGGGACGACCGTCGGCCGGGGCCGGGGGGCGAAGGGCCGCCGGCCGGGCCCTCTTTCGCGGGACCGGTCTGTGGGGCGGACGAGTCAGCTCCGGGCTTGCCGGGCGGCGTCCTGGCCGACCTCACGCAGCCCCGCCCCCGCCTCCTGCCCCGCGTCCTGTGCCTTCTGTCCGGTGGTCTGCGCCGCGTCCTGCGCCGTGGTCTTCACCGCGTCCACGGCTTCCGCGGCAGGCTCGCGCATCTCCTCCTTGATGTCCTGGGCGGTCTGCTTCACGGGTTCGAGGAGTTCGTCGGAGTGGTCGCGGAGCCGTGCGCCGACGCGTTCCTCGGCGTCCGTGGCGGGGAGCAACGCGGCCGCGAGCATGCCGGCGCCGAAGGCGATGAGGCCCGCCGCGACGGGGCTGCCCTGCGTCTGGCTCGTGATCCGGTCGGGGGCCCGGCGTACGGACCGGCCCACCTGGTCGGCGGTGTGCCGGACCGCGTCCCCCGCCTGTTCGGCCGTGTCCGCGACGCCTTGCCTGCCCGAAGTCGTGGTATCGCTCGCC
Organism: Streptomyces sp. NPDC017448; assembly: GCF_044330565.1. Classification (NCBI taxonomy): domain Bacteria; kingdom Bacillati; phylum Actinomycetota; class Actinomycetes; order Kitasatosporales; family Streptomycetaceae; genus Streptomyces; species Streptomyces sp. NPDC017448. The sequence continues at coordinate 71,967 of NZ_JBIRLM010000020.1, read as the reverse complement.
GCACCCATCACACGCTCCTTCACACGGGTGATCCGCCGCTGCGTGGCATCCGCCTTGCGCCGGGCCGCCTTTCCCGGGGAGACCTTGTCCGCGAGACGGTCCACGTTGCGGGTGAGGTGGGCCCGGACGTCCTCCACCTCGGACTTCAACTCGTCGGGTTGCGTGCCCATTGCACGTCCTCCTTCAGCGTTTCCACAGTGCGTTCCGGCTTTGCGCTGACCGTCTTGAGGCGTTTGCGGCCGACCACGAAGAGAACAGCCGCCAGGAGCGCCCAGAAGCCGGTCACGATGAGCGCGGCCCAGGCCGGATCGACCACGTGCGCGAGGCCGAACACGGCCGCCAGGCTGCCCATCAGCAGCATCAGGTGGCCGGCATACCCGGAGCCGGCGAGCATGCCCCCCGCCTTGCCCGCTCGGGTCGCGCTCTCCTTGACCTCGGCCTTGGCCAGTTCGACCTCCTTGCGCACCAACTGCGTCAGGTCCTCGCTGATTTCACCGACCAGCTCCCCGACGGAAGGGTCCGCCGACGGTGTCCGGGTGGACCCGGCGGCCGGGGCGTGCGGCTGGGCGGTGGTGTGTGCCGAAAATGATGTGACCACGGCTGGGTTCCTCTCTGCCTACGGCTGACGGAGGTCCGAACGCGGGCCGCTCACCGGGACCGGTCCCGGTACGCCGTCCCCTTCGTGGGACGGCCCGAGAGGCGGCGAGGCCGGTGCCGGGCGGAGGCCCCGGGCCCCTCCCGCGCCGTCCTGCGGCGCGTCCCGGCCCGCCCGGTCGTCCCCCGTGCCCGCAGGCCGTCCGCCTCCGCCGTCCGCGCCCTTGGCGCCTTTGGCGAGCCGGGCGGTGGCGAAGCCCGCCAGCGCCGCGCCCGCCAGGAAGACGCCGGGGCGGCGGCGGGCGAAGTCCTGGAGATCGCTGAGCAGTCCGTCCGGCCCCCTCTCCTCCAGCCGGGCGGCGGCCTGGTGCCCGCGGTCCGCTATCTGCTTCACCGCACCGACGGCGGAGGAGTCGCTGTCGCTGTCGCGGCTCATGTCGTGCAGGTCGTCGGCCCACCGCCGCACGTTGTCCGCTAGGCGCTGTGTCTGCGAGCGCGCCTGTTCCTCCAGCCGGCTCCGCAACTCGCCCAGCACGTCCTGGGCCCGTGCCGTGGCCTCGCCCACCACGTCGGCTGCCTGTTCCCTGGCGGTGCCTGCCACGTCCTCGGCCTTGGCGGCCACCAGACCGGCGCCTTCACCGGCCTTGTCCCGTGCGGTCTGCGCCGTCGTTCCGTCGTCCGGACGGCTCGAACTTTCGAAGTCGCTCAAAGCTCCTCCTAGGTCGGCCCTGCTGGGGAGGTGTGTCGTGTCGCCTCCTGGACATCTCCTCAATGGTTGCAAAGACGGAGAAAATGCGCGATAGGGGACAAAAGGTGAAGCGGTCCGGGCGGCGCATCAGGCCGGGCGCACCGGGGCGATGGCAGGGCCGTGCGCCTCCGGTGCATCGCTGACCTGCGGATATCGACCGTCGTGATCGTCGGCTCACCGGCCGGTACCGGCTCTCCTCGCGGCCGCGCCGCGAGGCGGTGGGTGCGGCGCCTTCATGAAGGGAGGGCGAGCCGGAGGTCTGCCTCACCGAGCCCGAGCTGAGCGGGCCGGGGCCCCTCCGCCGGAAAGGGCGACGCCTCAGGAGGCCGCGGCCCCCGGCCGAGGCGCGCCGAAGCGCGCGAGACAGTGCCACACCTTCTTGAGCGCCTGCGGATCGAGGTCCCCGGCGTGTGCGGCGTTCCCGAGGACGTGCGGATCGAGCGCGCCTCCGACCGCGATCCGCACACCCAGGTCGACGTACTCCTGGCCCCGGTAGCCGGGGTGGCGGCGGAGTTCCTCGACCCCGAGCCGGAAACCGGGGTGCCACTCGACCGCGCAGCCGAGGCGCGATGCCGCGGCCTCGACCGCCGTGCCCCGGTAACAGGGGTCCAGGACCAGCGCTTCCACGTCGCTCCGCAACCGGACCGGGCCGTGGACGTGCGCCTCGACGTAGTCGTCGAGGTCGTCCTGCCGGTCGGCCAGGGCGAGTTCGATCAGCCCCATGCGGGCCGCGACACCGAAATCCGCGGGCTCCAGAAAGCTGTCCGGGTAGCAGAACGTGGTGCGCGCCAGCGTCTCGGCGGCGAGCCGGAAATGGGCCGAGCCGAACCGCGGCGCCGCGCCGGCCGGCTTGCGGCGGAAGTTCAACGCCCCGTAGACGGGCCGCTCCTCTGCGGCCGCCCGGTCGTACGCCCCACCGAAGATCCGGCTCTCCCAACGCCACCGGTCACCGCCCGGACGGGCGGTCAACCCGCCGTTGCCGGTCCGGGTGACGAACTGTGAACGGTAGACGCCGTCCGCGGCCGTGGCGTCCAGGATCGCCCGGGTACCCAGCAGGCGGTCCGGGTGGAAGTTCAGCGTCACCCGCAGATCCGGGTCCATCGGAGGACCCGACGCCGCCTCCGTGACATGCCGGAGGGCCCGTTCCTGTGCCGGGGAACACTGTGCGGAGGTCATCCGCACAGTGTTCCCCGGCCGGGGCGCCCGGTGCACGTGGGCAGGCCGGCGGGGCGTCCGCCCGGCGGGAGCGGCGCCCGGCGCCGCCCCGGCGCCTCCGGGCGGACCGCTCCGGATCAGCGGTTCCGGCGGAAGTTGTACGCGACGTTGACCACCGCGATACCGGCCCAGGCGATGGCCGCCACGAGCGTGCTGCCGGAATCCGAGAAAGACGTGGCGACGCCCGTGATCGGAATTCCCATACCGATGGAGACGGCGGCCAGCCAGAAACCGCCGCTGTCCGTCGAACCCTCGTTGCTCGCCGGAGAGTATTCCGCGATGCGCTGATCGACGCGAGCGTCGATGGCGGCGGAAGCGCGCTCCATGAAACTGTCGATGATGTCCGATTCCGCTTCGATACCCAGAGATCTCCGGGCGTCCAGCGCTCCGGCGATTTCTGCGTTGTCAACTCCCAATCGTTCGGAAGGAATACGGCCAGGTGAATTCGGAGTTGATGCGCTCACGTGTGCAGCGTATCCCTTCGACTCGGCCCGCTCGCAATGGTTCGTGCGAGATCGGCGGAAGATTCAGACGATCGATGGACAGTGCCGTCGGCGGGCGGGCCGCCGGCCGGCCCGCCTCAGCGGGACAGCCGGTCGGCGAACCCGGCCAGCCGCTCGGTGGTGTGCCGCTCGCCCGGCGCCGCCGTCGCCGCGGCCGGGGCCCCGGGCGCCGGCAGGGGCCGGCCCGCGCACGTCGCGTCGCGGCGGGGCAGGACGCCGTCGGCCAGGTAGGCGTTGACGGCCTCGTCGACGCACGCGTTGCCGTTGCCGTACAGCATGTGGTCGCCCTCGTCGGTGACCCGCAGCAGACGTGCGTTCGCGAACTCGGAGGCGGCCAGCTTCGCGCCTTCCATCGGCGTCGCCGGGTCGTGCTCCGACTGCACCATCAGCACCGGCGGGAGGCCGCGCCCCGTCGGCTTCGGGAGATGGACGGCGGGACGCTTCCAGAAGACGCAGGGCTCGGCGATGCTGCGCCAGCCGATCAGCGGGAACAGCCGCCCCTGGGCGGCGGAGGTGGCCGCCAGGGTCTGCCGGTTGCCGTACCAGGGGGTGTCGTTGCAGCCCACGGTGTAGAACGTGGCGTCGACGGCGTCCGGCGCCCCGGCCGGTGCGCCGGGCATCCGGGCGGCCGACCGCAGCGCGGAGACCCCGGCCGTCAGCCCCTTTCCGGCGGCCTCGGGCGAGGGCCCGCCGATCGCGGCGTTCAGGCCGGCGAGCAGCTCGGCGCCCCGGGGGAAGAGCCCCTTGCTGTACAGGCTCCCGGCGATCAGCGAGTCGAGCGTCGTCGCGGTCAGGACGGTGCCGTCCTCCAGGGGCAGCGGCTGTCCGGCCAGAAAGGCCCGGACGCGCTCGTACCCCGACCGCACGGACGAGGCGGAGCCGCCGAGGCCGTAGACCTGCTCGTAACGGGCGACCCAGGGCAGGAAGTCCTGGCGGAACCTGCGCTCGAACCCCATGGGCTGCAAGGCGTAGTGGTGCTGCCAGGTCCTGGTGAACGGGACGCTGGAGTCGAGGACGAACCGGCCGGTCCGCGCCGGGAACGCCGTCGCGTAGTGCGCCCCCAGCCAGGTGCCCGCGGAGAAGCCGAACCAGTTGGTGCGCTCGTGGCCCAGCAGGGCGCGCAGCAGATCGAAGTCCCGTACGGTCTGCGCCGTGTTGACGAAGTCGCCCAGCGGCGCCGAAGCCTGCTGGCAGGCACGGGCCATGGACTGCGCCGAGTCGAGCATGGCGTCCACGTTGGCCCGGCTGCGGTCGCGGACGTCCCGGTCGCGGCCGATGGTCCGGCCGCCGCAGGAGACCGACGTGCTGTCGCCGGTGCCCCGGACGTCCATCCCCACGATCTCCGAGGAGTCGGCCACCGCCCGGTGCGCGGGGTCGAGGAACAGCAGGGGAACGACCACCCCCGGCTCGCCGGGGCCGCCCGGGTTGGTCAGCAACAGGTTCTTCGGCTCGCCGTCCACCGGACGCAGCCTGCTCACCGCGAGATCGATGCTGCCCCGCCCCTGGTCGTTCCAGTCGAGGGGGGCCTTCATGGTCGAGCACTCCAGCCGCTCCCCGCCGGGCGGCAGCCCCTCCCCGGGGCCGGGGAAGCAGGGCTGCCAGACGAGCTGCTGGGAGCGGAAGACGGGGCTGACCGGCTGCGTGCGGGAGGACCGCTCGGCGGGCGACGGTGAGCCGGCGCCGGGCGCGGGGGCCGCGCCCGCGGGCGTCGTGCCCAGCGCCAGGGCGAGCAGGGCGGTGGGTATGAGGGCGCGGGATCTGCGCATGGGGTGCCACTCCTGGATCGGGTCGGAGGGTGGGAAGCGGGACGCGGTCGTCCGGTCGCCCGACCGGGCGGCCGCGCAGGGCCCGGCGTCAGCGCGCCAGGCGGGCGCCCAGGCCCTGGGCCTGGGCCGCCTTCGCGATGGCGCCGCCCAGGGCGACGTCGAGGATCGACATGCCGAACGGGTTGCAGACCACCAGCTCGCTGTCCGAGGTCCGCCCCGGCGCCGTGCCGAGCAGGACGTCCCCGAGCGTGCCGTCGACCTGCCGGGCGGCGGGGTCGGGGGTCGCGGTCCCGCAGTACGACCCGTCCGGTGCGCGCAGCGTGCCTTCGCGGTACATCCGGCCCAGCAGCCTGCGGTGATCGTGGCTGACCAGGCCCCAGTCGTCCACGACCACGAGACCGGCCGCCGCCACCGCCTCCGGCAGCAGGTCGTCGAGCGAGACGTGTGCGATCAGCGCCCCGGGCGCGAACCACTCCGGCCGGAGGTAGCCCTGCGTGGTGACGGTCGCCGTCACCACGAGCTCGGCGTCCTTCACGGACAGCTCGGCGTCGGGGGCGACCGCGATCTCCCGGCCGGCGAAGTCCGGGTCGGCGGTGAGCGTCGCGGCCAGCGCCCGGCTCCGCTCCGGGTCGATGTCGTACAGGGTGATCGCCTCCAGGTCGCCCAGGACCTCGGAGAGCAGTTGCAGGTGGGCGCGGGCGAGCGTTCCGCAGCCCAGCACGGCCAGTCGGCGCAGCGGGCGGACCCCCAGCGCCAGCGCGCCGACCGCGGTCACGGCGGCGGTGCGGAACGCGCTGACCCAGGCGGCCTCCATCACCACGCGCGGCCAGGCCAGCTCCGGGTCGAAGAGCATCATGAGCCCCTGCGACCGGGCCACGCCGCGAGCGGGGTTGCCGAGCGAGCCGTTGATGACCTTCAAGCCCAGTTCGAGACCGTGCTCGGTCCGGATGCCGCCCGGCATCGCGAGCGACCGGGCGTCGAAGCCGTCGCTGGTCCGCCAGCCCATGTAGGCCTCGTCGGGCAGCAGGGTGAGCCCCTTCGCGTGCTGCGTGATCGCCTCACGTACCACGCCGACGACGTCGATGCCGGTCGAGCCGAGTCGTACGTCGGCGCGCGACAGGTAGACCAGTTCCGTATCCGGGTATTCCTCGAATTGCAGCATTCAGTGATCAGTCCAACCGCTCGGGGCTCGTTCTCGGCCGTTCGGGAGTGGGCGGGGCGACCCCGCGGGCCGGGCCGTCCGGGGCTTCAGCGCCGCGACAGAATCACCCGGCGCCGATCGCCCGCAAGGGCCTTGGCGCTAACTCGCCACTGTTACCGACGAGTTGGGGGACCGTGTCCCGGGCACCCCGACGGCCGCGTGTGGCTGATGGGCCGTCAGTGCGGTGTTTCGGCCAACTCCACCTGGGGGCGGGGTGGCTGAAAACTCTCGTATCGCCCACCGGCGCTTCCGTCCGGTCGGGGCGCGCCCTCCTCTTGGGGCTCCGAAGCGTCTCCCGTCTCCGGGGCAAGCCCCCTTTTCCGCCTCCGATTAGAGCGGTGGGGGGTGCGGAACCGCGGTTCGGACCGTGGTGATCGGAGGGTGATTTCCGGTCAGTTCACGGCTTGATATTGCGTGTCTGTGGTGGCTATGTGAAACATGTGGTCAGGGACTTGGTGGAGCAAAGGGCGGGTATAGGCCAAGCAAAGCGCCGGCGCCGCTGAGAGCCCACACGGGGACGCGGTGATGTGTGGGCGACACCTGAGAATTTCGATGCCGCGATGTGGCCGGGAACCGTAGCCGCGTCGTGTGGTGTGTCAATGGGGACGGTCGGGGGGCCGTGGCGTGCTCTCCGGTATGCACATGGGGGAAAATTGAAGGATTGTGGACGTCCGAGAGGTGCGATCACCCCGACCGAGGTGAAGTTGCGTCTTCTCGGAAGTGCTGAGCTGGTCAACGGCGCACAGCGGTTTCCGGCCGGTGATCCGCTGCAGTGCGGTCTTTTGGCGGCGCTGGCCGTACGGGCGAACAGCCGGGTCGGCGCGGAGGCGCTCGCGGCGGCACTGTGGGAGACCCCGCCGAGGACCGCGCTGCGTCAGGTCCAGACGCAGATCTGGAAGCTCCGCGAACTGCTCGGCCAGGCGTTCGCCGGGTGTGCGGCCCAGCAGCGGCCCCAACTGCTCGACCAGGCCGGCGGGTACCTGCTGTTCGTCGAACCGCGCTCGATCGACCTGGTGCTCTTCGAGCACTATGCGCGCAAGGCCCGACAGACCTCCGCGGAGGGCGAGTTCGCGGCCGCGGCCCGTGACTACGATGCGGCCCTCTCCCTCTGGAAGGGACCGGCCTTCGCCGGGATACCGCTGAAGGACGCGTCGGCGCCCGGTGTCCGGGCTGAGGCCATCAAGCTGGAGGACCGGCACATCGCCGTCACCGAGGAACGCATCGGAGTCGATCTGATCCTCGGCCGGCACCACGAGGTCATACCCGAGCTGCGGGAGCTGGTGGGGCGTCACCCGCTGCGCGAACGGCTGAGGTTGCACCTCATCCGTGCGCTGGGGCGGGCCGGCGGCCGCCAGGAGGCCGTGCGGGTCTACCGCGAGGGGTACCGCATCCTCGTGGAGGAGCTGGGCCTCGACCTGAGCCCCGAACTCAAGGAGGCGTACCGGCTCCTGCTCGTCGGGGCGCCGGAGCAGACGGAAGCGGCCTCGCGCACCGGGGCCGGAGAGCACGGGGCGGGCCCGGAGGGCGCGGGCCCCGGCGAGGCCGTCGCGCGGCGGGAGCGGGGCACGGACGACCGGAGCGAGGTGGTGCGGACGCTGCCGCTGCCCTTCGGGCCCGGGCTCGTCGGCCCGGTCGGCCGGAGGGCCGGCCGCGACCGGCCGCCGGCCCATCTGGAGCCCATCCTGGAGCAGTTGCTGATCGGCGCCACGGACACCACGGCGAGCCGGCGGCTCGGACTCTCCTCGCGCACCTTCAGCAGGAGGGTGTCCGAGCTGCTCGACTACCTCGGCGTCGCCACCCGGTTCCAGGCGGGGGCCGAGGCGCACGACCGGGGGTGGATCACCACCCAGCAGGGGGAGCCCGGCCCGGTCGGGGCGCGGCCGGCGGCTAGCCGATCGGCCGGGGCGCCGGGTCGACCAGGTGTGCCTGTCCCCGCGGGGCAAGCCGCGCCCTGACCGTGTTCACGAACTGCTTGCCCGGCCACCAGTGCGCGAGCATCACCGCCGATGCCCCGCAGCCGACCAGCACCGCCGGATCGGACTGGAAGGCCGCGCCGGCGAGGAGCCCCGTGACCGTGGCGGACTGGGCCGCCACGACACGGGACAGCGTCATGGAGCTGAGGAGCCGGGAGACGTTGCGCGGCGACAGCTCGCGCTTTCGTGTGAGGAGGGGATCGGCGACGTAATGCACGCCGAGCATGGCGGCAATGGCGACGGCTGCCGGAATGGAGAATTCCAGGCCCCCGGAGATTTCTGTCCCGGGGACCAGGACGGTCAATCCGAATGCCCCCAGGCCGGCGCTCGCCAGAATGCTCAGCGATGCCAGAACGCGTGACGTACCCACGTTTGATTTCATGCGGTCACCCTACTCGCGTGATCGGTTCGGTGTGTGCGGCTCCGGAGAGTTCCGGTGCCGGACCCCCCGGTTCAGCCGAGGCGGAAGCGCAGTCCGTCGCCGCGGAACAGGTCGATGGCGTGCTTCACGTCCCCGGCGATGTTCACGGTGTTCAGCCAGGTGTCGTCGAAGACGGTGCCGAGGTACTTGCCCCCGCCGTCCGGGCACACGCACAGCGCCCGGCGGGGGTGGCGCCCCCGGTCCAGATCGCCCAGGTACCCGCACAGGACGCTGCCGCTGGAGCCGCCCAGGGCGATCCCGGTGTCCTCCAGGAACATGCGGCAGGCCGCCACCGTGCGTGCGGCGTCGATCTGCGCGGCGGCGTCGTAGGAGGCGCTGTCGAGGAAGGTCGAGGCCCTGCTCGCCCCGAGCCCGGCGATCAGCCGCTCGCCCCCCGCGCCGCCCGTGACCAGCGATCCGGTGGCGTCCACCGCCACGATCCGGACGTCCGGGCGGACCGTGCGCAGATGGGCGGAGATGCCGGCCAGGGTGCCGCCGGTGGAGACCGCGATGTACACGGCGTCCAGCTCGGCGCCGCCCTGGCGGGCGATCTCCGGGCCGGTCGTCTCCCGGTGGATGCGCGGATTGGCCGTGTTCTCGTACTGGTTCGTCCACCGGTGGCCCGAGTTCTCCCTGCAGAGCTCCCGGACCGCCCTGAGCCGGCTGAGCAGGTAGCCGCCCTGGCCGTCGGGCTCGTCCACGAACTTCAGCTCCACCCCGCTCGCCACCAGCGACCGGCGCGTCGGGTGCGGCGTCTTCTCGTCGATGACGGCGATGAAGCGGCAGTCCAGGAGGCGGGCCAGCCTGGCCAGCGCGAGACCGAGGTTGCCCGAGGTGGACTCGACGAGGACCGTTCCCGGGACGAGCGGCTCCTTCCGGTCGATCTCGGCCAGGAGGCCGGTGGCGGTCCGGTCCTTGATGGAGCCGGTGGGGTTGAGGCTCTCCTGCTTGATCAACAATTCGTGTACGCGACCGCGGTATTCGACGACAACACCCGAAACAGGTGTTTCCGCAATGGCGGCGCGCAGCTCTTCCATTCGCTGCAACAAGAGAATTCTCCCGGGTCGCGTACAAATTTTTCACCAGTTTCATATTTTCATCCCGGGGGCTGGGTCGGGAAGGCGGATGGCGAGTTATTGCCACTCTCGATCATGGGTGAATCCGGCTGCGGAGTGAATTGCGGGCGGCAGGAATCAGGCGTGCCCGACATTCTTCCCGGGAGGGATTCGGGCTGACTGTCCACCGACCGGTGGACAGCCGGGTCCTTCCTCCGGTCGCTACTGCCCGGAGCCCCCGGCTGCCAGGGTTTGCGGTATGAACGAAGCAGCGGTGCACATCAGGGGACTGGTGAAGAGGTACGGCGGCGCCCCCGTCGTGGACGGCCTGGACCTCGACATCGCCCAGGGCGAGGTCTTCGCACTGCTCGGGCCCAACGGCGCGGGCAAGACGACGACGGTCGAGATCCTGGAGGGGTACCGCACACGGGACGCCGGGACCGTCTCCGTCCTGGGGGAGGACCCGGGGAAGGCGGGGCGCGCCTGGCGCAGCCGGATCGGCATCGTGGCCCAGACGGCGACGGACGCCTCGGAGCTCACGGTGCGGGAGGTGGTGAGCCACTTCGCCACCTACTACCCCCGCCACCGCGACCCGGAGGCCGTCATCACCCAGGTCGGCCTCGGGGAGCACGCCAAGAAGCGGGTCGGCAGGCTGTCCGGCGGCCAGCGCCGCCGGGTGGACGTGGCGCTGGGCATCATCGGCGACCCCGACCTCCTCTTCCTCGACGAGCCCACCACCGGTTTCGACCCGGAGGCCCGGGTGCGCTTCTGGCACCTCGTCCGCCAGCTCTCGGCGGAGGGCACCACGATCGTGCTGACCACCCACTACCTGGACGAGGTGGAGGCGCTGGCCAACCGGGTCGCGGTGATCGCCCGCGGCCGGCTGAAGGTGGTCGGCGACCCGGCGACGCTCGGCGGCCGGGCCACCGCGGGCGCGGTGGTCAGCTGGCGCGAGGACGGCCGGCTGCGGGAGGAGACCACGGCCAACCCCGAGGAGTACGTGGCCCGGCTGGTCAGCCGGAACCCGGGCGGCGTGGCCGAACTCTCCGTACAGCGGCCCAGCCTCGAAGACGTCTACCTGCAGATGATCGGTGAATCCGCGGACGGCGCGGAGCTTCGGAAGGAAACGGCATGACCACTCAGGTCACCCCCGCCCGGCAGGCGAGGCCCGCGCCCCCGGGCGTGGTCAAGGTCGGTGTCGCCCGCGGCGCGCTGGAGCTCAAGCAGTTCTTCCGCGAGCGCGACGCGGTCGTCTTCACCTTCGCGCTCCCCGTGGTGCTGCTGCTCCTGCTGGCCAGCATCTTCAGCGGCACCGTTCCGGAGACCGGGGTCAAGGCCAGTCAGATCTTCGCCGCCAGCATGATCGCGGCCGGCATCATGTCGACCACGTTCGTCAGTCTGGGCACCGGGATCGCCCAGGACCGGGACGACGGCACGCTCAAGCGGCTGCGGGGAACCCCGACCCCGATGGCCTCGTACTTCATCGGCAAGGTGCTGATGGTCCTGGTGGTGAGCTTCGCCGAGGTCGTGGTGCTGCTCGCCATCGGCCGGGGCATCTTCGGCCTGCGGCTCCCGACCGACCCGGCCAAGTGGTTCACCTTCGGCTGGGTGTTCGTCCTCGGCGTCGTCTCCTGCGCGCTGCTGGGCATCGCGATCAGCAGTCTGCCGCGCACCGCCAAGAGCGCTTCCGCAGTCATCATGCTGCCGTTCATTGGTCTACAGTTCGTGTCCGGCGTCCTGTTCAATCCGATCAGTGAACTGTCCTCACCGCTGGTGGAGATCGGTTCGGCCTTCCCGCTCAAGTGGATGGCGCAGGGATTCCGCTCCGTCTTCCTGCCGGACTCGATGACCTTCCAGGAGGTAGCAGGTTCATGGGAGTTGGGTCGGACCGCATTGATTCTGGCGGCGTGGTGCGTCGGGGGCCTGGTGCTGTGTCTGCTGACCTTCCGGTGGAAGAACAGCCGCCAGGGGTAGGCCGCCCCGGCCACGAGTGGCTGCGCGGTTACGCGACCTGGGACTGCTACTACGCCATCGCGTTCTGCGCGACGATCGCCTTCGTCCTGACGCTCGACGACGCCACCGCCAAGAGCCAGTCGCTGGCCGTGGTCATGCTGGTCTGCTGCGCCGCCTGGTACGCGGGATACGGCAGGGGGCTGATGCGCGCCGACGACGAGAGCTGGCGCGGCACGCTCTACCTCGGCGTCCTGCTGGTCTTCTTCACCCTGGCGGACACCTTCGCCTCGGCCAGCTCGATCGCCCTGGTCATGATCATCCCGCAGGCGTACTGGACGCTGCGGCCGCTCCACGCGACGGGGGCGGTCGTGGTGTTCGCCGCCGTGCCGGTGGTGGTCGACACCTTCCGTACCGGCGCGGTCGTCCGCAGCGTCGCGGACCAGGGCCCGACGGCCCTGATGATCATCATCTTCTCCGCCCTCTTCGGGACGTGGACCCACCGGATCATCGACCAGAGCCGGGAACGCGCCGTCCTCATCCACCAACTGGCCTCCACCCGAGCAGAGTTGGCCGAGGCTTCCCGAAGGGCCGGCATCGGCGCGGAGCGCGAGCGGCTGGCCGGCGAGATCCACGACGCCATCGCCCAGGGGCTGAGCAGCATCGTGATGCTGGTCCAGGCCACCGGTTCCACCCTGGACCAGGTGACCGCAGTGCCCCCCGAGCAGAGCGTGTCGATGGACCGGGCCAGGCAGCAGCTCGACCTCGTCGCCCGCACCGCCAGGGAGAGTCTCGCCGAGGCGGGCGCCCTGGTCGAAGCCCTGCGGCCGACCGCGCTCGACGCCGCCTCGCTCCCCGAGGCGCTGCGGCGGCTCACCGAACGGGCCGCCGAGGGGACCGGACTCCGGACCGGTTTCGCCCTGCGCGGCGAGGCCGAGGCACTGCCGGTCGCCGTCGAGGTGGTCATCCTGCGCGCCACCCAGGAGGCGCTGGCGAACGTACGCAAACACGCGCACGCCTCCCGCGCCGACGTGCTGCTCGACTACCGGGACGAGAGCGTCGTGGTGCGCGTGCGGGACGACGGGAGGGGCATGGACCTCACGGCCCGGCCCCATGGATACGGACTGGTCGGCATGGGCAGGCGGGTCGAACAGGTCGGCGGAAGCCGGCGGTTGCACAGCGCCCCCGGCGAGGGGACCACCGTTCTCGTGGAGGTACCGAGATGACGCAGCCCATCACCGTGCTCATCGTGGACGACCACCCCGTCGTGCGCGCCGGGCTGTGCGGCATGCTGGCCAACGAGAAGGACATCGAGGTGGTGGGCGAGGCGGGCAGCGCCGACCAGGCCGTCGAGATGACCCACCGCCTCGACCCCGCCGTCGTGCTGATGGACCTGCGGATGCCGGGCGGCGGCGTCGAGGCCACCGCCCGGCTCTCCGTGGAGAAGCCGGACAGCCGGGTCCTCGTGCTCACCACCTACGGCACCGACGACCAGATCCTGCGCGCCGTGGAGGCCGGCGCCACCGGCTACCTGCTCAAGCACGCGGACCGCGCCGACCTGCTCCAGGCGATCCGGAGCGCCTCCCGGGGGGAGACCGTCCTGGCCCCCTCGGTCGCCGCCCGCCTCAGCCGGCGCGTCCTCACCCCCAAGCGCGACAGCCTCTCCGCCCGCGAGACCCAGGTGCTGGGCCTGGTGGCGCGGGGGCTGACCAACGCGGCGATCGGGGAGGCGCTGTTCATCAGCGAGGCCACGGTCAAGACGCACATGCTGCGGATCTTCGGCAAACTCAAGGTGGACGACCGCACCGCTGCCGTGATGGCCGCGGTCAACCGGGGGCTGATCAGCGTCGAGGAGTGAGCGACGCCTTGGCGAGGAAGTCCAGCAGGAGGTCGTTGACCACCTCGGGCCGCTCCAGGAAGCCGAAGTGGCCGCAGTCCGCGACCTCTTCGAAACGGGCCCCCTCGATGAGCTCCGCCACCTCCCGGACGAGGGACGGCGGCATCTGCGTGTCGAAGTGGAAGCCGACCACCAGCGCCGGGCAGTCGACGGCGGCGAGTTCGGCCGCCCAGCCGTCCACGGCCAGCGTGGCGAGGTACTGGCGGGCGGCCCCCTCGCCCCGTACCGGACTCATCGCCATCAGGTCGAGCCACTCCCGGGCGAACCGGTCGTCCAGCAGCCTCTCCGGCGCGAAGAGCTGGGCCATGGTGCAGGCCGCCGCGTACCCGGCGGGCACCGCCCCGGAACGGGCCGCGTCGATCACCTCCCGCACCGTCGCGGCCGTGAAGGCGGGGGTACGGGCCCGGGTGCCCAGCAGCGAGATCGAGCGGACCAGGTCCGGCCGGACGATCGCCAGCCGCTGCGCCACCATCGCCCCCAGCGAGGCGCCCACGACGTGGCAGGGGCGTCCCGCGACCTCCTGGACCACCCGGGCGGCGTCGGCGACCAGGTCGCCGAGGCGTTCCGGCCCCTCGGGGCAGTACGCCTCGGTGCTGCCCCGGTGGTCGAACGCCAGGACCCGGTACCCGGCCGCCCGCAGCGCGGGCTCCTGGTGCAGGCTCCAGATCGCGGACCGGGTCGCGGCCGGGGCGAGCAGCAGCACCGGCTCGCCTGAGCCGGTGTCGCGGTGGGGCGGGAGGGGGAGTGTCATGAGGTCTCTTCTCCATTGCCTGCTTGGTAGTCGGGCGACCAGATGCCGTCGCGGAGCCGGCTGAACGCCAGCACGGTGAGGGTTCCGGCGATCAGCGCGGCGACGATCAGCGGGGTGCGCAGGCCGGTCTCCCGGGTCGACAGGTGGGCGGACAGGGTGACGACGAGGCCCCCCAGCAGCGAGCCCAGCGGAAGCGGTCCCCAGGCGAGCAGCCGGTAGATGCTGTTGACCCGGCCGAGCATCTCCGCCGGGACGATCCGCTGGCGGTAGCTGACCGTCAGCACGTTCCACACGGTGGAGAGCATGCCGCCGCCCGCGATGGCGAACGCCACGACCAGGGCGTTGCTCGCCAGCCCGATGGCCAGGCTGGTGACCGCGTTCCCCGCCAGGCTGATCAGCAGCACGCGCCGGGCGCCGAAGCGCCGCTCCAGCGTGCTCGTCAGCCAGGCCCCGAGCATCGCGCCGACCCCGCCGGCCAGGAACAGCAGCCCGAAGCGGGTGGCGTCCAGCCCGAGGACGGTCTGCGCGAACAGCACCTGGGTGGAGACGGCCAGCGCGCTGCTCAGGTTGAGCAGGCCCAGGAAGATGCCCAGGGTGCGCAGTTGGGTGTGGCTCCAGAAGTAGCGCAGCCCCTCGGCCATCTCCGAACGCATGGTGCGCCGGGGCCGGTCGCGGTCGCGCGGGGCGAGCACCACGAAGATCATCAGGGCCGCGGCGAGGGCGAACAGCCCGCCCTCGAAGACGAACGGCAGGATCATCGAGGCGCCCAGCAGCAGACCCCCGATCCAGGGGCCGAGGAACAGGCCCCCCACGGTGTCGGTCATCACCAGCAGACCGTTGGCCCGCTCCAGCAGGGAGGGGGGCACCAGCGAGGGCACCACCACCTGGCTGGTGTTCTCGTTCAGCACCGTCACCGAGCCGATCAGGAACGCCGCGACGTAGATCAGCGCCAGCGGGGCCGGCCCGGCCGCCAGGACCAGGGCGATGCCGAACGCCACCAGGGCCCGGAACAGATGGCTCAGCCCCAGGGTCCACCGGTGGTTCGCCCGGTCGATGAGGACGCCGGCCGGCAGGCTCGCCAGGAGCCACGGCAGCTCCAGCAGCATCACCGTAGCGGAGATGAGCAGCGCGTCGTCGGTGACCGAGGTGGCGAGCCAGGGAAAGGCCACCGAGCTGATCCCCGAGGCCAGGTTGGCCAGGAACATCCCGCCGCATACGGCGGTGAACCCGAGGCCGAACCGTACGCGCGGCTTCGGCCCGCCGGTGGTGGGTGAGGGTGCCGTAGGGCTCACGTGGCCTGCTTCCCGCTGCGGAATTTGCCCTGCATCGGTTCAGGACATGGCAGCGGGAGCGGTCCCGTCAACGCGCTGTCCACTTTTCGCCAGCTCACCCGGCAGCACTTGTGGTCGCCGGGTGGCGAACCCACGCTGGAACCCTACGGAATGGTTAGGCAATCGCGCCGATGGGTACGGAGGCGTTTCTCCACCATTCCTTGTTCGGATTTTCTGAAGGGGGAACCGTGGAGAACAGAAGAAGCGGCCACATCGCCGTGATCGGAATGGCGGGGAAGTTTCCCGGCGCGCGCGGTGTCGAAGAGCTCTGGCAGAACCTCGTCGCCGGTGTCGAATCCATTACGTACTTCAGCGACGAGGAGTTGCTGGCGGCCGGTGTCAGCCCGAAGCAGATAGCGGACCCCAACTACATCAAGGCGGCCCCGCTCTCGCCCGACACCGAACTCTTCGACCCCGGCTACTTCGGCATGACCGTGCGCGAGGCCGAGGTCCTCGATCCGCAGCACCGCGCCTTCCTGGAGGCGTGCGACGGCTCGCTCCAGTCCGCCGGCTACGCCCCGAACCGGTTCGCCGGACGCATCGGCGTCTACGGCGGGGTCGGCGTCAACAACTACCTCGACCTGCACGTGAAGCCCGACCCCGACGCGTACAACCTGCTCGGCGGCCTCACCGCCAACATCGCCAACATCAGCGACTACGTCGCCACCGGCGTCTCCTACCGGCTCGGGCTCGAAGGCCCCGCCCTGACCTGCCTCACGGCCTGCTCCACCTCGCTGGTCGCCCTGCACCTGGCCTGCCAGGCGCTGCGCGACGGCGAATGCGAGATGGCGCTCGCCGGCGGCGTCGAGGAATTCCTCCCCAAGATTTCCGGCTACGAGTACTCCGAGGGCGGTATGTACTCGCCGGACGCCCGCGTCCGCGCCTTCGACGCGAAAGCCCGCGGCACCATTTTCGGCAGCGGATCCGGTGCGGTACTGCTCAAGCCGGTCGAAACGGCGCTGGAGGACCGCGACAACATTCTCGGCGTCATCAGGTCCACCGCCATCAACAACGACGGCTCCCGCAAGCGCGCATTCTCGGCGCCCAGCGCGGACGGCCAGTACGCCGCGGTGATGGACGCGTGGAACAGGTCCGGAGTCGATCCCTCCACGGTCAGTTATGTCGAGGCGCACGGCACCGGCACCTTCGTCGGCGACCCCATCGAGGTCAACGCACTCAGCCGCGCATTCCGTGAATTCACCGACCGCAAGCAGTACTGCGCCATCGGGTCGGTGAAAACCAACGTCGGCCACCTGGGCGCGGCGGCCGGGGTCGTCGGCCTGATCAAGACCCTGATGGCGATGCGGCACCGCGTGCTGCCCGCCAGCCTCAACTTCGACGAGCCCAACCCGCAGATCGACTTCGAGAAGTCGCCCCTCTACGTCAACACCGAGCTCTCGCCCTGGGTCAGCGACAGCGGGCCGCTGCGGGCCGGACTCAGCTCGTTCGGCGTCGGCGGCACCAACGCGCACATCGTGCTGGAGGAGCCGCCCGCCCAGCCCGCGCTCTCCACCCCCGCCCGCGGCCACCAGCTCATCGTGCTCTCCGCGCGGACCCCCACCGCCCTGGAGTCCAGCGCCGTCGCGCTCGGCGGGCACCTCCAGGAGCGCGGCGACCGGCTGGCCGACGCCGCCTACACCCTCGCCGTCGGCCGGGAGCAGCGCGCGGTCCGCGGCTTCCTCGTCGCCGACGGCGCCGAGACCGCCGCCGACCGGCTGGCGGCCGGGGTGCCGCAGCCCAGCCCGGCCCTGATCCCGGCCCGCGGCACCGAGCGCGCGGCCGCCTTCATGTTCCCCGGCCAGGGCTCCCAGTACGTCGACATGGGCAAGGAACTCTACGAGCGCGAACCGGTGTTCGCCGCCGAGGTGGACGCCTGCGCCAAGGTCCTCGCCGAGCACGCCGGCTGGGACCTGCTCGACGTCCTCTACCCCGCCGAGGGCGGCGACGCCGAACAGGCGGCGGCCCGGCTCACCGAGACCCAGGTCACCCAGCCCGCCCTGTTCGTCTTCTCCTACGCCCTGGCGAAGCTCCTGGAGAGCTGGGGCGTACGCCCCGAGGCCATGGTGGGCCACAGCGTCGGCGAGTTCGTCGCCGCGAGCCTCGCCGGGGTCTTCAGCCGCGACGACGCGCTGCGCCTGGTCGCGGACCGCGGCCGGCTCATGTCCACGATCCCGTCCGGCTCGATGCTCGCCGTGCCGCTGACCGAGGACCGGCTGCGGCCGATGCTGCCCGACGGCGTCAGCGTCGCGGCCGTCAACTCCCCGCACGCCACGGTGGTCTCGGGGCCCGACGACAGCATCGGGGAAATCCGGTCCCTGCTCTCCGCCCAGGGCGTCGAGGGCCGGCCGCTGCACACCTCGCACGCCTTCCACTCCGCGATGATGGACCCGGTCCTCGACGACTTCCGCGCGCTCGTGGCCGCCGTCCGGCGCGCCGAGCCCACCATCCCGTTCGTCTCCAACGTGACGGGCGACTGGATCACCCCGCAGGACGCCGTCGACCCCGACTACTGGACCCGCCACCTCCGCGGAGCCGTACGGTTCAAGGACGCGGTCCCGCTGCTGCTGGACGGCGGGCGGCGCGCCCTGCTCGAAGTCGGCCCCGGCAACACCCTCACCGTGCTGGCCCGGCAGCAGATCGACGCCGACAAGGCGGCGCTCGCCGTGCCCACCGTGCGCCACGTCCGCCAGCGCCAGTCCGACGTCGCCGTCCTGCTCGGCGCCATCGGCCAGACCTGGCAGCTCGGTGTGGACCTCGACCTCGGCAGGCTCTGGAAGGACGAGCGGCGCGGCCGGGTGGAGCTGCCGCCCGTCCCGTACGAGAAGATCCGCTGCTGGCTCGACGAGGCCCCCGCGCAGGGCGGGAACCGGAACGCCGGGGCGGCGGCCGCGGCCGACACCGAGACGGGCCCCTACTACCTGCCGAGCTGGCGCGAGCAGAGCCTGCTCGGGACCACCGACGTCGACACCGACGCCACCTGGCTCGTGTACGAGTCCGCGACCGCGCCCGTGACCGGACTGGTGGAGCGGCTGCGCGCGGCGGGAGCCACCACCCTCGTCGTCCGCGCCGGCGAGGAGTTCTCCGAGGACGGCCGGGGGACCTTCACCGTACGGCCCCGTGAACTCGGCGACCACGTCAAGGTGTTCGCCGAGGCCGCCGCCGGCAAGCCCGCCGCCCTGCGCGTGGTCCACGGCTGGCTGGTCGGCGACCTGCCGGGCGACACGGCGAAGGAGCGCGCCCGGCACGGGCTCGACCACGGATTCTTCAGCCTCCTCACCGCGGTGCACGCCCTCACCCGCAAGGTGGTGGACATCCCGCTCGACATGGTGCTGCTCACCAGCGACGCCGAGCCCGTCACCGGCGTCGAGCGGATCGAACCCGCCAAGTCCGGGGTGCTCGGCTTCGCCAAGCTCCTGCCGAAGGAGCTCACCCGGACCACCTGCCGGGCGATCGACCTCGCCTCCGGCGGCACGCCCAGGACCCAGGTCGACCAGATCCTCCGGGAGATCGCGCACGGCGACGACGAGCGCGTCGTCTACCGGGGCGGCCGCCGCTGGGTGTGGGAGCACCAGGAGGTGTCCCTGCCGCCGGTCGGCGCGGGAGCCGAGTTCCTGCGCGACGGCGCCGTCTACCTGATCACCGGCGGCCTCGGCGGGATCGGCCTGGTCACCGCCAAGGACCTCGCGGAGAAGCACGCCGCCAAGCTCGTCCTGCTCGGCCGGTCCGGAATGCCGCCCCGCGAGGAGTGGGACGGCCTGCTCGCCGCCGAGGACGAGCGGCTCGCCCAGGACCCGGAGGCCAGGCCCGACGCCACGGCGGTCCGCATCCGCTCGGTCCGCGAGGTCGAGGCGCTCGGCGGCGAGGTGCTGGTCTGCGCCGCCGACGTCACCGATGCCGACCAGATGCGGGCGGTGCGCGCCGAGGCGGAGGCCGCCTTCGGACGGATCGACGTGGTGCTGCACGCGGCCGGCGTCACCGGCGGCGGCATGCTGGAGGCCCGGTCGCAGGAGGACGCCGAACGGGTCATGGCCGCCAAGGTGTTCGGCACCCTGACCCTGGAGGAGGTGTTCGGCGACGACATCGACGCCCTCGTCCTCTACTCCACCTTCGCGATCTTCACCGGCGACTTCGGCCTCGGCGACTACGTCTCCGCCAACGCGATCATGGACGCGTACGCCCACGCCCGCGCCGCCCGCGGCGGCGGTTGCCACGTCGTCTCCGTCAACTGGCCGATCTGGCAGGGCCTCGGCATGGCGGAGCAGGTGGACGCCCCCGACCTGCTGCTCGACTTCGAGATGGGCGACCGCTACCAGGAGGTCGGGCACCCGCTGCTGGGCAGCCGGCTGATCCGGTCCGGCAACGACAACGTCATCTTCGTCAAGAAGCTGTCCACCGACGACTGGGTGACCGCCGAGCACACCGTCGGCGGCCGGCCCACCATGCCGGGCACCAGCCTCATCGAGACCATCCGCGCCGCCTACCAGGAGGCCACGGGCTCGGCTGCCTGCACCCTCACCAACCTGGTGTTCCAGCGCCCGCTCTCCTTCGACACCAACCACACCGTCCACATCCTGCTGATCCCGGACGGCGACCGGCAGTACCAGGTGGTCATCCGGGACGCCGACCACACCGACGGCGAGATCCTCGACTACACGACGGCCCGGGTCGGCCCCGGCGACGGCGCGCCCGCCCCGACGCACGACCTGGAGGCGTGGCGTACCCACTGCCACCGGCCCGACGAGCGGGAGAGCCGCGAGAGCGCCGACGGCCTGGTGTGGCTCGGCCCCCGCTGGGACAACATCGCCGGACACTGGACGAGCGACGTCGCCGACAACGGCCGCTTCGACGAACTGGCCACCATCGAGCTGCCCCAGCGGTACGCCGCCGACCTGGGCGACTTCCTGGTGCACCCCGCGATGCTGGACTGCGCGACCTCCATCGCCCAGCACATCATCGGCACCAGCGACAGCTCGTACCTCCCGTTCGGCTACGACCGGATCGTCGTACGCGCTCCGCTCCCCGCCCGGGTGCACAGCCGCATCCAGCACCTCGACGACACCAAGGGCTCCCTGGTCCGCACCCACATCACCCTCGTCGACGACGAGGGCGGCGAACTGGTCGCCGTGGAGGGCTTCACCCTGATCGCGGTGGACGGGCAGGACGCCCTCCAGGCGTCCGCCGGGGCGCCCGCCTCCGCGGCGGCGGCGGGCGAGGCGGCTCCGGCCGGCTCCTCCGCGACCGTCGGCAAGCAGCTGGAGCTGGCGCTGCTGCGGGTCAACGAGCGGGAGTTCGGCATCCGCGCCGAGGACGGCTACCCGATCCTGCGGGACATCTTCGACTCGGGGATCTCCCCGCAGATCATCATCTGCCCGGACAGCTTCACCCGGCGGATGGGCTTCGCCGGGGAGGTGACCCGCGACGCCCTGCGCGAGCAGCTCGCCGCGGCGCCGCAGCGCACCGTGACGGCCAGTCCCCGCAACCTCCCCACGCCCATGGTGGAGCCGGAGACCGACGCCCAGCGGGTGATCGCCGAGATGTGGGCGGAGACCCTGGCGGTCGACGTGGTCGGCATCGACGACGACTTCTTCGACCTCAACGGCAACTCGCTGGTGGCCGTGCAGCTCGTCGCCCGCCTCCGCGAACGGTTCTCCGTCGACATCGCGGTGGCCAGCCTCTTCGAGGCCCGCACCGTGCGCGGCCTCGCCGAGGAGGTCGAGAACCTGCTGCTCGCGGTGGTCGGGGGACTGTCCGACGAGGAAGCGGCCCGGAGGCTCGCCGCCGAATGAGCCCCGGCGCACCCCCAAGCCCCAGGAACTCCAGGAACTCCAGGAATCCCAGGAACCCCAGGAAAACGAGGAAGGAACCGGCACATGTTCGACGATGACGACGACCGCGAGTACACCGTGGTGATCAACGGTGAGGAGCAGTACTCGATCTGGCCCGTGGGGCGCGAGGTCCCCGCCGGCTGGAGCGAGGTGGGCGTCACCGGGAGCAAGGACGTCTGCCTGGCCCACATCAAGGAGGTCTGGACCGACATGCGTCCCAAGAGCCTCCGCGACCGGATGAGCGCCCAGGCGTCATGACGGATGCCCAGCGCCCGGTTCCCACCGCCGGGATCGTGCTCGAAGGGCAGGACATCTCGGTGTCCGACCTCCTCGACCGGGCCCGGATGGCCGAGAAGGCCGGGGTCGACTCGGTGTGGATGGTCCAGCTGCCGACCCTCCGGGACAGCGCGAGCGTGCTCGCCGCCCTGGCGGTGTCGACCGAGACCGTCCGGCTCGCCGCGGGGGTCCTGCCGTACTACAGCCGCCCCCCGGTCGTGATGGCCCAGACGGCGGCGACCGTGGACGAGCTGTCCGGCGGGCGGTTCCGCCTGGCGGTGGGCACCGGCCACCGCATGATCGCCGAGTGGAGCCTCGGCCGGCAGCCCGGACCGCCGGCCGACGAGATGCGGGAGTACCTGGGAGCGGTCCGCGGGCTGCTCCACGACGGCGAGGTCAACACGGAGGGCGGCTACTTCCGCGCGCACTCCGTGTACAGCTCGCCCCGCCGGGGCGACCAGCCGGTGTACCTGGGGGCGTTCGGCCCCCGGATGTGCCGGCTGGCCGGAGAGCTCGCCGACGGGATCGTGCTGTGGATGTGCACCCCGCAGTACGTCCGGGACGTGGCCCTGCCGCAGGTCCGCGCCGGGCTCCGGCAGGCGGGCCGCGACCCGGAGGGCTTCCCGGTCACGGTGATGATCCCCGGCATGGTCTCCGACGACCTGGCGGCCGACCGGGAGATCCTCCGCACGTACCTGTCGACGTACGCGCGGGTGCCGAACTACCGGCGGATGTACGAGGCGAGCGGCTTCGCCGACGAGGTGCACAGCGGACGCATCGGGGACGGCCTGCTCGACGGCGTCGGCGTGGTCGGCGACGAGGACGCGGTCAGGGCCGGTATCGCCCGCTACCACGCGGCCGGCGCCACCGAGGTCGTCCTCACCCCGATGGCCGGCGCGCACTACGACGCCGCGCTGCTGCGACGCACGGCGGAGGCGGTGGCGGCGGCGGGGGCCGGCTGACCCGGGCCGCCCCGGCGGGGGCGGCGCCCGGCCGGGGCGGCGCCGCCGCCCCGGCACCCGCTCGTCCGGATTCCGGCCGCCCGGATCCCGGTCGTGCCCTGAGTCCTGTCGGTCCGTCGCCCCGTCGGTCCGTCGCCCCGTAGGTCCGTCGCCCTGTAGGTCCGTCACCCGTCGGTCCGTCGTCCCGCTGGTCCGGAGAACCGCTCCGGCCCCGAACGGAGGTAGTTGTGGCTGAGCCCGCTGGCATCCCGTGCACCCTGTCCGCCCTCGTCGACCGGCAGACCGGGCTGACCCCGGCCGCGCCCGCCGTACGGGTGGGCGACCTGTCCCTGACGTACGCCGAGCTCGACGCCGGGGCGAAGCGGCTGGCCGGCCGGCTGGTCGCCGCGGGCGTCGGCCCCGGCGACGTCGTGGGGGTGCACACCGGGCGGGGCCTGCCGCTCCTGGTGGCGGTCCTCGGGGCGCTCAAGGCGGGCGCGGCCTTCCTCGCCCTGCCGCGCGGCCTGCCGCGGGCCCGGCTGACCGGCCAGGTCGAGGACGCCCGCGCCACCGCGGTGGTGACGGTGCCGGAGCTGCGACCGGGGTTGACCGGGCTCCCGTGCCCGGTCCTGCTGGTGGACGGCCCGGACCCCGACGGCGCGTCCGCCGACGGGCAGGGGCCCGCCCTCGCGGCGCCGGACCCGCGGAGCGCCGCGTACATCCTCTACACCTCGGGTTCCACCGGCACGCCCAAGGGCGTCGTGGTGGAGCACCGCGCCGCCGCCGAGCACGTCCTCGCCATGGCCGACCGGATCGGCGTCCGGGCGGGCGACGGGGTGCTGCAGATGGCGGGCGAGGCGTTCGACGTCGCCGTGGAGCAGATCTTCACGGCCCTGGCCACGGGCGCCACGGTGGTGCTGCGCGGCGACGAGCCGTGGGGACCCGCCGAACTCCGCGCCGAGCTGGCCCGGGGCCCGGTCACCGTCGCGGACCTGCCCACCGCGCTCTTCGCCGAGCTGGCGGGCGGCCCGGACGCGCGCGAACTGCCCTCGGTCTTCGCCGGGGTGCGCACCGTGCTCGTCGGCGGCGAAGCGCTCGCGCCGGCCGCGCTGAGCCGGTGGCGGGCCGCGTTCGCCGCGGTCGGCGGCGGACCCGGGGTGATCAACGCCTACGGACCGACCGAGTCCGTGATGACGGCGCTGACCAGTGCCGACCTGGCGGGCGGTGGAGCCTCCGGGGCGGTCCCGGTGGGCACGGTCGTCGGCCCCCGCACCGCCCTGCTGCTGGACGCCGGGCTGGCCCCGGCCCGCCCCGGCGCGGAGGGCGAGCTGTACGTGGGCGGCACGGCCCTGGCCCGCGGCTACCTCGGCCGGCCCGACCTGACGGCGGAGCGCTTCGTACCGGACCCCTTCGGCGCGCCGGGCGCGCGGATGTACCGCACCGGCGACCGGATGACCGCCGCGCCGGACGGCGAACTGACCTTCCTGGGACGGGTGGACAACCAGCTCAAGGTGCGCGGTTTCCGGATCGAACCGGGCGAGGTCGAGGCGGCGCTGGCCGCCCACCCGGCGATCGGCCAGGCCGCCGTGGCCGCCCACGGCGACCGCCTCGTCGGCTACCTCGTCTCCGCGGAGCCGGGCTCCCGGCTGCCGGTCGCCGCGATCAGGGACTGGCTCGGCGACCGGCTGCCGCAGTGGATGGTGCCCGCCGCCTGGACCTGGCTCGACCGGCTGCCCGTCACCTCCGGCGGCAAGATCGACCGGTCGGCGCTGCCCCCGGTCGAGACCGACCGGGCCGATGCCGGCAGCCGCTACGAAGCGGCCCGCGACGAGGTCCAGAGCACGCTGTGCGCGGTGTGGTCCCGGGTGCTGAACGTGCCCGAGGTCGGCATCCACGACGACTTCTTCGAGCTGGGCGGCACCTCGCTGCTCGCCGCCCGCGCGCTCGCCGACATCCGCACCGAACTCGCCGCCGACCTGCCGCTGAGCGCGCTGTTCGCCTCGCCCACGCCGCTGGGGCTGAGCGCCGCCCTGGACGCCCGTGCCGACGGCGCCCCGGTCCTGCCGCCGGTCACACCCCGGGCCCGGCCCACCGGCGCGGACGGCGAGTCCGGCACGGTCACCGCGCCGATCTCCCTGATGCAGCGTCAGGTCTGGGTGGTGGAACAGCTGTCGGCGGACAGCTCCGCCTACAACGCGCCGACCACCCTGCGGCTGCACGGCCCGCTCGACCTGGCCCTGCTGGAGCGCACCCTCGGCGAGATCGTGCGCCGCCACGAGATCTTCCGCACCACCGTCGAACTGCGCGACGGCGAACCGGTCCAGGTGATCCACCCGCCCTACCCCGTGCGGGTGCCGCTGGTGGACCTGCGGTCCGAGACCGACCCGGAGGCCGCCGCCGAGGAGGTCGTACGCGCCGACATCGGCGAGCGGTTCGACATCGGGCGGCTTCCGCTGATCCGCTGGACCGCGCTGCGGCTCGCCGAGCAGAGCTACGAACTGGTCCTGGTCGAGCACCACCTCGTCCACGACGGCTGGTCCTTCGCCCTGCTGGTGAAGGAACTCGGGCAGATCTACACCGCGTTGGCGGAGGGCGGCGAGCTGCCGCCCGACCCCGCCGTCCAGTACCGGGACTTCGCCCACTGGCAGCACGAGGCGGTGAACGGCCCCGCGATGCGCGCCCAGTCGGCCTACTGGCGCGACCAGCTCTCCGGAGCGCCGGCCGCGCTGGAACTGGCCCACGACGGTGCGCGCTCCCCGCACGACGACACCCGGGGCTCGGTCCACCGCGTGGAACTCCCCGCCGCTCTCTGCGAACGGCTGCGGGCGTTCAGCCGGGAGAGCGGGGTGACCCTCTTCATCACGATGCTCGCCGGATACGCCGCCCTGCTGCACCGCTACAGCGGCCAGGACGAGGTGTGCGTCGGATCGGCCTTCGGCAACCGGGGGGTTCCGGGGACCGCCGACGTGATCGGCATGTTCGTCAACCCGGTGGCCCTGCGCTGCCCGGTACGGCCGCCCGGCGGCGGGGGAGCGAGCTTCACCGACCTCGTGGAGCGCACCCGCGCGGTCGTCCTGGCCGCCCAGGCCAACCAGGAACTGCCCTTCGTCGAGCTGGTCAGGGAGCTGGACCCGCCGCGCACACCGGGACGCAACCCGGTGTTCCAGGCGATGCTCAACTTCGACGACTCCCCGCTGCCCGAACTGCGGCTCGGCCCCGTCGCGGGCAGCTACCTCGAACGCAACAACGGCACCGCCAAGCTGGACCTCTCGGTGCTGGTGGTGCCCCGCGCCGAACGCCAGCTCGGCACCGACCGGGCCGAGCGCGACCGCCGGATCACCCTCATCTGGGAGTACCGCACGGACCTGTTCGACCCGAACACCGTCGAGGCCCTCGCCCGGGGGTACCAGGAGCTGCTGGAGGCCGCGCTCGGCTCGCCGGACGGCCCGGTCACCGAGCTGCCCGCCGGGCGGCCCGCGACCCCGGCCGCCCTGCCCGAGCCCCTCGACGCCCCGCCCGCCGACGTGGTCGAGCTGTTCGCCGGGGCCGTGGCCCGCAACCCCGGGGCGACGGCGGTGACCCTGCCCTCCGGCGGCTCCCTCACCTACCGGGAGCTGGACCGCAGGTCCCACCAGGTGGCCCGCATGCTCGTCGCACGCGGCATCGGCGCCGGCGACCTGGTGGCCCTCCGGCTGCCCCGCTCGCCCGACCTCGTCGTGGCGGTGCTCGGCGTCCTGAAGGCGGGGGCCGCCTACCTCCCGCTCGACGCGGGCAGCCCGGCCGCCCGCATCGCGGACATCCTGGCCGACGCGCGGCCCCGCCTGCTGATCGGACCCGCCGCCTCCGACCCCTCCTGCCGCCCCCCGGGGACCGGGGAGCGGGAAGAGGAGGACGCGGTCGACCAGGTGGCGATGGACTCCCCGGAGATCACCGCGGCCCCCGACGACGACCCCGGCATCCGCCCCGACCCCGCCGAACTCGCCTACGTGATCTACACCTCCGGCTCCACCGGCCGCCCCAAGGGGGTCGCCGTCGCCCACCGGGGCCTGGCCGACAAGTACCGTGCCTGGCAGCGGGCGTACCGCCTCGACGAGACGGAGGCCGAACCCGCCGGACACCTCCAGATGGCCTCGCCCGCCTTCGACGTGTGCACCGGCGACATCTTCCGGGCGCTGCTCTCCGGCGGCCGGCTGGTGCTCTGCCCCGCCGAGACGCTGCTCGAACCCGACCGCCTGCTGGCCCTGCTGCGCGACGAGCGGATCGCCTACGCGGAGTTCCTCCCCTCGGTGCTGCGGCTGCTGGCCGACCACGCCGAACGCACCGGCCAACGGCTCCCGCGGGCCCGGCTGTTCGCGGTCGGCGGGGAGGCGTGGAGCGGCGCCGACCTGCGCCGCTTCCGCGCCGTGCTGCCGGAGTCCACCCGGCTGCTCAACGTCTACGGGGTCACCGAGGCCACCGTCGGCAGCACCTTCCACCAGCCGACCGGGGACGAACGGGGCGTGCTGCCCGTGGGCGGCCCGCTGCCGGGCGTGCGGGCCGTCGTGCTCGACGGCGCCGGCCGCCCGGCCGCCCCCGGCATGGCCGGCGAGATCTTCCTCGGCGGCACCGGGCTGGCCCGCGGCTACCACGCGGACCCGGCGCGCACCGCCTCCCGGTTCGTGCCCGACCCCGACCCCGGCCACCCCGGCGAACGCCTCTACGCCACCGGCGACCGGGCCCGCATGCGGCGCGACGGCGTCATCGAATACCTGGGACGGCGCGACCACCAGGTCAAGATCCGGGGCTTCCGGGTGGAGCCCGCCGAGGTCGAGGAGGCGCTGCGCGCGTGCCCCTCGGTCGCCGAGGCCGTGGTGGTGGCCAGGACCGGCCCCGAGGGCAACCGGCTCGTCGCCTACTGCACCCCCCCACCCGCCGAAGAGGCCCCGCCCCTCACCGTGGACACGGCACGGGACTGGCTGCGCGAACGGCTGCCCGGCTACCTGGTCCCCGCCGCCTTCACGGTCCTGGCCGAACTGCCCCGTACCACCAGCGGGAAGGCCGACCGGAACGCCCTGCCCGAGCCGCGGCCCACCGGGAGCGGCACGGAGGCGTCCCGCACCGCCCCCCGTGACGGGACCGAGCGGGCGGTGGCCGCGGTCTGGCAACGGGTGCTGGACGTCGCGGAGATCGGGGTGCACGACGACTTCTTCGACCTCGGCGGGCACTCCCTGCTGGCCGTCCGGCTGGTCGCCGCCCTGCGCGCCGAACTCGGCCTCGACCTCACCGTCCGCGACCTCATCGTCTGGGCCACCGTCGAGGCGGTCGCCGCCAAGGCCGGACGGGCCGGCGCCGCGGACGCCGTACCGCTGGCGCCCCGCACCCGCACGCGCATCGACCCGGCGCTGCTCGACCACGAGGAGCCGGTGTGACCGGCCCCGCCGACCACGGCACGAGCGGCCCGGCCGCACCCGGCGCCCCCCGACCGGCAGGAGAGAGCGGGATGAGTACGCAGCAGCAGCCGGCGGAGGTGGCGCCCGCCTCCGAGGAGCAGCGCCGCCTGCTCCTGCTGGAGCAGTTGGCCGAGGACACGGCGCTCTACAACGTGCACTTCGCCTTCCGCTGGCACGGCGAGGTGTCGGCGGACGCCCTGGGCTCGGCGCTCACCGCCGTGACCGCGCGGCACGAGGTGCTGCGCACCGCCTTCCGGCCGGTCGGCGGCGTACCGCACCAGATCATCGCCGCCGACCCGACCGTCGCGCCGGAGCTCTCCGACCGCCGGGACGTCGCGGAACCGGACCGGGCGGAGGAAGCCCTCAGGCTGGCCGCCGAGCACGCCCGCGCCCCCTTCGACCTGGCGCGCGGCCCGCTGCTCCGTGCCGCCCTGGTCTCCTTCGCGGACACCGACCACGCCTTCCTGCTGACGCTGCACCACACCGTCTTCGACGGCTGGTCCGCCGGGGTGCTCTTCGACGAGCTGACCGAGGCGTACGCCGCCGCCGTCGAGGGCCGGGCGCCGCGCCTGGAGCCGCTGCCGCTGCAGTACGCGGACTTCGGCGCCTGGCAGGACGACCTCCTCGCCTCCGGGGCCGGGGAGGAGCACGCCGCCCACTGGGAGCGGCGGCTCGCCGGCGCGCCCGCGATGCTGGAGATCCCGGCGGACCGCCCCCGCCCCGCCGCCCGGAGCTACCGCGGCGCCCTCGTGGAGCACGCGCTGCCCGCCGCCGCCGAGACGGCCGCGGCCGCCCTGTGCCGACGGCTGCGGCGCACCCGGTTCACCGTGCTCTGCGCAGCCTTCGCGGTCCTCCTCCACCGGCTGACCGGCGCCGACGACCTGGTGATCGGCACCGTCGACGCCGGTCGCGTCAGACCCGAACTGGAGCGGCTGATCGGCCTGTTCAGCAACACCCTCGCGCTGCGCGTCCCGGTGGACGGCGCCGGGACCTTCGAGGACCTCCTCGACACCGTCCACACCCGGGTGGCCGAGGCCCAGACCCACGCCGCACTGCCCTTCGCCCACGTCGTGCGCCGGGTCGACCCGGAGCGCGCCCACGGCCACAACCCGCTCTTCCAGGTGATGTTCGACGTCCAGCCCGGCGGCGCGGACCGGCTGCGGCTGCCCGGCGTGCGCAGCGAAGCGCTGCGGGTGCGGGACCGCCGGGTGGCGCTGTTCGACCTCTCGGTCTCCGTGGAGAGCGGCACGGAGGGGACGCGGCTGGTCGCCGAGTACGCCACCGACCTGTTCGAGCGGTCCACCGTGACCGGCTTCCTCCAGACGTACGCCACCCTGCTCACCGCCCTCGTCGAGGCCCCGCACCTGCCGGTCGGCGCCGTCCCCGCCGTCACCGGCCCCCGCCGCGCGGCGCTGCTCGCACGCCACGACCACACCGCGACGGCGCACCGGGCCCCCTCCACGACGCGGATGATCGCGGACCGGCTGCGGGCCGGGGGCGAGGCCCCCGCGATCGTGGCCGCCGACGGCTCGGTCGTCACCTGGCGCCGGCTCGACCACTGGACCGCCGCCGTCGCCTCCGCCCTGCGGGACGCGGGCGTCCGGCAGGGCGACTCCGTCGCCCTGCCCGTGCCGCGCTCGCCCGAGGCGGTGGCCGGCCTGCTCGGCGTGCTCCGGGCCGGTGCGAGCTATCTGCCGCTGGACCCCGCACAGCCCCGGGCGCGTACCGAGGCGATCCTCACCGCCGCCGCGCCCGCCGCCCTGCTGGCCGGCCACGCCACCCTGCGCCACCTCGCCGGGGCGCGGACCGGCGGCGCCGCCCCGGTCCCGCTGCCCCCGTGCCCCGGGCCGGCCGCACCCGTGACCGGCTCCCTCGACGACGAGGGCGCGCGGCCCGCCTGGCACCCCTGCGACCCCGGCGAACTGGCGTACACCCTGTTCACCTCCGGCTCCACCGGCGTCCCCAAGGGCGTCATGGTCACCCGGGGCGGGATCGACAACTACGTGGCCGCCGACCTGGCCGCCTACCGGCTCACCGCCGACGACCGGGTCCTGCTCTTCACCGACCTGGTCTTCGACGTGAGCGCGGAGGAACTGTTCCCCGCCCTCGCCGCCGGAGCGGCCCTGGTGCTGCGCACCGACCGCATGCTGGAGACCCCGGCGGACTTCTTCGCCGAGTGCGGGCGGCTCGGCGTCACCGTCACCCACCTGCCGACCGCCTGGTTCCACCAGCTCGCCGCCGAAGCGGTGGCCGGGGCCCGGCCGCCCGCCACGCTGCGGGCCATGGCCATCGGCGGCGAGGCGCCCGGCCTCGCCCAGGTCGCGGCCTGGCGCGCGGCCGTCCCCGGCATGCTGCTCACCAATGTGTACGGGCCGACCGAGGCCACCGTCGCCACGACGATCGCGACCCTGGCCGGCGGAACCGCGACGACGTACCCGGAGACCCGGATGCCGCTCGGCGAGACCATCGCCGGGGCCTCCTGCCACGTCCTGGACGCGCACCTGGAGCCGGTCGCCCCGGGCGGGGTCGGCGAACTGTGCATCGGCGGGGCCGGCCTCGCCCGGGGGTACCTCTCCGATCCGGTGCGCACCGCCCTCTCCTTCGTACCGCACCCGTTCGCGGCGGGCGAGCGGCTCTACCGCACCGGCGACCTCGTGCGCTGGGGCCCGGACGGCGAACTGGAGTTCCGCGGCCGCACCGACCGGCAGGTGAAGATCCGCGGCTACCGGGTGGAGCCCGGCGAGGTGGCGGCCGCCCTCCTCGGCTTCCCGGAGATCGCGGACGCGGTCGTCGTCCCGCACCCCGACCGGGCGAGCCTGGTGGCCTACCTGGTCGCGGCCAAGGACGCCGAACTCCCCTCCGACGAACGGCTCGTGGCCCGCCTGCGGGAGAGCCTCGCGCCGTACCTGGTGCCCTCCGCCTTCGTACCGCTGGCGGAGCTCCCGCTGTACGCCCACCACAAGGTCGACACGTCCGCGCTGCCGGCCCCGCCGCCGCGCCCGGGGATGGCGGCCGGCGCGGCCCCGGCGGGGGCCACGGAGCGGTCGGTCGCGGCGGCGTGGTGCGAGGTGCTGGAGATCCCGGAGGTCGGCCGCGACGACGACTTCTTCAAGCTCGGCGGCCACTCCCTGCTGGCCACCCGGGTGATCAGCAGGCTCCGCCGCGAGTTCGGCGCGGCGGTCCGGCTGCCGCTGCTGTTCGAGCGGCCGGTGCTCTCCGATTTCGCGGCGGCGCTCGACCGCGCCGCGGCGCGGGACACGGCCGGACCCGCGCTGGTTCCGGCGGCCGGCCGGGACACGGGCGTCCTCGCCCACCTGGGCTCCGGCCTGAGCGACGCCGAACTCGCCGCCCTCCTGGGCGTCGTGGAGGGGACGGCCCCGGAGCCGACGGCGCCGGGGCAGCAAGCACGTGCACGAGGGGGACGGGAATGACCGCGACACACGAGGGACCGATGGGACCGGCCGGGGGGCCGGACGCGGGGGAGGCCGGCGCGGACCGGCGGGACCTGCTGGCCAGGAGGCTGGCGGGGGCGGGAACCCGGCTCTGCCCGGTCTCCTCGGCACAGCGCCGCCTCTGGTTCGAGGACCAGCTCAAGCCCGGGCGCACCGACTACACCGTGGCCTGGCCGATGCGGCTGACCGGCGACCTGGACCCCGCGGCGCTGCACACCGCCCTGACCGCCCTGGCCGCCCGCCACGAGGTGCTGCGCACCCGGTTCGTCGCGGTGGACGGCGAGCCGGTGCAGGTGATCGGCCCGCCGGGAACGCTCGCCTGCCCCCTCACCGACCTCGCCGGCCTCCCCGCCGACGACCGTGCCGCCCGGATCCGCTCCCGGATCCGCGCCGCCGCCACCCGCCCGTTCGACCTGGCGGCCGGACCGCTGTTCGGAGCCGAACTGCTGCGGGAGGACGCCGCCTCGCACGTGCTGGTGCTGAGCGCCCACCACATCGTCTTCGACGGCTGGTCCTGGTCGGTGCTGCTGCGGGACCTCTCCACGCTGTACACGTCGGCCGTCCGCGGTGAGGCGCACCCGGACGCGGAACCGGCGCCGCTGCCGATCCAGTACGGCGACTACGCCGTGTGGGA
The DNA here is from genome assembly GCF_044330565.1 of Streptomyces sp. NPDC017448. Lineage (NCBI taxonomy): Bacteria > Bacillati > Actinomycetota > Actinomycetes > Kitasatosporales > Streptomycetaceae > Streptomyces > Streptomyces sp. NPDC017448. Next base: position 40,005 of record NZ_JBIRLM010000020.1, on the reverse strand, counting down.
GCGCGAACTGCTCGCCGGCGACACCCTCGCCCGCCACCTCGACCACTGGCGCACCCACCTGGCCGGCGCCCCGCAGAACGCCGGACTCCCGGCGGACCGCACACCCGGCCCCGGCGGGCGCTCCGGCGCGGGCGCCCGGTGCCCCGTGACGATCCCGCCCGGCCCGGCGGGCGCCCTGGCCGCCCTCTGCGCGGACGAGGGCGCGACCCCCTTCATGGGCGTGCTCGCCGCGATGGCGGTCGTCCTCGGCCGGTACGGCTCCACCGACGACGTCGTCGTCGGCACCCTCGCGGCCAACCGGTCGCAGCCCGAACTGGAGGAGCTGATCGGGTTCTTCGTGAACCCGCTGCCCCTGCGCGTCGGCCTCGCGGGCGACCCGAGCTTCCGCGAACTGCTCGCCCGCTGCCGCACCACCGCGCTCGGCGCCTTCGCCCACCAGGACCTGCCGTTCGACCGGCTGGTCGAGGAACTGGCCCCGCACCGGACCGCCGGGGCCACCCCCTGGATCCAGGCCGCGCTGGTGATGCAGAACGGCCCCGGCGAGCAGCGGACCCTGGGCGGGCTCGGTGTGGAGTCGCTGCCCGCCGTCGCCGACGACGAGCCGGGGACGGCGGCGTTCGACCTCTCGGTCCAGGTGGGCCCCGCGGCGGACGGCGGCCTCGAAGGGTTCGTCGAGTACGCCACCGACCTCTTCGCCCCCTCCACCGCCCAGCGGTTCGCCGGGCACGTGAAGCGGGTGCTGGAACAGGCGGTCGCCGACCCCGACCGGCCGGTCGGCGGCTACGCGCTGCTCACCGCGGAGGAGCACCTGGCGGCCCTGGCCGACGCGGGCGCCCCGGTGCGCGGCGACGCCTGCCTGCACGAACTGGTCGCGGCCCGGGCCGCCCGCACCCCGGACGCGATCGCGGTCAGCTGCGGCGAGGAGTCCCTCACCTACCGCGAACTGGACCTGGCCGCCGACCGCGTCGCCACCGTGCTGCGCGGACGCGGGGTGGGCGTGGAGGAGCTGGTGGGCGTCTGCGTGCCCCGCTCGGTGCGGTCGGTGACGGCGGTGCTCGGGGTGCTCAAGGCCGGCGCCGCGTACCTGCCCCTGGAGCCCGACAACCCCGCCGACCGGCTCGCGTACATGATCGAGGACTCGGGCGCCGCCACCGTCCTCGTCCAGGGCGACCTGCTCGACCGGCTGCCCGCCGGGCGGTTCACCCCCGTCCTGCTGGAGGACGCGCTCGCCACCGCCCCCGCCGACGCGCCCGCACCCACCGGCGTACGGGCCGACAACCTCGCCTACGTCATCTACACCTCGGGCTCCACCGGCCGCCCCAAGGGCGTCGCGGTGAGCCACCGGGCCGCGGTCACCCGCGTCCACGACCCCCGCTTCATCACGCTCGACGAGCACGACGTCATGCTGCACGCCCTCGCCCTGTCCTTCGACGTCTCGGTCCTGGAGGTGTTCGGCGCGCTGACCAACGGCCTCCGGCTGGCCGTCCTGCCCGACAAGGCGATGCCGGAGCGCGTCAGCGCCTTCATCGCCGAGGAGGGGGTGACCGTCTGCTGGCTGACGGCGGCCCTCTTCCACGCCGTGGTGGACACCGCGGGCGCCGGCCTCACCGGGCTGCGCACGCTGATCGCCGGCGGCGACCAGCTGTCGGCCCGGCACGTCGAGGACGCCCTCGCCCTGCTCGACGACCGGGCGGTCCTGGTCAACGGGTACGGACCGACCGAGGCCGCGATCTTCGCCAGCACCCACCCGATGCGTCCGCGGGACGGGGTCGAGGGGCGGATACCGATCGGCGCCCCGATCCCCGACACCGAACTCTTCGTGCTCGACGACGCGTTCCAGCTGCTGCCGCCCGGCATCCCCGGAGAGCTGTACATCGGCGGCGACTGCCTGGCCCGCGGCTACCTCGGCCGGCCCGAACTGACCGCCGAGCGCTTCCTGCCCCACCCGTACGGCGCCGGGGGAGCCCGGCTCTACCGCACCGGCGACCTGGTGCGCCGGGTGGGCGGGCTCCTGGAATTCCTCGGCCGCACCGACCACCAGGTGAAGGTCCGGGGCTTCCGGGTGGAGCTCGGCGAGATCGAGCAGGTGCTGCGCCGCCACCCCGCCGTGGGCGACGCGGTCGTCGTGGCCCGGCCCGACGACCTCGCCGAGCACACCCTCACCGGGTACGTCGAGGCGTCCGGCGGCGGCGCCCCGGACCCCGCCGAGCTGCTGGAGCACTGCCGCGCCGCCCTCCCCGGCTCCATGGTGCCCGCGCGGCTCCTCGTCCTGGACGCGCTGCCGCTCAACCCGAACGGCAAGGTGGACCGGGCGGCGCTGCCCGAGGCAGGCGGGGAGCGGCCCTCCCCGGCGGGCGCGTACGTCGCCCCGCGCGGCCCCGTCGAGGAGGCGGTCGCGGCCCTGTGGGCCGAGGTGCTCGGCCTGGAACGGGTGGGCGCGCACGACGACTTCTTCGCCCTGGGCGGCCACTCGCTGCTCGCCGGGCGGCTGCTCGCCCGCATCCGCCGCGCCTTCGGCGGCGACCTGTCGCTGGCCGCCTTCTTCGCGGGCCCCACGGTGGCCGGACTGGCCCGTGAACTCACCGACACCGCCGCCGACGCCCCCGGACCCGCCGACGCCTCCGGTGCGCCCGGCCCCTTCGGGACCACCGCGCCCGGCGGCCCCGCGCCCGCCGTCCGGTCCGTGCCGCGCGTCGCGGACCGCCCCGACCCGCTGCCCGCCTCGCTGGGCCAGCGCCGGCTGTGGTTCGCCCACCAACTGGCCCCGGAGAGCGTCGACTACACCATCGTGTGGCCGCTGCGGCTGCTCGGCGCGCTGGACCCCGAGGCCCTGCGCCGCGCCCTGACCGCCGTGGTGGCGCGGCACGAGGCGCTGCGCACCCGGTTCGGGAACGCGGCGGGGGAGCCCGTACAGCTCATCGACCCGCCGGGCGGCCCGTCCTGCCCGCTCACCGACCTCCGGGCCTTCCCCGGTGACGAGCGGCCCGCCGAGGTCGCCGAACGCATCGCGGCCGCCGGGCGGCGCCGCTTCGACCTGGCGGCCGACCCGCTGTTCAGGACCGAGCTGCTGCGGGTCGCCGACGAGGAGCACGTCCTGCTGATGACGGTGCACCACATCGTCTTCGACGGCTGGTCCTCCTCCGTCCTGCTGCGGGACCTCTCCGCGCTGTACGAGGCCGAGCTGCGCGCGGCCGACGGCGCCCCCGGCCTGCCCCCGCTCCCGCTCCAGTACGGCGACTTCGCGGTCTGGGAACGCGACCGGCTCTGCGGGGAGGCCCTGGAGAGCCAGCTGAAGTACTGGCGCACCGAGCTGGAGGGCGCGCCCGAACATCTCCGGCTGCCGGCGGACCACGTGCCCGCCGGAGCGGGCCGCTCCGGCGCCGGGGCCCGGCTCGACGTGTCCTTCCCCGCCCAGCGGGGGAGCGCCCTCTCCGCATTCTGCGCCAGGACCGGCGCGACCCCGTTCATGGGGCTGCTGGCGGCCGTCGCCGTCGTCCTCGGCCGGTACGGGGAGAGCGACGACGTCGTCGTCGGGACCTACTCGGCCAACCGCTCCCAGCCCGAACTGGAAGAGCTGGTCGGCTTCTTCGTCAACACCCTGGCCCTGCGCGTCGACCTCTCCGGCGACCCGGACTTCACCACCCTCGTGGACCGCTGCCGCACGGCGGCGCTCGGCGCCTTCGCCCACCAGGACGTGCCGTTCGACCGGGTGGTCGAGGAGCTGGCCCCGAGCCGCCGGGCGGGCACGACCCCGTACGCCCGGGTCGCGCTCGTCATGCAGAACGTCCCCGGCACCGCGGGAACGCTGGGCGGGCCGGGCGGGGCCGGAACGGTGCGCGTGGAGTCGCTGCCCGCGGAGACCACCTCCGCGACCTTCGAGCTCTCGCTCCACGTGTGGCCGGACGGCGACGGCGGATTCAGCGGCTACGTCGAGTACGCCACCGACGTGTTCGCGGAGCGGACCGCGGCACGGTTCGCCGACCACGTGCGCCGGGTCCTGGACCTGGCGCTGGCCGCACCGGACCGCCCGGTCGGCGAACACGGCCTGCTCACCCCGGTCGAGCACCACGAGCTGGTCACCGGGCAGGCGCGCCGCGAGGAGCGGTTCGAGAGCGGCGGCCTGGTCGAACGCTTCCTGCGCCGGGCCGCCCGCACCCCCGACGCCGTCGCCTTCGTCGCGGAGGGCGCCACCCTCGGCTACGCCGAGCTGGCGCGGGCGTCGGCGGTGCTCGCCCTGCGGCTGCGCGCGGCGGGCGTGGGGCCGGAGACCCCGGTCGGGGTGTGCCTGCCCCGGGGGCTGGCGCTGCCGGTCGCCGCACTCGCCGTCTGGCGGGCGGGCGGGGCGTACCTCCCGTTGGACCCCGGGACGCCCCCGGCCCGCATCGCCCGGCTGGTCGAGGACTCGGGTGCCCCCCTGGTCCTGACGGACGCGGCCGGCGCCGGTCTGCTGCCGCCCCGGGTGCGCCGGCTCGTCCTGGACGAGGGCGCGGATGCGGCGGACACGGACCCCGGCCGCGGCGACGCGCGGAACGGGACGCGGGGCGACGCGCTGGACGCGGCCCTGGAGGAGGCGCTGGACGGCGCGGCGGGCACCGCCCTGCCCGGCGCCGACCCCGACGCGCTGGCCGCGGTCATCTACACCTCCGGCTCCACGGGCGTGCCCAAGGGCGTCGCCCTCACCGGGCGCTCGCTGCTCAACCGGATCGACTGGATGGCCTCCGCCCAGCCCTTCGCCCCGGGCGAGGTCCTCTGCCAGAAGGGCCCGACCGGGTTCGTGGACGGGCTGTGGGAGCTGTTGGGCGGGCTGCTGCACGGCGTACCCACGGTGATCGCCCCGCCCGAGGCGAGCGCCGACCCCTACCTGCTGACCGAGCTGCTCGCCGAACACCGGGTGACCCGGCTGCTGGTCGTCCCCTCGCTGCTGCGCACGCTGCTGGAGATCCCCGGCCTGGACGCACGGCTCCCGGCGCTGACCCGGTGGGTGAGCTCCGGCGAGGAGCTGCCGCCCAGCCTCGTGCGGCTGTTCGACGAGCGGCTGCCGGGGCGCGAACTGGGCAACCTGTACGGCTCGTCGGAGGCGTGGGACGCCCTCTTCCGGCGCCCCGGGACCGAACTCGTCCCCGGCAGGGCCGTCCCGGTCGGAGACCCCGTCAGCAACGTCACCGCCTATCTGCTCGACGGCAACCTGCGGCCGGTGCCGACCGGCGTCGTCGGGGACCTCTACGTCGCGGGGGCGTGCCTGGCCCGCGGCTACCTGGGCCGCCCCGACCTGACGGCGGAGCGGTTCGTGCCCGATCCGTTCACGCCGGGCGGCGGCCGGCTCTACCGCACCGGCGACCGGGCCGTGCGCGGACTGGACGGCCAGCTCGAACTGGCCGGCCGCTCGGACCTCCAGCTGAAGATCCGCGGCATGCGGGTCGAGCCCGCCGAGGCCGAGCGGGCCCTGGCGGCGCTGCCGGGCGTCCGGCACGCGGTGGTCACCGGCTGGCAGCGGCCCGGCGGCCGCGGCGGCACCGAACTGGCCGCCTACCTCGTGGCGGAGGAGGGGGCCGTCGTCGACGAGCGGGCCCTGCGGGCGGAGCTGTCCCGCACCCTGCCCCGGCACCTGGTGCCCTCCGTGTTCACCGTCCTGGACGAGCTTCCGCTGAACACGAGCGGCAAGGCGGACCGGTCGGCCCTGCCGCCGCCGCGCCCCCGCGGCGACTCCGGCACGGCCGGGCAGCCCGGGGCCGGCACGGCGGCCGAGGGGGAGGAGGAGACCGTCACCGAGCGGATGCTGCGGACGATCTGGGCCGAACTGCTCGGCACCGAGGGCTTCGGCCCGCACGAGGACTTCTTCGACCTCGGCGGCCACAGCCTGCTCGCCATGCAGCTCGTGGACCGGGTCGCGGACTCGCTCGGCGTCCGCCTCGGCGTCCGTACGGTCTTCGAGAACGCGACGGTGCACCTGCTGAGCCGGCTGCTCACGCCGTCGCCGTCGCCGGCCCAGCCCGGACCGGCGGCGGCCGACGCGGCGGACAGCGGGCCGCGGACGGACGGGCCGGCGACCGCCGAGGAGGCGACGGCCGGAGCGCCGCCGCCGGACCCGCGGCAGGAGGGCTGATGCGCCCGGCCCCCGCCACCGCCCCGATTCCCCCCATCCATCCCCGCCACCGCCCCGATTCCCCCATCCATCCCCGACACCGGAACACGACGACCGGCGGGGCACGGGCCCGTGCCCGGACCACCCCCTGGAGGGCCTGATGTCCATCTCGACCAACCCCTGGATAGCCAGGCTGCGCCCGGCGAGCAGCGGCCGGTACCGGCTCATCTGCTTCGCCCACGCGGGCGGCGGCGCCGCCACCTTCCGGGGCTTCGCCCAGGACCTGCCCGAGGACGTGGACCTGTGCGTGGTGCGGCTGCCGGGACGCGAGAGCCGGCTGAGGGAACTGCCGGTGCGCAAGATGGGCGAGCTCGTCGGCCTGCTCGAAGAGGCCCTGGACGAACTGCTCGACGTGCCCTACGGCCTGTTCGGCTACTGCTCGGGGGCGCTGACCGCGTTCGAGCTGGCCCGCCGGCTGCGCGACGGCGGCAACCGCCCGCCCACCGCGCTGTTCGCCTGCGCGTGCCCCTCGCCCGCCCTGGTGCTGCGCGGCAGCGGCGTGCACGAACTGAGCCGGCCCGACCTCGCCGAGCACCTCGACGCGCTCGGCATCATTCCCGACACCATCCTCAACACCCCCGGTCTCTTCGACATGTTCGAGCCGAGCGTGCGCGCCGACTACGAGGTCTACGAGACCGACGAGTACGTCGCCGCCGCCCCACTGGACCTGCCGGTCAGCGTGTTCGGCGCGACCGAGGACCCCAGCACGACCGTGCCCACCCTGCTCGACTGGCGGGGAGAGACCTCGAAGGACTTCTCGCTGCGGCTCTTCCCCGGCGACCACGGGTTCTTCGAGAAGGACCGGCGCGTCATCACCGACGCGGTCGCCGCCGAGCTGCGCGGCGCGGCGGCCCGGACCCCGGGAGCGGGCCGATGACGGGCGAAGAACTCTCCGACGTGAAGCGCGCGCTGCTGTCCCGGCTGCTCGCCGGCGCCGCCCGCCCCGCCGCCCGGCGCATCCCGCCGGCCGCTCCGGACCGCCGGGTGCGGCTCTCCAGCGCCCAGGAGCGCATCTGGCTGGCCACCCAACTCGCTCCCGACGTGCCGGTGTTCCATCTCGTGATGCTGGCCGCGGTGCCGGTGCGGCTGGACGCCGGGCTGATCGAGCGCAACCTGCGGGACGTCGTCGCCCGGCACGACTGCCTGCGGATGTCGGTCGAGGTCGACGACGGCGTGCCCCTGATGAAGGTGCACGGGAGCGACGCCGTCGACGTGGCGGTCACGGTCACCGACCTCTCGGCGGAGGCCGACCCCCGGGCGGCCGCGATCGCGCACGCGGAGGAGGTCGCCCGCCGTCCGTACCGGATGGACCGGGCGCCGCTGTGGCGGGCCGAGATCATGCGGCTGGACCCCGAGACCTCCATGCTGCTGTTCGCCGTCCACCACCTGATCGCGGACGCCACCTCGCTCGACATCATCGCCATGGAGCTGGCCGACCCCGCCTCCCGGCGCGAACTGCCGGTCTCCTACCGCGACTTCGCCGCCTGGCGCAGCGACGAGACGGCGGCCGGGAAGCTGGAGAACTCGCTCGCCCACTGGAAGCAGGAGCTGGCCGGGGTAGCCACCTCGCTGCCCCTGCCGCTGGACCGGCCGCGACCCGCCCTGCCCGACCTGGCCGGCCGTACCCTCCAGTTCGACATCCCGGCACGGACCACCGCGCGGCTGCGCGCCCTGAGCAAGGCCGAGGGGGTCACCCCGTACGTCCTGCACCTCGCCGCGCTCGGCGTGCTGCTCTCGCGGTACACCCACCGCGGGGACGTGCTGGTCGGCACCTACCTGGCGGGGCGCGGCGAACCGGAGATCCAGAACCTCGTCGGCATGTTCGTCAACCTGGTGCCGGTGCGGGTCAGGACGGCGGGCGCCCCGACCTTCCGGCAGCTCGCCGACCGGGTGCGCACCGCGACCGCCGACGGCTACGCCCACCAGGACGTGCCCTTCGAGCTGCTGGTCCAGCAGGCCGAGCGGGGCGCCGGCCGGGGCGAACCGCCGCTGGTCCAGGTGGGCTTCAACATGCTGCGGATGAAGGGGGCGTCCTTCGGGGAGGCCATCGACCTGCCCATCTCGCAGGACGTCTCGCAGCTCGACCTCACCGTGCACGTCGTGGAGCGCGCGGACGGCGCCCACAAGCTGATGATGGAGTACGCCACCGCCCTGTTCGACCCCGCCTCCGTCGAGCAGTTGGCCCGGCACTACCTCAACCTCCTCGACCGGCTCGGTGCGGCGCCGGACGTTCCGGTCACCGCCGTGCCCACCCTGACGGCGGCCGAGACGGCGGCCCTCTCCGCACCCGTACCGGCAGCCGCCCCCGACGCCGCCCGCCCCGCCCGGCCCCCGGAGCAGGAGGACCGGCCGCTGCTCGCCGACGCGTTCGCCGCCCAGGTGCGCGAGCGCCCCGACGCCGTCGCGGTGCGCGCGGGGGAGCGCACCTGGACCTACCGTGAGCTGGACGAGCGCGTGGGCCGCCTCGCCGCCGGGCTCCGCGCCGCCGGTGGACGGCCCGAGCGGCCGGTCGGCGTCTGCCTGGAGCGCGGGCTGCCCCTGGTGGTGGCGCTGCTCGCGGTGTGGCGGACCGGCGCGCCCTATGTGCCGCTCGACCCGGAGCACCCGCCGGCCCGCTGGGCCGCCGTCCTGGCCGAGGCCGGGGCGGGAACGTTCGTCACGGGCGCGGACCACCGGGACCGGGCCGCCGAGGCCGCCCCGGACGGCACGCTGGTGCTCGACGCCGACGGGTTCCCGGCCGGCCCGCTCCCGGCGGCCGACGGACCGGCCGCCGCGCACCCCCTCGACCCGGACAACGCCGCGTACGTCCTGTTCACCTCCGGCTCCACCGGCACGCCCAAGGGCGTGGTGATCAGCCACGCCGGAATCGCCAACCGGGTGTGGTGGTCGGTGCGCGCGCACGGGCTGACCGAGCGGGACCGGGTGCTCCAGAAGACCCGGATCGGGTTCGACGCGGCGGGCTGGGAGGTCTTCGCCCCGCTCGCCGTGGGCGGCGCGGTCGTCCTCGCCCCCCACGGGGCGGAGCGCGACCCGGCGGCCCTGCTGCGCGCCGTCGCCGACACCGGCGCCACCGTGCTCCAGGTGGTCCCCTCCGTGCTGCGGCTGCTGGTGGAGCAGCCGGGCTGGGAGGCGTGCTCATCGCTGCGGCTGCTCTTCTCGGCGGGCGAACCGCTCGACGCCGCCCTGTGCGCCCGGGTGCGGGCGCAGGTCCCGGTGGAGATCTGGAACACCTACGGGCCCACCGAGTGCTCCATCGACGCGACCGCCCACCGCTACGACGCCGAACAGGGCGAGGGCGCCGTCCCCATCGGCCGCCCCCTCGACGGCATGCGGGTCGCCGTCGTCGACCCGGACGGCAACCTGGTCCCGGACACCGTCCCCGGCGAGCTGCTGGTCAGCGGGCCCGGCGTGGCCAGGGGTTATGCGGGCCGGCCCGGCCTGACCGCCGAACGCTTCGTGCCCGACCCCTTCGGTCCGCCCGGCTCCCGGGCCTACCGCACCGGGGACCTGGTGCGCCGGGGCCGCGACGGCGTACTGCGCTTCGTGGGCCGCGCCGACGACCAGGTCAAGATCAACGGCGTACGGATCGAACCCGCCGAGGTCACCGCCGCGCTGCTGCGCGATCCCCGGACGGCGGCGGCCCACGTGGGGGCCGAGCGCACCGAGGACGGCCGCACCCGGCTGGTGGCCCATGTGGCGCCCGCCCCCGGGTGCAACCCCACGACCGCCGAACTGCGGTCCGCGCTCGCCGCGTTGCTGCCCCCCGTCATGATCCCGGCCGTCTTCGTCCCGCTCGACGCGCTGCCGCTCACCGAGAACGGCAAGGTGGACCGGGCCGCGCTGCCCGCCGCCGGGAGCGGACACCGGACGGGCCACGACCACGTCCCGCCCCGCACCCCGGCCGAGCGGCTGGTGGCGGAGGTCTGGGCCGAGCTGCTGGGCGACCGGACCCCGCACACCGGCCCGGCGGACCCGGCCGGCTCCCGCGACACCCCTCCGATCGGCGCCGAGGACGACTTCTTCGCCCTGGGCGGCCACTCGCTGCTGCTCGCCCGGCTCGCCGCCCGGCTGACCGAGCGGTCCGGGACGCCCGTCGCGGTGCACGCCCTCTTCGGATCACTGCGCCTCGCCGACCAGGCCGCCCTGCTCGCCCCGGGCGCACCCGCCGCCGACGTCCCGCCGCCGGTGCGGCCCGCCGAGCGCCGGGCGGGGGCGGAACACGGCCTCCCGCTCTCGTACGGTCAGCGCAGGCTCTGGTTCCTGGAACAGCTCAACCCGCACAGCCCCGAGTACGTCCTGCCGGTCGTCGTCCCGCTCGGCCACACCGCCGACCCCGCCCTCCTGCGCGAGGCGCTGGACGACCTCGCCGCCCGGCACGAGATCCTGCGGACCCGCTACGTGCGGCACGGGGGCGAACCCCGCCAGATCGTCGCGGAGCCCCGGGAGCCGGCGGGACGACCCGGTTTCGAGGTGCTCGACGGGACGCGGGAGACCGTGCTGGACACGCTCGCCGGGCGCATCCGGCAGGGCTTCCGACTGGACGGGGGCGCACCCTGGCGGGCCTCGCTGCTGCGCGGCGCGGGCCCCGGGGGGTCGGACGTGCTGATGCTGCTGCTGCACCACATCACGGCCGACGGCCAGTCGGTGCCGGTGCTCCGCGGCGACCTGCTCGCCCTGTACACCGCCCGGGCCCGGGGAGTCGACGCCGCCCTGCCCGGACTGCCCGTCCAGTACGCCGACTTCGCCGCCTGGCAGCAGGACTGGCTCACCGGGGAGCGGATGGAGGCCGAGCTCGCCCACTGGCGGGCGCGGCTGGCCGGGGCGCCCTATCTCGCCCTGCCCGCCGACCACCCGCGCCCACCCGTGCGGGACACCGCGGGAGCGGTGGTGGGCTTCCGCGTTCCCGCGGAGGTGGCCCGCCCGGTCGTCGCGGCGGGCCGGGCCCGCGGAGCCAGCGAGTTCATGGCGCTGCTCGCCTTCTTCACCGTCCTGCTCGGCCGCTACGGCGGACGCGAGGACATCGTGGTGGGAGCGCCGGTGGCCGGCCGCGCCAGGCCCGAACTCGACTCCCTCGTCGGCTTCTTCGTCAACACGCTCGTCCTGCGCAACGACCTGTCGGGCGACCCCTCGGTGGGGGAGCTGCTGGACCGGGTCAGGGCGGGCGCACTGGAGGCGTTCGCCCACCAGCACCTGCCCTTCGAACGGCTGGTGGACGAACTGGTCCCGGACCGGGACCTCTCCCGCACCCCGCTGGTCTCCGTGCTGTTCGACGTGGTCGGCCCCGACGGGGCGACGGACCGGGCCGGCGGCATGGAGCTGGACGAGCGGGCCGCCGGACTGTGGCAGGCGGCGAAGTTCGACCAGACGTGGACCCTGCGGGCCGCCCCCGACGGCTCCTACGACGGCACCGTCGAGTACGCCACCGCCCTCTTCCGCCCCTCCACCGTCCGGGCCATGACCGGGCACTTCGTGCAGCTGCTCCGGGGCGGCTCCGACCCCGGGACGCGGCTCTCCGCCCTCGAACTGCTGGCGGCCGGGGAGCGCGCCGCGCTCCTGGCCCCGGCACCGGACGCCGAGCCGGTGCGCACCGTGCCCGACCGGGTGGCCGAGCAGGCCGCCCGGACGCCCGACGCCGTCGCCGTGACCGGGGCGGGCGAGCACCTGACCTACCGCGAACTCCTGGCGCGCGCCAACCGGCTCGCCCACCACCTGCGGGCCGCCGGGATCGGCGAGGGCGACGTGGTGGGCGTCGCGCTGGCCCGGGGCTGCGGCCTGCTGGCGGCCGTCCTCGGGATGTGGCAGGCGGGTGCGGCGTTCCTGCCGCTCGACCCGGCGCACCCGGCGCGACGGCTGGCCGGGCAGTGCGCCGACGCGGGCGCGGTCGCGATCCTCGGCGACGGAACCCTTCCGGCCGACGCGGTGCCCGGGCTGCCGGTGATCGACGTGGTCGCCCAGGCCCCGGCGATCGGCGCCCGGCCCGCCACCGCGCCTGTGGTGCGCCGGGCGGGCGAGGACGCCGCGTACACCATGTTCACCTCCGGTTCGACCGGGCGGCCCAAGGGCGTGGTGGTGGGGCACGCCGCCATCGCCAACCGGATCGCCCACACCGTCTCCGCGCAGGGCCTGGGCGGAAGCGACCGGGTGCTGCACAAGACGAGGTTCGGCTTCGACGCCGCCGTGCTCGAACTGTTCGCCCCGCTCGCCGCGGGCGGCACGGTCGTCATGGCGGAGCCGGACGCCGAGCGCGACCCCGCCGCCCTGCTGCGCGCCGCGTCCGAGGGTGCGGCGACCGTGCTCCAGCTGGTCCCCTCCGTCCTGCGGGTCCTGCTGGAGGTCCCCGACTGGCCTCCGCTGCCCGCCCTGCGGCAGGTGTGGCTGGCGGGCGAGCCGCTGAGCGCGGAACTCGTCGCCCGGCTGCGCAAACGCGCCCCCGTGGAGGTCTGGAACACCTACGGACCCACCGAGTGCGCCGTCGACGTCACGGCCCACCCGGTGGACGCCGCGCAGAGCGCCGGCCGGGTGCCGATCGGCCGTGCCCTACCCGGCCTGCGGCTGCGGGTGCTGGACCGCGCGGGCCGACTCGCACCCACCGGGGTGCCGGGCGAACTGCTCGTCGGCGGCGTGGGGTTGGCGCGAGGGTACGCGGGGCGGCCGGAGCTGACCGCCGAGCGGTTCGTGCCCGACCCGTACGGTCCGCCCGGCGCCCGGCTGTACCGGACCGGCGACCTCGTGCGGCGGTCCCCCTCCGGGGAGCTGGAGTTCGTCGGCCGGGTGGACGCCCAGGTCAAGGTGAACGGCGTCCGGATCGAACCCGGCGAGGTGGAATCGGCCCTCGTGAGCCACCCCGACGTCCGTGAGGCCGTGGTGACCGTCCGCGAACTGGCCTCAGGGGGAAGCACCCTGGTCGCCTACTACCTGGCGGAGGGGGACGGCCCCGGCGCCGCGGCGCCGGCCTCGGCCGCACTGGCCGGGCACTGCCGGGAGAGGCTGCCCGCGGCGCTCGTGCCCGGCGCCTTCGTACGGCTCGACGCCTTCCCGCTCAACGCCAACGGGAAGCTCGACCGGGCGGCGCTCCCCGAGCCCGCCGCGACCGGCGCGCCCGGCGAACGGACCGCTCCCAGCGGCCCGTTGGAGGAGCTGGTGGCCGGCCTCTTCACCGAGGTGCTGGAGGTCGCCGATCCCGGGGCGAACACCAGCTTCTTCGCCCTGGGCGGCAATTCCCTGCTGGTCATCCGGCTGATCAGCGCAGTGCAGAGGGAGTTCGACGTGGAGCTGCCGCTGCGCGTCGTCTTCGAAGGACCGACCGTGGCGGACCTCGCCACGGCCGTCGAAGCGGCCGTCCGCGCCGAGGTCGACGCCCTGGCGGACGACGAACTGGCCGCCGAGGCCACCCTGCTGGACGCCGCACCGCCGCTCGGCGGTCCGGCCACCGCCGGTCACGGCCCGCACGCGACCGGAACGAACGAGGAGTGAGTGAAGTGATGGGGAACCAGGGTGCGCGGGACGCGGCAGAGCTCAGGGCCGAGATCCTCGCCAAGAGGCTGGCCGGCCGGCACGCGGGCCGCAGCCGCCGCGGCACGATCCCGCGCGCCGACCGGCAGCGCCCGCTGCCGCTCTCCTTCGGCCAGCAGCGGCTCTGGTTCCTGGACCGGCTCTCGCCGGGCAGCCCCGAGTACCTGGTGCCGTGGGCGGTGCGGGTGCGCGGCCCGCTGGACGCCGACGCGCTCCGGGACGCCTGGTACGAGGTCGTCGCGGCGCACGAGATCCTGCGCACCCGCTACGACCTCGCCGACGGCGAACCGGCCCAGCTGATCGGGGACCCCTCCGAGGCGGACTTCGCCGTCGCCGACTTCCTGGACCGGCCCGGGGGCGAGCGGGAGAAGCTCGCCCTGGAGTACGCCGACGAGCAGGCCCGCACCGCCTTCCGGCTCGACACCGACCTGCCCGCCCGGCTGAGGCTGGCCCGGATCACCGCGACCGACCACCTGCTGGTACTGGTCGTCCACCACATCGCCTGCGACGGCTGGTCCCTGGGGCTGCTCACCGACCGGCTGGTCACGGCCTACCGGCGCCGCACCGGCTCCGCCACCGCCGATTCCGCCCCGCCCGCCGGCGAACCGCCGCTCCAGTACGCGGACTTCGCCGCCTGGCAGCGCGAACGGCTCTCCGGGCCCGGCATCGCCGCCCAACTCGACCACTGGCGTACCGAACTGGCCGGCCTGGTACCGGTGGAGCTGCCCACCGACCGGCCCCGGCCCCAGGTCAGGGACTCCGCCGGCGCCACCGTCCGCTTCGCCCTGCCCGCCGAACTGGCGGACCGGGTACGGCTGCTCGCCCGCGAGCAGGACACCACGGCCTTCACCGTGCTGCTGACCGCCTTCCAGGTGCTGCTCGCCCGCCGCACCGGACAGCGGGACATCGCGGTGGGCGCCCCGGTCGCCGGACGCGAGCGGACCGAACTCGGCGGCCTGGTCGGCTTCCTGGTCAACACGGTGGTGCTGCGCAACCGCTGGCGGGGCGACCCCTCCTTCCTCGACCTGCTCGCCACCGGCAAACGCGCCGTCGAACAGGCCCTGGCCCACCAGGACCTGCCGTTCGAGCAGCTGGTCGAGGAGCTCGCCCCCGAGCGCGACATGTCCCGAACCCCCCTGTTCACCATCATGTTCGGCCTCCAGGGCGGCACGGCCGACGCCGGCCCCGAGCTGCCGGGTCTCACCGTCGAACCGGCCGAAGTCGCCTGGACCACCGCCAAGTTCGACCTCAACCTGCAGCTGGGCGAAGCGCCGGACGGCCGGATCGGCGGCTTCCTCGAATACGCCACCGCCCTGTTCGACGCCGCCTCAGCCGAACGTCTCGCCGAGCAGTACCACCGGGTCCTGGCGGAGCTGCTGGCCGCCCCCGGCCGCCCGGTCTCCGAGGCCGGGCTGCTCTCCCCCCAGGAACGGCGAAGGGTCCTGACCGACTGGGCGGGCGGGACCGCCCCGGACCGGGTCCTGGCCGAGGACCCGCGGCTGGCCGGACTCACCGGCATGCACCAGGCGTTCGAGGCCCACGCCCAGGCGGCCCCCGACGCCCGGGCGCTCTCCTTCGAGGGCGCGTCCCTGACGTACGGGGAGCTGAACGCCCGCGCCAACCGCCTCGCCCACGTCCTGCGCGACCGGGGCGTCGGCCCCGACGACCTGGTCGCCGTCAGCCTGCCGCGCGGTCTCGACCTGGTGGTCGGCCTGCTGGCCGTGGTGAAGGCGGGCGGAGCGTACGTGCCGCTCGACCCCTCCTACCCGGCGCCGAGGCTCGCCCAGATCCTCGCCGACACCGGACTGCGCCTGGTGATCGCCGAGGACGAGCGGGCCGGCGTCTTCACCGACGCCTACCGGGGCGGGCGGGTCGTGCTCGGCCGGGAGGCGGACGAGGCCCTGATCGCCGCCGCCCCCGCCACCGACCCCGCCCCCCTCACCACCCGCGACAACCTGATGTACGTCATCCACACCTCGGGCTCCACCGGACGCCCCAAGGGCGTGTGCATGACCCACGGGAACGTGCTCCGTCTCTTCGCCGCCGGCCGCGAGCACTTCGATTTCGGCCCCGCCGACGTCTGGCCGCTGTTCCACTCCTACGCCTTCGACGTGTCGGTCTGGGAGCTGTGGGGCGCGCTCGGCCACGGCGGCACGCTCGTCGTGCCGTCGTACGAAGTGACGCGCTCCCCGGAGGAGTTCATCGACCTGATGGCGGCGGAAGGGGTCACCGTCCTGAACCAGACCCCCTCCGCGTTCCGCACCCTGCTCGCCGCCGTGGGGCCCGACGACGCGCGGCTGCGCGCCCTGCGGCTGCGCTCGGTGGTCTTCGCGGGCGAGCGGCTGGAGCCCGCCGAACTCCTGCCGTGGTACGCGGCGGTCGGGGACGCCGGGCCCGAGCTGATCAACATGTACGGGATCACCGAGATCACCGTGCACGCCACCCACCACCGCATCCTCCCCGGCGAGATGGTCCCCGGCGCGCCGAGCACGGTCGGACGCGGCCTGTCCGACCTGCGCGTCTACCTGCTCGACCGGGACGGCGCGCCCGCCCCGGCGGGAGCCGTCGGCGAACTGCACATCGGCGGACCCGGACTCGCCCGCGGCTACCTCGGCCGCCCCGACCTCACCGCCGAACGCTTCGTCCCCGACCCGTTCGGACCGCCCGGCGCCCGGATGTACCGCAGCGGGGACCTCGCCCGGTGGAGCCCGGAGGGCGTGCTCGACGTCATCGGCAGGGCCGACAAGCAGGTGAAGATCCGCGGGTTCCGGATCGAACCCGGCGAGATCGAGGCGGCGCTGGCCGCCCACCCCGCCGTCCGCACCGCCGTGGTCCTGCCCACCACCGGCCACGACGGCACGGTGCGCCTGGCGGCCTACCTCGTCCCGGAGCGGTCCACCGCCACCGAAGAACCCGCCACCGAAGAACCCACCGCCGAGGAGCCCGCCGCCGAGGAACCCACCGCCGAGGAGCCCGGCGCCGCGGCCGAGGAGTCCGGCGGCATCGACCGCGCCGCGATCAGGGCCTGGCTGGCCGGCCGGCTGCCGAGCCACCTCGTGCCCGACCTCTACGTGGAGATCCCCACCGTCCCGCTGACGGCCAACGGCAAGCTCGACCCCGCCGCGCTGCCCGACCCCGGCGCGGCCGCGCCCGTCCCGGCCGGCCACCACGAGCCCCCGCGCACCCCCGGCGAGCAGCGGATCGCCGCCGTGTGGCGGGACGTGCTCGGCCTCGAACGGGTGGGCGTGCACGACAACTTCTTCGAGGCGGGCGGCGACTCGCTGCGCGCCGTCGCCGTCGTCGGAGCCCTGCGCGCCGAGGGCCTGGACGTCGCCGTGCGCGACCTGTTCGAGCACCGCACGGTCGCCGGACTGGCCGAGGCGCTCTCCGGCCGGACCGGCGCCGCCGAGCCCCTGCCGAGCGTCGAACCGTTCTCCCTGCTGGACCCGGTGGACGTCGAACGGCTGCCCGCCGGACTGGTCGACGCCTACCCCATGTCCCAGGTGCAGGTGGGCATGGTCATCGAGATGCTCGCCAGCAGCCTGAGCAACTACCACAACATCACCTCGTTCAGCATCCGGGACGGCGAGCCCTTCGACGCGGACGCGATGCGCTCGGCCGCCGCCGAACTGACCGCCCGCCACGAGGTCCTGCGCACCGCCCTGCACCCCACCGCGTACGCCCAGCCCCTCCAGACGGTGCACGCGGAGGCCACGCTGCCGCTGGCGGTCGCCGATCTGCGGGGCCTCGCCGCCGACGAGCAGGAACGCCGCGTGCGCGCCTACATCGCCGACGAGCGGCGCGAGGTCTTCGACCTCGCGAAACCGCCGCTGCTGCGGCTGGGGGTGCACCTGCACGACGACGGCTGGCGGCTGTCGATCACCGAGTGCCACGCCGTCCTCGAAGGATGGAGCTACCACTCCCTGCTGATGGAACTGCTCCACCTCTACCGCGCGTTCCGCGACCGCGCCCCGCTGCCCGCCTCCACGGTCCCCGCCACGCGGTACGCCGACTGCATCGCCCTGGAGCGCCGCACGCTGCGCTCGGTGGAGCACCAGGACTACTGGCACGGGGTGCTGGAGGAGTACGAGAGGCTGCGGCTGCCCGAGAGCTGGGCGGCGCCCGGCGACCGCGCCGACGCGTCCGTCCCGTACCAGGTGTGGGTGCCGGTGGCCGACCTCTCGGAGGGGCTGCGCGGGCTGGCCCGCCGGGCGGGGGTGTCGCTGAAGAGCGTCCTGCACGCCGCTCACCTCAAGGTGATGAGCACCCTCACGGAGGAGCGGTCCTTCCACTCCGGCCTCGTCTGCGACACCCGTCCCGAAGTGCCTGGCGCGGACCGGCTGTTCGGCATGTTCCTCAACACCGTCCCGTTCCCCTTCCGGCTCACCGCGACGACCTGGCGCGAGCTGGTGTCCGACGTGTACGCCCGGGAGTCGGAGGTGTGGTCCTACCGCAGGTACCCGCTCTCCTCGATGCGGCGGGGACAGGGCGCGGGCGGCGGCCGGCTGATCGACGTGTTCTTCAACTACCTCGACTTCCACATGGTCGACACCGAGCTGGTCGACTTCGGGGACAGCATCGACGAGAGCCCCAACGAGTTCCCGCTGGCGGTCACCTCGCTCGGCGGCCATCTCATCCTGACCACCAGCCCCGGGGTGCTGGACCGGCCGTACGCCGAGCGCCTCGCCGACACCTACCGCCGGGTCCTGGAGGCGATGGCCGCCGACCCGGACGGCGATCCGCGCGGCGCCTTCCTCGCCCCCGACGAGCAGGGGACGCCCACGGCCTCCCGGGCCGCGGGCGGCGCGGGGCACGAGCGGTCCGCCTCGGCGCCCACCCCGGCCGACCGGGTCGCCGAGCACGCCCGGACCGCCCCCGGCAGGACCGCCGTGACCACCGCCGACGGCACCGCCGTGAGCTACGCCGAGCTGGACGGACGGGTGGACCGGCTGGCCGCGCTGCTGCGCGGCCGGGGCGTCGGCCCCGACGTGACGGTCGCGGTGCTGCTGACGCACCGGGTGGAGCTGATCGTCGCGCTCCTGGCGGTCCTGCGGGCCGGCGGCGCGTACGTACCGCTGGACCCGGAGCACCCCGCCGACCGCCGGAACCACGTGCTCGCCGACAGCCGGGCCGCGCTGGTCCTCACCGAGCGCTCGCTGGCCTCCGCGCTCGGCCCCGACCTGGCCGCCCGCACCGTGCTCGTGGACGCGGAGCCCACCGGCACGGAACCGCCCGGGGCAGCCCGCCCCGGCCCGGCCACGACCCCCGGGCCCGGCCCGGACGGGCTCGCGTACACCATCTACACCTCCGGCTCGACCGGCGTGCCCAAGGGCGTGATGATCACCCGCCGGGGCCTGGCGAACTACCTCGACTGGGCGGTCCGCCACTACCGGGTGGCTCCGGGCGGCACGGTGCCCCTGCTCGGCTCGGTCGCCTTCGACCTCGCCGTGACCAACCTGCTGGTGCCGCTCACCGCCGGGGCCGCGGTACGGCTGCTGCCCGGCGAACGGCCCGTCGACGCGCTGGCGGAGCTGCTGCGGGGCGGGGGAGCGGAGGGGCCGGTCCGCTTCGACCTCGTCAAGATCACCCCCGCCCACCTGGAACTCCTCAAGGCACGGCTCGACGACGGCGGCCCGATCGACTCCGTGGGCGTCTTCGTGATCGGCGGCGAGGAACTGCGGCCGGACACCGTCGGGGACTGGCGGCGGCTGGCGCCGGACGCGGTGCTCGTCAACGAGTACGGGCCCACCGAGACCGTGGTGGGCTGCGTGGTCGCCGACGTCACCGGCCTCGCCCCCGACGCGCCCCGGGCGCCCATCGGCGAACCCGTCGACGCCACCCGGACCCATGTGCTGGACCGGTTCGGCAACCCGGTGGCCCGCGGCGTCGTCGGCGAACTCTTCCTCGGCGGCGCGGGACTGGCCCGGGGCTACCTGGGACGGCCCGACCTCACGGCCACGAGCTTCGTCCCCGACCCGTTCTCCGCCGAAGGGGGGCGGCTGTACCGCACGGGCGACCTGGTGCGCCGCCGCGAGGACGGCCAACTGGAGTTCCTGGGCCGGGCGGACCGGCAGCTCAAGATCGCCGGCCACCGCATCGAACCCGGTGAGGTGGAGACCGTCCTGCGGACCCACCCCGACGTCGCGGACGCGGTGGTCGTCGCCCGGGAGGACGTACCGGGCGACCGGCGGCTCACCGGGTACGCGGTGGTCGCGGAAGGGGCCGAGGCAGGGCCGGGCGAACTGCGCCGGTACCTCGCGGAGCGGCTCCCCGGCTATCTGGTGCCCTCGGCGGTCCTGCTCCTGGACGCGCTGCCCGTCACCCTCGGCGGGAAGACCGACCACCGCAGGCTGCCGGCCCCGCAGTCCCGGCCCGAGCTGGCCGTCCCGTACGAGCGGCCCCGCAACCCGGCCGAGGCGCGCCTCGTGGACATCTGGATCAAGGTGTTCGGTCTGGACCGGGTCGGCCGCGACGACGACTTCTACGAGCTGGGCGGGGATTCGATGACCAGCCTGCGCGTCGTGGCGGAGGCGTCGGCGCGCGGCCTCGAACTGGAGCTGCGGGACGTGCTGGAGCACCCCACGCCGGCCCGGCTGGCCGTCCGGCTCCGGGGCGGCGAGGTGGAGGACATCCGCGACGCGGTACGCGCGGACGCCGTCCTGGACCCGGAGTTCACCGTGGCGGCGGAACCCGCCCCGGTGGGTCCGGACGCACCGGTCCTGCTGACGGGGGCGACCGGATTCGTCGGCGTCTTCCTGCTGCGGGAGCTGCTGGACCGCACCCGGGGCACGGTGCGCTGCCTGGTCCGCGCCGGGGACGGGGCCGAGGGCGTGCGGCGGATCAGGGCCGCGATGGAACGGCTCGGGGTGCCCGACGCGGAGGTCGCGGAACGCGTCGAGGCGGTCCCCGGCGACCTGGCACGGCCGCGGTTCGGGCTCACCGCCGAGGCGTTCGACGCGCTCGGCGAGGGAGTGGCCGCGATCTACCACAACGGGGCGGCCGTCAACGCCGTGTACCCGTACGCGGCGCTGCGGGCGGCCAACGTGCTCGGCACCCGCGAACTCCTCGGCCTCGCCGCACGCCACCGCACCCCGTTCCACCACGTGTCGACCATGTCGGTGTTCTCGGTGGCACAGGGCGAACTCGGCACGGTCACCGAGGAGACCCCCACCGACGACCTGGACGGCATCACGGACGGCTACTCGCAGAGCAAGTGGGCGGCCGACGCGCTGGTACGGCAGGCAGCCGGACGGGGGCTGCCGGCCACGGTCCACCGGCTGGGCACGATCTCCTGGCACACCCGGACCGGCGCCGCCAACCCCGAGGACGTGGTGTGCCGGACCATCGACGCCTGCACCCACATCGGCGCGATCCCCATCGCCGAGCTGGAGCTCGACCTGACGCCGGTGGACCACGCCGCCGCCGCGATCGTCGCCCTGGGGCGCGACGCGGAGCAGCGGGCGGCCGCCGGAGCGGCGAGCGGGGAGGCCGAGGTGTTCCACATCATCTCCGGCCGTCCCGCGCGCTGGGCCGACATGGCCCAGTGGCTGTCCGAGCACACCGGCAGCCCCGTGGAGTCCCTGCCCTACCTCACCTGGCGGGCCAGGATCGTCTCCGCCGCCGAACTGCCCGGCGGCGGCGAGCTGAAGAAGCTCCTCCCGCTCTTCCCGAACATGGACTACGACCCGACCCGCCCGGTGCTCCAGCGCGACCACCGGGCCCCGTACACCGAACGGCGACTCGCGGCCCTGGGGCTGCGCTGCCCGGAGACCGGAAAGGAAGAGGTCCGCCGCTTCCTGAACCGCCACCGCCCCTGAGGCGGGTCCGGCACGGCCCCGCCCCGGGCGGCGGCCGTGCCGGACGGCGCCCGTCCAACCGACCAGCCCGACCGAGGAGATGGAGAATCCCATGCCCCAGCAGCGACGTCATCTGCTGTCGCTCACAGCGGTGACCGACGAGGAGCTGTTCCGCCTGGTGGAGAGGGCGAGCGGCTACGCCGCGGCCTCGGCGGCGGGCGACCCGTACCCGAAACCGCTGACGGGCCGGGTGATCGGCACGTACTTCAAGAAGACGTCCACCCGGACCCGTACGGCGTTCTCGGCGGCCGCGCTGCGGCTCGGCGCGGACGTCATCGCCTACGGCCCGGCGGACCTCCAGGAGAACACCGGCGAGACCACGGAGGACACCGGCCGGGTGCTGTCGCGGATGCTGGACGGCTTCGTCGTCCGCACGGCGGGCCCGGACCGGGAGATCGCCGCCTACGCGGCACAGGACCGCATGGCCGTCGTCAACGCGATGAGCGAGGGCGAGCACCCCACCCAGGCCCTGGCGGACCTGACCACCGTCCAGCGGCTGGCGGGGCGGGTCGACGGCGCCCGGGTCCTCTACGTCGGCGAGGGCAACAACTCCGCGATCGCCCTCGCCCTGGCGCTCACCCGGTTCAAGGACACCGCCCTCACCGTGGTCACGCCCCCCGGTTACGGCCTCCCCGAGGAGACGCGGAAGCTCGCCGCCGGGTACGCCCGGGCGTCCGGCTCCGCCTTCGCCTGCACGCACGACCTCGCCGAGGCGCCCGCCGCCGACTTCGTCTACACGACCCGGTGGCAGACGACCGGCACCAGCAAGGCCGACCCCCACTGGCGGGACGTGTTCGAGCCGTACCGGGTGGACGAGGCGCTGATGTCCCGCCACCCGGGCGCCCGGTTCCTGCACGACCTGCCGGCGCACCGGGGCGAGGAGGTGGCGGCGGCGGTCCTGGACGGCCCGGCGAGCGTCGCCTTCGACCAGGCCGAGAACAAGATGCACAGCGCCGCCGCCGTACTGGAGTGGTGCGTGGCGGGCTGACCGGCCCGTGCGGCCGGAGCCCTCCGGCCGCACCCCGTCTCCGTACCCCGCCGCGCGCGGCCGCTCGTCCCATCCGTAGAGAACCCACAGGAGTGAGGGAACGCACCCCATGTTCAGGTCCATGATGAAGTCGAAGATCCACCGGGCCACGGTGACCCAGGCCGAACTGCACTACGTCGGCTCCGTCACCGTCAGCGCCGACCTCATGGAGGCGGCGAACCTCCTGCCCGGGGAGAAGGTGGACATCGTCGACATCGACAACGGGGCGAGGCTCACCACCTATGTGATCGAGGGGCCGCGCGACTCGGGGGTCATCGGCATCAACGGCGCGGCGGCCCGGCTCATCAGCCCGGGGGACCTCGTCATCCTCATCGCCTACGCGATGGTGGAGGACCACGAGGCCGCCGGCTTCCGTCCCAGCGTGGTGTTCGTGGACTCCGCCAACGCCCCGGTGGCCTGCGGGCAGGACGCCACAGCGGTGCCGGACGGCCACGGACTGGTGCCCGGCGACACCGTCGTCGCGGCCGCCGGCTGACCGGTGGGGGCGGTCCCGCCGGGCGCGAGCCGGGGCGCGGCCGCCCCGCCCGGCGGTCTTCCCCCGGCCCGGGAAGTGCTCCAGGATGGTCCCCCGCCCACGACGCGCGACCGGGCGTGGCGGGAGACGGGCCGGCGCGCCCCGCTGTGGAAGGATTCCGGCAGCGCGCACGCCGGGCCGCAGACGGCGCCGACGCGCACGTGAGCCCCAGGACAGAGGAGACCCGTCATGGACTTCGGACTCGTCCTCCAGACCGACCCGCCCGCCTCGGCCGTCGTCGGCCTGATGCGCCGCGCCGAACGCAACGGGTTCCGCTACGGCTGGACCTTCGACTCGGCGGTGCTCTGGCAGGAGCCGTTCGTCATCTACAGCCGCATCCTGGAGCACACGGAGAAGATGACCGTGGGCCCGATGGTCACCAACCCGGGCACCCGCACCTGGGAGGTCACCGCCTCCACCTTCGCCACGCTGAACGACATGTACGGCAACCGCACCGTCTGCGGCATCGGGCGCGGCGACTCCGCGATGCGCGTCGCGGGCCGCCCGCCCAACACGCTGGCCCGCCTCGGTGAGGCCATCGACGTCATCCGGGACCTCGCGGAGGGCCGGGAGGCATCGGTCGGCGGGCAGCCGGTGCGGATCCCCTGGGTGAAGGACGGGCGGCTGCCGGTGTGGATGGCGGCGTACGGTCCCAAGGCCCTGGCGCTCGCCGGGCAGAAGGCCGACGGCTTCATCCTCCAGCTGGCGGACCCCTTCCTGACCGAGTGGATGATCAAGGCGGTACGGAAGGCGGCGGCCGACGCCGGACGGAACCCCGACTCCGTGACGATCTGCGTCGCCGCCCCCGCCTACGTCGGGGACGACCTCGGCCACGCCCGGGAGCAGTGCCGCTGGTTCGGCGGGATGGTCGGCAACCACGTGGCGGAGCTGGTCGCCCGCTACGGCGAGCACTCCGGCCTGGTGCCCGAGGCGCTGACCGCGTACATCGCCGGACGCTCCGGCTACGACTACAGCCACCACGGCCGCACCGGCAATCCGGACACGGCGTTCGTCCCGGACGAGATCGTCGACCGGTTCTGCCTGCTCGGACCCGTCGAGGCGCACATCGAGAAGCTGCGGGCGCTGCGGGACATGGGCGTCGACCAGTTCGCGCTGTACGGCATGCACGACGCGCGGGAGACGACCATCGACGCCTACGGGGCCGAGGTCATCCCGGCCCTCGGAGCCTGAGCCCCCCTCTTTCCCGTGGGGCGTCGGGCGGGCGTTCGACGCTCTCCTGGGCGCTCGGCGTGCCGGTGCCGTCGTCAGCCCGCGCGAGCGTGCCACTCGTCACGGTGAGAGCGCGGGCCGCCGCACCCGCGGCGGCCCTCGCGGTCCCTCGGCGCCCGCTCCCGTCGTCTCCTCGGAAAGGCCCCGGTCAGGGGCTACGACCCCCGGTGACCTGCCTGCCCGAGCGTGCGCCGCGCGCCGGGGCGCCGCCCGGCGCGTTCACGGAGGGTGAGGTTCGGCGCTGATTTCGGTTCCGGCCCGCGGGCAGAGCTGCGGTGATCCCGCCCGGGGTCACGGACGTACGCACCATGAGGGAGAACCATCATGAACCTGTTCACGGGGACGACGAGCAAGGGCGGACCGGCCGCCGGGAACCGCTCCCGGTCCGCTCCGAAGGCGCTCGCCGCCGTGGTGAGCGCCGCCGCGCTGGCGCTCCCGGTCACCACCGCGACCGCCGCCGCCCCGGCCGCGATCCCGCCCGGCCTCTCCTGCGACACCGGCAAGCACGCGATCGACGACTACACGGGCTTCGCCCTCTGCCGCAACAACGGCAGCCGGACCCAGGTCTTCTGGGTCCACCTCGTCTGCGGCTGGTCGCCGGACGTCGACGGCGACCGCGTCACGCTCCGGCCCGGGGAGTCCGGCCAGTCCACCGCCCACTGCGGAAGCCTCGGCACCGGAATCGGCGAGATCCACGTCCGTCCGTGACGCCGGAGCCGTAAGCGCCTCGTAGAGCCGTACCGTGCCCACCGGCCGTATGCGCAACGGCCGGTGCGTGCCCAACGGTTGAGCGCGCCGCCTCCTCTCGTTACCCTCCAGTAAGTACGTGGGCGCACAGCCGGGACGACCGGACGGCCCCGCGACCCGAGGGAGGCGGCACGCCCATGTCCTCAGCGGAGCCCACCGAAGCGGAGCCCACCGGGCGGCCCGGCCCGGCCGTACGGAATCCCGGCCGCGTTCCCGGCCGGGCCGTCCCGCCGCCGCTCCCCGGACTGGCGGAGAGCGTCCGTCTCCTCGCCGAGGGAACCGCCACCTCCACCGCCCTGGTGGCCGACGCCCTCGCCCGCGCCGAGGCCACCCGCCCCACCCTCAACGCCTTCCGCCACCTGCGCGCCGAAGCGGCCCTGGCCGAGGCCGCCGAGGCCGACCGCAGACTCGCGGCGGGGGTACGGCTGCCGCTCCTCGGCGTCCCGGTCGCCGTCAAGGACGACACCGACGTGGCGGGCCTGCCCACCCACTTCGGCTGCGACGGGGAGCGGCCCCCCGCCGCCGCCGACAGCGAGGCGGTCCGCCGGCTGCGCGCCGCCGGAGCCGTCGTCGTCGGCAAGACCAACTCCTGCGAACTGGGCCAGTGGCCCTTCACCGAGGGGCCCGGCTTCGGCGCCACCCGCAACCCGTGGAACACCGCGCACACCCCGGGCGGCTCCTCCGGCGGGTCGGCCGCCGCCGTCGCCGCCGGCCTCGTCCCGGCCGCCCTCGGCTCGGACGGCGCCGGCTCCGTCCGCATCCCCGCCGCCTGGACCCACCTCGTCGGCATCAAACCGCAGCGCGGGCGGATCTCGGTCCACCCGCACAGCGACTCCTTCCAGGGCCTCACGGTGAACGGCCCCCTCGCCCGCACGGTCGCCGACGCCGCGCTCCTGCTGGACGCCGCCGCCGGGCCGCACCCCGACGACCTCCACCGCCCGCCCGCCGTGCGCGCCGCCGACGCCGCCCGCCGCGAGCCCGGCCGGCTGCGCATCGCCCTCGCCTGGCGGCCCCCGCTCACCCTCACCGGCGCGGAACCCGACCCCGAGGTGCGCCGGGCGGTCACCGCGCTCGCCGAGACCCTGGCCCGGCTCGGCCACCACGTGGAGGAGGCCCGCCCCCGGTACGGGCTGATCGGCCTCGCCTTCGTGCCGCGCGCCACCGCGGGCATCGCCGAGTTCGCCGCCCGCCACCCCGAACCGGCGCTCCTCGACCCGCGCACCCGCAGCGCCCTGCGGACCGGCACCCGGCTCGGCGGCCGGGCGGTGCGGGCCGCCCGCGCCCGCGAGGTGCGCCAGCACCGCCGTATCGGGGCCCTCTTCGACGCCTCCGGATTCGACGTGCTCCTCACCCCGACCACGGCCGCCCCGCCGCCGCGGATCGGCAGGTTCGACGGCCTGAGCGCCTGGCGCACCGACCTCGCGATGACCGCGGCCTGCCCGTACGCCTGGCCGTGGAACGTCCTCGGCTGGCCCGGTGTGAACGTCCCGGCCGGCTTCACCCGCTCCGGCCTCCCCGTCGGCGCCCAGCTGCTGGGCCCCTCCCGCGCCGAGGAGCGGCTGATCGCCCTCGCCGCCCAACTGGAGGACGACCTGCGCTGGTACGAGCACCGCCCCCCGGCCCCGTAACCCTCGGTGACCCATGCGTCACCGCGCCCCGCGCGGAGGGGGAAACCGTGCGGGGGTCTTGTGGAGCCCCGCACGCCGAAGAGATATCTTGATGTCAAGCAATGTTGCAGACGTGGAGCGGAGCACCCGGTGACTGACTCGACCATCATCTATACGCACACCGACGAGGCCCCTGCCCTGGCGACCTACTCGTTCCTGCCCGTCGTCGAGGCGTACGCCTCGACCGCAGGCGTCACGGTCGAGCGCCGTGACATCTCCCTCGCGGGCCGGATCATCGCCAGTTTCCCGGAGCACCTCAAGGCCGAGCAGCGTATCGATGACGCACTCGCCGAGCTGGGCGAGCTGGCCAGGACGCCCGGCGCGAACATCATCAAGCTGCCGAACATCTCGGCGTCGATCCCGCAGCTCAAAGCCGCCATCGCCGAGCTCCAGGGACAGGGCTACGCGCTCCCGGACTACCCGGACGACCCGCAGACCGACGAGGACAAGGACGTCCGCGCCCGGTACGACAAGGTCAAGGGCAGCGCCGTGAACCCGGTGCTGCGGGAGGGCAACTCCGACCGCCGCGCCCCCGCCTCCGTCAAGAACTACGCCAAGGCCCACCCGCACCGCATGGGCGCCTGGTCGGCCGACTCGAAGACGAACGTCGCCACCATGGGCGTCGACGACTTCCGCTCCACCGAGAAGTCCGCGGTCATCGCCGAGGACGGCACCCTCCGCATCGAGCTGCACGGCGACGACGGCGCCACCACCGTGCTGCGCGAATCCGTACCCGTCCTCAAGGGCGAGGTCGTCGACGCGGCCGTCATGCGCGTCGCCGCGCTGCGCGAGTTCTTCACCGCGCAGGTCGCCCGCGCCAAGGCCGAGGGCGTGCTGTTCTCCCTGCACCTCAAGGCCACCATGATGAAGGTCTCCGACCCGATCATCTTCGGCCACGCGGTCCGCGCCTTCTTCCCCAACACCTTCGCCAAGTACGGCGACCAGCTCGCCGCCGCCGGCCTCACCCCCAACGACGGCCTGGGCGGCATCCTCAAGGGCCTCGGCTCGCTGCCGGACGTCGGCGCCGAGATCCAGGCGTCCTTCGAGGCCGAGCTGGCCGAGGGCCCGGCCCTCGCCATGGTCGACTCCGACAAGGGCATCACCAACCTGCACGTCCCCAGCGACGTCATCGTCGACGCCTCCATGCCCGCCATGATCCGCACCTCGGGCCACATGTGGGGCCCGGACGGCAACGAGGCCGACACCATCGCCGTCCTCCCGGACAGCAGCTACGCCGGCGTCTACCAGGTCGTCATCGACGACTGCCGCGCCAACGGCGCCTTCGACCCGGCCACCATGGGCTCGGTGCCCAACGTCGGTCTGATGGCGCAGAAGGCCGAGGAGTACGGCAGCCACGACAAGACCTTCGAGATCCCCGCCACCGGCACCGTGCGCGTCGTCGACGCGAGCGGCGCGGTCGTGCTGGAGCAGGCCGTCGGCGCCGGCGACATCTTCCGGATGTGCCAGACCAAGGACGCCCCGATCCAGGACTGGGTCAAGCTCGCCGTCACCCGTGCCCGCGCCACCGGCGTCCCGGCCGTCTTCTGGCTGGACGAGACCCGCGCGCACGACGCCAACCTGATCGCCAAGGTGCAGACGTACCTCGCCGACCACGACACCGACGGTCTGGACATCACCGTCAAGTCCCCGGTCGAGGCCACCGCCTTCTCCCTGGAGCGCATCCGCCGCGGCGAGGACACCATCTCCGTCACCGGCAACGTGCTGCGCGACTACCTCACCGACCTCTTCCCGATCCTGGAGCTCGGCACCAGCGCGAAGATGCTCTCCGTCGTCCCGCTGATGAACGGCGGCGGCCTCTTCGAGACCGGCGCGGGCGGCTCGGCCCCCAAGCACGTCCAGCAGCTCGTCAAGGAGAACTACCTCCGCTGGGACAGCCTGGGCGAGTTCCTGGCCCTCGCGGTCAGCTTCGAGCACCTGGCCACCACCACGGACAACGCGCGGGCCCAGGTCCTCGCGGACACCCTGGACCGGGCGACGGGCACCTTCCTCAACGAGGACAAGTCCCCGAGCCGCCGCCTCGGCGGCATCGACAACCGCGGCAGCCACTTCTACCTCGCCCTCTACTGGGCGCAGGAGCTGGCGCGGCAGACCGACGACGCCAAGCTCGCCGAGGCGTTCGCGCCGCTCGCCAAGACGCTGGCCGAGCAGGAGGAGACCATCGTCGCCGAGCTGATCGCCGTGCAGGGCTCCCCGGCCGAGATCGGCGGCTACTACCAGCCCGACCCGGCCAAGGCCGCCGAGATCATGCGTCCGTCCGCCACGTTCAACCAGGCGATCGCGTCGCTCGCCTGACGTGAGGTGGGGCGGACGCGTCCGCCCCACCGACCCCCCCCGCCCCCGCCCGCCCCCCCCCCCCCCGGGGGGGGGGCGGGCCCGGGGCCCCCCGGGGGGGGGGCAACCCGGGGGGGCCCCCCCGGCCAATAAGGACCCGGAGGACCAACCGGACAGCCCTGACCCGCAACGCTCTCGCCGCCCTGAGCGGACTCCTCGCGGGGTTCGCCGCCCTGACCGTCGCCGAGCTCGCCTCGGCCGCCGTCAGACCCGAGGCGGGCCCCCTGACGGCGGTCGGCGGGGCGGCCGTCGACCGGACGCCCGTCCAGGTGAAGGACTGGGCGATCCGCACCTTCGGGGAGAACGACAAGGCCGTCCTCCAGCTCGGCATCGCCGCCACGCTCGCCCTCCTCGCCGTCGCCATCGGCCTGCTCGCCCTGCGCCACCGGCGTACCGGCTCCACCGCCGTCCTGGTCCTCGGCGCGGTCGGCGCGGCCGCCGCCGTCGGCCGCCCGGACTCCACGGGCTTCGCGGACGGGTTGCCGTCGCTGGTGGGCGCGGTCGCCGGGGCCGTCCTGCTGTACGTCCTCACCGGCAGGCTCACCACCCCGCGCACGGCCGCCACCGGGCCGCCGGACGAGGAGAGCGGCTGGGACCGGCGCGGGTTCCTGGTCGCCGCCACCGCCGCGGCCGCCGCCTCCACGGCGGCGGGGGCCCTCGGCCGGACGCTCAACGGGCGGGGCGCCCAGGACGCCGTCGCCTCCCGCGGCGCCGTACGGCTGCCCGCCCCGGCCTCGCCCGCCGAGCCGATCCCCGCCGGAGCGCGGCTCGGAGTCCGGGGCCTCAGCCCGTTCACCACGCCGAACAAGGACTTCTACCGGGTCGACACCGCGCTCGTGGTCCCCAAGGTCGACGCGAACACCTGGCGGCTGCGCGTCCACGGCACGGGCGTGCGCCGCGACCTGGAGTTCACCTATCGGGACCTGCTGGACCGCCCCCTGATCGAACGCGAGATCACCCTGTGCTGCGTCTCCAACGAGGTCGGCGGCCCCTACGTCGGCCACGCCCGGTGGATCGGCGTCCGCCTGGCGGACCTGCTCAAGGAGGCGGGCGTCAAGCCGCCGTCCCGGGGCGGGAAGGCGGACCAGATCATCGCCCGCTCGGTGGACGGCATGACGCTCGGCACCCCCGTCGAGGACGTCATGGACGGCCGCGACGCGATGCTCGCCCTCGGCATGAACGGCGAACCGCTGCCCTTCGTCCACGGGTTCCCGGTCCGCATGCTGGTCCCCGGGTTGTACGGGTACGTCTCGGCCTGCAAGTGGATCGAGGAGATCGAGCTGACCACGTTCGAGGGCTACGACGCGTACTGGGTGAAGCGGTCGTGGGCGCGCGAGGCCCCGGTCAAGACCCAGTCCCGCATCGACACCCCCAAGCCCTTCGCCCGCCCGGCGGCCGGCACGGTCATGGTCGCCGGAGTGGCCTGGGCCCAGCACCGGGGGGTCGAGAAGGTCGAGATCCGGGTGGACGACGGCCCCTGGCGGCCGGCGCAACTGGCCGACCGGGCCACCGTCGACACCTGGCGCCAGTGGTCCTACCCGTGGAAGGCGACCCCCGGCAGCCACACCCTCACCGTCCGCGCCACGGACGGGACGGGCGAGACGCAGACCGGGAAGCGCACCGGGACCGTCCCGGACGGGGCGAGCGGCCGGCACTCCGTGGTCGTCACGGTCGACTGAGACGGGCCCGCGGGACGGCACGGCGCACCGGACGGACGGGAACCCGCGGCCTGCGGTCTGCGGCCCGCGCCCCGCGGCCCCGCGCCGGGCGTCACGGCTCGAAGACCCGCCCCAGCGCCGCCGCCAACGCGCCCACGACCGGAGGACGGAGGCAGGCGGCCAGGTGGCCGTCGGGCCGCACCAGGAACGCCGCGCCCTCCCCGGCCCCGTACGCGCGCGCGAACTCGCCCCGGCCGTCGTGGTGATGAGGGACCCCCGCCACCTCGGCCGGGGCGTCGGCGGGCACGATCCAGTGCGTCGCGACCCGGCCCCGGCTCGCCTCCCGCGCTGCGGCGGCGAGATCGCGGGGCGCGTCGCCGACCGGGTGGCGCCCGTACCCGAGCAGCACGTGGCCCCGCCCGCGCATCAGGTCGAACAGCCGTTGCGGGTAGGCGGCGACGTCTCCGGTGAGGCCGCCGCAGTCCGGGGCCCGGTCGCCCGGCCGGGGCCCGCCGCCGTCGTCCCGGGGCGGCGGTGCGACCAGCGGGCTGTCCCGGTAGGAGACGAGCAGCTGGGCCTCGCGCAGCAGCAGCGTCCCCCGGTCCTCCGGGTCGGCCTGGACGCCTTCGGCGGCGTGCCGGACCGTGCGCCCGACGACCTCCTTGCCGACCGGGCGGCGCTCGGCGCCGTAACTCCCGAGCACCCGCGGCCCCGCAGCGCCTGCGACGGCCAGCGCGAGCTTCCACGCCAGATTGGCGGCGTCCTGGACCCCGGTGTTCATGCCCTGGGCGCCGGTCGGCGGGTGGATGTGCGCCGCGTCCCCGGCGACGAAGACCCGGCCGTCCCCGTACCGGTCCACCAGCCGGTGGCTGATCCGGAACACCGAGGACCAGCGCAGCGCGGACGCGGTGGCCGGCTCCGGCGCCAGCCGGTCCAGCACCCTCTGGACGTCGGCGAGGCCGGGGGCCGCGCCGCCTTCGAGCCCGTGCGCCGCCCCGTCGCCGCCCGTCGGCCCGACCGCCCCCGCCCGCCGCACGGCGGACAGCTCCGGCGGCACCGGCATCGACATCCGGTAGCGCCCCCTCCCCGGCAGCGGGACGCAGACCAGCAGGTCGTCGACCGCGCCGTCCGCGCCCCGGCGCATCGACCGCACCCCGTACCCGGACGGCAGCCCCCAGCCCACCTCCACATCGGCGAGCATGTACTCCTCGGGGAACGCACCGCCCTCGAACGAGAGCCCGAGCCCCTTGCGGACCGTGCTGTGCGCCCCGTCGCACCCCACCAGGTACCGGGACCGCACCTCCTCCTCGGCCCCGGACGCGGTGGTGAGCCGGCTGGTCACCCCGGCGGCGTCCCGGGCGAACGCCACCAGCGCGGTGGAGCGCTCGATCCCGGTGCCGTAACGCCCGAGGAACTCCTCCAGGACGCGTTCCGTCTCGTACTGCGGCAGGGCCGCGAAGCCGTACGGCACCTCCGGCGGCAGCACCAACTCCACCCGCCCGCGCTCGACCCCGTCGACGTACGTCAGCTGTCCGCGCATCGGGACGGCCGCGTCCAGCACCTCCCGCACCAGGCCCATGCGGTCGAAGAGCTCCAGGGTGCGCGGCTGGATCCCCACCGCCCTGGCGTACGGCAGCCGGGCCGGGAGCCGGTCCACGATCCGGCACGCCACCCCCGCCCGCCGCAGCTCCCCGGCGAGCGTCAGGCCGACCGGGCCCGCGCCCACCACCAGGACGTCGGTCGATGCGCTGCGGGCCATCGGGGCCTCCCGCCGTGGGTCCCCCGCGTGCGGTCCCCTCCATGGTCCCGCCCGCGGCGGGCCCCGGCATCCGGGCCGCGGCATCCGGACCCCGGCGTTCAGCCCTCCGCAGACGTCGGCGGCCGGGCCATCGCCCACCGGATCGTCCTGGTCAGGGCCTTCCCCGCGGGCCGTACGCAGATCTCCTCGACCCCCGGCACCCGGGGCAGCCGCAGCGGAGCCCTGGCCCACGGCGGCAGCGTGGACACGGCGTTGGCGGCGAGCACCGCGTACGGGGGACGGGCCGGCCAGGGCAGCGGCGGGCGCAACAGGATGAAGCGGGCGGCGTCCAGCGCCTCACGGGTGGCGCGCAGCTCCGGCCGGTAGGCGGCGATCCGGGCGGCCAGCTCCGCGCGGTCGTGCGGCGGGTCGGGGACGCCGAGCGCGCGGGCGACCGTCGCCATGTCGTGGATGTAGCCGTCGCACCCCGCGCCGTCCAACGGCCGTGCTCCGTACCGCTGATGGGCGCGCAGGAAGCTGTCCACCTCCGCGATGTGCACCCAGCACAGCAGGTGCGGGTCGGCCGCGTGGTACGGCTCGCCGGAGGACGAGAACCCGCGGACCCCCTCGTGCACGGCCCGTACCCGGTCCACCGCCTCCCGCGCGTGGTCGGCCGTGCCGAAGGTGGTGACGGCCAGGAACGTGCTGGTCCGCTGGAGCCGCCCCCACGGATCGCCCCGGAACCCCGAGTGGCCCGCGACGGCGGCCATGGCGAGGGGGTGCAGCGACTGGAGGAGCAGGGCCCGCAGCCCTCCGACGAACATGGACGCGTCCCCGTGGACCCGGCGCACCGGCCGGTCCGGGCCGAACCACCGGGGGCCGGGGGTGTCGTGGATACGGGCCCGGTTCTCCGGCCCGGAAGGCCCCGCCACCCGGGCGAACAGGCTTCTCCCGAGCCGTTCCCGCAGTCCGGAGCCCGCTGCCTCGTCCATGCGTCCCAGTATGCCGGGCAGCCGCCGCGCGGACCCGGCCTCCGGCGGGTCCTACGGCACCCGGGCCGTCCACTGCGGTGCGGCGAACTTCGTCCGTACCAGCTCCTCGGCGCGCGCCAGCTCCGCGGGCGTCACGCCGCCGTCCGTCAGCCCGTGCCGCCGCCGGAACGAGTCGATCATGCGCTCGATCACGGCCTGGCGGGGCAGTCCGGTCTGCCGCCGCAGCGGATCGACACGCTTCTTCGCCGACCGGGTGCCCTTGTCCGACATCTTCTCCTTGCCGATGCGGAGCACCTCCAGCATCTTGTCGGCGTCGATGTCGTACGCCATCGTCACGTGGTGCAGGACGGCGCCGGGCCCGCCGTCCGGCCCCACCACCCGCTTCTGCGCCGCCCCGGCGATCTTGCCGACCTCGGTGGCGATGTCGTTGAGCGGCTGGTACCAGGCCTTGATCCCCATGTCCGCGAGGGCTTCCAGGACCCAGTCGTCCAGATAGGCGTAACTGTCGGCGAACGACAGCCCGGAGACCAGCGACTGCGGGACGGCCAGCGAGTAGGTGATGGTGGAGCTGGGCTCCGCGAACATCGCGCCGCCGCCGGAGATCCGGCGTACCACGCTCACGCCGTGCCGCTCGACGCCCGCCGGGTCCACCTCGTTGCGCAGCGACTGGAAGCTGCCGATGATCACGGCGGGGGAGTCCCACTCCCAGACCCGCAGGGTCGGCGGCCGCAGCCCCGCCGCGACCTCGGCGGTGATGACCTCGTCGAGCGCCATGTGCAGCGCGGGCGACTGCGGGGCGTCGTGGATCAGCTGCCAGTCGTAGTCGCTCCACTCCGTGGCCTGCGCGAGCGCCCGGCGCACGGCGACGGCGACGCCCTCCGCGCTCAGGCCGAGCATCACCGTGGAGTCGGGCAGCGCCGCCTCGATCCGGGCCGCGAGCCCGGCCGTGTCGGTGGTGGCGGGGGCACCCTCCAACGCCGCGTCGATCGCGAGGATGGCCTCGTCGGGTTCGAGGAAGAAGTCCCCGGCGACGCGGACGTTCCGCAGCGCCCCGCCCTCCACGTCCAGGTCCACCACGACCAGCTTGCCGCCGGGAACCTTGTACTCACCGTGCACCGCGCCGCCTCCAGCTCCTGTCGTCCGTTGCCGGTCCCCGGCTCGACGGACGAGCCGGACACCACCGGATACAACGCCCGTCGCGGCGGGAATCATCCCCGGTCCGCCGCTTCCGGACGGGCTCGGCGGCAGGGCCGCCGGGAACCGGGAACCGAACGAGCCGTTCCGGCCTCTCCGTAACCATGGTCCCTTGGCTCGTCCTCGGTGGGTACTGCGTCGCGGTGGTGTGGGCGGGGTGGACGGCGTGGCGTGCGCGGTCCGCCGTGGCGCACCCGCCCGTCCCCGAGCGGGAGCTCGACGTCTACGAGCTGGCCTGCCTGCGGGGCGGCGGGGCGGGAGCGGTGGCGGCGAGCGTGGGACGGCTGCTCGTGCTCGGGGAGCTCCTGGCCGGTGGGAGCGGCCTCACGCTCAACGGCCTCGCCGTCAGGGACGGCGCCGTCGTCGCCCGCGAGCCGGTCCCCGACGCGCGGCTGAAACCGCTGGACCGCTCGGTGAGGGCCGAGGTGCGGGCGCACCGGCAGGCCCGTCGCGGGCCGGGGCACGTCCAGCAGGGGCTGTCGGTCCGCGCGCTGGCCGATACGCGCGCGGTCCGGGCGGAGCTGGCAGGCATACGCGAGGCGCTGTGCCGGGACGGCCTGCTCGACGGGCCCCCGGTGCGAGCGCGGTTCCGGAGAGGGCTGCTCCCCCTCCGCGTCCTGGCCGGGGCGGGGGTCGTCGCGGTGCTCGCGATCGTGCCGATCGGCGATCCGGTCCCCCTGGTCCTCGCCACGACGGCCGCCGCGGTCGCGGCCGTGTCGTTCACCGCGCCGCCCGTCAGGACCTCGGAACGGCTGGTCCGGGAGGCCGTCGAGCGGCATCCCGTCTCCCGCTCCGAGACCACCGACGACGCCGACGCGTTCGCGCGGGGCATCGCCCTGCACGGTACGGCCGTACTCCACCGCCGCTATCCGCAGCTCGCCCCGCCCCCGCCGCCGCCACCCCGGCACGACCGCCGGAGCACGGGCGCGTCCGGGTCCGGCGGTGGCCGGTGGGCCGACGGGGGCGGCGGATGCGGGGCGAGCTGCGGCGACTGACCGGCGGCCTCGCACCTCCGACCCTCCGGCCCCCGCCCGCGGTGAAGCCCCTCCGCCGGGCGGATGTCTTCCTCACCCCGGGAGAGGGCGGGGGCGGGGCGCGGAGAGGGAAGCGCCGCCCCGGCTGCGGCGGGACGTCCTCGACGCACACCTCACCGGCCCCTACCGCGCCGTCGAGGCCGGAGGGCCGGGGCGGGGGCGGGGGCCGCGCTCAGCGGGAGGGGCCCGCCGGGCCGGCCGAGGCGGGTCAGCGGCGGGACTCGTGCTCCCGGATGACTCCGAGACCGTGCCCGAGGCTCGGGCACTCGGCGGTCAGATCCGCTCCACGCACCAGGTAGTCGTGGACCCGGCCGTCGGCCGGTCGTTCGACCGCACGGTACTGCGTGCCGTTCACGGTGATCGTCCAGTCGTCGCCGTCCTGGGCCCACCCGACTGTCTTCTTCATAGGGCGTTGTCCGTTTCCTCGAATCGGCCTGCCGCGGGTCGGCGGCCGTGTAGTGGCAAGAGAACGGCTTGTGACGCTCGGTGGTTCCGCACTCCCTACGCCATTCGGTTACATCTGGGTCACCGTCACCGCACAGTCGAGACGGCCCACCTGACCGGAGGTCAGGAAACGCGTGACGGGCAGCCGAACGGGCGGGGAACGGTCGGTGCGGTGCGGTGCGGTCCGGGCGGGCGGGAGAGGTGCCGCCCCGGCCGCTCCCACCGTCCGGGCGTACGGGCGGGAGGCGGGCACCCACCCCGCTCGTCCATCGGCCCGGACCGCCGGGCCCCCGGCCGCGTTCCGCCGGGCGGGGGAGGGCGGCCCCGTCAACTCGGTTGCCCGGTAAGCGAAGTAGCCTCTGCGACACGGTGGGCCACCCGTCGCCCGCACCCTCGGAGTTAGGTTAGCCTAACCGGCACAACCCCGGGGGTAGGTCCTTTCGCCTCCGGTGTCGCCCTGGGCGCGCGGACCCCGCCGCGGTACGACCCGCCCGCACTACGACCGAAGGTCTTCGCCATGCCGCCTGTCCCGCCCCCGCTCCCCGGCGCGCCCTTCGCGGAGCGTGGGGTGTGAGCGCCGGTACGCCGTCGGTCCCGGGCGCGGCAGGCGTACGGGGAGGCCGGGTCGCGGGCGGGGCGCACGGGCCGGAGCGGCTGCGGGCCCTCACCGCGATCGTCCTGGACGCGCTGGAGGACGCCGCCCCGGCCCGGGGCGGGCCGTTGCCCGCCGGAGGGCCCGAGGCGGTGGCCCGCCGCACGCGCGCCCTCTGCGCCCCGGTCCTGCCCGAGGAGGGCGTCGGCGCCGAGGCCGCGCTCACGGACGTGGTCCGTGCCGCCGCGGAAGGGGCCGCCGACCCCGCCGACCCCTCCTGTGTCGCCCATCTGCACTGCCCGCCGCTGGCCGTGGCCGTCGCGGCGGACCTGGCCGGGGCGGCCCTGAACCCCTCCATGGACTCCTGGGACCAGGCGCCCGCGGCCGGGGTGATCGAGGAGCTGACCACGGCCGCCCTGGCCCGGCTCGTCCACCCCGCCGCCCCCGCCCCGGACGCGCTCATCACCAGCGGCGGCACCGAGTCCAACCTGGTCGCGCTGCTCCTCGCCCGGGAACGAGCGGCCCCCGGCGCCCTCCGGGTGGTGACCGGCGCCAACGCCCACCACAGCGTCCACCGCGCCGCCTGGATGCTCGGCCTGCCCGCCCCGGCCGTCGTCGCCTGCCGCGACGGCCGGATGGACCCGGCCGCCCTCGACCATGTCCTGACCGGTCTGGCCGGCCAGGCCGGAGCTCCGCTCCTGGTCGTCGCCACCGCCGGCACCACCGACGAGGGGCGCATCGACCCGCTCGCGGAGATCGCCCGGATCGCCGGACGGCACGGCGCCCGGTTCCACGTTGACGCCGCGTACGGGGGGCCGCTGCTGTTCAGCGCGCGGCTGGCCCCGCAACTCGCGGGGCTGGAGCGTGCCGACTCCGTAACGTTCGACCTGCACAAACTCGGCTGGCAACCGGTCGCCGCCGGGGTGCTGACCGTCGCGGACACGGCGACGCTCGCGCCGCTGGCCCTGCGCACCGGCTACCTCAACGCCGACGACGACACCGAGGCCGGACTCCCGGACCTGCTGGGCCGCTCGATCCGCACCACCCGACGCCCCGACGCCCTGAAGATGGCCGTCACGTTCCGGGCGCTCGGACGCCGGGGACTCGCCGCGCTGGTGGAGCACTGCGTCCGCACGGCCCACGCGTTCGGCCGGGCCGTCGACGAACACCCCGCGCTGCGCCGCCGCCCCGGGGAGATCGGGATCAGCACCGTGCTGTTCCGCCCCGCCGCGGCCGACACGCTGCCCGACGAGGCGGGCGACGCCGTGGTCGCCGCCGTCCGCCGCACCCTCCTCGCCGAGGGGCGCGCCGTCCTCGGCCGCGCGGTCGCGGAGGACGGGGACGGCCGCGGCCGGCTGTGGCTGAAGGCCACCCTCCTGCACCCGGACGCCGCGACCGCCGATCTGCTGCCGCTCCTAGACCTCGTCACGGAGGCGGCGGCCCGTGCCGCGGCCGGGGCGCCTGCGGAACGGGCGGGGAACGGGGCTCCGGCGGACCGCGCCGGGGGAGGGGACCGGGCGGAACCTGCCGCGGGCACCGCCGCGGCGGACCGCCGCCCGAGCGAAGCCCCGGCAGCCGAAGATGCCGAACTCCCCGCGCCGGAAAGGCTGTCGCCATGACGTCGACGATGCGTACGGCCTGCCCGGGACGGGGCCCCGCCGCCCCGGCGTCCCCTGCGGGAGGAGCCCGATGACACCCCGACCGCACACGCCGCCCCTCGACCTGCTGGGGGTGGGCGCAGGGCCCTTCAACCTCTCGCTCGCCGCACTGGCCGACGGCGTACCGGGGCTGCGCACCGCCTTCCACGAGCAGCGGCCCGCCTTCCGCTGGCACCCGGGGCTCCTCATCGACGGGGCGACACTCCAAGTGCCCTTCCTCGCCGACCTGGTGACCCTGGTCGAGCCCACCAGCCCCTGGTCCTACCTCAATTACGTCAAGATCCGCCGCCGACTGTTCCCCTTCTACTTCGCCGAGCGCTTCCACATCCACCGCTCGGAGTTCGACGACTACCTGCGGTGGGCGAGCACCGAGCTTCCCTCCGTCCACTTCGGCCACCGGGTGGACACCGTGGCCTGGGACGCGGAACAGGGCCTCTTCTCCGTGGAGTTCACCCGGCCGGGGCCGGACGGGGAGACGCCGGAGACCGGGCTCGCCCGGACCCGCAACCTCGCGCTCGGCGTCGGTACGTCGCCCCATGTGCCCGATCGGCTCAGGGCGTGGGTCGAGGACCCGGCCGCCCTCGTGCTGCACTCCGCGGACTACCTCCCCCAGCGGGACCGGCTGCTGGCCGCCCGCCACATCACCGTGGTCGGCTCGGGCCAGTCCGGCGCCGAAGTCCTGCTGGACCTGCTCCGCTCCCGGCCGGAGGGGGCGGAGGGGCTGACCTGGCTGGCCCGTACGCCCGCCTTCGCGCCCATGGAGTACAGCAAGATCGGGCTGGAGCAGTTCACCCCCGACTACACCCGCTACTTCCACGGGCTCCCGCAGGCCACCCGGGACCGGCTGCTGCCCCGGCAGTGGCAGTTGTACAAGGGCGTCAGCGGGGAGACGCTCGGGGAGATCCACGACGAGCTGTACCGGCGCAGCCTCGGCGGCGGCTGGCCCGACGTGACGCTCACCCCCGGCATCGAGGTCACCGGCGCCACGACCACGGCGGAGGGGCGCACCGAGCTGTACGTCGAGCACGGCCAGCAGGGGACGCGCGGCCGGCTCGTCACCGACGCGGTCGTCCTCGCCACCGGATACCGGGAGCGCCCCGTCGACACGCTGCTCGCCGCGCTTGACCCGTACATCGTCCGCGACGACGCCGGCCGGCCGCAGATCGACGCGGCCCAACGACTCGTCCTCGCACCGGAGATCACCGGTTCCGTCTTCGTGCAGAACGCCGAGCGGCACACGCACGGCGTCGGCGCTCCCGATCTGGGCCTGGCCGCCTGGCGGTCCGCCGTCATCGTCAACACGCTGACGGGCAAGGAGTTCTATCCGCTGCCCGACCGCACGGCGTTCACCACGTTCGGCCTCAGGGCCCAGGACGGTGAGGACCGGGTCGGCCGGGCTCCCGCGTCGGGGCCGGCCGAAGAGCGGCGGTAGGGCCGGAAGAACGGCCCGGCGGCGAAGCGCGCCGGTGACGATACGGCTCCGGGCCGCGCGGTGGGGTTCACCGTGCGGCCCGGGGCCGGGGGGTTGTGCGGGGGGTGGGTCAGCCCTTGCGGGCGGTGATCTCGTCGGTGAGCTGGGGGACGACGGTGAAGAGGTCGCCCACGACGCCGTAGTCGACGAGTTCGA